>NZ_JBHXAU010000004.1:53056-180415 GCF_042727395.1 Nocardia sp. NPDC060255 | reverse complement strand
CACCAGGTGATGCGCCACGATCGACAGCCAGCCCGATCGGGTGTTTCCAGCGTCGAACCACACGAACTGAACCATCACCCCCGCCGCCGGAGCCAACCGACTTGCTGCCGCACGCACTTCCTCGGCGATCACCTCTGAATGCTGTTCGGTGGCAGTTATTTCAACGCGACGCAGCAGCCGATCCACCTCGATCGCGCCGACTGGCGCAACCTCGAGCCCCGCACCGCGCTCGTCATCGACCAACCGCGACCGCAAGACGTCGTGCCGATCGATCACCGCAGCCAGCGTCGCCAGCAAGCCCGCCCGATCGATTCCGCTCGGCAGATCCAGCAGCAGCGACTGCGTGAAAGTGTCGAACCCCGCACCCGACTCGCGCACGAACCGAGCCACCGGCAACAGCGGCAGCCAGCCCACGCCACCACCGGCCAACTCCGCCAAGACCACGGCAGGCGCACGCCCGACCGCCACCGCGGCCAAGGCCGCCGCCGTCTGATGCTCGAACACTTCCCGGGGACTGATCTCGACCCCGAGTTCCCGTGCCCGCGACACCACCTGAATCGAGCGGATGCTGTCACCGCCGAGCTCGAAGAAACTGTCGTCCACACCAACCCGGTCGAGCCCCAACAGCTCGGCGAACACCGTGGTCAGGATCTTCTCCTGGTCGGTGCGCGGTGCCCGGTAGCGCGCCGATGAGGTGAGCTCCGGTTCCGGCAACGCGGCCCGATCCAGCTTTCCGTTGGCGGTCAACGGCACCGAGTCGAGGACGAGCACGGATGCAGGCACCATGAAATCGGGCAGCCGCTCGGAGGCGAACGCGCGCACCGCCGCACCGTCGAGTTCGGCATCGTCGGCGACCACGTATCCGATCAGCTGCTTGCCGCTGTCCAGACCACGCGCTACTACGACGGCCTGCGACACCGACGGATGCTGCGCCAGAACAGTTTCCACTTCCCCGGGTTCGACCCGGAAACCGCGGATCTTCACCTGATCGTCGATCCGGCCCGCGAACTCCAACTGCCCGGCGGTATTCCAGCGCACCACATCGCCGGTGCGATACAACCGGCCACCACCGGCCGGGTCGAACGGGTCGGCCACGAACCGCGCCGCGGTCAGCCCCGCCCGGCCACGATAGCCACGCGC
This sequence comes from Nocardia sp. NPDC060255, assembly GCF_042727395.1. Taxonomy (NCBI): domain Bacteria; kingdom Bacillati; phylum Actinomycetota; class Actinomycetes; order Mycobacteriales; family Nocardiaceae; genus Nocardia; species Nocardia sp. NPDC060255. The sequence continues at coordinate 179,275 of NZ_JBHXAU010000004.1, read as the reverse complement.
CAACTGCGCGCCCGCCACGTACAACTCACCGGCGACCCCCACCGGAACCGGCATCAACCACGAATCCAGCACGAACACGCGCGTATTGGCGACCGGAACACCGATCGGCACCACCGCGGCCAACTCCCCCTCGGGCGTGCCGAATTCCGTCACATCGACCGTCGCCTCGGTCGGACCGTAGAGGTTGTCGACGCGCACGCCGCCGCAGCTCGCACGCAAGGCCTCGACGAGCCCCGAGGTGACCGTGTCGGCCCCGGTATTCACCTGCCGCAGACTCCGCAATGGCGTGCCGGGCAACGACTCGACGTATTCGACCAAGGCCGACAGCAACGGTGGCGTCGCGAACATCTTCGTCACCGAACGGTCCTGCACGAGCCGGGTGATCTCCACCAGATCCGACCGCTGCGCACTCGCCAGTACCACCGTGGCACCACCGCAGAGGGCGGGCCATATCTCATAGGTGGAGGCATCGAACGCGATCGAGGAGTGCACCAGCACGCGATCCTCGGGACCGGCCGACCAGGCCTGAGCAACGAGGTTGGCCACGTTGCGATGCGTGATGCCAACACCTTTCGGCGTTCCCGTCGATCCGGAGGTGTAGATCACGTACGCCAGATTCTGTGGTCGCGCCCGGACAGTGCGGTCCGCACCGGACCAGTCGGCGTTCGTATCGAGGCACAGGTGTGGCGCTTCGGTCCGCGGCAACGCCTGTGATGTCGCGGCATCGGTCACGACGACGACCGGTGCGGCATCGGTGAGGATGAACCCCAAGCGGTCCGAGGAGTATCCGGGATCGATCGGCAGATACCCACCGCCGGCCTGCAACACCGCCAGCAACGCCACGATCAGTTCCGCGGACCGGGGCAACGCCACCGCGACAACGGTGTCGGGACCCACTCCGCGTGAAATCAACACCCGCGCAAGCCGATCGGCGCGAGCATCGAGCTCCCGGTAGGTCAGCTCAGTTTCCCCGCAGACCACAGCCGCCGCGTCCGGGGTCGAGGCGACCTGCGCCTGGAACAACTCGACCAGGGTGCTTTCCGCGACCTCGACCGCGGTGTCGTTCCACCTGCTCAGCACCAACTCACGTTCATCAGCGCCGAGCGCCTCGACAGACCCCACCGGTGCACTCGGATCCGACACCACCTGCCGCAGGATCCGCGCCAACCGCGTCACCATCGCCTCGACCGTCGGCCGATCGAACAACTCGGTCGCATACTCGACGAACCCGCCCCACCCGTGACCGGCGGGCGCATCGGCGATATTGAAGAACAGGTCGAACCGCGAAGTCGCCATGGACACGTGGTAAGGCTCGAACCGCACCCCGGGCAGCGCCAGCGTCGGCAGGGCGTTGTTCTGAAATGCCAACGAGACCTGGAACAACGGATGATGCGCCGCCGACCGGGCCGGATTCAGCAACTCGACGAGCAACTCGAACGGGATGTCCTGATTCTCGTAGGCGGCCAACGCTTTTGCCCGAACCTGACCCACGACCTCGCTGAACGACGCCCCCGGAGCGACCGCCGTGCGCAACACCCACGTGTTGACGAAGAAGCCGACCAGATCGGACAGCGCGTCATCGGTGCGACCGGCGATCGGCGAGCCGACCGGAATATCTTCCCCCGCACCGAGTTTGAACAACAGCACCGCCAACGCCGACTGCAACACCATCGACACGGTCGCACCCTCACGACCGGCCAACCGTTCCACGTCCGCCCGCAGTTCCGCATCGACGGCGAACGGCACGACATCACCGCGATAGCTGGCCACCCGTGGTCGCGGCCGATCCATCGGCAGCCGCAGCTGCTCCGGCAGATCGTCGAGTTCGGCACGCCAGTAGTCGAATTGCTGGGACAGCACACTGTCCGGATCGGTCGATGAACCCAGCCAGTCTTGCTGCCAGAGCGTGTAATCCACGTACTGGACCGGCAGCGGCGACCACTCCGGCACCCGATCGTCGAGGCGAGCGGCATAGGCCACCGACAGGTCGCGCAACAGCGGTGCCGCCGACCAGCCGTCACCGGCAATATGGTGCAGCAACAGGACCAGCACACACTCGTCGGCCGAACACCGAAACACGCTGGCGCGTATCGGAATTTCCGACGAGAGATCGATTCCGTAACGCACTTCGGCGGTCACCGCCGCATCCACCTCGGCGGGAGCTACGTCAGCGACGTGCACAGGCACGTCGACACTGTCGAGCACCCGCTGGGCAGGGACGCCGTCCGCTTCCACGAAGATCGTGCGCAGACTCTCGTGCCTACCGACCACATCCCCGATCGCGGCGGCCAACACCGACACGTCGACCCCGTGCAGCCGCGCCACCATCGGCATGTTGTAGGTGGCAGACGGTCCTTCCAAGCGATGAATGAACCACAGCCGCCGCTGCGCGAACGACAACGGCACCACGTCCGGCCGCGGCCCCGCCAGCAACGCCGGACGCAGTCGCGCGCGGTCACCGAGCCGGGTCACCAGCTGCGCCACCGTCGGCGCATCGAACACCGTCCGGATCGGCACCTCGACACCGAACACCACCCGAATCCGGCTGGCCAGCCGGGTAGCCAGCAGCGAATGCCCGCCCAGCGCGAAGAAGCTGTCGTCGATACCGACCCGGTCCAGTCCGAGGATCTCGGCGAACAGCGCGGCCAGCATCTGTTCCTGGAGGGTGTTGGGCGCCCGATACGCTGCCGTCGACCTGAGCTCAGGGACTGGCAAGGCCGCGCGATCGAGCTTGCCGCTCGCGGTCAGCGGTATCGAGTCGATCACCAGTACCACCGACGGCACCATGAAGTCCGGCAACCGCTCGGCCACGAAACGACGAACATCCGCACCATCGAGGTCCGGCGAGCCCGTATGCCCGTTGCCTTCGATCGAGCTGGTTCGATCGGCGACCACGTACCCGACCAGCTGCTTGCCACCATCGACCGACCGCGCCACCACCACCGCTTGGGAAACCGAAGGATGTTGCGCCAGAGCGGATTCGACCTCCCCCGGCTCGACGCGGAAGCCGCGAATCTTCACCTGATCATCGACCCGGCCCGCGAACTCCAGCACACCCGCCGAGGTCCACCGCACCACATCACCGGTGCGATACAGCCGTCCACCGGCCGGATCGAACGGGTCGGCCACGAACCGCGCCGAAGTCAGCCCGGCCTGTCCGTAGTAACCGCGCGCCAATTGCTCACTGGCGACATAGAGCTCGCCGGGAACCCCGACCGGAACGGGCACCAACCACGAATCCAGCACGAACACCCGCGTGTTGGTCACCGGCCTGCCGATCGGCACCACCGCACCGACCACATCATCGGACACGCGATAGGCGGTCACGTCGACCGTCGCCTCGGTCGGACCGTACAGGTTGTCGATCCGATCGACCCCGCACTTGGCCTTCAGCGCGTCGACCAGCCCTGAAGTGAGTGTGTCGGCACCGGTATTGATCTGCCGCACACTCTGGAAGGGGTTGTCGGTCAACGACTCCACGTGATCCACCAGCGCCGACAGCAACGGTGGGGTCGCGAAAATCTTCGTCACCGACCAGGTCTCGACCAGCCGGGTGATCTCCACCACATCCGACCGCTGCTCGCCGGCGACAACCAGTGTCGCGCCACCGCACAGCGCAGGCCAGATCTCATAGGTCGAGGCATCGAACGCGACCGAGGAATGCACCAGCACCCGATCCTCGGCACCGGCCGACCAGGCCTGAGCGACGAGGTTCACCACGTTACGGTGCGTGATACCAACGCCTTTGGGTATGCCGGTAGAGCCGGAGGTGTAGATGACGTACGCCAGATTCTGCGGCCGTACCGCGCCGGTCAGATCCAGACGCACTTCATCGACATCGGCGGTGTCGAGATAGAGGTGCGGTGTTGCATGCTGTGGCAACGCATTTGCCGTCACCGAATCGGTCACGACAACAACCGGCGCGGCATCGGCGAGCACGAACGCCACCCGGTCCGAGGGATACCCCGGATCGATCGGCAAGTACGCACCACCGGCCTTCAGCACACCCAGCAATGCCACGATCAGCTCCACCGACCGCGGCAACGCTACCGCGACAACACGATCCGGGCCGACGCCGCGCGCGTTCAGCACACTCGCCAACCCGTCGGATCGCGCATCGAGTTCCCGATAGGTCACCTCGGTGCCCGCGCAGGCAACCGCGACCGCGTCCGGTGCCCGATCGGCCTGCGACCGGAACAGGTCGACCACGGTGACGTCCGGATCAACCGGTGCGGTGGTGTCGTTCCACCTGTGCAACAACAGCTCTCGCTCGTCGGCGTCGAGGACATCGATCGATCCCACCGGCATATCGGCTTCGGACACCGCCAGCCGCAGTATCCGCACCAACCGCGCCACCATCGCCTCGATGGTGGGCCGATCGAACAGGTCGGTCGCGTACTCGACGTACACATCCCACCCGGCCGGGGCATCGCCGACGTTGAACGTCAGATCGAACTGCGATGTCACCGCCGCCAACGCATACGGCTCGAACTCGACACCCGCCAGCTCCAAGGTGGGCGCGGTGTTGTTCTGCAAGCTCAGCAGCACCTGGAACAGCGGATGGTGCGACGCCGACCGCGCCGGGTTGAGCAACTCGACGAGCAACTCGAACGGAACATCCTGATTCTCGTAGGCCGCCAGCGCTTTCGCCCGAACCTGGCCGACGATCTCGGCGAACGACAACTCGGGCGTGACCGCCGCTCGCAGCACCCAGGTGTTGACGAAGAACCCGACCAGATCGGTCAGCGCGTCATCGGTCCGGCCGGCGATCGGCGAGCCGATCGGAATGTCCGCACCGGCACCGAGTTTGCACAACAGCACGGCCAGCGCCGACTGCAACACCATCGCCACCGTCGCACCCTCGCGGGCGGCCAATCCCTCGACCGCCGTGCGGATCTCGGGATCGACACGGAATACCACCATGTCCCCGCGATAGCTGGCCACTCGCGGCCGTGGCCGATCGGTCGGCAACCGCAACTGCTCCGGCAACCCGTCGAGCTCGCCGCGCCAGTACTCGAACTGCTGCGACAGCACACTGTCCGGATCGGACTGTGATCCCAGCAATTCCTGCTGCCACAGTGTGTAATCCACGTACTGCACCGGCAGCGGCTCCCACGCGGGCACCCGCCCCGACCGCCGCGCCGCGTACGCCACCGACATATCCCGCAGCAGCGGCGCCATCGACCAACCGTCACCGGCGATGTGGTGAATCAACAACATCACCACGCACTCTTCGGCCGCGTACCGGAACACGTTGGCGCGCACCGGAATTTCCGTAGACAGATCGAAGGCATAGCGTGACGCCGCGGTCACCGCCGTGGCCAACTCGGCCGGATCCACGTCGGTGATCGTCACCGGCACCTCGACACAGTCGGCGTCGATCACTCGCTGACCGGGCACCCCGTCGACTTCCTCGAAGACCGTCCGCAGGCTCTCGTGCCGCTCGACCACATCACCGACCGCGGCCGCGAACGCCGCCGCATCGAACGTGCCCGTCAACCGCACCGTCACCGGCATGTTGTAGGTGGCCGATGGCCCCTCCAGCCGGTGGATGAACCACAACCGCCGCTGCGCGAACGACAATGGGATCATCACAGACCCACCTCTCGATTCATCCGGCGCAGCGCCGGTCGGCGCGACGGCTCCAGCTGGGACCAGCGACCGGCGAGCTGGGCGACCGTGGCCGCCTCGAACATCACCTTGATCGGTACTTCGACACCCATTACCGCCCGTATCCGGCTGGCCAGCCGGGTCGCCAACAGCGAGTGACCACCCAGCGCGAAGAAGCTGTCGTCCACACCGACCCGGCCGACGCCGAGTATCTCGGTGAACAACTCGGTCAGGGTCTTTTCTCGTTCGGTGCGCGGGGCACGATATTCCCGCGCGGACACCAACTCCGGATCCGGCAGCGCCGCGCGATCGAGCTTGCCGTTCGCCGTCAGCGGCACCGCGGCGATCACCAGCACCACCGCCGGAACCATGAAATCGGGCAGCCGCTCGGCCACGAACCCGCGCACGCTGGCGGGCAGAAGGGTGTCCTGCGGATTGTTCGCATACGTGGCCGGATCAGCCGTCGCGGCGGACGACAGATACACGTCGGTCAGCAATCGCCCCTCGGTTGTCGCGCGGTCGAGGAACACCGCGTCCATGTGACCCGGTTTCGTGGACCAGGTGACCGCGGTGGTGTACCCGAGCTGCTGACCGAGCAGGTGCAGGTCTTCAGGCAGCGAGCCCGCGCCCGCTCGATCCATGGTGGAGTTGAGGATTCCTTCGAAATTCGCTGCGCGCGGGTCGTTGTGCCCACCGGTCGACACCGAGTGACCGGTCCGGATTCGATGCGCCGCCTCGATCTGCCCGGTCAGCCCGGCATGCGGGATTCCGGTGACGCGAATGCCGTCCCGGTGTTCGGTGTGCAGCAGCGTGCGCAGCCAATCGTCGTCGCGGAACTCGACTTTCGGCGTATCCGCCACCGACAGTGGTTTCGGCGGACTCTTGTGCAGCACCACGTCGTATCGGTACCTGGTCAGCTCATTGACCGAGAATCCGCGCTTGAGCTGGATATCGACGGCATCGAACCCGGTCTCCCGATCGCACAGGGCCAGGAAGTACTCCGGTGCCAGCAACAGTTCTTTCTCCGCGGACATGTCTCGGCGGACTCGATCTTCCACCACCGCGGGGTCGTCCCCGCCGTGGCGACTCAGGTGTACCGCGGTGGTGAACTCTTGCAGCAGTGCGAAATTCCGCACATCGCCGACGAACACCGCACCACCGGGCGCCAGCAGCCCCCGCACCTGCCCGAGCACCTGACGCAGATACCGTTCGCCCGGGAAGTACTGCGCGACGGAGTTCAACACCACCGTGTCGAAGTAGCCTTCCGGCAATCCGGTGGTGTCATCCGCCGCCTGCGCGTTCAGCACGACGCGATCGACCCAGCCCGCGTTCAGCTCACCCAGCTGCTGCCGCAGCGTCGCGATGGTCGCGGCCGACAGATCCGTCGCCCAGTACTCCGCGCAGTCGGGCGCCAGCTGCGACAGCAGCAATCCGGATCCGACGCCGATCTCGAGTATCCGTCGCGGACTCAACTCCCGGATGCGATCCACCGTGGCCGAGCGCCACTCCCGCATCTGCTCGACCGGAATCGGCGCGGCCGTGTAACTGCTGTTCCAGCCGCCGAAGTCCGAGCCGAACCCGGTGGGCCGCCGGTTGCCGTTGCCGTTGCCATTCCCGTTGGCCGCTCCGGCGTACAGGTCGTCGTACACTCGGCGCCACTGCCCCACCATTTCGTCCTCGGCAACGACCGGCCCCGACCGATCGGCCACGACGTAGCCGATCAGCTGCTTACCGCCGACGTCGGTATCGCGTGCCACAACGACCGCTTGGGACACCGAAGGATGCTGCGCCAGCACGGTTTCGACCTCGCCGGGCTCGACCCGGAAGCCGCGGATCTTCACCTGATCATCGATCCGGCCCGCGAACTCCAACACTCCGGCCGAGGTCCACCGCACCACGTCACCGGTGCGGTACAGTCGGCCACCGCCCGTCGAGTCGAACGGATCGGCCACGAACCGGGCCGCGGTCAAACTCGGCCGGCCGCGATAGCCCCGCGCCAGCTGCGAACCCGCGACATACAACTCACCGGCGACACCGACCGGAACCGGCACCAGCCACGGGTCCAGAACAAACACCCGAGTATTGGCCACCGGCAGACCAATGGGAACAGCTCCGTCGAGATCATCGACCGCGTCGTAATCGGTGACACACGCGGTGGTCTCGGTGGGCCCGTACCCGTTCATGACCTGAACGTCGGCATACTTCGCGTTCAGCTTGCCGACGACATTCGCGGTCAGCTCCGCGCCGCCGACGATGACCCGGCGCAATGTCTGTAAAGGCTTGTCGGGCAGGGATTCCACGTGATCGACCAACGCCGACAGCAACGGTGGCGTCGCGAACATCTTCGTCACCGACCGGCTCGTGATCAGCCCGGTGATCTCCACCAGGTCCGACCGCTGCTCACCGGCCAGCACCAGCGTGGCACCACCGGCCAGGGCGGGCCAGATCTCATAGGTGGAGGCATCGAACGCGACCGACGAATGCACCAGCACCCGATCGTCCGGTCCGGTCGACCAGGCCGATGTCACCAGGCTCGCGACGTTACGATGCGTGATACCAACACCTTTGGGGACACCGGTCGAGCCGGAGGTGTAGATCACATAGGCCAGGTTCTGCGGCCCCACCGCGACAACCGGATCCGTACCGGACTGGTCCCACGTATCAGCCCTGTCGAGGTACAGGTTCGGAGCTGCGCTGTCGGGCAACAGTTTTGCGGTGACGGAATCGGTCACGACGACGACCGGCGCGGCGTCGGTGAGAATGAACGCCAGCCGATCCGACGGATAGGCCGGGTCGATCGGCAGATACCCACCACCGGCCTGCAATACCGCCAGCAAAGCCACGATCAGATCCGCGGACCTGGGCAGCGCGACCGCGACAATGGTGTCGGGGCCTACCCCACGCGAGATCAGCACGCGCGCCAATTGACCGGCGCGGGTGTCGAGTTCGCGATAGGAGATCTCGGTGTCGCCACAGACAACGGCGACCGCGTCCGGTGTCCGCGCGACCTGTGCCCGAATCAGCCCGACCATCGTGTTGTCGACGACCGAAACGGCGGTGTCGTTCCAACGATGCAGCACCCGCTCGCGTTCGTCGGTATCGAGCACGTCGATCGACCCGACGGGTGCGGCCGGGTCCGACACGATCTGCCGGAGGATCCGCACGAACCGGCCCACCATCGCCTCGACCGTCGACCGGTCGAACAGCTCGCTCGCGTACTCGACGAGCCCGTTCCACTGCTGACCGGCGGGCGCGTCGGCGACGTTGAAGAACAGGTCGAACCGTGCGGTCGCGGTGGTCGCGAGGTACGGCTGGATCCGCGCCCCCGACAGCTCGAGATCCGGCAGCGTGTTGTTCTGGAATGCCAAGGACACCTGGAACAACGGATGATGCGCCGCCGAGCGGGCGGGGTTGAGCAACTCCACCAGCAGCTCGAACGGAACGTCCTGATTCTCGTAGGCCGCCAGCGCTTTCGACCTGACCCGAGCCAGGATCTCGCTGAACGACGCCGCCGAGGACACCTTCGCCCGCAGCACCCAGCTGTTGACGAAGAACCCGACCAGATCGGCCAGCGCCTCGTCGGTGCGGCCGGCGATCGGGGAACCGATCGGAATATCCTCCCCTGCACCGAGTTTGAACAACAGCACCGCGAGCGCCGACTGCAGCACCATCGATACCGTCGCACCCTCGCGAGCGGCCAAACGCTCCACCGCGGTACGAATCTCGGGATCGATTCCGAACAGCACCATGTCGCCGCGATAACTGGCCACCAGCGGACGTGGCCGGTCCGTCGGCAGCCGCAACTGCTCCGGCAGCTCGTCGAGTTCGGCCCGCCAGTAGTTGAACTGCCGCGACAGCAGGCTGTCCGGATCGTCCGCCGAGCCGAGCACCTCGTGCTGCCACAGCGTGTAATCCACGTACTGCACGGGCAACGGCTCCCACGCCGGTGCGCGATAGTCGAGGCGCGCGGCATAGGCCTCCGACAGATCGCGCAGCAGCGGCGTCATCGACCAGCCGTCACCGGCGATGTGATGGATCAGGATCACGGCGACGCACTCGTCGGCATCACAGCGAAACACGTTGGCGCGGAGGGGAATTTCGGAGGACAGATCGAATCCGTAGCGCACCGCGGCGGTCACCGCCGCATCCACCTCGACGGGAGCCACCTCGGTGAGATGCACCGGCACCTCGACGCTGTCGAGCACCCGCTGCGACGGCACCCCGTCGGCATCGACGAAAACCGTCCGCAGACTCTCGTGCCGCGCGACCACATCACCGATCGCGGCGCGCAGCACCGACACGTCGACGCCGTGCAACCGCACCGCCAACGCCATGTTGTAGGTGGCCGACGGTCCTTCCAACCGGTGGATGAACCACAACCGCCGCTGCGCGAACGACAACGGCACCACGTCCGGCCGCGGCCGAGCCAGCAGCGCGGGGCGCACTTGCACTTCCGCATCGAGCCTCGGGACCAGCTCCGCGACCGTCGGCGCGTCGAAGACCGTCCGGATCGGCACCTCGACGCCCAGCACCACCCGGATCCGGCTGACCAGGCGGGTGGCCAGCAACGAGTGACCACCCAGTGCGAAGAAGCTGTCGTCGATACCGACCCGGTCGAGTCCGAGGATCTCGGCGAACAGATCGGCCAGGACCCGCTCCCGCTCGGTGCGCGGAGCCCGATATTCCAGTGCGGTACCGAAATCCGGATCCGGCAGCGCCGCCCGATCGAGCTTGCCGCTCGCGGTCAGCGGCACCGCGTCGATCACCAGCACCGTCGCGGGCACCATGAACTCGGGCAGCCGCTCGGTCACCCACCGCCGCACCTCGGCGGCCAGCAGGCCCGCGTGCGGGTTGTTGGCGTATGCGCCGGGATCGTCCACGGGTGTCGTCGCGACGTACACGTCGGTCAGCGGTTGGCCCTGTGCGGTCGCGAGATCGATGAAGACGGCGTCCATCCGGTCCGGCTCCGCCGACCAGGTGACCGCGGTCGTGTAGCCGAAGTGCTCTCCCAGCAGGTGCAGGTCCTCGGGAACCAGGCCCGCACGGTCGGTGCCGGTCTCGAGAATTCCCTCGAAATCGACGCCGAGTTCATCGGTGGTGGTGCCGGGCAGACCCGCCCGGATGCGGTGCGCGGCCTCGACCTGCCCGACCAGTCCGGCGTGCGGGATCCCGGTGACCCGAATGACGTCGGTATGCCGGGTACGCAGCAGGGTGCGCAGCCAATCATGGCCACGGAAACCGGCTTTCGGCGTATCGGCGACCGACAGCGGTTTCGTCGGAGCCTTGTGCAAGACCACGTCGTAGCGGTACCGGGTCAGCTCGTTGACCGACAGGCCGCGTTTGAGCTGGATGTCGACGGCATCAAATCCCATTGCGTCACTGCGCAGCCCGACGAAGTACTCCGGTGCCAGCAACAGTTCTTGCTCGGCGGCGATGTCTCGGCGGACTCGATCACCGACCGCGACGGGATCATCGCCACCGTTGCGACTGATCTGTACGGCAGTGGTGAACTCTTCCAGCAGAGCCAGATTGCGCACGTCGCCGACGAATATCGCGCCACCGGGGGCCAGCAGTCGCACTACCTGTTCCAGGACGGTGCGCAGGTAGTTCTGGCTGGGGAAATACTGAATGACGGAGTTGATCACCACGGTGTCGAAATGACTGTCCGGCAGTCCGTCGGAGTCATCGCCCGCTTGGGCCCGCAGCACAACACGATCGGTCCATCCCGCGTCGAGTTCGGTCAGCTGTTGGCGCAGCGAGGAGATGGTGGCGGCCGAGAAGTCAGTCGCCCAATACTCTTCGCAGTCCGGTGCCAACTGCGCCATCAGCAATCCCGAGCCGACACCGATCTCGAGCACCCGCCGCGGTTTCAGTCCGCGAATCCGGTCGACCGTGGCCGACCGCCACTCACGCATCTGCTCCAGCGGAATCGCTGCACCGGTGTAGCTGCTGTCCCAGCCGCCGAAGTCCGAACCGAAGTCGGCTACCGCACCTGAGACACGCTGGGTGCCATCGTCTTTACTGATCTCGATGCCGGAGTACAGGTCGTCGTACACCCGACGCCACTGCCCCACCAATTCGTCTTCACCGACGACCGGCCCGGATTGATCGGCGACCACGTACCCGACCAGCTGCTTGCCGGTGTCGGTGTCGCGTGCCACCACCACCGCCCGGGTCACCGAAGGATGTTGTGCGAGCACCGTTTCGACCTCGCCCGGTTCCACCCGGAAGCCGCGGATCTTCACCTGATCATCGGCGCGGCCCGCGAACTCCAACTGGCCCGCGCTGTTCCAGCGCACCACGTCCCCGGTCCGGTACAACCGGCCACCGGACGGATCGAACGGGTCGGCCACGAACTGGGCCGCCGTCAGTCCCGGCCGACCGTGATAACCACGCGCCAACTGGGCACTGGCGACATACAGCTCGCCGGCCACACCGACCGGAACCGGCACCAGCCACGAATCCAGCACGAACACCCGCGTATTGGCGACCGGTGCACCGATCGGCACCACCGCGCCCACCACGTCGTCGGGGACCTGATAGGCGGTCACGTCGACCGTCGCCTCGGTCGGACCGTACAGGTTGTCGACCCGGCCGACCCCGCACTTGGCCTTCAGCGCGCCGACCAGTTCGGTGGTGAGCGTGTCGGCACCCGTATTCACCTGCCGCAGATTCTGGAAGGGGTTGTCGGGCAACGACTCCGCGTGCTCGACCAAGGCCGACAGCAACGGCGGCGTCGCGAACATCTTCGTCACCGACCGGGTTTCCACGAGCCGGGTGATCTCCACCAGATCCGACCGTTGCTCACCGGCGACCACCAATGTCGCGCCACCGCACAGCGCAGGCCAGATCTCGTAAGTGGAGGCATCGAAGGCGATCGAGGAATGCACCAGTACCCGATCCTCCGGGCCGGTCGTCCACGCCTGGGCGACCAGGTTCACCACGTTACGGTGCGTGATACCAACGCCTTTGGGAACACCGGTGGAACCGGAGGTGTAGATCACGTAGGCCAAGTTCTGCGGCGCGGCGACAGCCCGCTGCAGACCTGACCAGTACTCCGCGTCGGCCGCATCGATGTGCAGGCAAGGAGTTGCCGACTGCGGCAGCGACGGCGCGGTGGCGGAGTCGGTCACGACGACCACCGGCGCGGCGTCCGCGAGCACGAAGCCCAGCCGGTCCGAGGGATAGGCCGGATCAATCGGCAGATACGCCCCACCGGCCTTCAACACCGCCACCAGCGCCACGATCAGTTCCGCCGACCTCGGCAACGCGACCGCGACAACACCATCCGGGCCCACCCCACGCGAGGCAAGGACGCCCGCCAGCCGGTCGGCTCGGATATCGAGCTCCCGATAGGTCAGCTCGACATCCGCACAGACCACTGCGACCGCGTCCGGCGTACTGGCGACCTGGGTCGCCAGCAATCCGACCAGCGTGGTGTCGGGTATCGCAACGGTGGTGTCGTTCCACTGGTGCAGCACCAGTTCGCGTTCGGTGTCGCCGAGCACGACGATCGACCCCACGGAAACCTCTGGCGTCGACACCAGCTGCTGCAGCAAGCGCACCAGCCGCCGCGCCATCGTCTCGACCGTCGACCGATCGAACAGCTCGGTCGCGTACTCGACGAACCCGTCCCACCCGGCACCGGCGGGCGCATCCGCGATATTGAAGAACAGGTCGAACCGCGCGGTCGCGGTGGAGGCTGGGTAGGGCTCGATCCGCACACCCGAGAGGTCGAGGGCGGGCAGTGTGTTGTTCTGGAAGGCCATCGTCACCTGGAACAACGGATGATGCGCCGCCGAGCGGGCCGGGTTCAGCAGCTCGACGAGCAGCTCGAACGGAACATCCTGATTCTCGTACCCGGCCAGCGCTTTCGCCCTGACCTGGCTCAGCAGCTCGGTGAACGAGGCCGCCGGAACGACGGTCGCGCGCAGCACCCAGGTGTTGACGAAGAACCCGACCAGATCGGTCAGCGCCTCGTCGGTCCGACCGGCGATCGGGGCGCCGATCGGAATATCCTCTCCGGCACCGAGTTTGAACAACAGCACGGCCAGCGCCGACTGCAGCACCATCGATACTGTGGCACCCTCACGGCCAGCCAATCGTTCTACCGCGGCGCGGATTTCGGGATCGATGCCGAACGGCACCATATCCCCGTGATAGCTGGCCACGCGTGGACGCGGCCGATCCATCGGCAGTCGCAACTGCTCGGGCAGCCCGTCGAGCTCCGCACGCCAATAGTTGAACTGCTGCGACAGCACGCTGCCGGGATCGGTGGCGGAGCCGAGCAATTCGCGCTGCCACAACGTGTAATCCACGTACTGCACCGGCAACGGCCCCCACCCGGGCGCTCGATCCTCGAGACGCGCCGCGTACGCCACCGACAAGTCGCGCAGCAGCGGCGTCAACGACCAACCGTCGCCGGCGATGTGATGGATCAACAGCACCAGCACGCACTCCTCGGCATCACGACGGAACACGTTGGCGCGCAACGGGATTTCCGACGACAGATCGAATCCGTAGCGGACCGCCGCGGTCACCGAAGCAGCCAGCTCGGTGGTACCGACGTCGGTGGTCCCGACGTCGGTCACCGCGAACGGGATCTCGACGCGATCGGCGTCGATCACCCGCTGGGACGGCACGCCATCGGTAGCGGCGAAGACCGTACGCAGACTTTCGTGCCGGGCGACGACATCGCTGATCGCCGCCCGCAATGCGGCGATATCGGCCCCGTGCAACCGCACCGCCAGCGCCATGTTGTAGGTGGCCGACGGACCCTCGAGCCGGTGGATGAACCACAACCGCCGCTGCGCGAACGACAACGGCACCACGTCGGGACGCGGCCCGGCCAGCAGTGCCGGACGCACCTGGACCCCCGCATCGAGCCTGGTCACCAACTGCGCCACCGTCGGCGCGTCGAACACCGTCCGGATCGGCACCTCGACGCCGAGCACCACCCGAATCCGGCTGGCCAGGCGGGTGGCCAGCAGCGAGTGACCGCCCAGCTCGAAGAAGCTGTCGTCCACGCCGACCTGATCACGCCCCAGGACCTCGCCGAACAACTCGGCCAGCACCCGCTCCCGCTCGGTGCCCGGCGCTCGATACCGCACCGAGGACACCAGCTCCGGCTCCGGCAGTGCCGCGCGATCCAGTTTCCCGTTCGCGGTCAACGGCACCGAGTCGATCACCATCACCACCGACGGCACCATGAACTCCGGCAACCGATCCGCCACGAACGCACGCACCTGGGCACCATCCGGCGCAGTCCTGTTCGCATGTCCGTTGCTCGCGACCGGGATGGTTCGATCGGCGACGACGTAGCCGGCCAACTGCTTGCCGCCGTCGGTCTCGACCGCTACCACTACCGCCTGGGCTACCGAAGGATGTTGCGTCAGTGCGGCTTCGACTTCGCCGGGCTCCACCCGGAAGCCACGGATCTTGACCTGATCATCGACCCGGCCCACGAACGCTAACTGCCCGGCGGCGTTCCAGCGCACCACATCACCGGTGCGATACAACCGGCCGCCGGATGGATCGAACGGATCGGCCACGAACCGGGCAGCGGTCAGCCCGGGCTGATCGTGGTAGCCGCGCGTCACCTGCGCACCGGCGACGTACAACTCACCGGCCACTCCCACCGGGACCGGCAGCAGCCACGAATCCAGCACGAACACTCGCACATTCGCCAATGCGGAACCGATCGGCACCGAGGCACCGCTGTCCGGTCCGCCGTCCGCCGCGAAAACCGTAGTGAACACCGTGGTTTCGGTCGGACCGTAGCCGTTGACTACGCCGGCCCCCGCAATGCTCGATTGCAGTCGGCGCACCAGACCCGAGGTGAGTTCGGCGCCGCCGACGATCACCTGGGTCAAGCTCCGGAACGGGTTGCCGGGCAACGCCTCGACCTGATCGAGCAGCACCGACAGCAAGGCCGGTGTCGAGAACATCTTGGTGACCGATCGCGCCGCGACCAGCCGGGTGATCTCGGCCGGGTCCGAGCGCTGCTCACCGGCCAGCACCACGGTGCCGCCGCTGATCAGCGCGGGCCAGATCTCGTACGTGGAGGCGTCGAAGGCGACCGAGGAATGCACCAGGACCCGTTCACCGGGACCGGTCGACCACGACTGGGAGGCCAGGTTCGCGACGTTACGGTGTGTGACAGCAACACCTTTCGGCACGCCGGTCGACCCGGACGTGTAGATCAGATACGCCAGATTGCCAGCCCGTACGGTGACGGCGCGAGCGCTGCTGACCGCATCGACTTCATCGACGTAGAGGTGCGGTGTCGTGTTGCGGGGCAGGGTGTTTGCCGTGACACGATCGGTGAGGACGATGACCGGGGCAGCGTCCACGAGGATGAACGCCAAACGATCCGAGGGATACGCCGGATCGATCGGCAGGTATCCGCCGCCGGCTTTCAGCACCGCCAGCAATGCCACGACCAACTCCACCGACCGCGGCAATGCCACCGCGACAACACAATCCGGCCCGACGCCGCGCGAGATCAGGACCTGCGCGAGCCGATCAGCCTTGATATCGAGGTCCTCGTACGACACCTCGGTATCCGCATAGACGACCGCGAGCGCATCCGGCGTCGCGGCGACTTGTGCCTGGAACAACCCGACAACCGTGACGTCTCGGTCGACCGGAGCGGCAGTGTCATTCCACCGGCGCAGCACCAGGTCACGTTCGTCCCCGTCGAGCACGTCGATCGACCCGACCGGGGCCTTCGGTTCCAGCACCAAGTGCTGCAGTATTCGCACCAGCCGCCGCGCCATCGCCTCGACCGTGGTCCGATCGAACAACTCGGTGGCGTATTCGATGTATCCGTCCCAGCCGAGCGCGGCCGGAGCGTTCCCATTGTCCCGCACCGCAACGGCGTCGCCGATGTTGAAGGTCAGATCGAATCGCGACGTGGTGACGGGCGCGGTATACGGCTCGATCGCGACATTCGGCAGCTCCAGTGTGGGCACGGCATTGTTCTGCAACGTGAGCAGGACCTGGAACAGCGGATGGTGTGCCGCCGAGCGGGCCGGGTTGAGCAACTCGACCAGCAACTCGAACGGTGCGTCCTGATTCTCATAGGCCGCCAACGCTTTTGCCCGAACCTGGCCCAGCAGCTCGGTGAACGATGCGGCCGGTTCGACGGCGGCGCGCAGCACCCAGGTGTTGACGAAGAAGCCGACCAGATCGGACAGGGCATCATCGGTGCGACCGGCGATCGGTGAGCCGATCGGAATGTCCTTCCCCGCACCGAGTTTGAACAACAGCACCGCCAACGCCGATTGCCACACCATCGACACGGTCGCGCCCTCGCGACCGGCCAACCGTTCCACGTCGGCCCGCAACTGCGGATCGATGCCGAACACCACCGCGTCGCCGCGATAACCGGCCACCCGCGGCCGTGGCCGATCGGTCGGCAACAGCAACTGCTCCGGCAAACCGTCGAGTTCACTACGCCAGTACTCGAACTGCCGCGACAGCACACTGTCCGGATCGGTCGACGAGCCGAGCAATTCTTGTTGCCACAGTGCGTAATCCACGTACTGCACCGGCATCGGCGCCCACTCAGGTGCACGCCCGTCCCTGCGCGCCACATATGCTGCGGACAGATCCTGCAACGTGACCGTCGCCGACCAGCCATCACCGGCAATGTGGTGAATCAGCAACACCAGCAGCCATTCATCGGCCCCGTACCGAAATACGCTGGCCCGCAGCGGAACCTGCGTGGACAGGTCGAACCGATGCCCCGCCGCTTCGGCCACCGCGGCGTCGACCTCGGCCGGGTCCACGTCGGTCACCGTGATCGGTACCTCGACACCGGCATCCAGTACCTGCTGCGTCGGGACACCATCGACCTCGACAAAGATCGTGCGCAGACTCTCGTGCCGGGCCACGACATCGCCGAGCGCGGCCGCGAACGCCACCGGATCGAACGCGCCCGTCAACCGCGCGGCCAACGGCATGTTGTAGGTGGCCGACGGCCCTTCCAGGCGGTGGATGAACCACAACCGCCGCTGCGCGAACGACAACGGCACCACGTCCGGACGCGGCCGGACCCGCAGCGTCGGACGCATCTGCACCTCGGTATCGAGCCGAGTCGCCAACTGCGCCACCGTCGGAGCGTCGAAGACCGTCCGAATCGGCACCTCGACGCCGAGCACCACCCGGATCCGGCTGATCAGCCGGGTGGCGGACAACGAATGACCGCCCAGCTCGAAGAAGCTGTCGTCGACACCCACCCGGTCGAGACCGAGCACCTCGGCGAACAATACGGCGAGGGCCCGCTCCCCGTCGGTACTCGGTGCCCGATACGCCATCGCTGAGGCGAACTCCGGTGCGGGCAACGCGGCACGATCGAGCTTCCCGTTCGAGGTCAACGGCACCGAGTCGATCACCATCACCACGGTCGGCACCAGGAACTCCGGCAGCCGCTCGGCCGCGAACCGGCGTACCTCCGCCCCCTCGAGCCCACGCCCGCCCGCGTGGCCGTTGCTCGCGACCGACCTGCTCCGCTCGGCGACCACATACCCGACCAGCTGCTTGCCATCCGCGCTGTCACGGGCCACCACTACCGCTTGTGACACCGAAGGATGGTGCGCCAGTATCGTTTCGACTTCACCGGGCTCCACCCGGAACCCGCGGATCTTCACCTGATCGTCGGCCCGGCCGACGAATTCCAGCGCCCCGCCCCACGTCCATCGGGCCACATCTCCGGTCCGATACAACCGGCCACCATTCGGATCGAACGGGTCGGCCACGAATCGGCCCGCGGTCAACCCCGCCCGCCCGTGATAACCACGCGCCAACTGCGCACCGGCAACATACAGTTCACCGGCTACGCCGACGGGAACCGGCAGCAACCACGGATCCAGCACGTATGCCCGCATGTTCCCGAGTGGGGCTCCGATCGGGCTGCCACCCCGGGAGACCTGTGCCGCCGACAGATCCAGCTTGGTGACATGCACAGTGGTTTCGGTGATCCCGTACATGTTCACCAGCGCGGGCAGGTCACTATGATCGGACGAATACCAAGGCTGCAAGTGAGCCGGGTTCAATGGCTCTCCGCCGAAAATCACCATCCGCAAGGCGGATTCGGTAGTGCCGCAGGCTGATCGAGCCTCCGCCAGCGCGTAGAACGCGGAAGGAGTCTGATTGAGGATCGTCACGCCCTTCCCGGTCACCAGGTGCCACAGGTCCGCGGGCGTGCGCACCACATCCCACGGCACGACCACCACCCGGCCGCCGTGCAGCAGCGCGCCCCAGATCTCCCAGACCGAGAAGTCGAACGCTTGGGAATGGCACCACGCCCAGACGTCATCGGCACCGAACTCACACCAGGGAGCGGTGCTCAGGAAGAGTGCGGCCGCATTGCGGTGGGTGACGGCAACACCCTTCGGCGTTCCGGTGGAACCGGACGTGTAGATCAGGTACGCGAGGTTGCCGGGACGCGGCGTAGCGACCCGGTCCACCACAGACGGTGCCGAGTCGGCGTGTTCGACAAAGATGTAGGGAACCTTGCTGTGCGGCAGCGCTTTCGAGGTTTCGACGTCGGTGAGAACGGCGATGGGCGCGGCATCGTCGAGAACGAACGCCAGCCGCTCGGCCGGATAGGCCGGGTCGACCGGCAGGTATGCGCCACCGGCCTTGGACACCGCCAAGATCGCGACGATCAGCTCCACCGACCGCGGCAACGCCACGGCCACCACACTGTCCGGCCGCACACCACGCGAAATCAGTGCTCGCGCAATACCGTTCGCCCGCTCATCGAGCTCCCGATAGGAGAGCTCGACTTGACCGGACACCACCGCCACCGAGTCCGGCGCCTGCCGCACCCGGTCCTCGAACAACCCCACCAGGGTCGCAGTCGGATCGACCGGCACCGCCGTGTCGTTCCACGCCTCGACCACCAACTCGCGATCGGCCCCGAGCACATCGACCGACCCGATCGGCACGGCCGCATCGGCTATCGCCTGCCGCAGATAACGGGCGATCGATCCCAGGTAGCCCTGCACGTCGTCGTCGGTATAGAGCTGGGCGTCCCCCTCGATCCGCAGGTAGCCACCGCGCGACGACTGCCGCTCGTAGTAGAAGACGACCGTCAGATCCCCGCTGTTGCCCGCCGAATAGACCTGGAGATCGGCCGTCCCGCCCGCCATCTCCAGCGCACCGAAGAAGGACATGACGTTGATCACCGGACCGAACGGATTCCCCTGCGTGTTCGGCATTTTCAAGTCGCGCCGGATGTCCGACAACCCATATCTCAGGTGATCCCGTGCGCCCGAGATGGTGCGGTGGATCCGCACGGCCAGGTCGCCGAGGGACAGATCCCGGCTCGACTCGACCAGCATGGGCACGGTGTCCGAGAGCTGGCACGGGGTCCGCCCCGCGACGCCGACTCGATTGGAAACCGGTATCTGCAAACAGAATTCGTCGCGCAGCGCATAGCGCTGGATCGCCGCCGCCGCGACCGACATCAACAGATACGGCAGCTTGACGCCGACCGATTGCGCGACGCTCATCAGGTCGCCGAGCTCAGCGCCGGAAAAGCCGTAGGTGCCACCGATCCGGCCCGGCGCTACACCGTCGGCGGCGCTGCCGGGCAGTCGCAGCGGGTCGATCCCGGCGGGCAGCTGCCGGCCCCAGTAGTCCCGATCCGCCGCCTGCTGGGTGCGGCGGTACTCGGCATCGCTGTCGATGATGTCGTCGAGGCGCGCGAAACCCGCTGCCGCGATGGGCTTTCCGGCCGCCAGCGCGCCGTACACATCGAGCACCCGCTGGGCCCAGGCGGCCACGCCGACGCCGTCCATGATGATGTGGTCGAAGCACATCGACATGATGTAGTGGTTCGTACCGACCTCGAGCACCGCGACGCTCAGCAGCGCGTCGTGCTCGAGATCGAAACCGACCTCGCGTTCCCGGGCCATGTAGTCGAGTGCGGCCTCGACCGGATCCCGCTTCTCGGTGAGATCCAGGTAGGACGGCGTCCAATCGGTGGTGTCCCGCGCGACCTGCATCGGCCCGTCCGCGCCGCGGACGAAATTCACCGTGAGCGCCTCGGATTCGGCGAACGCGTGCCGCAGCGCGGTGAAGAAATGATCCAGTGCCAGTTCGGCGCGAATGTCGATGTAAATAATACAGTTATTAGGAATATCCGCCAGCTCGTGCGCTATCCACAGCTCTTTCTGAATAGAAGTCAGGCTGCGCAGCAGTGATTTGTTTCCCGATTGCATGGCAAACTCCCTCGCTTATCACCTTTGCCGGGTGGTATCGATCTGCAGCTGGCCGAAAGAATTCGTTTTCGGCGATACCGACCCTCGGCACGTGCATCGCCGGATAGCACCGCAACGCGCCCTACTGACCCCGACTCCGTTCCCCCCGAATCACCGTGTGCGACAACCCTGCCCGCAGCCCGCGACGGCACGGCCGGACGCCGCAACCGGTACACCGCCTGGTCACGCCGACAAGTGGGCGCTTGACCATAACTAGGTGCACGGTTGCGCGACCCACCGCCAGTCGACGACCGCAGACGTCGGACCCCCCGAAACATGCTGTCGCACACTCGATCAGGATGGAGCAGGCTGCATAACTGCGGCTGTACTAGTGCGTAAATGACTGGTCAAAGTGGTAACTATCCACCGATCCCGCGTTGAGCGAGGCCGCCGCCCCCTATGCTCATCGCTGGCAGCACATGGTTCAGGAGGGCTTGTCCATGGCGCATACACAGATCAGATATGGCGTGCTCGGCTCGTTCACGGCATGGTGGGATGACCGTGAAATCGAGCTCGGGCCTGCGAAGCAGCAGGCCGTGCTCGCGGCATTACTGCTAGAAATGAACCGTCCAGTATCGATGAACGCGATCATCGATGGCGTATGGGGCGAACACCCACCGAGTGACGCGCGCAACGGAGTACAGACTTACGTCAGCCGCCTGCGCCGGGCCCTGGCGCCGCGCCGCCGGGTCGCCGAACCCGCACTGGTACGGGCGGATACGGGATACGTGCTGCACGGCGACCCGTCGCTGTCCGACCACGTCGCGTTCGACCGGCTCATCGCGACCGCCGAGCGATGCAGGCGCGACGCCGACCTCGCCGCCGCGGCCACGCACACCGACGCGGCGCTGGCGCTATGGCGCGGTGAGCCGTTCAGCGGTCTGGCGGGTCCGACCATCGAGGCCGAACGCCGGCGCCTGCAGGAGCGCTACCTGGCCGCGCTCGAGCACCGCGCCGGGATCAAGCTGGCCCGCGGCCAGCACGCCGAGGCCGTCGCCGAGCTCGCGCCGCTGGTCAGCTCCTACCCACTGCAAGAACGGTTTCGGACGCTGCTCATGCTCGGGCTGTACCACTGCGGCCGCCAGGCCGAGGCGTTGATGGTCTTCCAGGACGCGCAGCGGCGGCTCGCCGACGAGATCGGGATCGAGCCGGGACGCGAACTCCGCGAACTGCACCGGCGGATCCTGCGCGACGAGATCGAACCACCGGCCGAGGAACCGCCAACACAGACCGGTCGGAATGAATCCGGTTACGGTGGAGTAGATTTCGCCGATATTGACCAGAAGTCGTCGTGGCCGACCGCGAGCGTGGCCGCGGAAACAGCTCCCGCGATCGCGTCCGCCATGGGCAGAACAGAATCTCGACCCGAGAGCCGAAACCAATTGCCCGGTGATATCGCGGACTTCACCGGCCGCACCGCCGAAATGGGTCGGCTGCTCACCGACATACCGCCGGAAGCGGCCCGGCCGACCGTTTTCATCCAGGCCATCGACGGCATGGCCGGAGTCGGCAAGACAACGCTGGCGATTCATGCCGCCCATCAACTCAGTAACCAGTTTCCCGATGCCCAGCTGTATCTCGACCTGCACGGGCACGCCGCCGAGAGCGCGCCCATCGATCCGATGGTGGCGCTGGACCGGCTGTTGCGCGCGGTAGGGGTGCCCAGCGAGTCGATACCGCCGGACCTGGATGCCCGAGCGGCGTTGTGGCGCACCGAGATCGCGGCCCTTTCGGCGCTGCTCGTCTTGGACAATGTCGCCGACGCCGCGCAGATTCGACCGCTGCTCCCCGGTACGGCGAGCTGCCTGGTGCTGATCACCAGCCGGCGCCGGCTGGTCGACCTGGAGGCCGCCAAATCCCTGTCGCTGGACGTGCTTTCGCCCGAGGACGCGACGGCGCTGTTCGCCGCCATCGTCCATGACGATCGCGTGCTGGCGGAGCCCGATGCGGTGGCCGAGACCGTTCGGCTGTGTGGTTACCTGCCGCTGGCGATCCGCATTGCGGCCGGTCGGCTGCGCGCGCGGCCGGTCTGGCCGATCGATCGGTTGGCGGAACGGCTTCGACATCCGAGCAACCGCCTCGAGCATCTGTCCGCGGGATCGCGCAGCGTGGCCGCCGCGCTCACCGCCAGCTTTCAAGACCTGCCCACCGAGCAACGGCGGGCGTTCGGACTGCTCGGTCTGCACCCGGGTCGCGACTTCGATACCTATGCCACCGCCGCCCTGGCCGATATCGGGATCGATGCCGCCGAGCAGATTCTGGAGGCGCTGGTCGATGTGCATCTGCTGGAACAGGTTGTCTCCGAGCGGTATCGGTTCCACAACCTGGTGCGTGATTACGCCGCGACCCTGGTCGAGCCGTCCGATCTGGACGGCGGTGCCGCGCTGACGCGACTGTTCGACTACTACCGGTATGCCGCGTGGGCGGTCGGCAGCAAGATCCTCCCCGATCGGATCAGTCGCATCGTCGACCTGCCGAGGCCGGTGACGCCGATGCCCGCGCTGGCCAGTCACCAGGAATGCGTGGCCTGGTTGCACAGCGAGCGGCTCAACCTGCTGGCCATCGCGCGTGAGGCGACCAGGGGCCGCTGGTCGGACTACACGGGGCTGTTCTCCGAGATCCTGTGGTGGCCTTATGTGACCGGGCTGCGCTGCTCCGACGACGCCATCACCTTGCACTTCGATGCGGTCGAAAGCGCGCGCACCAGCGGTGAACAGGCGGAAGAGTGCCGCCTGCTGGTCAATCTCGGCTACACGCTGTGGCGGATGCGGCATTGCCGGCAGGCGTTGGTCGTGCTCGACGATGCGGTACGGCTGGCCCATGGCATGGGCGACTATGCCAGTGCGGCAAGGGCTATGCACCACAGCGGGCTGGTCTACTTCCGGCTGGCCCGGTATCGGGATGCCCTGATGGGTTACCACCAGGCCCTGTCGCTGTCGCGTTCGTCCGGTGACAAGTTCATGGAGGGCTACGCATTACAGGGCTTGGGGCAGGTCCACGAGCGGATGGGTCTCTACGATGACGCGTTCGACTATCTGCGGCAGGCGGTGCGGCTCGCCGACGAGACCGGCGATCCTTATCTGCGCTCCTGCGCGTTGATGCGGATCAGCGACACCGATATGCGGGTCGGCCGATACGACGACGCGCTCGTGCACCTGGAGGACGCGCGGAAGTCGCTGACGCCGATGCCGTCGAATACCTTGTTCCACAACTACTTTTCGATTCGACTCGGCAATGTCTATTGCGCCGTGAAGCAGTACGACGCGGCGCTCGACAGCCTGCGGACGGCCTTGGCGCGGGCCGAACGCAACAACGATCTGATCCTCAAGTGCTGCACGCATCTCGGTATCGGCGATGTCCATCGCAGGCAGGGACAGTATCGAGAAGCACTCGGCCACTACGAGCGGGCGCTGCACATCGCCTACGCGTCCGGTTCGCCGTATGAAGAGGTGCTCGCCTTCGACGCCATCGCGACGGTCAATTACTGCTCGGCGCACTTTTCCGTGGCCAGGCAACGCTGGAAGGCGGCGCTGAAGATCGCTGCCGGCCTTGGTATTCCGGAAACCCAGCGCATCGCCAATCACGTCTCCAGCATCGATTCGACGTTCCTCGCGGCCACCGCGACGCGCGCCGCCGAACTACGCTCGGCCGAGTTCCGCCGCGCCGCGGACCTGATCCGCGGCGGCATCTCGCCCGCGCAGCGCGCGGCGGCGATGGCCGCGATGGCGGACCCAGAGGTGCACTGACAGCGCGGCCAGGTAGGCGCCGACCGCGTTCAACAGCACGTCGTCGACCGATGAGTGGCGGCCAACCGTGCCGCCGCGCTAGCCACCATGCCGCCACACCTGCGGCCGGTACGGCGGCGATAGTCGCGAGCACTACCCCGCCCCACGTCTCGTTCACTCGGCCAGTCTCACCCAGATCACTCGTGCGACAGGTCGGCTACACAAACCCTGCACACAATCCACACTCTTATCACTTGATGGGGCGCAAGCCGATCATGGTGTGGGCGGCGGCGTAGGTATAGCGGCCGTTGCTGCGGGCGGTCAGCTGGCCGCCGCCGGTGAGGGCGTCACGGTCCTTGTTCACCGCGCGGAACGGGATCTCCCAGGTCGTGGTGCCGGATTTCGGGTCGGTGGCCCACAGTCCGGTGAAGTCGGATTGGATGACCACGTTTCCGTCCCATGCGTTGATCGTGCCGGAGCGGTCGGTCTGGATCTGCCACAGGCGCCGCCCGGTTCGCATGTCCAGGCCGGTCATGGTGCGTGCGTCGCTATCCCGGAGTATCGCGGTGTCGCCGACGATCGCGATGGCGGTACCGATCGTGGCGTTGCCGTTGTCGCTGTTCGTATTGCGGAGCTTGGTGATGAGGTCGGGGCTGGTCCAGACGAGGTTTCCGGTGCGGCGATCATGGGCACCGTCGGCGAGCAGGACGGGAATGCTGTCGTCGGTGGGCTGATCGAGCGAAAGGTAGTGGGCGGCTTCGTTATTGCTGGTGGCGAGGACCTGCCCGGTGCGGTCGAGGACCGTGCTGCCGGTGATGTGGTGGGCGGCGCAGTCGGAGTCGGTGCGCACGACCAGCGCCGTGCTGGTCGCGGTGGTGCGGGAACAGCCGCCCAGGTTCGAGGTCCAGGTGGGTTCGCCGGTGGCGAGGTCGAATCCGGCGACCTGGACGCCGAGGGTGAGCAGGCCCTGCCCGTGGGACACGTCCAGCACGTCGGGGTCGATGTCGTCCCAACCGGTGCCCATGGCGAACGGGCGGGACCAGTTCGCGTCGAGGTCGGCGAGTGTGCCGGAATGCACGCGCACGTCGTCGGACTCGACATCACCTTCGGCGACGTACACGCGATCGGCTGTCGTCGCGAGCGCGAAAACGTTCCAATCCGTTGATGTTCGGGTGACCTTGCCGCTGGCGAGGTCGTAGCCGATGACGGCGGCGGACTGCCTGGTGAAGCAGACGAGACGGCCGTCGACCGGGGTGCGGGCACAACCGGCGAGGTCGTCGGCCGGGGCCTGCCAGCGCACGGCGCCGGTCGTGGCATCGATGCCGACCATCTTCGGATCCTGTAGCCACCTGCCGCCACTAGAGGTAGCGACCACGGTGACGAGGGTGTCGCCCGCGTCGATGAATCCCGGGTTGCTCATGTCGTATTCGGTTCCGCCCGTGGGATCACGGAACTCTGCCTTCGAGCCGCCATGGGTGGCGGCGTCGATCGACCACGCGAGACCAGGAGCTGATTCCGTTGTTCCGGTGATCTTCTTCGTGCTGTCGGCGGGCTGCATCAGGACGATAACGGCTCCGGCACTGGCTATTACGGCCGCCGCCGCGGCGATGATCAGACCACGCATGCCCGGAGTCGATGCCATCACCGCACCTCCAGACCGGGAGTTACGGCGATCGACTCCAGCTGTTCGAATGGCAGCGGGTCGGTGGAACCTTCAGCGTTGGAACTCACTTTGACCCGGGTGCCAGACCGGCGGGTGACCGTGACATTGCGGTCTGTCACCGAAATAGGCTGTGCATCAGGCTGATTCGGAGTTCTCGTGTACCGCGACTCCCGGTTCTCGACTACCGCCCCGTCTGGCAGTTGCCGGGACGTGACACGTTCACCATAGGGCGCGTACGCCGCGGCCGATTGATCCGGAAGAGGTTGTCCCGCACTGATCGCGACGCTCAGCTTGGATTGTCGCCCTGGCGTTGTTATCCGAACGGCCTGACACACTCCGCTCGCTTTGCCCATGATGGCGCTCGCCGGTTGCAGTTGTCCCAGCGGTCGGTCGAGCGTGAGTCCGTCGAGTGAGATCTGCGCCAGCACGGCGTTCAGGCGGTGCGCGGCGTCTTGGTCGATCGTGGTGCCGGTCTCCACCCCCGTGCCGCAGGATTCGGGGACGTCCGGCGTGCCCGACGGCACCGGTGCGGTGACACGAAGTCCCGGGGCGGTGGCGATGGCGGCGAGCTCGTCGATGGTCAGCGGCACCGTGCCGGAATGGCTGCTGTCCTGGCCCGCGTCGGTGGCTCTGGTGGTGACGACGGTGCCGTCGGTCAGGTACGCGTCCGCGGAGTGCGTGAGGGTGCGGACCTTACCGACCGCGTACCAGGTGTCGTGCACATCGACGGTCGTACCGTCGGGGAGGTGCCTGCGTTCGTCGAGATCGCCTGCGACACAGGGCGGAACGGGCGCGGCGAACTTGCGGACCGACACCATCAACTCGCCTGCTTTACCGCCGCGGCGAAGGTCGCCGCTGGCCGTGGTCCAGCCACCGAAGTCGGGACGCACACCGGACCCGTTGTCCGGATCGACGATGGGCCGGAAGAACAGCGCCTGGTCGGCAGCGGCGAAGGGGAGAGCGACACCGTCGGGCAGCGCATCCTGCAGCGCCCGCGACATCGCGACCGCCTTCGGACCGGAGAACCACGGATACGCGGGATTGTCGTAACCGAAATTGTCGATCGCGGCGAA
Source organism: Nocardia sp. NPDC060255 (assembly GCF_042727395.1). Taxonomy (NCBI): domain Bacteria; kingdom Bacillati; phylum Actinomycetota; class Actinomycetes; order Mycobacteriales; family Nocardiaceae; genus Nocardia; species Nocardia sp. NPDC060255. Next base: position 151,932 of record NZ_JBHXAU010000004.1, on the reverse strand, counting down.
GCCCGTCAACTTGCCGTCGCCCGGCGGCTGGACCACGTCGCACCCCGGAATGTCCACCGGAAACACCACGGGTGGAGTGACATACGACCTGTCCACCTCCGGTGCGCGTGTGGTCGACGCGGGCACGGGCGCGGTCGTCAACTCCGGCTCCGGCTTGTGCAACAACCCGCCGACGATCACGCCGCAGGCCACGATCGCCACGCAGACCAGCGCCACCGTCCACCCGGTCACCGTCCGCGACGGCTCCTTCGCCTCGCGATCCTCGCCGCTTTCCATCTCCTGCATCGCCCCTACCTGTTGAGATCCACCGAACGCGGAACACATCCAGACGCGCCCCAGCCGAGTCGCCGGTCGTCGTGCAAGATAGCCCACAGCGGTGACACATCATCCTGAGGACTGCCTTCTGGCCCGCGGATCACCACCGAATCCAGAAGAACGTGCAGGTCAGCTGTTCGGCAGTGCCGTTCGGCCGATCAGCCGTTGAGGAAGCTCAGCAACTCCACAGTCACGAACTGCGGGTTCTCCTCGACGAGCCAGTGGCCTGCGTGCGGAACGTCCACAGCGCGAACGATGTTGATCATGCGGGGAGCCGCGGTGGATCTGATCGGATCGAGTTGGCCCTGAGCGGTCATGAGCAAGGTGGGTACATTGGTCGGGGGTGCCGCCACCGTGTCGCGGACGTCCTTCTCGAGGGCGCGGTAGAGTTCGAAGCCGTCGGACAGCGTTTCGGGGCGGCTGTAAGTTCTTGCATACTCGGTGATTTCGGCGTCAGTGAACGGTGACCGGTCGGAGGTGCCGCCGAAAGCTGTTCCGCCGAACGAGACCTGAGGGTAGAACAGGGACAGGTATTCGCGGACGTTGTCGCCGACCACAGCCTCGGGGACTCGGCGTTGTGAGTGGAAGGCGATGTGCCAGCTCAAGGTTCGGTAGGTGGCAGCGTCGATCGCGGGGCCGGGCAGCGGTAGATCCAGGTAGCCGAGGCGGGTGGTGTCGGCGGGAAACTGGGTGGCGTACTGGTAGGCCACTGCGGCGCCGAAGTCGTGGCCGATAACGCGGGCGTCGCGGATGCCGAGTTGATCGGCGATCAGGGTGTGCACGTATCGGGCAAGGGTGGCTTTGTCGTAGCCGGTCGGCGCACCGGTGCTGTCGCCGAGACCGGGCAGGTCGATGGCGTAGACGGTGTGATGCTCGGCGAGGGCGGGCATGATCGGCCACCAACCGAACCAGGTCTGCGGCCAGCCGTGAATCAGTACCACCGGCGTTCCGGTGCCACCGGTTACGTAGTGCATGCGGACGCCGTCGACGTCGGCGAACTCGTGCCGGAAGGTCTTCTCGAACCCGGGGTCGTGCTGCGTGGCAACGGCGTAGGACGGAACATCGGCCGCCGATGTGGCGCAAGCCGAAGTGCCGATGGCGAGCAGGAGGGCGAGCGCGATAGTCGCGATGGCTCGCACAGATCGGCGGTTGCGGCGAAAGGAGGTCATGCGCCCAGCTTCGCCAGAACCGCCGCAGTTTGGCACGCAAACTTGCGGTTCCGGCAAGATGGTCTCGTGGACCGGGAAACCGAAGATGTACTCGACGTGGTGGGCCCGCGCCTGCGGGCGCTGCGCCGCGATCGCGGCATCACCCTTGCCGATCTCGCGGCGACGACCGGGGTATCGGAGAGCACCCTGTCCCGACTGGAGAGCGGACAGCGCCGCGCGACCCTCGAGTTGCTGCTGCCACTGGCCCGCACCTACGACGTCCCGCTGGACGACCTCGTCGGCGCCCCGCGCACCGGCGACCCGCGAATCCATTTGAAGCCGATCCACCGTCACGGGATGACCTTCATCCCGCTGTCCAGGCGTCCCGGCGGCACCCAGGCGTTCAAGATGCTGATTCCCGCGCAGCCGAAGCCGCTCGAGCCAACACTGCAGACGCACGAAGGTTTCGAGTGGCTGTACGTACTGAACGGCCGCCTCCGGCTCGTCGTCGGCGAACGCGACCTGACGCTGCCACCCGGCGAGGCAGCCGAATTCGACACCTCCTTGCCGCATTTCCTCGGCACCGCCGACGGCCGCGCAGTCGAGCTCCTCATCCTGTTCGGCCTGCACGGTGTCCGCTCACACGTGCGCCCCACCGCCAAGCCCTGACCTGCTGATCGAGCCGGGCCTCAGTTGCGTCGCCCCCTGGTGCGGCGGCCGCACCGAGCTCGACCTGTCACCCTTTCGCGGCCACTCCGGTGGTGGCGAGGATTGTCGCGGCGACCAGTGCCGGGTCGTCGATCATCGGCACGTGACCGACGCCGGGCAGGATCTCGAAGCGCGCCTGCGGTATTCGTTCGCGGGCGATGCTGCCGTTGACATCGACGGGGAGGATGGCGTCGTGTGCCGACCAGGCGAGGGTGATCGGACAGGGCGGGTCGGGCAGCGGCGCCAGCTGTTCATGGTTGCCGAGTAGATCGTCGATGACCGTGCAGCCGAGGAGGTCTCGCGCCGCGTCGAGAACTTGCGCAGGCGTGATCCGGTCCGCTCGGCGAGCGATGTCGCGCATTGCGATTCGGCGCACGAGTCGCGAATGCACTGCGAGAGGCTGCATTCGGTGAGTCAGGCGGGTGAGAGCGATCATTCGCCGCAGCTTCCGCACGCCCGCAGTCTGCCCGGTGCCGCCCGCCTCCCAGAACCCGGCGGGCGAGAGCGCGCAGACAGTGTCGGCCCGGCCACGGCGGGCCAGTTCGATGGCGATCCAGCCGCCCAGCGAGTTTCCCGCCAGGTGCGCTCGTTCGAGCCCGAGGGCGTCCAGCGCGCGTTCCGCGTCGGCGACGCCCGTTACCCCACACGGTCGACCGTGTACAGCAGATGGGTGCCGTGCAGGCCCTTCAGCTCGACCGCGCGTTCGGCGACGACGGCGATATCGGGCTCGTCGGCGACCGCCTCGCGCACCGGCTCGCTGATCAGGATCTCGCCGCCACTCGCCTGATCGGCGACCCGGGCCGCCATGGCCACGTTGCGGCCGAACAGATCATCGCCGCGGCGGACCGACTTGCCCATGTGGATGCCGATCCGCACCCGAACATGCTCGCGGCCACTGAGTTTGGCGCCGTTGCCGAACGCGCCCTGCACCTCCAAGCCGCAGCGCACCGCCTGCGCCGGCTCGGCGAACGCGATCATGAAGCCGTCGCCCTGACTCTTCACGATGTGCCCGTCGCGCTTGGTGACACGGTGCCGGATCAGCCGGTCGTGGCGTTCGAGCAGCTTGACCCAGGATTGGTCGCCCAGCCGCTCGTTGAGGGCGGTGGATCCCTCGATATCGGAGAACATGAGGACGACGTGGCCGTCGGGTGTCAGTCCGGCCAGGTCCGGTCGCTCGACCTGAGCCCAACCCGCCAGGTTCTCGATGGAGGTGAGTACCGCGCTGCGGAATCCTTTCTTGCGCAACAGGTTCGCCGTGTCCCACACGGTCTTCACCGCCTCCCGGCCACTGATCATCAGCAGTTGCCGGTTGTCGACCTTGCGCTGGAGCTCGTCGAACTGGCGGCGACTGCGCGTCAGCAACACGAACAGCACGACCAGACCGACGGCCTCCAGCACGGCGATCGCCGCGAGTACGAGCTCGATCATCAGGTGCTCCGCCGTAGTTGGTGGTCGACGCGCTTATCGGAGGGCGGGCAGGTCGCGCAATTGCCGCCGGGAGGTGATGCCGAGCTTACGGAAGATGTTGCGCAAGTGCGCATCTACGGTACGCGGGCTGAGGAACAGTTTGGCGGCAACCTCTTTGGAGGTGGCGCCCTCGGCGACCAGGCGGGCGATGTGGACTTCCTGCACGGTAAGGGTGTCGGCGACGTCGGCGGATCGACTGCGGGTCTGCTCCCCCGTGCCGCGCAGCTCGGCGGCCGCGCGCGCCGCGAACGCCTCCGCGCCGAGCGCCGACAGTCGCTCATGGGCGAGATGTAATTCGGCCCTGGCGTCGCGACGGCGGCCTTGACGACGGAGCCATTCGCCGTAAACCAGATGGGCGCGCGCCGCCGCTATCGCGAGCGTCGTCGTTTCCAACAGCGCCACGGCCTGACGGTAGGAGTCCTCGTCGTCATCCACCAAAGCCCTTGCGTACATTTCGATTCCGAGCCCCCACGGTTGCCCGCCCGCGCCGGCCCGCTCGGTCAAGCTCGCGAGCGCGGTGCGGGCGGTTTCCGGTTGATGGCAGCGCACCGCGGCCTCGACCAGTTCCGGCAGCGCCTGACCCGCCATCCCGAGGTCGCCGGTCGCGACGGCTCGCTGCGCCGCCTGCAATGCCGCGGGATAGTCGGCGAGGCCGTTGTGCAGGACGGCGGTGGCGTATTGCACGCTGAGGGTCATGTGCGGTCCGACATCGGCGAACAGCTCCTCGGCCTCGGCCCGCCTGCCCCGGAAACCCGCGAGGTGAATGCGCGGGTAGACGAGCGGGGCGGCGCCGGTGGCCTCCGCGATCGCCTCTTCCTCGGAGATCATCGCGGTCGCGGCACCGAAGTCGCCTGCGTGCACGGCGACGGTGGCGAGCATGGCCAGGCCGATCGGCAACATATGAAACGACCCGAGCTCGCGGCCGGACGCGGTGACCCGGGTGGCGATGCCTGCCATGGCGTCGGCGTTCCACAGTTCCACGGCGAGCAGGAAGCCGAGGGTGGGCCACCGGGTCCACACCTCGCCGGTCCCGTCGGCAACGACCGGACGCAGCAGCTTCGCGGCCGCCTGATGGCCCTCGACGGCCAGGGCGACCACGCCGTCCAGCACGATGTCCGCGCTGGTATGCGGTTCCGGGTTGGCCGGCGCGGTGCGCGCGGCGGCGATCACCGCGTCGAGGCCGCCGGTCAGCGTGCCCATCTCGCACGCGTCCAGGTAGTACTCGCGCGCGCGGGCCGGCTCGCGGTCGCTCAGTCGAGCGGCGGCGCGCAGCAGATGGCCGGTCGGCCGGTCGCCACCGCGGAAGCGGGCGAAGGAGATTCGAGCGCGCAGCAGATCCACGCGCGGATCGTCGGAGCCGAGCGTGGAGAGCAACTCGGCGGCCACACCGAAGTCGCCGACCGACAGTTTCGCCTCGACCGCGGCGAGCACTCGCTCGGACCGCATGCCGGGCTCGAGCGTCAGCGCGGCCGCGCGTTCCAGGAACGCGGCCGCGGCCGCCTCGCCGCCCCGCGCCCGGGCACGGGTCGCCGACTGCGTCAGCGCGACGGCCACGTCCTCGTCAGGGCCGACGCTGGCCAGTGCGCGATGCCAGGCGACCCGGTCCGGGTCGGCCACCGGATCGCTCACCTGGGCGAGGGCGCCGTGCGCGCGGCGGCGCTCGGCGGTGGTCGCGGCCTGGTAGACCGCCGAGCGGGCCAGCGGATGAATGAAACGAACCCGGGTGCCGAACTCGACCATCGGCACCTCGTCGGCGGCCGCGTCCTCGACACCCAAGAGCTTCGCCGCGGGCCACAGTAGGGCGGGATCGCCGACCGGCTCGGCAGCGGCCAAGGTCAGCAGCAGCCGCGTCTTGGGCGGCAGTACCTCGAGGCGGGCGCGGAAGCTTCGTTCGGCGGCGCGGGGTGCGGGCAGGTCGAAACCGCCTGCCATGCCTGCCAATCCCGCGGACCGCGGCAGTTCCACCAGGGCCAGCGGGTTGCCGCGCGATTCGGCCAGGATGCGGTCACGCACTCGCACGTCCAGCGAGGCGGGGATCTCGCGGACCAGCACGGCGCGGGCTTCGGATTCGCTCAACCGCTCGACATCCACCCGGGGCAGTTGATCCAATCCGCTCACGCTGTCGCGCGCGGCGAAGACCATCGCCACTCGTTCGGCGCCGATCCGGCGAGCCACGAACGCCAGGGCCCGCGCCGAGGCGTGGTCCAGCCACTGCGCGTCATCGATGAGGCACAGCAGGGGACGATCATGTTCGAGCAGCAGGCCGAGGGCAGCCGCGCCGGCTCGGAACGGGTCGGGGGTGCCGGTCTCCATGCCGAACGCGATCCGCAGCGCCGTGCGATGCGGGGCAGGCAGCGCATCGAGGTGTTCCAGCACCGGACCGCACAGTTGATGCAGGGCCGAATACGGCAGTTCCATCTCGAATTCGGCACCGGTGGCTCGCATGATCAAGAAACCGGAGGACGCCTTGGCCACGTGTTCCAGCAGGGCGCTCTTGCCGATGCCCGCCTCTCCCAGCAGAATCACGGCACCGCCACGGGATTCTCGCGCCTCGTGCAGCAACGCGAGCAGTCGCGCCGTCTCGTCGGATCGCCCGACCAGATAACTCACGACCGCGCCTCGCTGACGCTTGACCCCGTCGTGCTGTGCCCTTGCTTCACTCGCTGCCGCTCACTCACGTACTCGATCTCGGCGCGGACAACGCCGCACGCTAGGTATTCGGATAGGTAGGTATTACCGACGCGAGCCAGTGCCTGCCGTCGCGAGACTTACCGGCATGGGAACGCGATCACTGCCGTACATTACCGGCCACTACGCACCGACGGCCGACGAGCTCACCGCCTTCGAGCCGACCGTGCACGGCACGCTGCCGCCGGAATTGACCGGCCGCTACTTCCGTATCGAGCACAATCCCAAACCCGTTGTGACGCCGACACTCCCGCTGCGAGTTCCGGCAGGCAGCCGCGGGCAGTGCATCCAGGACCAGGGCTGACTCGTTCCCACGAAATTCCGAAAACCGCACCGACACAACAGGAAAGGCTCGTCATGGAGCAACACAGCACTGCCATCGACACCAATGACCAGGCCGCGTACCTGCGTCTGCTCAACGACTGGTTGGCCACTTGGAACGGCGACTACACCCGCGCCGACGACATCATCTCCCCCGACTTCCGGGTGCACGCCGCACTATTGGGCGACGACGATCGCGCTATCGAAGGGCCGGACGGTTTGGTCGAGTGGATCGCCCAGATCCGAGCTGCTTACACCGAACTGGTGTTCACCGTGGAGGTCGGGCCCATCGTCGATCGCGACCATCTCGCGTTCCGCTGGATCGCCGTCGGCACCTACGGCGGCGGATTCCCGGCCGCGACCGCCCCCGCGGGTACCGCCATCCGATTCACCGGCATCGACATGCTGCGGATCGAGCAGGAGCAGATCGCCGAGTACTGGGTGAACTCGGACACGCATGTGCTGCTGGCCACACTCGGCGTCCACGCCTGAATCAAGGAGAAGACCATGTCCGCTGGAACCCTGCTGCGTAACCGCGCAGAGCACGCTCGTTACCCTGCCGCTCGGTCGGTCATCATCGCCGCATGGGCGGTGCCCGTCCTGATCGTCGGCCAGTTCGCCATGGTGGCTGTCGTCCCGGTCACAGTCGTGCTGATCGGCACGCTGCGCGACGCCCGGCTCCGTTCGCTGCGCCCTTGGGCCGGCGCGCTCGCCGTGGCTTACGCTGTGCCACTTGGTATCTGGATACTCCGGCCCGACCGTGCGCAGAGTCTGTCGAAGGACATGCATCCGGTCCTCGCCGGCGTAGTCGTCGCCGCAGGCCTCGCTGTCGCCGGTGTCTACCAGCTGCGACGGCGGCGCTGAGCACTGATGGCAAGTCGTTGGCCACCGGGTGCTCACCGGTGGTTTAACGGTATGGCCGGAATCCGCTGTACGGTCGGGCATGACCTCCGAAGTGATCGCGAAGGCGAGATACCCAGGCGGCACTGCGGTAGCCCGGCGGACGACCGCGGACCGAGTGCGGGCGTGGATCGCGCTCCTGCTGTCCGCGATACCGTCCGCGGCGTCGATAACGGTATTGCTCTACGGACTCGGCCGCGCGCTCGGCGTCGATGCGCCCGGCGCGCTGCCGGTGGCCTGGTTTCTGGTGTGCATCTGCTGGTGTGTGGTGTGTGTCCGGGCGCCGGAACGGCGATGGTTGTTGCGTGTATTCCGGCTGCGGCCGCCGACGTCCGACGAACAGCCCGCGCTGGGCGCCGCGTGGGAGAAGGTCGCACACAAGGCCGGAGTGCCGGCGTCGGCCTACACACTGTGGGTGCAGGAAGCGGATCGGCAGTTCGTGGTGCCGGACCGGATGATCACCACTACTCCGGAATGGCTGCGGCGACTCCAGCCGCGGGAGTTGGAAGCTGTGCTCGCGCATCAACTCGCGCAACGGGTGCAGGGTCGAGCGACGTTCTGGCAGTTGATATTTCGGCACTACAACCTGCCCGTGGTCTGGATCGAGCGGGCGTTGCTTTCGGGGTTGGGGCTGATCGCCGTCGGCGAGGCGATCGCACGGCGGTTGCCCGCGCGGAGTTCCCGAGTCTTCGCCATCGGCTGGACGGTGTTCAGCCGGGGCCTCGTCGCGTGCCCGGCGGTCGCGGCCGCCACCGTGATCATCGGCCTCGCGCCCGCGCTGCTGCTGCGGGTGACGCCTGAGCTCGCGGCGCTGGCGGTGCGGCCGATCGTTGCCCGCTGCGCATACCGGTCCGATCGAATCGTGGTCGATCTCGGCTACGGGCCGGAGCTCGGCAGCGTGCTACAGCACACCGACGTGCCGCATCCCGTGCAGACGCCACTCACTCCGCTGACAGTTTCGCTGTTCGCGCCGAAAACCGCACCCGGCAAAAGAATTCGGCGAATTCGCGATCGGCTGGACGAGCTGGCGCGGCGATGGAATCCGCCGCCGTCGTAGGCGGCCGTCAGACCTGTTCGCCCCGCTCCCGCCGCCGGTCCAAGTCACTCTGCCGAGCGGCTTCCTGGCGGCGGGCTTCGGCCCGCTGCTGTTCGGCCCGCTCGCGCAGGCCGCGCAGGAATGCCGCGTCGGCCTCCGGATCCTGGGCGACATAGCGGCCCGGCCGGTCGTACTCGGCGTAGCTGGTCGTCGACCGCGGACCGGTCTCGTTGATCGGGCGGCCCGCGAAGAGCCAGAGCAGCGCGCCGATAGTGGGCAGCAAGATCACCACAACCAGCCACCCCATCTTGGGCAGATGGCGAATGCCCACGTCAGGGCAGGTAATAATGTCGATCAAGCAGTAAACCCACAGCGCAAGGGTCAACAAACCCACCACCGCGTAAGGCATTGATTTCTCCTCGTACGCCGGCCAGCCAACAACCCGTTCGTGTGGCGATTCGCGACGAATCTCCCCCAACCGGCCCGGACATTCGCCTGCCCGCAACTGGCACTTCCTGAACTATTCGACCGACCCCGATCAACCCCCGCGGCCGCGCCACCGCACACCCTATCCGACCCCCGAACTTTCGCACCCCGAGTGCGATGCGCATCTCATCCCACCACGCGCCGACTGCTACGCGACCGGCCATCCCCGTCTTCGATGCCGAAACGGAGACGTCGGTCACTCCTGCCGCAACTGTCCCCGCGTGGCTAACGGGTCTGCGGGACTTTGACTCCGCCGGGCAAGGTTTGCGTCGCGGCCGAGGTGTAGTCGGCTTGGACTTTGTAGTAGCGCTCGGTGGGGCCGTAGGCGGCGTAGAAGGCGAAGCCGCGGGGACCGGGGCCTGCGAAAGGGGCTCCGTTGACGAAGCGGGTCAAGGTCGGATCGAGCGCAGGGAACGAGTCGGCGGTGTAGCGGGCGGGGAAGCAGATTCGCTGGATGGTCGGTGTTGTCCAGTTGAAGGTTGCGTATACCGTGTAAGGCCAAGCGAGAGCGGATAATTCGTTCGGGTCGGCGGCGACGAAATCGAGTTCGTGCAGGATCGTGGCGATGTCGGTGGTGGTGAGTTGGCCCGGTCGCAGGATCTGGGTGTACAGGTTCAGGGTTCGGTTGACGAAATCGGCTGCCATCAACGCGATTTCGCCGCCACCCCACTGATTCAACTGTTCGGCATGGGCGCGTGCCGATTCCGGTATGCCCGAAAAGTCCATTATCCGGTCCACGCTGATCAATTCCGGGAAGGCGGTCCAGATCTTCTGGACGCCGGTATCGACGGCGAGGTCAACACCCCAGTTCACCGGCACGGCGGCCGACACCTGTGCGAGCAGTTCTTCCATCGGATGGCCGTCGAAATGCAGCAGTCCTGCCTTGCGCAGTTTGCCGACCGGATCTGTCGCCGCCGGTAGATTCATGAACCGAGCACTGACCTGTCGCACCTGCGGCGGATGCGTGGTTGTTCGCACGGCGAGCCACGCCTCGGCCCACACGTCGGTCAGCGCGTCCAACACCGCGTCGACAACCGCGGGGTCGTAACCGGTTTCGGCTAGCCGCGCGAACTCGCGCAGATCGTGCCGAAGGATTGCTGCTGTCACGCCGGACGCGCTCATAGACCATCACCTCAAAGTGCAACAGGCAGTGCAGGTGTGGGACCTATTCACGATAGCGCTCGCCGCGGTCACGCGGAGGCGGACCAGCAATCAACCCAGCAAACGCACCGCGCGACTCGCCCTTACGGGAACTGCGAGGTGGTGATTACGCCTTCGACGCCCGCCGGTTGCGCCGTGCGAGTGGGCAACACGGGGGTTGCGGTGTCGCTGTACCGACGCTTGACCATCGCCGCGGCCTGCTCTGGGGTTTCCGGGCGCCACGGACGGGTCGACAGCTTTTCCAGCACGCAGATCAGCAGCATCTGCCTGGTGCGGGTGACCGGATGGCAGTTCATGCCCGCCTGGCCGAAGCCCTCGCCGGCCGGTGCGCGATCCTCCACCGGCACGGTCTCGGTGAGCAGCCAATACAGTTCGGGTCCGAGCAGCACGGATTCGCCGTTGCTGTCGTTGAACCAGCGGACCGAGTACTCGATCAGCAGTTCCGCGATCGGCCCGCTCTGGCGCAGCGCGTCAACGAAGCGCGGCAAACCCCCGCTACCTTCGGTGTTGCGCTGAATGAGGGTCGCGATTCGATCCGCGACCTCACGTAGCTGTGTGATGTCTTGGTCCGGCCACTGCGGCGACGTCATCAATTCTCCTAACACGTGCGATGGCGGTTTTCGCCGACTCTGCCCGTTCCCCGTCACCCGGCAAGAATTCAGCACCATTCGGCAGTTGTCAATGGCGCATCAATAGCCGAATGGTATTACTAATCGGCCCGGCCACGCCGGTGACGAATTGCGCCGAAATCGCTTGAACCGCAACTCGCTTCACCTTTACGCCCTACGAAACACTATGCGGAACCACGCATGTTTTCGTTTGTCCAGTACTAATTCGTGCACCGGGCTCGGCAACTATCGGAGTTTGCCGAGCGTTGCCCGCAGTGGTTCGGAGGTTTTCGCGACGCGCTTGCGGTCAGGCGTCGGGGCGCGCGATATCGCCGCGCCAAGCACTCGTTTCGTGGCCTTCGCTTTCGATGAACTGCTTGAAGCGCTGCATATCGCCGTGTATGCGGTGCTGCAGCACACCGAGCAGGTCGGCTGCGGTTTCCACGAAACCTTCGGGGTCGACGTCCATCTGGGCGGTGATCCTGGTCTGGTTGTCGCTGAGGCGGTGGAAGGTGATCACGCCCGCATGCTGCGGGCCCGAGTCGGATTTCCACGCGACCCGTTCGTCGGGGTGCTGTTCGGTGATGGTCGCGTCGAATTCGCGGGTCGCCGGTCCGACGTGGATGCGCCAGTGCGTGTGCTGGTCGTCGAGCTGCCGTACCTCTTCGACGCCCTCCATGAACTGCGGAAACGACTCGAACTGCGTCCACTGGTTGTAGGCGGTGCGGACCGGTACCTCGACGTCTACGGTGGCGGCCAAGGTGCTCATAGGTACCCCTTTCCTTGCTCGACCCGCTGGATCGAGCCCTTCGACAGTCGCTTTCGGCGACTCGGTCGGAGGTCGCATTACCCGGGCGGTCCGTGCGGAAACCGCCTCGGGACTTGTCGTATACCGAACGGGTGAGCCGAGTTTGCACCGCGACGCGGCGGGTAGATCGCAGGCGACCATATCCCCCGGCTCGAAAGGTTGACTCCCATGCAGGTCACGCGCGGTGCTCTCCTGATTCGACTCGATGACAACGACTCGGCGATGTTGCGGGTCAAAGCGGTTCGCTACGCCCCGGTCCCCTATGCCGAGGTCGAGCCGATCGGCGGCGGCCAGCGAAGCACTGTGCTGTTGGCCGAGGTGGAGCGTGAATTCCGGGTCGAGCCGGGCGTGCTAGCCGTCGATGGGTAACGCGACGACCGCTCGACACGGTGTGGTCCCGCTCGCTCGAGCGGGACCACAGCAGTGCGCGATTACTTCTTGCCGCCGAGCGCCTGGGCCAGTTGACTTTTCGTCATCTTGGAACGGCCCTTGATGCCGCGTTGCCGGGCCTCGTTGTAGAGCTGGTCGCGGGTCGGCCCTTTGGGTCCGCGGCGGCCCGAGCGCTCGCCGCCGCGTTGCTGCGGCGACTTGTCCTGTAGCGATGTGCGGCTGGCGGTTTTCGTCTGACCTGCCTGCGCACGATTCTTGTTGACCGTGCGTGCCGCGATTTCCTTGGCCCGGCGGCTGCTCGCGCCTTGCGATTTTTCCGAGTCCCGGACGTGCTCGTACTGACGTTCCTGCTTGTCGGTCCATTCCTTGGGCATGATCACACCTCCTGCTCGCCGGATAACCCGCGCGCCGGACTACAAACCAGCTGGGATTATTTGCCACTCGAATTCATGGATCAGTGAGCAGGGCGGGCGTATGACCGAATTGTCCGGCCTATCGGTCCTGCGCGTGCCCGCGGTCGCCACCCGAGCTGGATCGGCCGGTCAGTTGACGGCGGCGATGATTCGACGACGACCGTATTGCCAGATTGATTCCGCGGTCCGGAATCCGGCGGTACGCAACGCCTGTACGTGCTGCTCGTAGGTCGCGCCACTGTCCGCTGGATGTTCCCAGCGGCGGTTGTCACGTTCGGCGACCGCGGTCGCCAATTCCGGCTCGGCGGTGACCGCCGCCCACCACTCCACCCAGCCCTCGCGGTCGCCGACACCTTCGCGTTCGATCTGCCGGGTACCGATCGCGGTGTGGAGTAGGTCGATAGCTGTTGCGGCCGTGGCCATATCGTCGCCGTTGAGCAGGATGCCGCCGGGGCGGAGCAGCTTGGCGGACTGCGCGTAGAGCGCGGCGAGCTGGTCGGGGTAGAGCCAGTGCAGTGCGGTGGTGCTGACGATCGCGTCGATCGGCTCGCTCGGCAGCGCGGCCGCCCAGGCCGGATCGGCGAGGTTATGGTCGACGAGTTCGAATCCGTAAGCCGTGCGGGCCAATTCGAGCAACACCGGATCGGCGTCGACGCCGATGACGCGGGCCCGCGGCAACCGTTCGCGAATGCGGGCGCCGAGCGACCCCGGCCCGCAGGCGACGTCGAGCACGAGCGGGTCCGGGCGGTCGGCGTTCGCGGCGACGGCGTCCGCGATCACCGCGAACATGATCTCGCGATCGGGCAGATAGCCCTCCTGCTGGCGATCCCAGCGGTCGATCCAGGTCCGGGCGAGGGTGGGTGTGAGCGACATGAGCAACTCCCGTTACTGTCATACTGTTCAACGACAGTAACGACTGTAGCGAAAGTGAGGTGACTGATCAAGTGCGTTTAGACAGTCACACCTTGGGTGTCGTCGAAGACGGGGTCGACCTGGTGAACGCCGCTGTGCCCGGCGAACGCCGCGGCAGGCCGTACCCGCCGGCGGCCGACAGCGCGGAACTGCTCGAACGATTGGACAACGTCGTCTCGGCGGCCTACGGCTATCACGTCCAGCCCGCGGATGCGGAAGACCTGGCCCGGGCCGCCGAGCAGCTGTGGCAGGTGTTCAACGCGGTCGCCGACGATGACATGGACGCCGCCGCCGCGCAGGTCAATGCGCTGATCATCGAATATGGCGCCAGGCCAACACTTTTCCGGCGCGACTCACAGCCGTGGCACCTGCATTTCCACTCCGCGGATGCCGCACTGACGGCCGGCATCGCCGCGGCCTGCGCCGTCGGCCTCGCCTTCGTGCTCGGCAGCGAACACGCCGATCGGATCGGCATCTGCTCAGCGGACCACTGCGACCGCGTCTACCTGGACACTTCCCGCAACGGCACCAAGCGCTTCTGCAGTACCGCATGCCAGAACCGTGCCAAGACAGCGGCTTTCCGAGCACGCCGGGCATCGAGCTAGGCCATCAAGGTCTCGCGAGCGATCCGCTCCTGCCCGTTTCGATCTCGGTGACCGTAATACTGGTCAAGTCCGGCCAAGGGTGGTTTTGTCTGTCTTCCAGCATCCGGTTGGAGCGAAAGGCCTTGGTATGTCCGTCGATTACCCAACGGAGACCGGCACCGCCGTGCAGGTGGTCAAGCTCGGAGCCCACATCGGCGCACGCATCGAGGGCATCCGCCTAGGCGGTGACCTGGACGCACAGACCGTGGCCACCCTCCGCGCGGCCCTCAACGAGCACCAGGTGATCTTCTTTCGCGGCCAGCAGCACCTGACCGAGGACGGGCAGTACGAGTTCGCCGAACTGCTCGGCACGCCGACCACCCCGCACCCGACCCTCACCTCCGCGGGCGTGAAGACCCTCGCCATCGATTCCCACCACGGTCGTTCCAACGTGTGGCACACCGACGTCACCTTCGTCGATCGCGTCCCGAAGGCCTCGATCCTGCGCGCGGTCACGCTGCCCAGTTACGGCGGCTCGACCACCTGGGCCTCGACCGTCGCCGCGTACAACTCGCTGCCGGAACCGCTGAAACGGCTGGCCGAGAGCCTGCGCGCGCGGCACACCAACCAGTACGACTACGCCGCGGACACCGAGGAACGCCTGGACGAAGGCACCAAGGCCTACCGCCGCGAGTTCGAGTCCACCTACTTCGAAACCGAGCACCCGGTCGTGCACGTGCACCCGGAAACCGGTGCGCGCGCCGTGCTGCTCGGCTGCTTCGTGAAGCAGCTCGTCGGCGTGTCCAGCAGCGAATCGCACGCGCTGTTCCGGCTGTTCCAGGACCGGGTGACGCGCTTGGAGAACACTGTCCGCTGGGACTGGTCACTCGGCGATGTCGCGATGTGGGACAACCACGCCACCCAGCACTACGCCATCGACGACTACGACGGCAGCGAACACCGCAGGCTGACCCGCATCACGTTGGCGGGCACCATTCCCGTCGGCGTCGACGGCTCGTCGAGCACCGTGATCGCGGGCAATGCGGAGTACTACTCGGCCGTCGAGCAGGCGGCATAGCCTTCCGCCGTCGCGTAAGTAATTGTCACCGCGATTCCTGCGCCGCGCGTCGTCCAGAGCCGATCGCGCGGCGTCGATTACTCTTTGACGGCTCGCGCCCGGTCACTACGCACAAACAGGTAACCGACTTCGCCTGACGATGGGAAACGCGTGAATTTATGGAACTACGTCCGGGGACGAGGCGAATTTCTGACGTTCCTCACGTATCAGCATGCCTCCCTGGCATTTCAGACGGTGCTGGTCGGAACCGTCGTGGCGGTCCTCGTCGCCGTCGCGGTATATCGGCTTCCGCTGGCGTCCGCACTCACCCTGACCTCTAGCCGAGTCGCATTGACGATTCCGTCGCTCGCATTGCTCGCACTGCTGCTGGTCCCATTCGGACTCGGCGTTGTGCCGTCGTTCCTCATGCTGGCGTTTTTCGCCGCGCTACCGGTGATCGGCAACGCGATCGTCGGCCTGCGGTCGGTGCCCGCGTCGGTGATCGAATCCGCGCGCGGCATCGGCTTTTCGCGCTGGCGCATTCTGCTGACCGTCGAATTGCCGATCGCCTGGCCGGTGATCCTCACCGGCATCAGGGTGTCCACTCAGATGATCGTCGGCGTCGCGGCCATCGTCGCCTATGTCCTCGGTCCGGGTCTCGGATCGCTGATCTTCAACGGGCTGTCCCGGCTCGGTGGCGCGAACGCCATCGAAATGGCGCTGACCGGCACCATCCTCATCGTCCTCATCGCGTTGGTGTTCGACGCGCTCCTCGTCCTGCTCGGACGCCTCACGATCGCAAAGGGACTGTCATGACAGATGTGACCAGCCGGCCCGCGCCGTCCGCGGAGCGCAATGTGACCGGTGCGCCCATCAAGCTGGACGCGGTCGTCAAGCGGTATCGCGGCCAGGACGCACCTGCGGTCAAGCGGCTCGACCTGGAGATCGAGGCGGGTGAGATCGTCGCGTTCGTCGGGCCGTCCGGGTGTGGCAAGACGACGACGCTCAAGATGATCAATCGGTTGATCGAGCCGACCGAGGGGCGGATCTTCATCGGCGGGCGCGATGTCACCCGGGAGGATCCGGACAAGCTGCGGCAGTCGATCGGGTACGTCATCCAGTCCGGTGGGCTGTTCCCGCACTGGACGGTCGCCAAGAACGTGGGCGCTATCCCGCGGGTACTCGGGTGGGACAAGAAACGGATCGCCGAGCGCACCGAGTACCTGCTCGATCTGGTCGGGCTCGACCCGGGGACCTTCGCCGACCGGCTGCCCAAGGATATGTCCGGTGGTCAGCAGCAGCGGGTCGGCGTCGCGCGGGCGCTCGCGGCGGATCCGCCGGTGTTGCTGATGGACGAACCGTTCGGCGCGGTCGATCCGATCACCCGGGTTCGCCTGCAGGACAGTCTGATTGCGATTCAGCACGAACTCGGCAAGACGATCGTGGTGGTCACGCACGACTTCGAGGAGGCCACCAAGCTCGGGGACAAAGTGCTCATCCTGTCCGAGGGCGGGCACATCGAGCAGTACGCGCGGCCGGAGGAGATCCTGACCGATCCGGCCACGCCGTTCGTGGAGGAGTTCGTCGGGTCCGGCGCGAAGTTGGCGTATCTCACCGTGTCGCGAGTGCGAGATGTGGAGTACGACAAGGTGATTACCGCCCGGGTCGGTGAGTCGGCGCAGGCGGTGATCGGGCGCGCGAAGGCGGCCGGGCACACCTGGATAGTGGTTGTCGACGAGGCGGGGCGGCCGCGGTCGTGGCCGTCGCTCGCGGAGGTGGCGACGAAACCGGAGGTTTCCGACTTTCTCGATCGGCGCCTGCCGGTTGTCGCGCGCTCCTCGACGCTCAACGACGCCCTCGATGCCATGCTCGCGGCCAGTCAGGGAGCCGCGCTGGTCACCGACGGTCGCGGCGCGGTGGTCGGGTCGCTCAGTATCGGGTCGGTGACCGAGACGATTCAGGCCAAGCTCGCCGAAGTGCGCTCGGAGGAGGCCGATCTCTCGTACGAAACCTATGTCGACGGAACCGATCCGGCGCCGACGCCGGTGGTGGCGGCCGACGAGGAACCCGGATCGGCGGAGCCGTCATGAGTCGCCGGGTGCCGATCGACGTGTGGTTCGAGCCGATCATCATCGGCGTTATCGGTATCGGGTATTTCCTCTGGTATCGGTCGACGACGTTCACCCCGACGGAGAAGGCGTCGCTCGGGTGGGACAACCTGCAGACCACGATCCTCGCGCACATCAAGCTGACCGTGGTGGCGACACTGATCGTGGTGGTGGTCGCGATTCCGTTGGGTATCGCGTTGACCCGGCCCGCGTTGCGGCGGCTCGAGCCGATCGCGGTGAATGTCGCCAACATTGGTCAGGCGGCACCCGCGGTCGGGTTGCTGGTCTTGTTCACGTTCTGGTTGGGCACCGGATTCCGTACGGCGATAGTCGGTTTGGTGGTGTACGCGATCTTGCCGATCCTGCAGAACACGATCGTCGGGTTGCGGCAGGTGGATCACCGCACGATCGAGGCGTCGCGTGGGATCGGCTACTCGGGGACTCGGACGTTGTTCCAGGTCGAGTTGCCACTGGCGGTGCCGGTGATTCTCAACGGAGTTCGCACCGCGCTGGTCATTTTGGTCGGTACCGCGACGCTGAGCACATTCATCGGGGCGACCAGCCTGGGCACGCTGATCACCACCGGCGTCACGCTGTTCCTGCCCAAGCTGCTCATCTCCGGCGCGATCCTCGTCGGGCTGCTCGCGTTGATCATCGACTGGCTCGGCAGACTCGTCGAACTCGCCGCGACGCCGCGAGGCATCTCATGAAATCGACACGAGTCCAACGGGTTACGCTGATTTCCGGGCTGGTCGTAGCATTGCTCGCCGGGTGTGGCCTGGTGAGCTCGTCCGGGACGTTCCACGAGGCGCGGCTACCGGACGGTCAGCAGCCGCTGGACGGCGCGAAACTGGTCGTCACGTCCAAGAGCTTCACCGAGGGTGTCCTGCTCGGCAAGATCACCGCCACCTACCTGGCCGCAGCGGGCGCGGAGGTCAAAGACCTCACCGGCGCACCGGGTTCCGCATCGTCTCGACAGGCTCAACTCAACGGTGACGCCGATATTCTCTGGGAGTACACCGGCACCGGGTGGGTCAACTATCACAACGAGACCGAGACGATCGCGGATCCGACCGAACTGTGGCAGCGGGTGCACGAGATCGAGAAGCGCGAGAACAACCTGGAGTGGTTGCCGCCCGCGAACTTCAACGACACCTACGCGTTCGGCGCGTCGACGCCGAATGCCGAACGGCTGCAGGTGAAGTCGCTGTCCGATGTGGCGCGGCTTCCGGTGCCCGATCGGACGTTCTGCGTGGACGACGAATTCTTCAGTCGCTCGGATGGTTTCATTCCGATGTTGCAGAAATACGGGATTCCGTACAACGATCCGAACGGTGTGCCGTCCGGCAACGTTACTCGAATGGACGCCGGTGTCGTCTACACCGCGACCGCCAAGGGTGCGCCTTGCAATTTCGGCATGGTCTACACCACCGACGGTCGCGTCAAGAACCTGAATCTCGTTGTCCTGGACGATGACAAGAAGTTCTTCCTGCCCTACAGCGGCACGGCGGTCGTGCGTAGCGTCATCATCGATCGTTACCCGCAGCTGCGAGGCCTGATCGGCACCATCTCCGAACATCTCACCGATCAGCTGATGCAGGAGCTCAACGGTCGCGTCGATATCGACGGGGAGGATCCGGCCGACGTCGCTTACGACTGGCTGAAGAAAGAGAAGCTGGTCGCATAGGGGGTCAGGGTTGTCCCGGAGGCGAATACCGCTCTCCGGGGTGACGACCCACGCGGTGAGCGCTGCCTACTGTGCCTACATGACCGAAGATCAGCGGGTGGGATCGTCGCTGCTGGCGCCGGACCGGCGTAACACGGCCCGACGGGGTATCGGCGTCTTCCTTGTCGCCCTGGTCGCATTGTCCGCCCCCGCCATGGTTTTCGCGGTCGTCGCGCGCAATGACATCGGGATTCTCTTGCTCATGTGGGCGCCGGGTCTGGCGGCGTTGATCGCCCGGTTGATCCTGCGGGAGGGGTTCGGCGACATCTCGTTGCGGTGGGGTGGCCGGCGCAGCTGGTGGGCGTTCGTGATCGCCCTCGGCTATCCGGTCGCCGTCGGGGCCGCCGCGTACGGCGTCGGATGGGCGAGCGGGCTCGTCGACTTCATCTCCCCCGCAGGCACTTCCAGCGGATGGGGTGCTTTCGCCGGGGACCTGCTCATCGGCACCACACTCGGTACCGCGGTCGGGCTGGTGTTCGCGCTCGGTGAGGAACTCGGGTGGCGCGGTTATCTGCTCACCCGGCTCATCGAAGCCGAGATCCCCCGGCCGATCTTGGTGAGCGGATTGATCTGGGCGGCTTGGCATTTGCCGTTGATCGTCGGTGGCAGTTACCTGACCGGCAACGGTGGGTCCATGCCGGTCATCGCCGTGCTCTTCGTCGTACAGGTGACCGTGGTGTCGTATGTCTTCGCCCGGCTCCGGCTCGATACCGGGAGCATCTGGCCGGCTGTCGTACTGCACGCGTCCTGGAACAGCGTCATCCAGACCGTGTTCGATCCACACACCTCCGGATCGGAAGCCTGGCTGTGGCTCGGCGAGCAGGGCGTGCTGACGTTGGCCGCCAACGTGATCGGTGCCGTCATCCTCTGCCGGCGTCCCGGCAGATTGCTACGGCAACCGTCGACGTAACCTCAGTTCGACGAGGGATCCGCGGCCGGAGTCAGCAGCACCAGCGGGATCTCGCGAGTCGTCCTCTTCTGATAACCGGCGTACCCCTTCGCCGCGGCCACCACCCGCGGCCACAACGCGGCCCGCTCCTCGGCATCGGCGACCCGCGCGATCATCGGCACGCGCGGTCCACTGCGCACCGACACCAAGACATTCGGGTTGTCGCGGGCATTCAGGAACCACGCCGGATGTTGCGGGTCACCGCCGCGCGAGGCCACCACAACGTAGGTGTCCCCGTCGATGATCGGCGCCGTCAGCATCACCGCGTGCTCACGCCCCGACTTACGTCCCGTCGTCACGAGCTCGACCGACGACATCCCACCGAACTCATTACCCACCTTGCCGCAGGTGACCTTCAACAACACTCGATGCGCGGTGTTCATCGTCTTGAGAGCGAAATCCGAGGGCATGAGATCCTTCTCCGGTAATCGGAACCAAGCTCTGACGCTGCCCAGCGTACCTCCGGTACCACATACCCGCGCAACAAGGTCGCGGCCTTTGCGGCCGGCTCGCGGTCACCACGCCGGCGGCTAGTCCGCATTCCGGTGCGGAGTGCCGGTGTGGAAGACGGGCCAGCCGATTTCGGTGCGCCACAAGGAGGTATCGGCAGTTTCGGCCTGACCGACCGGGTAGTACTCGCGGACGGGACCGGGCACGCCGAGGGCGTGGCGGGTGACGTAGGTGGCGAGCGTGGCATAGGAGCGATCGACGCCGATCGCGGTGCGTAGCTCGACACCGGTCGCGTCGGGGGCCGGGTGGATCAGCAAGTTGCGCAGGTCGTCGACGGCGCGCTGGGTGCGGCCGAGTTGGCTTTGCAGTCGATCCAGGTGCGCCACAATCCGCGCATTGCGGAGGCCCGGGTCGCGGCTCGCCAGTATTGCCTGGATCTCCTCCAGCGGCATGTCCAGGTCACGGAACCGCCGGACCACCTGTGCGACAGACAGTTGTTCGGCCGTATAGCGGCGATAACCGGTATGCGGATCGACCTCGGCGGGCGCGAGCAGTCCGATCTGGTGATAGTGCCGCAGCGTCTTGACGGTCAAGTGGGTGGCGCGGGAGAAGTCGCCGATGGACAGATACGCGGTCATAACCGCCATTGTGGAGTCTCCCCCTGCGGGAGAGTCCTCCGCACCAACGGGATTGACTGTCCGGCTGCCGCAGCGCCGAGGGTGATGTCAGCGGCCAGGACGCCTCGGTCGCAAATATCTCGCTGATTCTAGACACCGAAGGAATTCCCCATGACCGCCCTGACCACCACCGACGGCACCACCCTGTTCTACCGGGACTACGGGACCGGCCGACCGGTCGTCTTCGTGCACAGCATGCTGATGAGCAGCGACATGTGGCAGCACCAGATGCTGCACTTGGCCGAACACGGCCATCGCGCCATCGCCTACGACCGCCGCGGTCACGGTCGATCCGACGACCCCGGCCGCGGCTACGACTTCGACACTCTCGCCGACGATCTGGCTGCGCTGCTGGATCGGCTCGACCTCACCGAGGTCACCCTCGTCGGTCACTCGATGGGCGGCGGTGAGGTGATCCGCTATCTCACTCGCCATGGCGCGCAGCGCATTTCCCGCATCGCGCTCGTCGGCGCGACCGCACCGCACCTCAGCGTCGATCCACCGCTGGCCGACGCGCTGCTCGACCAGTTGCGCACCGACTACGGCAGGTGGGTGGCCGGCAATGCCGCCTTGTCCTTCGGCAACGACCTGCCCGGCTGCGACATTCCGCAACTCGAACAGGAGGCGACCATTCGCGACTGGATGCGGGTCTCGCTACACGCGGCGGTGGAATGCACCCGCGCCAACCTGGCCGCCGACTTTCGCGCCGAAGCGCGGGTGATCACCGTGCCGACGCTGGTGCTGCACGGCGATCACGACGCGTTCGCACCGCTGGAGACCTGCGGGCGGCGCTCGGCTGAGCTGATCCCCGACAGCAAGCTCGTCGTCTACGAAAACGCCGCACACATGGTGCACCTGTCGCACCGCGCGCGGCTCAACGAGGATCTGCTGGCGTTCGCCGGTTCGGCACGCGGCTGACTACACGGTCTTGCCGCTGGACGACTGGACGGACGCGTGGGCGGCGAGGCCGTCGGCCATCTGCTGCATCACGCGCTTCATGATGCGCTGCAGCAGCCAGCCCAATCCCCAACGGGCGGTGTAGGTTCCGTACCAGTGGATGACCGTGCGGCCGTCGGGTGCGGGGACGAGGTCGATGACGGCGCTGTAGTTGCGCAGGGCCCAGTTGAAGGCGTCCTCGTAGGTCATCCGGTTGCCCTCGTCGAGCCCGGTCAGGCGCTCGCCGGTCACCATTCGTCCGATGCGGAACGCGCGAACCGAACCGACCGGGTCGCGACCGTCGGGATCGAGACCGCTGGAACGCTTGGTATCCAAGGCGTCGACAACGGACCACACTGGCCACGTGCGTGCGTCGGCGAGGAGGGGCCAGATGTCGCCCGGTGCTGCTGTCGTGGTCGCGGTCGCGTCGTAGCTCTGCATGACGGGAGTCCCTTCGTTCACTGCCGTGCGTCCCCGTGGCGCGGTTCGCGGGCGCAGGGCACGCGAAAGCTGTTGCGCCAGTCCGAAACTATGCGACGCGGCCGGTCAAGGGCCATGCGCTGAATTGCCGACCTTGCGGTCATATCTTGCGGTACACCGACGGGGCGGACACCGATCCGACTGACGAAGGCCGGCGACAGCGCTCCCGGACTGGCGAAGCCGCAACGCTCGGCGATCTGTTCGATGGTAAAGGTTCCCTTTGGTGAACGGCTGCCGCGCCTGCTCGATTCACGGCCGGAAAAGCGTCTCGGACGCTCTTACTGCACCTTCACCAGCTTGATGGCGTCGGCCCCGTCCGGACCGGGGATGTAGTCGATGAGGACACGATCGCCTGCCTTCAAGGCAATATCGTTTTCCACCACTGGTTCTCGTGCGATGACCTCTTCGCAGTCCTCGGTGATCAGGACTCCGAAACCTTCATACGTACCGGCGTACCACTTCTCGACGACCGCCCACATACTCGCTCCCACCCGTCGTTTTAGCAGTACATCCGACTGTAGTCGCAGGTAGAGCAACTTTTGCTGGTTAGCCGACGGGGCGTGTCGTCAGCGCAGAAGGAGGTCGACCCACCGGGCAGTGCGGACGAATCCGATGTTCTCGTACACCCCGGCGGCATGGTTTCCTGTGGTGGCCGCCAGGCCGAGGGCAGGCAGTTTCGCCTCGGCGGCCAACCACAACACGTGGCGCAGCAGGAGGGAGCCGAGGCCGCGGTAGGCGGGTGCGGGGTCGCGAAAGACCTCGGAGATCCACGGTCCTTCCTCGGGCGGGAGACCGGGACAATTGTGGGCGAGGACGGCGGCGATGCCGAGGCCGCGATCGGTATCGATCAGTACCGTGCTGGCGGGTAGCAGTGTGCCCATGAGGGTGCCGTTCAGCAAGGCTTGCAGATCCTCGAAGCTGCTCATGTCGTGGTCGGGATGGCCGACCGGATATGCCGCGGCATAGGTGGCGCGTAATACCGCCGGATCGACCGTTTCAGCAGCGCGTAATTCTAGATTCGCCGACAATCGACCAAGCGCGAATGGACGCGAAACCTCTTGCAGCCCATGGGTGAAGGTGTCGAACTCGCGCTGCACTCGCGCGCCACGTTCGACCAAGAGCGCACTCAGCGACGCCAGTGTTGTCGCGCCCCAACCCGACAACTCCGCCGCGATGCGATCCGCGGCCACAGTGGGCGAAGCCCCCTCCGCGAGGCGCAGATCGTCCGCCCAGCGCACCTCCTGCCTGCTCTCCTCCTCGTAGTAGGCCAGTGACTCTCCCCCGACGCCTCGCACGACCTCGGTGTTCACTCCTGGCTCCCATCTCCGAGTCACTTCGACTAGCTGCGGATCGCCCAGAGTACGGACCGCATCAACCCACCCGGCAACCACATGAGAATGGTGGCTGGCGGGTGGTGAGCGGAGTTGCCAGGATGGGTCCATGGTTGACAGCGGGAATCGCGCGGCACCGGCCTCGAAGAACACCTTCGATTACGACGCGGAGTTGCGTCACCATCATCGGCGGCTACGCGAAGCTATCGACGTACGACCTGATGACAATGTGCTCGATATCGGCTGTGGCACTGGCCAACTCACTCGCGAGGCCGCCGCGCTCGCGCACGAGGGCAGCGCGCTCGGGGTGGATATTTCGCCGGTGATGCTGGCGCAGGCGCGCGAGCTCAGCGCGGCAGCGGAGGTCGGCAACGTGCACTTCGAGCAGGCGGACGCCCAGGTCTATCCGTTCCCGGCAGCACATTTCACGCACGCCGTCAGCCGGTTCGGCACCATGTTCTTCGCCGATCCGGTCGCGGCGTTCACCAACATCGGAAGCGCATTGCAACCCGAAGCGCAACTGGCGCAACTGGTGTGGCAGGCCGGTGACCGGCAGGAGTGGGTCGGCACGATACGTCAGGCCCTCTCGGGTGCACCCGTCGCCGCACCGACCGGCGGTGCGTTCTCACTGGCCGATCCGGTCGAGGCCGAGGGCGTTCTTACCGCAGCCGGATTCACCGACGTCAACGTCACCGACGTGCACGAGCCCGTCTATTACGGCCCGGATCCCGAGGCCGGCGTCGACTCCGTCCTCGCGCTGCGCATGGCCACCGAGTTGCTCGCCGAGTTCGACGCCGACGAGACCGAGCGGGCCCTCGACCGACTACACGCCGTCATGACCGCCCACTGCGGCACCGAGGGCGTGTGGTTCGACTCGCACGCTTGGCTTATCACGGCTCGCCGGTAGGCGCGCGGATCAGGGCAGTGGGGTCAGTGCGCCTTCTCTGTACTGTTCGCGGACCACGTAGCGGCGGACTTTGCCGCTGGAGGTCAGAGGGACCGAGCCTGCGGTTACCAGGACGACGTCGTCGAGGCGTAGGCCGTTGTGTTCGCCGACTGCTTGGCGGACGGCGGTGATGATTTCGGTCTTGTCGGCGGCCTCGGCTGCTGGGTCGCGGTTGAGTTCGGCGACCAGGACGAGGGTGGGTTGGTCGCCGTCGAGGACCTGGAAGGCGGCGCAGCGGTCGGGGCGCAGGGCCGGGTGGCTGTCCATTGCGGAGGCTTCGATGTCGGAGGGGTAGTGGTTGTAGCCGTCGACGATGATGAGGTCTTTGCGGCGGCCGGTGACGTAGAGCTGGCCGTCGTGGATGAAGCCGAGGTCGCCGGTGCGGAGGAAGTGGCCGGGGCGGCCGGTGACGGTGGCGTTGAAGGTTTCCGTCGAAGCCTCGGGGGCGTCCCAGTAGCCGAGGCCGATACTTTCACCGCGGAGGCAGATTTCGCCGACCTGTCCCTCTGGTAGCGGGGTGTGGGTGTCGGGGTCGGTGAGGACGAGTTCGTAGGCGTCATTGAGTTCGCCGCTGGCCACCAGGCGGCGGCCGCCGCTCGATACCGGCTCCACCCGGCCCTTGGCGAGTGCGGTCGGGTCCACCTCGACGGTGGTGAGTCCACTTCCGGCCGGGCCGCCGGTCACCAAAAGCGTTGCCTCGGCTAGGCCGTAGCAGGGGAACAAGCTGTGCACATCGAAGCCTGCGGCACCGAAGTGCTCGGCGAACGCGAACATCGTGTCCACCCGGACGGGTTCCGCACCGCAGAGTGCGACCCGCAGGTTGGACAGGTCATAGCCGGCGACCTGATCGGCCGGTACCCGCCGCACCGCCAGCGCGAAGGAGAAGTTGGGGGCGACGGTGTGGGTGGCCTTGTACCGGGACATCGCCGAGATCCAGCGGGCGGGTCGTTGCACAAAAGCCAAGGGGGACATACTGATAACGGTCGAGTCGCTGTACACGGGGTAGGTGACCATGCTGAGCAGGCCCATGTCGTGGAAGGTGGGCAACCAGGCCACGCCGACACCGGCGCCGATCTCCGAAGTGACCAGTCGGAGGTTGGCGAGCACGTTGCCGTGGGTGAGTGCGACGCCCTTCGGTTCGCCGGTCGATCCGGAGGAGTACTGCAGGTGGGCGATGGTATCGCCGGTGATGCCCGGATCGCGGTACTGATCGGCTTCCGCCAGGTCGATGCGGTCGGTCACGACCGTCTGCAGCCCGGCGAACCCGTCGGCATCCGCGAGCACCGGGCCCAGTAGGGGTTCGATATCAGCGCTCGTAAACAGCAGCCGCGCACCGGAATTGGCGACGATGGACGCCAACCGCGCCAAACCGTCCGCCAACTTGCTCGGCTGCGGCGGCGCGACGGGTACCGCGATCACGCCCGCATAGAGGCAACCGTAATAGGCGACAACGAATTCCAGGCCAGGGGCATAAAGCAGCAGTGCCCGCTCCCCCGGTCGCGTGAGCTGCGCCAGATGGGCGGCCACCGCCCGGGCCGCGCGATCCAGTTGCGGGAAAGTCATTGTGGCAGTGGGCTCGTCACCGTCGCCGAGGTGGTGGAAACGCACCTCGTCGGGGGTGGCGGCGGCGCGGGCGGTCAGCATCTCGGCCAGGGTGGCGGGTTCGACCGCGAAATAGGTTGTCATGCTTGAACTCCTGAGGTACGGCGGCGGAGATTCGAGTCGGCACCGGCCGATTCGGCCGGCCGCAGCGTGAAACGGGGTGGCGGCCGGCCGCCGACGAAGGCCCCGACGTACTGGGAGTGCAAACCGAAATGATGGACGTATCCGGTGGGCCGGTCGGCACCGTCCACCGGAGTGAGCACGGAGCGCCCATTGCGGTCGGTGCGCAGCTCGATGGTGTCGGGCGATATCGTCAGCCCGCTACCCAACCATTTCAGATAGCTCTCCTTGGCGACCCAATGGTGCAGAAAACGCCGCCGGTCCGTGCCGACCCAGTCCGCCTCGCGCGCGGTCAGCACCCGCGACGCCAACCCGGCCAGGTCGAAATCGGCATCGACCCGTTCGACGTCGACCCCGACCGACGCCGACCCGCCGACCGCGACAACGGCGAGACCTCGGGTGTGCGTCAGATTGAATGCCGGTGCATAACAAGGCAATTCCGGCTTGCCATGCGGTCCGGTGGTGAAAACGAGGTCCTCGGGCGGACATCCGGCATAGGCCGACAGCACGCGCCGCATCGTGGCCCGGATGCGGATGAAATCACCGGCGAACTCCAGCGTGTCGAACCGGACGCTGCGGGCGAGTTCCTCGGGCGCCAGCACCCGGCAATCGCCGGCGGAACACTCGCCGGTCAGCCGCAGCCACCACAGTTCGACCTCGTCGGGTGCGATCGCCCGCCGTGCGGCGGTGCCGGCGATCATGGCGAACCCACCAGGCAGTGGCGGACCCGGCGTAGCACGGTGTCGCGGTGGGTCACCACGAAGAAATGTCCGCCGGGCACCAGCCGAATGTCGACCCCGGCCGAGCCGCACTCGGCCCACGGCTGGAGTTCGGCCATGGTCACGTGGCTGTCGGTGCTGCCGCTGAGCACGGTGATCGGCACGTCGAGCGGCGGGTCCGGCCGGTACCGATAGGTCTGGTCGACGCCGAGATCCGCGCGCATCAGCGTCAGCACCGTCTGCCGCATCTGCTCGTCGTCGAGGATCTCGTCCGGGGTGCCGCCGAGCCTGCGCACGATCTCCAGCAGCATCGGATCGTCGGCCATCCGGATCCACGGCAGCCGCGAAGGATGGTGCGGCGCACGGCGTCCCGACACGATCAGGTGCGCCGGACGCGGCCCCTCCCCCGCGCTGAGTCGACGGGCCAGCTCATAGGCGACGAGCGCGCCCAGGCTGTGCCCGAACAACGCGAACGGCTCTTGCCAGACACCGTCCATCGCCGCCAGCAGGTCGTCGAGCAACGGCGTGAGATGCTCGAAAGGCTCATCCCGCATACGCATTTCGCGCCCGGGCGGCTGCAGCGGCACCACGTCGACGTCGGGCTGTAACTCCTTGCGCCATGGCAGATACGTCGAAGCACCCGCCCCGGCATGCGGCAGGCAGTACAGCGTCGTCGGCGCGCCACCGGCCGACGGATACGGCATCCATTTGCGCGCGTCGATCGCGGGGGCGTTCACAGCAGGTGTCCCGCCGCGGCCGTCTCGACCGTCAGATAAGAGGGTGGCGGCGCAGGCGGCATAGATGAGGCCGCCAGCAATGTCACGCCGTCCTCCTCGCCGAGTTCCGCGAAATTGGCGAATCGATAGGTGATGTACATGATCCGATTCCGGTCGGTGGGCACATATTCGGCGACCAGCCGCGCACCCTCGCCATGAGCAAGCCGGACAACATGATTCAGCAATACCGTCCCCACGCCACGAGATATCACCCGGCACGACATCAGCAGCAACTTCAGCCGCCACTGGTGCACACCGCGTTTCACCAGCGCTAGACCGACCTGCCCGTAAGTTCCGTACTTGTCTTCCAACTCGGCCATCAGCAACAGGTGATCATCGGATTCGGCATGCGCCGCAAGCTCTTCGGCCGAATACATGACACCGGTCGAGTTGAGCTGATTGGTCCGGACGACGAGTTCCTCGGCCCGGCCGATATCCGCAGCACCCGCCGGACTGATCCGGAAACGCATCCCCAGGGTGGCGAGAAATTCCTCGTTGGTGCCGGAGAACCGGTCCTCGGCCGTCGAGCGTTCGATACTCGCCCGGTACATCTGCCGCCGCACCCGCGAGTCCGCGGTGACGTGCTTCGGCTGGAATTCCGGCCGATCCGCCAGCGTCGCGGCCTCTTCCGCAGCTATACAGAGCACCTCGGGATGCGCGAATCCGACCTCGTCCCGTTCGAGCTCTTGATCGTCGACAAAGGCGAGCGTGTCGATCCCGATATTCAGCCGCTCGGCGATCGTCGCGACCGAGGCGGATTTGTTGTCCCAGCTGATTTGCGGGTGCAGAAAGTACTCCGCGATCCCGAGTTCCTTCAGCTTCGCGACCGCGAGGTCGGGATCGTTGCGGCTGGCGATGGAATGCAGAATCCCGCGTTCGTCGAGCGTGACGATGGTCTCCCGGATCCCCGGCTTGAGCTCGGTGACCGCGGAGTTCTCCAAAAGGATGCCGTCCCACAGGGTGTGGTCGAGATCCCAGACGACACATTTGATGTACCGGGGGCGGTTACGGATTTCAGCGTTCATCGAATTCCCTGGCCTCTGCGAATCACTCGACGTCGACGATGCGGGCCTGATTCCGGCACGCATCGGTGGCGATCAGTACGTGTTGCAGCTGTGTGCTGCCCTCGATGATTTCCATGACCTTGGCGTCGCGCAGATACCGGCCGACCGGATATTCGTCGCTGCACCCGCGCGCACCGTGCAGTTGCACCGCGTCATTGGCCGCGGCCACCGCCGAGGTCGCCGCGAATTGCTTGGCGATGCAGGTCGCCATGATGGTGTCGGGACTGCCCGCGTCTTTCAGCTGCGCGGCCTGCCGGACCAGCAACCGGGCCGCCCTGGTGTTGGTGGCCATCGTCGAGATCAGCTGTTGCACGAGTTGGTGTTCGCGCAGCAAGGCCCCGCCCTGGCGGCGGGTGTTGGCGTACGCCACGCTGGCCTGCAAACAGGCCTGCAGCAGGCCGACACACCCGGCGGCGACACTGAATCGCCCGATATCGAGCACGCCGGTGGCGATGGCCAATCCCATGCCCTCGGGCCCGATGATCGAGTCGGCACCGATGCGGCAATTCTCGAAAACGATCTCGGCGACCTGACTACCGCGCGTCCCGGTGACCTCCGGGACCGGAATCCGGCGAATGCCGGGACTGGCCGCATCGACCAGGAACACGGCGGGACCGACTGCGGTGCGGGCGAATACGAGCAGTACGTCGGCGAGCTGGCCGCCGGTGACCCAGAGTTTGTGACCGTCGATGATCCACTCGTCACCCTCGCGCCGCGCCGTCGCCTGCAGCGCGGCGAAATCACTGCCCGCCTCGGGCTCGGTCAGACAGAACGCGCCGAGCGCGGCACCGGCGACCATGTCGGCCTTCCACCGGCTCTTCGCCGCCTCGGTCCCCCACCGATCCAGCGCGAACAACGCCATGGAGTGCACGGTCAGCAGGCTGCGCATGGACGAACAGCCGCGCCCCACTTCCTCGTGCACGCGCGCGAGGGCCGTCATTCCGGCACCGGTGCCACCATCGGCGGTCGACAGCACCGCACCCCACAGGCCGCGCGCGGCGAACTCGGTCACCATGCTCAGGTCGATCCGCGCCGCACGATCGAACTCGGCGGCCCGCGGCGCCACCACCTCATCGACGAACGCACCGATCTCGGCCCGCGAAAACGCTTGGCCTAAAACGGGTTCCGCCTGCACCGCCATCACGCCACCTCGGTCGCCGTGCCGTGGCCGTTGAGCCTGCCGACCAGGTCGGTCATCACGTCCACCGTGCGGAAGTTGTCCAGCATCAGCTCGTCGTTGGGAATCCGGCCGCCGAGATTCTGCTCGATGAACATGACCAGTTCCATCGCGAAAAGTGAATTGACGAAGCCGCTTTCGAAGATGTCGTGATTGTCCTGGAGCCGCCCTTCGGGGAACCGCTTGGCGACGAAGTCACGGATTTCGGAACGGACATCGGAGAACATAACTACCGTCCTGTCGGTAACGGGGCAATGGTTCGGTGGTGCGGGCCGGCTCTCATGAGTACGAGAAGAAACCCTGGCCGGACTTCCGGCCGTGTAGTCCGGCGTCCACCATCTTTTTCAGCAAGGGGCACGGCCGATACTTGCTGTCCCCGTAGAACTCCTGGAGTCCCTCGATGCTGTACAGGATGGTGTCGAGGCCGATGAGGTCCGCGGTCTCCAGCGGACCGGACGCGTGCCCGAAGCAGGACCGGAAGATCTCGTCCACCTCGGCGGCCGCCGCCACGCCGTCCTGCAGCAGGAAGATCGCCTCGTTGACCATCAGCATCAACACCCGATTGGAGACGAAGCCCGGCATGTCGTTGACGACGATGCCGCGCTTGTCGAGATCGGCGAGCAGTTGCAGCGCGATGGCGATGGTGGTCTCGGAGGTGTGCCAGCCGCGGATCACCTCGACGGTGGATTTCATCGGCACGGGGTTCATGAAATGCATGCCGATCACCCGATCGGGGCGATTGGTGACCCCGGCTATCTTGGTGATCGGGATGCACGAGGTATTCGCCGCGAAGACCGTGTCGGGCGCGCAAATACGGTCCAGCTCCGGATATATCTCGGCCTTGAGCGCCCAATTCTCGGTGATGTTCTCGATGACGAACTCCGCCGCGCCGACCTCGCCGATATCGGTGGTGTAGCTGACCCGCTGGGTCAGGTCGCCGTACTTCTCGGTGTCGTGCCCGAACAGACGCCCGGTGCGGGAGTACCGCACCACTTCGCTTTCCGCGCGGTCGAGCTGTTCGCGGGAGCGGTCCACCAACACGACCGAGAAGCCATGCGCTGCAAGGGCTTGTGCCAGACCGGTACCCATGACACCGGCACCGATGACGCCGAGAAGTTTCATGCCTGTGGCTTCCTTTCGTCTGCGGTGGCCGTGAGTAGATAAGCGGCCATATCGGCGATCGTCGGCGCCTCGAACAACGCCACGGTCGGGACGATCGCGCGGAACTGTTTCTTGATCGAGTTGATCAGTTGCAGGCCGACCAGCGAATTGCCGCCGGACTCGAAGAAGTTGTCGTGCGGGCCGACCTGGTCGACGCCGAGGGCCTGCTGCCAGAGTTCGGCGAGCCTGCGCTGGTACTCCTCGATGGTTCGACCGGGTGGTGCCGTAGCGGCAGCCGGTTCCGGTGCCGAGGTGGCCGTGCCGAACGGATCGCTGCCGCCGACCCACGTCTCGATGCGGTCGTGCAGCTGACCGGCCGAGACCACCGCGCGTCGCGGGCCGCTCACGATGAGCCGGTCCAGTACCGCGAGCGCGTCCGCGGCGGCGAACGAGTACTTGTCCAAAGAATCAGCGACACCGGGGTTTTCGCCGTGCCGAACAGTGGACTGCCAGGTGTCCCAGCACGCCGAACGCCAAGCGGATCCGCCGGGCAGGCCGGGCAGCGCGACGAATTGGTCCTGGAATGCGTTGGCGGCCGCGTACGCCGCGAACCCGATGCCGCCGAGGACCGCCGACATCGAGGACAGCAGCACGACGAAGTCGGGACGTTCGCCGCGCAGTGCGGCGGCCAAGGCGATGGTGCCGTCGATCTTGGCCCGGAAATGCGCGGCGCTGATCTCCGGTGTTGTCGCCTCGATCGTGGTGAACGCGTCCGGGGACAGCACGCCCGCGGCGTGGATCACGCCGTCGATCGGACCGAAGCTGTTGCGGGCGTGAGCGATCGCGGCAGCGGTGGCGTCGGGATCGCCGATGTTACAGGTCAGCACCAGTACTTGGGCACCGGCGTCCTTCAGGTCGCGCACCGCGGTCGCCTTGGCGCGCAACGTCTCACCGGCCTGCGCGACCGAGGCCGCGTCGTCGAGATCCGGTAGCGGCGTCCTGGCCAGCAGGACCAGTTTGACCTCGGACGCCGCGGCGGCCAGATGAGCCGCCGCTTGGAGGCCGATACTTCCGGTCCCGCCGGTGATCACATAGACGCCGCCGTCACGGACGTATGGAGTAGGTGCGTCCAGCGTGAGTGGCCTGAAGCGTTTCACCAGCCTGCGCCGCCCGCGACGCGCGATCACCGTGTCGGTGCCCGGCCAATGCAGTTCGGCGACAACAGCTTCGGTGAGCTCGTCCCACGAACCGCTCTCATCGTCGACCGGCGTGACGACATCGAACGTGCGCACCGCCAACCCCGGATACTCCTGGCCTGCGGTCAGCGCGGGGCCCGCCACCGCGGTCTTGCCGGGATAGAGGATGTCATCGGGATCGATGAACTGCGCGTGATCGGTGACGACCAATATTCGGCAGCCGTCGACACAGCGCTGCCCCCACTGGCCGGCCAGCGCCATCAGACTGTCGAACCCGAAACGTCGATGCAGGGCGACACTGTCGACGGTCGCCGGGTGGTCGGTCGTACCGTGCACGGACCAAAGGTGAACGATGGTGCGTGGCAGCAGGTTCCGTTCGCCGAGCGCCTCGAACAGCCGGGCGTAGTCGGCCGGTTCGCCGGGCCGGATACGGTAGCCACCAGCGGTGGACGTGCCGAATTCGGTACCGGGGACCACGGTCACCAGGTCGGCACCGTCCAGCGCCTTGGCCACATGACCGGCCAGATCGGCACTGCGCGTACCGGGATCGGCGAACAGGAGGTAGGGCCCGTACCGATCCGCCGAATCAGACGCGGGCATCGCGACCCACTGTGGTTCGAAGAGCTCCGTGGCCGCGCCGTCCGTCGCGGCAGGCGTCCTGATCGGCGCGACACTGACGCCGCGCGCACCAGTAGGCCAAAACTGTTGGTGCTGAAACGAATACGTCGGAAGGGACAGTGAACTTCCCGCTGAGCCGATACGCGGCCAATCCACCTCCACCCCGCCGACCCACAGGCGGCCGAGCGTGCGGGACACGATCATCTCGTCCGGATCACGCGTCGAGGAGCCACGCAGCGTCGGCAGTGCGGCGACACCACCGGAGTGCACCAGCGCCTGACTGACCAGGCTGGCCAGCTGACCGGCCCCGAGGTCCAGCACCACGCACGGCTCCGGGTCGACGAGCGTGTGCACGCCGTCAGCGAACGAGACCGTCGCACACATGTGCTCGGCCCAGTACTGCGGGTCGCGGGCCTGATCGTCGGTGATCCACTTACCGGTCAGGTTGGACACGAACGGAATACGAGGCGCACGCAGCTCGACTCCGTCGAACAGTTCGATCAGCCGCTCGCGCAACGGATCCAGCAGGTGTGAATGCATCGCGCGGGTCGTCGGGACTCGTCGCGCGGCGATTTCGTCGGCGGCGAGGCGTTGTTCGAGCGCGGTGATCGCGGCCTCGGTGCCAGCCACTACGACCGTGTTCGGGCTGTTGACCGCGGCACACGACAGGTCCGGGCCGAGGTATTCGGCGATGCGGTCCGCGGCGGTCGCGACGGTGAGCATGGCGCCGGGTTCGGCGGCCGCGACGAGCTGGGCCCGCCGAATAACCAGTGGCAGCGCGACTTCCACGTCGAACACACCTGACAGGCAGGCGGCGGAGTATTCACCGAGGCTGTACCCGAGCAGACCTCGCGGCTCGATGCCATAGCTGTGCCACAGCCGCGCCGCAGCGTAGTTCAACGCGAAAACCACCGCGTGCGCCAGGTCGATTCGGGTGACCAGCTCTCCCGGGCCGGTCGCATTGCCACGCAACGCCGCGAAGGGATCCGACACCACCGGTGCCGCGTCCGGGTAGAGGGCGGTGCGCAGGTCCATGCCCAACGATTCGGCCGCGATCTCAGCACAGTGATCGATCGCGTCACGGAATTCCGGGTGTGCTCGGTAGAGGTCACGCCCCATGCCCGGGAACTGATCGCCGGTGCCCGGCAACACGAATCGCACGACCGGCTGCGGTCCGCGCGGCACGCTCGCCACCGATACTCGGCGGCCGACCTCGTCGAGCGCCTCCGCCGCCTCGAGCAGCGTCCGGAATGGCACCGCCGTTCGGCACGGCATGCAAGTTCGCCCCGTCTGCAAGGTGGCAGCCACCGCAGCGGGAGCGAGGCGTGGATTGCTGCGCAGGTACTCCGCGATCGCATGTGCGGTGCTGGTCAACGTCTCTGGCGAACGGGCGGACAACGGCAGGATGTGCCAACGCTGTTGGTCGTCGTGCACCTCGACCGGCGGCGCGGACACGATGACGTGGGCGTTGGTGCCCGACCACCCGAACGAACTGACACCGGCGGTGGGGACGCGCTCGTCCTCGCGCGGCCACGGAATGTTCTCGTGCGGCAGGCGGACCGGGGTGGCGGACCAGTCGATGGCCGGATTCGGCTGGCGCAGATGCAGATTCCGGGGGATCGTCCGACGGTTCAGCGCGAGCACGGTTTTCACCAATCCGGCCATCCCGGCCGCACCGGTGAGATGACCGATGTTCGTCTTCACCGCGCCCACATACAGCGGCCGGTCGCCCGATGCGCCGAAAACCTCGGTCAATGCGGCGATCTCGATCGCGTCACCGAGCTGCGTCCCCGAGCCGTGCGCCTCGACGTAATCGATGCTGTCGGCAGTGATTCCGGCGCGCTGCTGCGCCTCGCGAATGACGGCGACCTGCGCGGCACGGTTCGGGGCGGTCAGCCCGTTGCTCATGCCGTCCTGGTTCACCGCCGATCCGCGCACCACCGCGAGCACCTGATGCCGCCGAGCCTTGGCATCGGCGAGCCGTTCGACAACGACCGCGCCGCAGCCCTCGCCGAGCAGGAACCCGTCCGCCGCCGCGTCGAAGGTTTTGCAGCGACCGTCCACGGCGAGCATCCGCATCTTGCAGGCCTGCAGGTAGGTGTCGGGATGCACGATCGCGCTGACTCCGGCGACAACGGCCCGATCGCACTCTCCGTTGCGAATGCTGTTCATTGCCAGATGCAACGCGACCAGCGAGGACGAGCAGGCCGTGTCGACAACGAGACTCGGCCCGCGCAGGTCGAGCAGGTACGAAAGCCGGCCCGCCGCAACGCTGGACGCGCTGCCCAGGCCCACGTACGGGTCATCCAGTTCACCGTGGCCGCCGTGGTCGACCAGGACGTTCGCGTACCGACTGTCCGCCATCATCCCGACGAACACGCCGGTCCGGCTGCCCCGGATCTGGTCGGCGGGGATGGCGGCGTCCTCGAACGCCGCCCAGGTCGCCTCGAGCAGCATCCGCTGTTGCGGGTCCATCCGCATCGCTTCGCGGGGCGAGATGCCGAAGAACTGGGCGTCGAAGCCCGCGATGTCGTCGACGAACGCGCCCTTCGTCGTGTAGGCCGTTTCCGGCGCGTAAGGATCGGGATCGAAGTATTCCGTTGCGTCCCACCGTTGTTGCGGCACATCGGTGGCCGTGTCGATGCCGTCTGCCAGGTTGCGCCAGAACAACTGTGGCGAGTTCGCGCCGCCGGGGAATCGGCAGGCCATGCCCGCAATGCACATCGTGTCGTCGTCGGCCGCCGGCTCGCGCTCCGCGGTGCCGCCGAAATCAGCTGTGGCGCTACTTGAATCGGCAGTCGCGCCGACCAGTGCCGCACTCAACTGCTCCACCGTCGGGTGCTCGTACAGCAGGGTTTCGGGGAGGTCGCGGCCGAGCCACTCCTCCAGCTCGCCGGACAGGCCGACCGCGTCGGACGACGTCAGCCCGTAGGCGGCGAAGGTGGTGGTCCGATCGATCGCCGCCGGATCCATTCCGATGATCTGGCTTATCTTGTCTGCCATCCATTCTTCGATCGCCGACCGATCGAAGGCACCGGACCCCACCCGATTCGTCTCCACCAATACCACCCTTCGGACATCGGGTTCCCGGCCTGAATGCTCGAATTCAAAAGAGCTTTTGCCATACACCCGATCAGGGCGAGCTCAGCCCCTGGTGGCCCCGAATCTAGCACCGTTACACCCACCTCGCAACGCCGTTTCCAGCATACTTCATATCGACGCGTATTTGAATGAGAGTCGTTGCGGCATGCTGGACTTACCGTTCGACAGCGACTACATTCTCGACATTCACACGGAATCCGCAACCCCCTGAAAAGGGGGGTTTCAGGCGAATCCCATCCCCCCGATCGGGGGGTTTACAAACGGCCTTTCCAATGCTTTCCCGATAGTCGGGAATAGACACTTGGCGCGTGATCACGAAATGGTACAATGTGATGAGGGTCACAGATGCTGGAATGGTTACACTTCGTTAGTTCGGCTATCTTGAAGACGGGGCAGGCTACAGGGTGTCCATACTTGGAGCTGGGGTGTCATGGATTCGGACTCTAATAATTAAAGGTGCATTTCAGACTTCCAAGTCGCAGGACTAAGGATATCCATTGGAAACTCAGCAAATCAGCTGCTCGACCGAAACTATTTCGGCCACTTTTGCGGAAAGAACCAATACTCCTTTCGCAAAAACCTTGGACGGCCTGCGCACCAATCCCGAGCTAAAATTGTTCTGGGATTGCATCTGGACACCACCGGAGACGAAAGACCAATTCCTGGAGTACGCCGGGCAATTGCGCCGGTTCGCGGCGCACAGCGGCGGACTGCTCGGCCGCAGCCCCGATTTCCTGGCCGGCATCGTGTCCGCCTGGGCCGCCAACGCCGACCATTTCGGCGACGGCGCCGGACCGATCCGCGAGTTCCATCGCGAGTGCCGCGCCGGCAACGCCATCCTCACGCACGCGATCTCCGATATCTCCGAACGCGGGCGAATCTCCGAGGAACACCTGCTGAAAGTCGTTGCGCGCGACGCCGACGGCATCTATCTCAGCGGCTTCAAACAGCTGGCCACACTGGCGCTGTACGCCGACGTGCTACTGATCTACCCCTACCGCATGCTGTCGCAGGCGGAGGAGTACACCGCGCTGTGCGTCGCGATCGAACCCGACAGCAACGGGGTCACCGTGCATTCCCGCGCGGGCTTCCGCGGCGCGCACGAACTGCCGGACCAATCCATCGACGTGCTCGACGAACAAGACGCGATCATCGAGCTCGACCACGCGTTCGTGCCCAACTCCCGGGTCTTCATCGACGGTTCCGTCGAACAGTGCAATACGCTGCGGGCCCGCACCGGCATGACCCATCCGGCCTGGGTACAGGCGCTCGCCAGGATGTCGGCGAAAGCCGAGATGTATTACACCTTGGCGCAGCGAGTACTGGACGGCGGCCAGACCTCCGTCAAGGAACCCGCGGTAATTCTGGCGAAACTCCGTCGTTTCGCCGCGAGCACCGAACGAGACTTCACCGCCGCGCTCGACTCGGCCGCATTCGACGACCGCTACGGATTCTGGGCCGCCGACCGCAATCTGCTCCTGCAGGGCATCGGCAATTTCACCGAACGTATCGAAAGTGCCTCGACCCTGCTTTCCCAAATGGCCGGATTGGATCTCATCTGCCCCAAACCGGGCAGAACAACCCAGCACGGCCTCATTCCCGCCGCACCACAGCTCTCCGATTGGACATTGTTCACCAACCTCTCGTCGGGCGCGTACGGATATCGACAGAACAAATACGAGCTGGCATTCGTCGGTGACCCCGATCGGCTCGCCGCTGGCTGACAGGCGGAAAAGCACCGAAAGAGAGGTATGAACGACATGCTCAACCGGAAACGCCTGATCGAAGCGCTGGAGCCGTTCAGCGGATACGTGCAGTCGGCTGTGCTGTACAACCTGATCGAGCACGGAATTCTGGAACAAATCGTGGTGAACGGGATTTCCGTTCGCAAGGCTTTGGAATCCGCCGTCACGACGCCGGAGCGGGTCGACGCGCTGCAACTGTTCCTGCACACCGCGGGATACACCGACAACGATCGGGCCACCGACAAGCTCGTGCAGATCTGGGAAGCACGCGGCTGGTATCAGATGATGATCGGCGGATACGGCCGCACCTTCCTGGACATCGGCAGCGGGTTCACCTCCCCCGCCGCGGTGCCGAGAGACGGCCGGATGGTCGGCATCGGCAGCTGCGAGATCAGCGTGCACGACGCGATCCCGCTGATGTACCGGGTGCTCGATCAGCGCGGTAAGACCTACACCAGCGGTATCGACCTCGGTTGCGGCAGCGGCATCTTCCTGACCACGCTGGCCGAGAAGTATCCGGACATGCGACTCACCGGGATCGAGCCGAGCCCCGAGGGTGCCGCCGCCGCAGTGGAATTCGTGTCCGGGTCGCTGCACGCGGACCGGATCGACATCGTGAACGCGGATGCCATCCGCCATCTCGAGCAGACCGAATCCCGCTACGACTTCGGCATCATCAGCTTCGTCATCCACGAGATCCTCGGCCAGGAGGGCGAAGCGGGCGTCCGCAAGTTCCTCCGCTCGCTGTTCGACACCAACCCCGGCCTCGAGCTCCTGGTGATCGATATCGATTACTGCTGGGACGATCCGGAGAAGATGCGCGACCCGCATCGCACGAACTATTACAACCACTACTTCCTGCTGCACCCTTTCACCGACCAGCGGCTGGCACCCAAGCAGTACTGGACGGACCTGTACGAGAGCGAGGGCCTCGAGGTCGTAGTGGATGATGTCGACACTCCCGGCCTCGACGAGACCGGCATCGTGACGGCAATGCTGTTGCGGTCCAAGGGAACCCACGATGACTGACTACACCGACAGCCAGGCCGTCTCCCGGCTCAGTTCGGGCCCGCGCACCTTCTTCCGGCTCCCCTACCGGCCGATCCGGGAGCTGACCGCCACCGACGGCGTGGACGCGGTGATCATGGGGGTGCCGATCGACGGCGCGACGGGCTACCGCAGCGGCGCGCGCTTCGGGCCCGAGGCGGTCCGCTCGGCGAGCACGCTCGGCCGGTTGGGCAGCCGGGAACGCAACCTGGTCATCACCGATCTGCTCACCGTCGTCGACGGCGGCGACGTGCACATCGTGCCCGGCTATCACCTGGAGACGCTCGACCTGATCGAGCACAGCGTCGGGCTCGTGCACGACATCGGCGCGCTGCCGATCCTGGTCGGCGGCGACCACAGCCTGGCCATCGCCGAATTGCGCGCCGCCGCAAAGCAACACGGCCCGCTGTCGCTGGTGCAACTGGACGCGCACCGCGACGTGCTCGACAACTACTTCGGCATGAAGCACTTTCACGGCACGGTGTACCGCCGCGCCGCCGAGGAAGGCCTGATCGATCCGACCACCAGCATCCAGATCGGCATGCGCGGCAGCGTGCCACGCGAGGACCTGGAAGACGACGGCCTCGGCTTCACCGTGATCCAGTGCGAGGAGGCGATGGCGCTCGGCGCCACCGAACTCGGCCGGATCGTCCGGGACCGGGTCGGCGCCAATCCCGTTGCGCTGACCTTCGATATCGACTTCGTCGATCCCTCGTGCGCCCCCGGCACCGGTACCCCCGAGGTCGGCGGGCCGTCCTCGGCGTTCGCGCTGCGGCTGCTGCGCGAACTCCAGCTGCCCGATATTCGCACCGTATCGCTGGTGGAGATATCGCCGCCGTACGACACCGCCGACATCACCGCGCATCTCGGTGTCGCGGTGATCTTCGAAATCATGACCCTTGCCGCCGCCGCACGGCGAGCCAAGACGCAACAGGATGGTCGTTTGCATGCCCGATAACATCACCGACCTCGAAGTCAAGGCGCTGATCGACGGTGTGAACCTGTCCGATGGGCATCCGCGAATGTCGCTGTCCGCCACGCAGTCCGACATCGTCACCGCCTTCCCCGAGGTCTTCGCAGAAACCAGGAAGCTGCCCGTCGACGTGGTCGAGCGGAGCGCGCGCAACGCGTTCCTGTCGTCGATCGGCCAGCACGGCGCGCTGGCCGACGAGGTCACCTTCCGCAGCTGCTATTCCTCCTCGACCGCTATCGACATGATCGGCAAGGCGATTCGCCTCGCCGACCGCCGGGTGGCGATGGTCGAGCCGACCTTCGACAACCTGCACGACCTGCTCGCGGGCCACGGCCTGACCATCCATTCCATTGCCGAAACCGAGTTGGCGTCGGGGGCACTCGAGGATGTAATCCCCACGCGCGGAGTGCTGTTCACCGTCTCACCGAACAATCCGACGGGTACGGTGATCGATGCGGATCGGCTGCACGAGATCGCCGCCGCATGCGCCGACCGGGACACCGTCCTCGTCATCGATTCCTGCTTCCGGGCACAGGATCTGCGCGCGCAGTACGACATGTATGCCGTACTCGGCCACTACGATCTCGACTGGGTGATCATCGAGGACACCGGAAAGCTCTGGCCCCTGCAGGAATTGAAGGCCGGCTTCCTGAACTGGAATGTCGGCAATCCGCTGCCGCTGGCCAGAATGTACTCCGATCACATGCTGTCGGCGTCGCCGTTCATCCTGCGGGTCGTCGAACTGTTCGCCGAGGACGGCAGGCACGGTGGCTACGATCGGCTGCGCGGCGGCATCCAGAGCAACCGGACCTTGGCGCGCGAGCACATCAACCTCGCGCCCGCCTATCCGGAATCCAGAATCTCGGTCGATACGTTCCGGCTGCCGGAGGGTGTCGAGGCCAGCGCGCTCTACACTGAACTCGGCGAGGCTGGTGTGCACGTGCTGCCCGGCGAGCTGTTCTACTGGGCGCAGCCAAAACTCGGCACCGATCTGATCCGTATCTCGCTGGCGCGCGATCCGGAAGCCGTCGTCACCGGCTGCCAACGCGTCGACCAGCACCTAGAGGCGTGGAGGCGAGTTGTCATCAGGTGATCGCGCAACGGTGGTCCTGCTCCAGGCGAAACAATCGCTGGGCACCGCCGGGCTGACCGAGTTCGGCTCGGCCGTCACGGCGGCGGGCGCCGACCTGCGGATCCTGCGGACCGGGGAGGTTCCGCTGGTTCGCGAGGGCGACGAGGCACTGGACGAGATCGGCGCGGAACAGATCGCCGACCTCGATGAATGGCGGTCGCTGATCCCCGCCGGAACCACCGC
This sequence comes from Nocardia sp. NPDC060255, assembly GCF_042727395.1. Taxonomy (NCBI): domain Bacteria; kingdom Bacillati; phylum Actinomycetota; class Actinomycetes; order Mycobacteriales; family Nocardiaceae; genus Nocardia; species Nocardia sp. NPDC060255. The sequence goes on along the minus strand of NZ_JBHXAU010000004.1, from coordinate 110,772 downwards.
GATCGTCACCAATGACGAGTACCTGCTCGGTTATGCGGCGCAGCTGTCCGGTGAGCTCGGCTTGCCGACCCCGATCCCTGCCGGCTCCTTGGAGAATTACCGACACAAGGGTGTCATGCGGCGGGCGCTGGAAGCCGCGGGTGTCCCGGTTCCGGAAACGCTGATCGTGGCCAGCGGTAGCGTCGAAAAGGCCGGTGGCTGCACCGGATTCGCCGACGATGAGCTCGTCATCGTCAAACCTGCCGCGGAGGCGAACCTGCGCGGGATCCGGACCGAGAAATTCGGCGCCGTCGATCTCGCCACCCTCGGCGACGGACTGGTCGAACGGCTACTCGAAGGCCCGCAGTACCATTCGGAAGTTCTCGTGGCGAACGGCACTGTCACACATCTGTTTTCGGGACTGTACATTCGTTCGCTGCTCGACCTGACCAAGGGTGGCGGGTCAGGTTCGGCCCGGACCGATCCCGCGACGGAGACCGCACTGGCCGACCTCGCTGTCCGGACCTGCGCCGCGCTCGGCCTCGACGGCACATTCACCGCCCACGTCGAATACCTCTCCAGCGGTGATGCTTTCGACGATGTCGTGGTCAGCGAGGTATGCGCCCGTGCCTCCGGCGGCGAGGTCCCGTTCCAGTCCAGGACCATCGCCGGAATCGATCTCGAGCTGCTCAACCTGCGAATCCAGGCCGGACTCGACTGGGCGGAGCCGAAAATCGACCCGGACGCCTCGGGCGGATGGATGTGGCGGGTCGGTCAGCCGATCGCCGGAGCCGACCGCATCGAGCACCTGCCCGTCGACGCGTCGTTCGATCGCATCCGCCTGGGCGGGCGGGCCAGGCTCACCGGCCGCACCGAGGCCGTCCTGGCCGCGCTCGAACTCCTCGCGACCGCGAACGAGGTGCCGTGAGTGACGAGTGAGCGACGGCCCATAGATCGGTCCCGACGGCGCGGGAAACCGTTGACCGACTTCGCCTTTCAAGAATGGAAAGTCCCGGCGCTGCCGCTGCCGTGGGAACTCACCCCGGTCACACCGGCCACCTCGGCCGAGATCGACCAGGTGGTGCACTGGATGGCGCAGCCACACGTGCAGATCGCGATGCACAAGGACTGGAGCCGGTCCGGTTGGCAGGACGAGATCGAATTCCAGTTCTCCGACAACAAGACTCGCCCCTTCCTCGTCGGACAGGACGGGCAGCGGGGCGGTTACGTCGAGCTGTACCGCGTCGCACTCGACGCGGTCGCCGACTATTACGACACGCCGGACAACGATATGGGCATGCACGGCTGTATCGGCGAACCCGACTATTTCGGATACGCCCTGCCGTTCTGGGTCGCGCTCATCGCCGGTGTCTTCGAGACCTACCCGGACTGCACCGGCGTGATCTCGGACCCGACCGCCTCCAATCAGCTGGTGCGCACGCTCGACCGGAATGTCTGCAAGGTCGTGGACGGGCACGAGCTCGGGGAGGTGGATCTACCGCACAAACAGGCCGCGCTGTTCCGCTTCGAGCGCGAAAACTTCTATGCCGCAATGCAACGACAAGGGGGTGTCGACGTTGTCCTCCGCGAGCTCGGTGGTCACTGATCCTATTCGCTGGTTCCTACTACACGGTCCGCTCCGATTGTTGCCCGATGCCATGCTCGGCGACGAGAACGATGTCGGCAGGCTGTTTCTCCGGCCACCGGAGAAGGGCGATCCCTATCGGGCGATCCTGACGAAAATCGGTGCTGCCGCGGGCGTGCACGACAGTGCCGCGGGAATCGTCGTCACCGGATACGACGAGAGCGAGGAAATCCTGCGCAGCAACGACTGGTCGGCCGACCAGCCCGTGGCCATTCCGCAGGCCGCCGGTGTCTACCGCTGGCTGACCAGGCGCTCGGTGCCCATCGCCCTCGACGCCCCCGCCCTGGTCTTCATGGACCCGCCCGAGCACACCAGGCTGCGGAAACTGGTCTTCCCCATGTTCACCCATCGCGCGGTGACGAGCTCGATCGATATCATCACCAAACACACCGAGGCGGTACTCGGCGAGCTCGACGGCCGGGACACCATCGACCTGGTCGCGGATTTCGCCCGCAAGATTCCCATCCGCGTGATCTCCGACTTCCTCGGCATTCCCGATCTCGGCGACGACATGCTCGATTCGCTGGGCGGCCACGGGGCCAAACTGCTCGACGTCGGCATCACCTTTCCGGAATACCGGCGCGGGATGACCGAGGCGCGCAAGTTCACCGACTTCGTGGTGGAGTGCACGAAGGATCCGGGACTGCTGCAAGAGGGGTTCCTGCTGGATTGCGTGCGCATGCACGCGGCGGGCGAACTCACCTTCGCCGAACTGCTCACCCTGGTCGGCTTCGTCTTCGCGGCGGGATTCGAGACCACCGTCAGCTTTATCGCGAATTCCATTGTCACCGTGCTCGAACACGGCCTCGGTAGCGAGGTGCTCGACGACGGACGCCTGACCGATCCGTGGTTCGAGGAACTGCTGCGCTACGACTCCCCCATTCAGCTCACCCACCGCACCGCACGGGTGGAGACCAAGATCGGCGATCGGGTCGTCGCGCCGGGCACCGGGGCGTTGATCTGGGTCGGCGCGGTCAACTACGACACCCGTGCCTACCCGAATCCGAGTCGGCTCGACGTCGAGAACGTCTCCGCGCGAACGAGTATGAGCTTCTCCACCGGCGTGCACCGCTGCATCGGCGCGTCCCTGGCGAAGGTGCAGGGGCAGGTCGCCGTAGGCAGCTTCCTCTCCGCGTATCCGAATGCCCGGCTGCTGCCGGGCCGGCAATGGCGGGATTCGATTGTCCTGCACGGGCATATCCGAGTTCCACTGGCGTTGACCAGCGCACGCTGATGCGCGCCGTCACGGTGGATCCGGCGACGCTCTACTGCCTCGGGGTTTCGACGGATCCGGGCACGGTCGCTGGAGCGCTTGGGGTTCGGGTCGAGGCGGTGGCGCCGGGTACCGCGTTGGACCACAAGATGGTCGCCCTTGCCGCGCACGACCTCACAGCGGCGGAGCTGGCCGAAACTGCGGCCGCGACAACGGATTCCTGGGTCCACCTGGTTTCGTCCGGACCCAACTATCCGCACATCCCCACACTCGCGCGGAACAATCTGGTGACCAGAAGCGCGCGGGCCTATGCGCCGTCGCTGTCGGAATACGTCATCACCCAGCACGTATTGCACTGCGCCGCAGCAGCACCCGACGAGATGCCGAAACCCTTCCACCGCCGCGACGCCCTCGTGGTCGGATATGGCGCCTTCGGCCACAACATCGCGGAAACGCTGGCCGGCCTCGGCGCAAGGGTGACCGTCGTCCGGCCGCGCTCCCGCACCACGCACCCGTTCGGCCGCACGGAGACCGCGCCGCTCGATCACCTGCCACACCGATTCGCGCACCTGATGGTCGTCGCGCTGCCCGGCCTGCCCGAGCTGACGAACTTCATCGACGACGCGTTGTTTCGCTGCCTGCGGCTCGACGGACATCTCATCAATCCCGCCCGCTCGTCCCCCGTCGACGGCGATGCGCTGCTGCACTGGCTTGCCGTGGGCGCCGGTCGGCTCACCAGCGATGTCGAAACCGACGACCGGGCAGAGTTGTTGCGGCCATGGATCGATAAGGGACGCGTGACGCTGACGCCGCATACCGCATGGCGCCCCTGGGACGGCGATCCGCTGTATCACCAGGACTGGGCGGCAATCCATGCCACCGGAACCCTTGATCACCCGACAATGAGGGAGCGGTCCCTGCGCATCGACCCGCGAACGATCGCCACGGACTACCTGATTCCCTGACCACGTGCCACTGGAGGCCCGATGCCGTTCTGGTTGATAGCGATCACCTTCGCCGTATTCGTCTTCTACACCGACGATTACATGATCGCGGGTGTGCTACCCGAACTGGCCTCGGACCTCGGTGTCTCGGAATCCACCGCCGGGCAGCTTGTTACGGCCTACTCGCTGGTGCTGGTGATCGGTGCGCCGCTGATCGCGTTCGCCTCGGCCCGCCGCACCAGGCTCGGCGTCTTCGTCGGCGCCTCCATCGTCTTCACCGTCGCGAATCTGCTGGCCGCCATGGTCGATTCGTTCTGGCAACTGATGGTGCTTCGGGTGCTGGCCGCCGGTGCGGCCGCGGCCTGCCTGCCCGCGATGTTCGCGCTCGCGCCCACGCTGGCGCCGCCGGAGAAGCGCAGCGCGTACATCGGGATCGTGTCCACCGGCATTGTCGGCGCCTTGGCGATCGGGGTGCCCTTCGGCACGCTGTGGGCGAGCCTGTTCGGCTGGCGTGGCAACTTCGTCGTCTTCGCCGGTCTGTGCGTGCTGTCGATGATGCTGTTGTTCGGTGTCCGCGAGCAGCTACGCAAGCCCGGCGAATTGGTCTCGGCCCGAACACATCTCACGGCGCTGTCGAGCAGGCCGGTGGTCACCGTGCTGCTCGGCAACACCATCCTGCTCGGCGGCGCACTGATGATGTTCACCTATTTCGGTCCGTTCGCGGCCGACTTCTCGAATTCGTCACTGCGGCAACGTGGTCTGTTGTTCGCGGTGGCCGGCATCGCGGGCCTGATCGGTTCGGTCGCCGGTGGCATCTACGTGGACAAGAAGGGCGCGTCGTCCGCGCTGCGCATCGGCTTCGCGTTGTTCCTCGGCACCATGATCGTCTTCGCGATCCTGACCATGTTCGCCCCCATCCCGTTGGCGGTGCTGGTGGCCCTGACGTTGGTGTGGTCGCTATCCCTGTACTGGAACGCGCCTGCCATGCAGACGATGCTGCTCGACTCCGCACCCGATTCAGCAACACAGGTCCTGGCGCTCAATTCCTCGTCCACCTATCTCGGGGTCACCCTCGGCAGCATCGCCGGCGGCATCACCCTGGCATTGTTCAGCCCCTTCGCCCTCCCGATCGCCGCCGCCGCGCTCAGCGCGGTCGCCCTCCTCGTCATCGAGGTCCTCGGCCGCCGCACCGCGGCATCGGAACGGCTCGCGCACGACTCAGCAGAAAGGACCACCTGATGTCCGGCACATACCCACCGGCCTCCCGACTACCTCGACTGCTACAAACGGTGCTGCACACCAAGCGGCACGCCCAGTTCCTCAGCGCCCAGGCTCGCCGCTTCGGGGATGTCTTCACCGTGCGGCTGCTGCCGCCGTATCCGGCACGCATCGTGGTGTTCTCCCGGCCCGAGCACATCAAGGAGATCTTCACCGCCGATCCGGCGGATCTGCATGCGGGCGAGGCGTATCGGGAGCTCGCGATGATCATGGGCGAGCATTCGGTGCTGCTGACCGACGGCAGCCAGCACGCCCGCGCGCGCAGGCTGCTGATGCCCGCGTTCGCGGGGGCGGCCCTCAACGGCTACCGCGCGCTGGTCGAGGACATTGCCAAGACTCAGGTCGAGCGGTGGAATGCCGGTACGACGGAACACATGCTGAGTCGAATGGAAGACCTGACGCTCGACGTGATCATGCAGGTGGTCTTCGGTGTGGCCGATGAGCGCCGCAGGGCCGAGCTGACCCCGCAGCTGCGTCGTGTCACCGACATCAGCCCGGTGGTGTTGCTCGGCTGGAAGTGGCCGTGGCTGCGGGAATTCGGGCCGTGGCAGCGGTTCAGCAAGACCCGCACCGATATCGATGAGCTGCTCTACGCCGAAATCGCCAGGCGCCGAGAACATCCGGAGATCGACCAGCAAGCCGATGTGCTGTCCCGGCTGCTCGCGGTCGGTGCGGGCGACGATCCCGGCACGGAGCCGCTCAGCGATGCGGAGCTGCGCGATCAGCTCGTCACACTGCTGCTCGCCGGACACGAGACCACCGCATCGGCGCTGTCGTGGGCGCTGCACGAATTGGCCGCCGCGCCAGCGGTTCAGGATCGAGCGAGGCAGGCATCCCGCGACGGGGACGACAAGTACCTCGAGGCGGTGGTGAAAGAGGCGCTGCGCCACCGCATGGTGATCGGGCGGGTACAGCGCCAGCTCACCAGAGACCTGACCATCGGCGGTATACCGCTGCGGCGCGGCACCAGAGTGTCGGCGTCGATCGTGCTCGCGCACCAGAATCCGGCCAATCACCCAGCGCCGGAACGCTTCCAGCCCGACCGCTTCCTCGACGGCACCATCGCGCCGAATACCTGGCTACCGTTCGGCGGCGGTGTCCGCCGCTGCATCGGCGCGGGCTTCTCGCTGATGGAGGGTGCCGTGGTGCTGCGAGCAGTGCTGACGCGCTACCAGCTCACGCTGCCCGGCGCACCCGAGCGCGGACGAGTCCGCAACATCACCAACGTGCCCGCCCACGGCGCGCGCATAGTCATCACCGCGCTGAGCGACTGAACCCGCCGCCGCGCACGAATCCGCCCGCCGCGCACGAATCAACGGGCAAAATCCTGCGCGCCGGACGAACTCCTGCGCGCCGGGCAAACCCTTGCGCCATCACCGCGCTGCGCAACTGAACCCGCCGCCGCGCATGAATTAGTCTGCCGCGCACGAATCAGCGGGCAAAATCTTGCGCGGCGGGCTAATTCATGCGCGGCGGGCGAACTCGTACGCTCGAGCGGGGCGGGGCACGTGGGTGCGGTTAGAACGGCAATACGGGGACTGCGTCCAGGAGGGCCTGTGTGTATGGGTGTTCGGGGTGCTCGAGCACTCGCTCGGTGGGGCCGTGCTCGACGATTGCCCCGTCCTTCATCACCAGCAGTTGATCACACAGTTGCTGGACCACGCCGACGTCATGCGAGACCAGGATCAGCGACAGCCCGAATCGTTGCACCAGGTCGCGTAGCAGCTCGATGATCTGGGCCCTGGTCGACGCGTCCAAGGCGGAGAACGGTTCGTCGCCGACGAGCACTTTTGGGTTCGGTGCCAGCGCGCGGGCGATCGCGATGCGCTGGCGCTGTCCGCCGGAGAATTCGTGTGGATATCGCACTGCCGCATCGGGTTCCAGGCCGACCGCGACCAACAGCTCGGCCACCCGGTAGTCGTGATTGCCCGGAATTTTCAGGCACTCCAGGGGTTCGGCGATCGAATCGCCGACGATCATCCGTGGATCCAGCGAACTCAGCGGATCCTGCAGCACCACTTGGACTTCCCTGCGGAACCAGGCGAGATCGCGACCTATCACGGGTTTGCCCTGATAGTGGACCTCGCCCTGATCCGGTCGGTCGAGGGCGAGCAGCAACCGCAGCAAAGTCGACTTGCCGGAACCGGATTCGCCGACGATGCCGAGATGGCTGCCCTCACTGAGTGACAGACTGACCTCGCGCACCGCATGCCGCTGCGGCGGGCGATGCAGCAGGCTGGTGCGCGGCAGCCGGAACGATCGGCTCAAACCCGTTGCCTCGAGCAGGATCACGACACCACCTCCGGCGAACCGCTGTCGACCTGGGACGCCCGCCGGAACGATGTGGCCCGCGCCAGCTCCAACAAGGTTTGCAGGTACGGATCTTTCGACCCGTGCAGGATCTCGGCCAGCTGGCCGTCCTCCAGCACGCGGCCCTTCCCCAGCACCAGGACGCGTTGCGTCACCTGGGCGAGCACGGCGAGATCATGCGTCACGAACAGCAGAGCCGAACCCTCCTCGTCCACCAAATCCTTGAGCAGCGCGAGGATTTCGGCTTGCACCGTGACGTCTAGGGCTGTCGTCGGTTCGTCGGCGATCAACAGTGCGGGCCGCGCGGCAAGGGCCATCGCGATGCCGACCCGCTGCCGCTGCCCACCGGAGAGCTGATGTGGAAAGGCGCGCACGGTATTCGCCGGATCCGGCAGCCCGACCCGCGCCGCCAGTTCGGTCGCCGCGGCATGTGCCTGCCGCCTGCCCATCCCCTGGTGCAACCGCAACGGCTCCGCGATCTGCTTGCCAACGCGCATCAGCGGATTCAAGGCCGAGAGTGGTTCCTGGAACACCATGGCCATTCGGCTGCCGCGGATCTTCGACAGCGCACGGTCGCTGCGGCCGATCAGCTCGACGCCGTCCAGCTTGATGCTGCCGCGCACCTGTGCCTCCTCGGGCAGCAGGCCCATAATCGCCAGTGCGAGTAGGGATTTGCCGGATCCGGAGACGCCGATCAGGCCGAGTCGGGCACCGGCATCGATGCTGAAGTCGACCTTGTCCAGCAGGACCCGGTCGCCGATCTCGACCGTCAGGTCGGTCACCTGCAGCAGTGTCATTGCGTCGGCACCCCTTTGCGCAGGCGCGGATCGGTGACGCTGCGCAGGGCGTCGCCGAGCAGATTGAAGCCGAGCACGGTGAGGGCCACCGCCAATCCCGGCCACACCACCAGCAGCGGCCGCACCTTGATGTAATCCTGTTGCGCGCGCAGGATGCCGCCCCAGGACGGCGCGGACGGCGAACTGCCGTAGCCGAGGTAGGTCAGCGCGGCCTCGGCGAGCACGGCCAGGGCCATCACCCAGGACAACTGCACGATCAGCGTCGGCGCGATGGCGGGCAGCAGGTGTTTGCGCACGATCCGTGCGGTGGACGCACCGGCCGCCCGCGCCGCGAGGACGAAATCGCTGGTCAGCACTCGTGCGACCTCGCCGCGCGCAACCCGTGCCACCGCGACACCCGAGCTGATGCCGATCGCGACCGCCACCGTCAGCATCGATCCGCCGTAGACCGCGGCGAGCACCATCGCCAGTAGCAGTGCGGGGAACGCGATCATGATGTCGATCAGTTGCACCACCACCGAGCCGACTGCGTGCGGTGTCAGCTGCGCGGCCAAGGCCAGGATCAGGCCGAGTGTGCCTGCGATCGCCGCGACCACCAGCGCCACGGCCAGGGTCTGCCACGCGCCCGCCAGCAATTGGCTGAAGACGTCGTGCCCGACCCGGTCGGTCCCGAGCAGATGGCCTGCGTCGAACGGCAGCAACCACGCCTTGCTGGGGTTGGTGGCCTGCGGATCGTAGGGCGTCCACCAGAGCGACACCAGGCTGGCCAGCACCAGGGTGCCGACCACGGCCAGCCCGAAAACCCCACTCGGCCGCCGGATCAGCGCGGCGAGCGCGACCTGCACCGCGCGGCGCCTGCGCAGCCATTTGGGCCGGTTGACGGCATGAATCACAGCGTGGCCTCCAGCCGCGGATCGATGAGCCGGTGCACGATGTCGACGGCGAAGCCGATCGCCAGCACCGCGCTGACGATCAACAACACCTCGCCCTGGACCTTCACCAGATCCCGGTTCGCCACATCGGACAGCAGCATGCTGCCGACGCCGGGCAGCGTGAACACCCGCTCGATCACCACCGCCCCGACGATCAGCACCGCGAACTGCAGTCCGAGGATCGAGACCACCGAGGGCGCGGCATTACGAAAACCGTGCCGCACCAACGCTTGTGTACGAGTCAAACCCTTGGCTCGTGCGGTGCGCAAGTATTCCGAATACAGCACGCCGAGGATGGCCGAGCGCACGAAGCGGAACAGCACCGCGCCCTCGGAGATGCCCAGGGTCACGCAGGGCAGGATCAGACTGCGTATCGCGGCACCGGGGTCCGCCCAGCGGTCGGCCGGAAAACCCTGTGCCGGTAGCACTTTCAGTTCCACTGCGAATACGAGGATGAGCAGCATGGCCAGCCACAGGCCCGGAATGGCGATCCCGAGCTGGGACACCGCGTTGGCAGCCTCCCCGGTCCGGCTGCGATGCCGCACGGCGGCCCAGGTGCCCAGCGGTATCGCGAGCCCCAAGGCGATCAGCAATGATCCGAGGACCAGCGGCCCGGTCACCGCCAGCTTCTGCCCCAGTTCGGCGCCCACGGACGTGCCGTTCAGCTGGGAATGGCCGAAATCACCGTTGAAGACACCGCCGATCCAGGACAGGTACTGCGCGGGCAGCGACCGGTCCAGGCCGAGGTCGGCGCGGATCGCGGCGAGCTGCGCCGGTGTCGCCTGCAGCCCGGCGACGGTGGCCGCGACATCGCCGGGCAGCAACCGCAGCATCCCGAAGATGAGCACGCTCGCCACCGCGAGCGACACCAGCAGCAGCCCGGCGCGCCGGATCAGATACCAGAGCAAAACACCTCCGTCACTTCGCGACCGCGAGCTTGGTCGCCGGGAACCGGTTGTTGGTCTCGTGCTGCGGTACCCCGTACATACCCTTGCGGACCACCGTATTCAGTTCGACGAGGAACAACCAGTCGCAGGGTGCGTCCTCGGAGATCTGCCTGGTCATCTTCTTGAGCAGGTCGTTGCGGGCCTGCTCGGTGTCCGCGGTGAGCGCGTCCCGATACCACTGCTGCACCTGCTTGTTGTCGTAGCCGAAGTAGTAGTCGGCGCGGGCGTAGATGTTCACGTCGTGCGCTTCGGCGTGATTGACTACGCTGAGCTCGTAATCGTGGTTCTTGTACACCTTCGACAGCCAGGTCTGGAATTCCACCGAGTGCACGGTGAGCGTGATGCCGACGTCCTTGAGGTTGGAGACGAGGATGTCGCTGAGCGCGGTGACGTAGTGGTTCGGGAACTCCAGCGTCAGCTGCAGGCCGTTGCCGTAGCCCGCGGCGGCGAGCAGTTTCTTCGCGTTCTCCGGGTTGTACTGGTCGATCGAGGTCAGGTCCTCGTACCAGGGGTCCTGCGGCGGGACCGGCCCACCGATCTGGATGCCTGCGCCGATCGCCTTGATGATGGCCTTCTTGTCCAACGCCTGCCGAATGGCATGGCGCACATCCGGATTCGCGAACATGGGGTTGGCCTCGTTGAACGCGAGAGTGTATTCGTCGGTGCTGTTGCCGCGCAGGATGTCGAACTTGTCGTTGCCGGTGAACGCTTGCAGCAGTGTGGGATCGGTCGCCGTCTGGATGTCGGTCTGCCCGGTTAATTCGGCGTTGTTCGCGGTGTTCGGCTCAACGATGTAGTGGAACACCACCTTTGCCACCTTGGGCGCGGGGCCCCAGTAGCCGTCCACCCGGGACAGCGTGAGGGTGGAGCCGCGGTTCCACTGCGTCACCTTGAACGGGCCCGATCCGTTGTCCGCGCCGTCCAGGGCGGCGAAGTCGGTGCCGGTCTTGTAGACGATGCCGCCGCGCTGGGTCAGGTTCCACAGCAGGGTGGTGTCGCGCTGCTTCAGCTTGATCGTCACGGTGGCCGGATCCGACGCCGAGACGTCGGCCACCGAGGTGAAGTCCTGGGCGCGCAACGACTTCGAGCCGGGCGCGATCACCTGCTGCAGCGACCACACGACGTCGGCAGACGTCAGGGGTGCACCGTCATGGAACTTCGCGTTCGACACCAGGTGGAAGGTGTAGGTCAGGCCGTCGGGCGTCTGGTCCCACGACGTCGCCAGCGCGGGCACCACCTTGTCCTTGGCGTTGCCGTCGACGGTGACCAGGCCCTGGTAGACGTTGTCGAGCAGCGCCTGGTCGAGCGCGACGCCCGCCGTGGTGAAGGTGTTCAGGCTGACCGGTTCCAGCGCGAACCGGACGTTCGCGGTGGCGTTCAGGTTCAGCTGATCGTCCGGCGGCGTCGCGGACTGGGTCGCCTTGCTCGCGTCCGATCCCACCTCACCGCCGGTCCCGCACGCCGCACTCCACAGGCACACCGCGAGGGTCAGCGCCATAACAGCAATCGGACGACCGCGCCTCACATCGAGCTCCCCACGGTGCGAACGATATTACGAGCCTGCAATTTAGTTCTCCTGACCTCGGTGAGAGGCTGAACGAGCGAGACGTACATCCTACGATGCCGCTGTTCAGCGAATCTGCTTCTGCGGCATACCCTCACGGAACGCCGCGTGTCCGGGCGGCAGGGCCGGCGCACCGAACGGGTTCAGCCAGACACGCAGCAGCTCGCGGGCGACCTGATCGGCATCGACGAACGCAGTCCGCGCGTGCACGATGACGTTGTTGTTGAGGAATTGGATGTCACCGGGATTGATCCGCATGGTGACCTTGTGTTCGGGCCGGGCGGCGATCGCCTCGAAGGTCTGCAGCGCGAGCCGTTCCACCGCGGACAGGTCGAGGTCGAATCGTTCGGTCGCCGACTCGATGAAGTGCCGGACGTAATAGCGGCAGGTGAGCCTGCCTTCGTGCCAGGCGTAGACGGAATTGCGATAGTACGGCCGCTCACCATCGAGTTGTTCGTCGCGTCGGTCGTAGTAGAAACCGGCGTAGTACAGGCCGAGCAGTTCCCGGTGATTGCGGAGCAGTTCGTTGTGGATGGTCACCGAACTGGCGAGGCTGCTGTAGCCGCCCTCGCCCGCCGAACGCAGGCAGAGCAGGCCGACGATATCCGAACTGTCGGTATGAAAAGGGAGCGCCTCGTTGGTCTGGTAACCGCGGGTGGCCGCGTTCAGCAGCCCGCCGTTGCCGTAATTCTTGACCGGAACCATGATCTCGCCGCGACCGTTCTGCGTCACCGCGGGACCGAGGTGGGCGCACAGGCCCCAGTACATGAGTTCGATGTCGGAGCGGGAAATATCGGCCGAGATGGGGAAGCCGCTGAGTACGGCGAAACCGCGCCCGTCGACGAGGGCATGGGATACGGATTCGAGTTTCTCGGCGAGGTTATCGAGTGGGAAGTCCTCGCGGGTGATGTCGCCGAGTTCCTTGCCCGTCTGCCTGCTGTGCTGCAATGCCGCGAACAACTCGCCGATATCGTCCGGAGTCAGTGGCGTCGTCCACTGGGCCGGGTCGGTGAAGTCGCTGCTGCGCCATGCGGCCGGGCCGGTGATCGTTTCGGTGCAGACGGGAGACGAGACGTTAACCATGTCGTTCGATCAGTCCTATCACGAGCGTAGGTACGTTACCAAGGGACGCCTATCGATACCGGCCGGAATCGTCATGTCCGCCGCTCGGCCGTGCGCACAGGTGACCAGCAGTTCCAGCGCGAGATCGCGTTGGACCATGCTGCCGCCCATGCCGACCACTGCGGGCAGCACGGAAATCAGTTGCCGCACTGCTTGTTCCGGGTTCGATTGGCAGTAGTACAGGAAGCTTTCGGCGACGCCGACGGCGGTGCGCCGGGTGCCGGTCAGGTGCTCCGCCAGATCGGTTGCGTCCGCGCCTATTTCGGCCGCGACCTGCTTGGCGAGGGTGTGTCGATCGGCACCGATGATGGCCAGCAGGACGTGTAGATCGATGAAGGCCGAGTTCGAGGCGTCGCGGATCTCCAGCGCCTTGTCGGCGACGGCGGTGAAGTCGTCCGGGCCCGCGATGCCTGCCAGCCGCAGTCGCCACAGCAGCGAGACCGCGTCGCTGAATTGCATTGCCGAGCACTCGGTTTCCAGCACCCGGGTGACCTCGTCGGTGAATCCGGCCAGCGCGTCGTCGTCGGCTGTGGCCATCGAGTTCAGGGCGTGGTGCCAGCTCAAATGGGTACGCAGCAGGCAGCTTTCGGAGTTCCACCGGGCGCGCGTCGACGACAGCAGCTCGGCGACGGCGGCGTTGTCCCGGGTTTCGAACAGTGCGTGCGCGCAGGCATGGACGGCCCACGGGTTGTCGTCCGGGGCCAGGGCCAGGGCACGGCTGCCCGCGGTGTAGGCCTTGGCGAATTCGTTGTTCTCGCCGTACGCGAAAGCCAGCATCGCCAACAGGTATGGGTAGGTCTCGGTGGCGCCCTCGGTCAGCAGCGGGCTGGTGGACAGGCGCGACAGCAGGGTTTCCGTGGCGCCGGTCAGGAAATCGACCTGATGCCCTGCGGCCAACGCCAATTCGTCCGCCGGGAACTGTTTGGAGATTTCCAGCAGGGTGTCGCCTGCGGCACCGTAGGCGCCGTGCAGCAGCTGCCGGATCGCGTCGAGGTGCGCGGATTCCAGCACCGATACCGTGGCGGGATCGATATGCCGCAGTGCGTCGACGACCTCCGCGGGCGGCTTGACGCCGCCCAGCAGATACAGATAGGCACGGAGGATGACGATGATGGGTTGATCGGACTCGGCACGTTCCAGCCCATCCAGCGAAGTCACCATGGAGCGGTCGAATCTGAGTAGTCCGCTGAGGGATCCGGACACGGCCGCGGCCACTCGGTCGCTGTACGATGACACGGCTATTGCATTCATCTACACCTAACCTTCCGAGGCGGGAAGCCCACCGAGATACAGCTCGCGGATACCGGGCCGCGCGGTGCGCGCCCACGTTACCGCGCTCGCCACCTTGTCCATATCGATGTCGAAGTAGGGCTGCGACATATCCGTCAGTCCGAACGACGGCGGCACGAAGTCGACGTGGGCGAACAGTGTGTCGAATTCCGAGACCGCGGATTCCAGGCTGATCTTCTTGCGCCAGTAGGAGTCCATGATCTGATCGGACTTCTGGTAGAACGCATCGATGAATCCGTCCAGCCCGGCGCCGGGCGCCACATCGATCCGTGGCAGCGGCGCGCTCGTATTGCCCTGAGCCGCAGCGAGTTCGGTCATCTGGCGCAGCCTGCTCTCGGTGCGCATGGTGCCGGTCACCTGATTGACCTGCCACACCCGGAACCACGCGTTCCAGAGCCGGTAGTCGGCGAACGAGCGGAAGGCATTGCCGACGATGAAATCGTTCTCCTTGATCAGGCTGGACTGCATCTGCTCGATGTCGTCGAAGGTCTTGGGCGTGAAGCCGCCGCGGAACTGATCGATCAGCCGCTCGGCCAGGCGATCCACCACGGCCGCGGTGTTCTGCATGCCGCGCGAGAACAGCGGATCGATGAATCCGGCGGCATTCGAGGTCAGGCACCAGCGATCGCCCACCGTCTGGGTGGCGGTGTATTGCAGCCGGCCCGCGCTCACCCATTCGCGAGTGTTCTCGGCGTGCTCGAACTGCTTGCCGATTTCCGGATAGGTCGCGAGGAAGTCGGCGAAGGCCTGTTCCGGATTCGGCTTCGGCTTCTCGTCGCCGTCATCGATCCGCCACGTAATGCCAACACTGCACAGCGGATTCGACGACTTCTTGTTGTTGTCGAAGGGAATGACCCACATCCAGCCGCCGTCGAAGACGTGATGCAACGTTCCGGTGTGCCATTGCCGTGGCGCCTTGATGGCGGTGATGTCGTCGAACGGGGTGACACCGGTCATGTGGGTGAAGATGGACTTCGACATGGTTTGCAGGCCGTCGGTGGTCCGCAGACCCAGCGTCGCCGCCACGGGTGAACCGCGACCGCCCGCGTCGACGACGTATTCGGCCGTAATCTGTGTTCCCTCATCGCCTTCGAAGAACACGCCCTGCTCGGTGATGTCGAGGCGGCGGGTGCCGACGCCCTCCAGCAGGACCGAGCCGTTGTCGCGGGCGCGCAGCGCGAGCCACTGATCGACATCGGCCCGGAACAGGTGCGATTCGGTTTCCACGATGTCGGACAGTGGAAACTGGTGCGCGCGATCGGCGATGCCGCCCGGCTCGTGGTAGATGAAACCGAAGTTGTCTTTCATTCCGCAGGTGCCGACCGAACCGATGAGATTGTCGAACGACGAGAGCACGGCCAATTCCGGCGCACCGTATTTGATGCTCATCAGTTTGTAGAGCTTCGAGGTGTTCGGAATGGTGGATTCACCGATCGCAAATCGTGGATGCGTTTTCGGATCGACCATGCAGGTTGTCAAGCCGGACGCCTGCAGGCACAGCGCGAGCGAGCTGCCGGATAGTCCGGAGCCCAGTATCAGTACATCGAACTTATCGCCCGCCACTACTCCCCCTCGACCGAGCCCCGACGCAGCGGAGTTTGCTGGTGGTATTGCATGAGCCATCGATTGTCGCGTCGGGTATACACTGTCGAAATTGCAGCGTAAATTCCGTCGAGTCCGACGCGCTTCTGATACATCTCGTAAAATACGATATGCGCGTCGGGCCCCAATGCGCGCTCGTGGAATTCGAGTATCTGATATGTCTCGATCGGCGGCGCGCCGGCGACCGCGTTCAGCGCGATCTGCTTGGACAGCGAGGCATGCGGGGACGGCACCGCCAGCACCGCGTCGTCGGCGAGCACGTCATCGTAGAATTTCGCGCCGGAACCGGCACTCAGCGCTCGCCATTGCTGGAATTCGATTTCGGCCGGACTCGGATCTGCCGGAATCCCGTCAACCGTGTTTGTGGCGTTTGTTTCCGCTTGTGTGACCATGAGTACCCGTCCAATTCCCACGAGGAGACTGCCGGGCCGCCAGGACCCTCCTCTGGGCCGCCGAAAGTTTATGTTCCGTTCAGAACGGTAGCACGATTTGCGCGCCGCTCGCAACAGTTCGGAGTTTGTATAACAGGCCAAATGATGATTCATCAACAAACTAATCAGGATTCGCTCAACAGCTGCGTTGACGGCGGCGTTCGGGTACGGTCGAAGTGGTTCACGCACACCCCCGTCGCAGTCGTCGAAGCGCGTTCGAAAAATTAAGGAGGGAGAATCGGGAAATGCCTGTTCAGCACGATCCGGAAGTCATGTCCAGCGTATCGCAGAAGTTGCGTATGAGTGGCCGAGAGGTGGCCCTCGTGCCAACAATGGGGGCCTTACACGACGGCCATCTGGCTTTGGTGGAGCAGGCCAAGGAAACCGAATCCGAAGTCATTGTTTCAATTTTTGTCAACCCATTACAATTCGGGGCGGGTGAGGATCTGGATCGCTATCCGCGAACCCTCGACGCCGATCTCGAAATGCTCCGCGGCGTCGGCGTCGATTCGGTGTTCGCGCCCTCGCCCGCCGGCATGTATCCGGCCGGCCCGCGAACCACCGTGCACCCGGGCCCACTCGGCTTCGAACTCTGCGGCGCGACACGCCCGGTGCTCTTCGGCGGGATGCTCACCGTGGTGGCGAAGCTCTTCCAGATCACCAAGCCGACCGTCGCGTTCTTCGGCGAAAAGGACTACCAGCAGCTGGTTTTGATCGAGGAGATGGTCCGGGACCTGAACTTCGACATCCGGATCGTCGGCGTCCCGACCGTTCGCGAACCGGACGGGCTGGCGCTGTCCTCGCGCAACCGATTCCTGGCACCGGCCGAGCGGATATCGGCCGTCGCGCTACCGACCGCATTGCAGGCAGGCGCCCGGTCCGGCAAGGCAGGCGCCGAGGCGGTACTCGGTTCCGCGCGCGAGGTTCTCGATGCGCACGACGATATTCGGATCGAGTATCTCGAATTGCGGGACCCCGGTCTCGGACCCGCGCCCGCATCGGGCCCCGCCCGGCTCTTGGTCGCGGCGCATATCGGCCGTACCCGGCTGATCGACAACATATCGTTGACCCTGAACTGACGTTCATCAGACGCGAAACGGAAACACCATGAGCACCTGTATGTTTCTCCTCGACAGACAGCACGAACGATTCGTCGTCATCGAGTCCAGAGACCACTCGATCTATCGGCCGCACGGTTACGATGCCGCCCGGAAACTCGGGCTGGCGCACCGCTATTCCTACGGCACCCAGTGGCTCGACAATCCGGAACTCCGCGACCGGGTGTGGACGATCCAGGCCACGACCAACCCCGCCCTGGCCGAGGTGGTCAGCGGACTCGATATCGATGGCGGCACCTGGCTCGCATTCCATCGCGGCACCGGCGTTTACAGCCGCATTTTCACCGAGGAACCCACTGCGGCCGAATTCACCGCGCCCAGCGGACTGCCGATAGATTGTGCCACCGCCGAATCGGCGCGCGACGCCGTCGAACTGCTCGAGACCCGCCTGCTGCCCGCGCTCGGCGATTCCGCCGAGCTGCCCGCATTTCACCTGCTGATCGCCGATCCGCACGACGCGTTCGTGGTCGCGTTCGACGGCCGCGATTCCTTGACCACCACCGCCCTGGCGGACGGCCGCCCGCACGTGCTGACCGCCGCCGGTCCGACGGCCGATGATCAATTCGGCAAGCGCATCCAAGATCAGGCAGAGCAGGCCCAGGCACCCACCGAGAAATTGACGTCGTGGGCTCCGTGGCTGACGGCGTACACCAGCGCCGACCCCGACGCCCCCGATTACTCGGACGAAAGCTGGCTCGCCGACACCTATTCGGCGATCCGGCCGCCTTACCGCGATACCCCCGACGCCGACCGGTACAAGAATGTCGCACTCTTTCCAGTGACCGACCCGAGCCAGGCGGCCTGGACGAAGAGCGTCTCGATATACGCTGCCGGAACGACGGGGGCGGAGTTGTTCGCATACAACGAGCGGCAATTGTTCGATTATCAACCACTGCCGACCGAGGTGCGGCACATGGGCTTCCCGACGACGCCGGACGATTTCTTCGTCGTGATCGCGACCGAGAATTCCTGAACCGAGATGGCTGGGGTGGGTATGACTGAGACGATGGGCATTCCGGACGTGCGGGTCGGCCACTGGACCGACCCGCTCGGCGAAACCGGCTGTACGGTCGTCATTTTCCCGCCGGGCACGGTCGCGTCCTGCGAGGTGCGCGGCGGTGCGCCGGCCAGCCGGGAACTGGACGCGCTGGCCCCGGACAAGACGGTCCCCTGTATCGACGCGGTCGTCCTGACCGGCGGCTCGGCGTTCGGTCTCGCCGCGGCCGACGGCGTCATGCGCTACCTCGAGGAAACCGGCCGGGGCGTGCCCACTCCCGGCGGCAACGTGCCGATCGTGCCCGCGCTGGCCCTGTTCGATCTGAGTGCGGGCGACCCGAAGGCCCGGCCGACCGCCGAGCGCGGCTATGCGGCGGCCCACGCCGCCGCCGGCGAGCAGCTGCTCGCCGGACGCATCGGAGCGGGCACCGGCGCGTACACCGGACACTGGCGCGGTCCCGCCGCGCGCAGGCCCGGCGGCCTCGCCTACATCGAACGACGGTGGCACGAGCTCGTTGTCGGCGCGCTGTGCGTGGTCAACGCGTTCGGCGATATCGACGACGGCACCACCGAGATCGTGCTCGACTCGGTCACCCAGCTGGACCTGGTCAACACCTCGGCGCGGATGCACACCACGATCGGCACGGTGATCACCAACGCCCGGCTGGACAAGGTCGGCTGCCACATCGTCGCGCAGGGCGCGCACGACGGCTTGTCGCGGGCCCTCACGCCGCCGCACGGCCGCTTCGACGGCGACGGATTCATCACCGCGGCAACGGGATCCGTCGAGGCCGAGGTCGACCTGGTGCGGCTGATGGCGCTCGCGGCGGTGACCGAGGCCATCCGCTCGGTCGCGGCGGCGCCCCGGTAGCGATCGCACCGATCGGCTACCAGGCGCCATCGTCGAACTCCGCCCGGACGGCGACCACCGCGGCCTCGATCCGGCTGGCCACCTTCAGTTTCGCGAGAATGCGACTGACGTATTCCTTCACCGTCTCCGGGCTGATGAACAACCGGGAGCCGACCTCCCGGTTGGACAGTCCGTCGACGACCAGCCGCAGGATCTCCCGTTCTCGCTTGGTCAGCGTCGAAAGCCGTTGCCGCACCTCATAATCCATCGTCACTCCGGCGTGTACCCGGCCCGCGCGCGGTGCCATCGCCAATACCGCGCCCGAGGCGAGCACCTCGAGCACCTCCAGCACCGCGACCACGCCGCGGTCCATCGCCACCACCGCGTCGACCCGATCGATATCCGCCTTGGCGGCACCGTCTTCCACCAGCAGCGTGATCATCGGGGCGTGCTCCACCGCGCGCAGCCGGTCCACCGTCTCGGCCAGCCCGGCCAGCCGGGTCACCGAGGCGTCGAGGACCACCACGTCGGGATGCCAGCGCACGGTCCGATCGACCACCTCACGCCAGGTGCAGGTCCCGGCGAGCGCGAAACTGCCCGAGGCCGTCACCGCATCCTCGAAATCCGTTCGGGCGAAAGGCAAGTCGGAGGCGACGAGCAGGGTCCTCGGCTGGACCACACCGACAGTGCGCAACCCGACCCGTCGCCGGCGGCCGTTGTGCAGCTGGTTCACCTGATCCGATCCGAAGCCGACTGTCATGGCGGACCATCGGCCACATCGACGCGCGAACGTCCGAGCACCTTCTCGCGCGTGCGGGGTTCTTCGCCACCAGGCCCGGCTTCGTCCAGTTCGGGCGCGCGTTCCTCGCCGGAGGGACCGAAGACGATGCCGTTCTTCCAGCCGCTGCGTTCGAACAGCCGCATCACCGGGGTGGCCACGAACGTCGTGACGATCGCCATCAACGCGAGGATCGTGTAGAGCTGGCCGGTGATCAGCCCCGCGGTGAGGCCGATGTTGAGCAGGATCAGCTCCATCAATCCGCGTGCGTTGGCGAGCGAGCCCATCGCACCGGCTTCGCGCCAGCTCATCCCCTGCCACCGCGCCGTGAGTCCGATGGCACCGAACTTGCCCGCGAAGGACACGACCATCACGACGGCCGCGACCGCAAGCACCTTCGGCTCGAAGATCAGGCTGAGCTTGGTATTGAGTCCGGAGTAGATGAAGAAACCCGGCAGCAGCAGGTAGGCGACCAGCGGTTCGAAGCGATCACGGATGGTGTCGAGGAACTGCCCGCGCGGCATCACGCAACCTGCCACGAAAGCACCGAACACCGAATAGATCCCGACGTAGTCGGTGAACCAGCTGCCGAGCAACACCACGAGCAGCACGATCACCAACGGCGTCACCGGCAGACCACCGGTGCGCTCCCCGTCACCGTCCCGCGGCTTCCAGGTATTCAGCCGCACCAGGAAGCGCCGCGCGATGACGGTCATGAAGATCAGATAACCCAGGCCGCCACCGATCGCGAGGAAAGCACCGGACATGCTGTCCTTGGTGGTGGCCACGACCGTCGCCAGCAGCACCCAGGCGCAGGCGTCGTCGAAGGCCGCGCACGATAGCGACATGGTGCCGAGTCGAGTGTTCAGAAGACCCGAGGCGTGAATGATCCAGGCCAGCATCGGAAACGCGGTGATGGCGACCGCCGAGGCGACGAACAACGCGCCCTGCACGCTGCCCACTTTGTCGGTGAAGTAGCCACCTTGGGCGACCATCCACCAGCCCACCGCTCCACCCAGTACCAGGGGAACCCCGATACCGGCGAACGAGGTAGCGCCTGCCTTGCCGAGATGCGTCCGGAGAATCTCCAGCTTGAACGAGGCGCCGACCAGGAACATGTACAGCACCAAGCCGAGCTGACCTACGACATAAATGGTGGTGAGATTCGGGTGGGTGATTGTCGCCGTGCCCACTTTGAGCGTCGTCGGAAAGAGCCACTCCTGCGCGGCAGGCCACACCGCACCCAGCACCGATGGCCCCAAGACGAAGCCGGCGGCCATGATCGCCACCACCTGAACCTGCCCGAGCCGCCGGAACACCGGCCACAGCAGGCGGCAGGTCACGAGAATGATCGCGACCTGCAAAAAGAAATGCGTTGCGACTTCGAGTAATGAGGGCATCGAAAACCTCTGATGTCAAAAGAGGTGTCCACCTTCGCCGTAGCGATGGTGGACACTCGGCTACGGGGTCGGCACGGCTAGCACTTGCACGGTCGACCTCGCCGTCGCGACCAGCTTGTTGTCCTCGGTGTACGCGTCCGCGTCGATGTAGATGGCCGTTCGTCCGGCTTTACGCACGGTGGCGATCAACCGCAGCCGCTGCCCCGGAAAGGTCTGCCGCATGAAATGCGTGGTCAGTTCCAGGGTGGTGGCCGGACCGCGGGCCGTGAGGTAGCTGAGCGGGCCGACGAGGTTGTCGAACATCGCGGAGATGAAGCCACCCTGCACCAGGCCGACCGCATTCGCGTACTGCGGCGGTGCCACCGCCGTCGCGGTCAACGACTTTCCCGGCACATACTCTTCGAATTGCATATCCATGTCTTTCGCCGACGGCGGCGGAAGCTGGAGAGTTACGCCGGGCGGGGTAAAGCTGCGAAAGAGCTCGATGGTGTATTCGAGGACCTTGTCGTGTCCGTGAATCGTGGCTTCATCGCTCATTTAGTGGCTCCTCCATTGCTGCGACTCTGTTCCGCGGCTGTCAGAAATGTTTCCAACATCGTGTTGAACCCCGGCGCATGCTGGACGGCATGCCCCGCTCCGGGCAAATGGGCCCGCTGCGCGTCCAGGCGCGCGGCGATGGCATCGCACACCCGCTCGAGCGCGGGGTGGTGATCTCCCGAGAACACCAGCGTCGGCACGCCGGCCTCGGTGATGGTTTCGAATCGAGGCTTGGCCTCGCGCGGCGAACGCAGCTTGCGCCCCATATCGAGCGCCTCGCGTACGTCGTCGCCCACGTCGTCGAGCATCTTCGGATCGACGCCGGCCACCGCGAAGAATTCCTTCTCGGCCTCCGCGTCATCGGTGCTCTCGGCGTATCGATCGGACAGTTCCGCCAGCTCACGCACGACTTCGTCCTCTTCGGCGGCGTTCCACAGCGGCGCCTCGATCAGCGTCAGCGACCGAACCAGGTGCGGTAGTCGCTCGGCCGCGATGATCGCGCCGAGGCCGCCGTAGGAGAAGCCGATGAGGTGCACGCCGCCCGGGATCTCCTCGATGAGCGCTGTCAGGTCGTCGGCGTCGGCGAGGAAGTCCTGCCACGGCGCGGCGGGGCTCGGGGAGAAGCCACGTCGATTCGGCACGATCAGCGACCAATTCGCCTCGAGATCCCGCTGCGCCGCCCAGGTCATCGGCGCGGGCATCCCGCCGTGCACCAGCACGACGGGAGGTCCGGTACCCGATTTCCGAATGGCCAGCGGCTCCGTGGACGGCGAGCCGACCGGGTCGAACGTTCCTTCTAAAGTCATAGCCTCTCGGTTCCTTCCAGAGTCATTGCTCTCTCCTCGGCCCGAACGATGGCTTCGTAACGCTCCGGCGTCAGCTCCTGGTAGGTGCGGTCCCCTGCGTCGCGCACATAGATGGGCTCCCCTTCCCGCGGCGCAAAACCCTCGCGCTGCAGCGCCAACTTGGACAGTTTCAGTGTCGCTGTTGTTTCCAGCGTGGGCCGGACTCGCACGAAAACCGGTCGTGCGTAAGGCGGTAACGCCGCGTCGAGATGCGCGGCGAGCGCGTCGCCGTCGAATCGAGCGCCGTCGGCGAGCACGACGGCCGCCATCCCGGCCCGGCCTTCGCGGCCCGGAATCGGCACGCCGTACACGCTGGCCGAGTCGATGCCGGGCCAGCGCACCAGCTGCTCCTGCACCTCGGTGGTCGACACGTTCTCGCCCTTGTAGCGGAAGGTATCGCCCAGCCGATCCATGAAGAACAGATTCTTCTTGGCGTCCACGCGGAACACATCTCCAGTGTTGTACAGCGCGTCGCCGTCGCGGAAGGCGTTGGTGACGACCTTCGCGCGGGTGGCCCGCTCGTCCCGGTAGCCGCCGAACGGCGTCTTCTTCCGGATGGGCCCGAGCAGCACCCCGGTTTCGCCGGGCCTGCTCTCCACCAGCCGACCGTTCTCGCGCACGAAATCGTCGCGCTCGAAGTCCCATTTCGCCAGCTTGCCGCCGAGGCGCAGCTTGCCGACCGAGCCGACCTCGCCGGACAGGTTGATGGTGGCGATATTGCCCTCGGTGGACGCGTACATCTCGACGATCCGCGGTATCGCGAACCGCGCCTGCAGCGTCGTCCAGACGTCGGCCTGCAGCCCCTGGCCGACCATCACCCGCACCCGATGCCCGCGGTCGCGGTCGTCGGGCGGGGTGTTGACCAGGTACCGGCACATCTCGCCGATGTAGTTGCAGCCCGTCGCCTCGAAGCGGTGCATGTCGTGCCAGAACGTGCCTGCCGAGAAGCGCCGGCCGAGCGCCAGCGTGGCACCGTGGGCGAGCACGCTGGACAGGGCGATCACCAGCGCGTTGGTGTGGAACAGCGGCAGGCAGTTGTAGATGACGTCCGACGGTTCGAGCCGCCAGGCCAGCGCGCCGGTGACCCGCCCGACGGTGGTCAACCGCTGGTAGCTCATCACGGCGGCCTTGGGCAGCCCGGTCGTTCCGCTGGTGAATATGTAGGCGCCGGTGTCGCCGAGAGCGTGCTCGGCGGTTTCGGGCGGATCGGTGGACGTCGGGCTCTGCACGAATCGCAGCAGACCCGCCGCGTCACCGGCGGGCACCTTGCGGTCCTCGTCCACCCGGCACCGTCGCAGCAGTTCCTCCGGCACCCGGTCGCGCACGGCCAGGAACGCGGGCAGGCACTCCGACCCGACGGTCATCTGGTTCGCCCCGCACACCGACAGAGCGTGCGCGAGCCCGTCACCACGGGCCCGCGTATTGACCAAAGCCGTTACGACACCGAGCTTTCCGGCCGCCAGATAGTGCCAGACGAACTCCGGCCGGTTCTCCATGAGCAGGGCGAGCACGTCGCCTTTGCGGACGCCCGCGGCCCGGTAGGCGTGGGCGATCCGGTTGACAATGCGATTGGCCTGCGCGTAGTCGAACTGCTGATCCTCATAGAGCAGGAACGGATGGTCCGCCTGCCGCACGCTTCTGCGCTCGAGCTCGAGGGCCAGCGTTCGGTTGGACCCGGTGCCTTCGAGCAGGCCCCGGGCGAGGGTTCCGTACGACTGGATGCGGTGGATCAGCGACACGCTAAGCGCCCTCCGATAATTTCGCCACCCTCGACGGACTCTGCCGTCATGGCGGCAAAGTACGTTTCCCGCGAATTGGTCAAGATCCACCTCCTCGTGCTGTCGGTCCTACGCCTGCAGTGCCGCCTCGGCCTGTTCCCGCCGGGGCAGGTCGACCCGCGCGGCGATCTCCTGCTCGAACGAGTTCGCCCAGGATTCCAAGCGATCGACATTGCGCCGCATGTCCCGGAAGGTCTGCGCGGCGGTCTTGTCGGTGAGCAGATCCAGGTGCAGCTGCGCACAGATCGGCACCTTGCTGTACTCAACGAACAGGTACTTGTCCGGTTGCGGCGCCTGCGCCGCGAAGGCCCGCAGGTTCGCCTGCATCCGCGACTGGATGCCGAAGAACCGCGACGCGATGGGATGGAACTCCTCGGCCGCGTCCGGGCTGGTGAGCAGGCCGCGGAACAGCATCTGCGACGGCAACGCCCAGTAGAACGAGGTATCCCACATGACCTTGGTGAACATGGCCGGTGCGTGCCCGAAGATCTGGTAGTTGTCGTGGTACATCTGCAGGTAGTTCGGCCACAGATCCTCGAGCAGCAGCCGGTTGTACGACTGCGCGACATCGGGGGTCAGGCGGCCCTTGCGGTCGAGTTCGATCATCCGCGTCGTCATGGTGTTCGTGTACGCGATGTAGTCCGAACCGGGGCTGTAGAACGCGTCGAGGAAGACCGCCGCCTCCCCGACGCACGCCCACCGATTGTGCGAGAAGGCTTGGGTAGAGCCGTAACTCGCGTTGCGCAGCACCAGGAAGTCGAGCAGCTCGGCGTTCTCGGTGAACTTCGCCAGCGTCGGCTCGTGCTCGGCGATCCATTGCCGCGCTTTGGTTTCCGTCGAGTACGTCTTGAACGGGTGGATCCGCTCGTCGGTCACGATGCCGATGCTGGTGTTCCCGGAGGACAGCGGAATCATCCACACCCAATACCCGGTACCCATCAGGTGATTGGTCGAAAACCACCGGCGCTCTTGGGTCTTCGGCATCCAGGTCGGGCTGGTCGGCTGCGCCATCTTCTCCACGTCGTACTCACCCTTGAGGCGCCACCAGGCCGCGTTGATCTTGTGCGGGCTCGGCGTGCCGAGGCCGAGCTTGCGCTGGATCAGCTTGCCGCGCCCCGAGGCGTCGGCGACGAAACGGGTACGGACCGAGCGCTCGCCGACGCCGGCGATCTCGTAGGTGACGACATGATCGTCGTCATCCTCCGACAACTCGATGTCGATGACCTTGGCCTGCTCGATCAGATCGATGCCGAGATCCTTGGCGCCGTGGCGCAGATCGCGCTCGAAGATGCCGCGGTCGATCTGATACGAGGGCACCCGGGCGAACCGCCGCGCACCGATCTCGGGCCGTGCTTCGAACGGGCCGTGCTGGTCGCCGAAGAACAGGCGCAGCCCGAGCTTGTGCAGGTGCTGCTTGTTGAAATATCCGGTGAGGCCGAGCTGCTCGGTGAAGTAGTGCGCGCCGCCTTCGACCGTCGCCTCCCCCACCTTGTACGCGCCGTCCGGGATGTCGCCGCCGGTCCGTTCCAGCACCAGCACGGTGAGGTCCGGCATGCTCCGCTTGAGCTGGCGCGACAGGGTCAACCCCGCCAGGCCGCCGCCGCAGACCACCACGTCGTAACGTTCGATCGGTTTCATTGCTTTTCTCCGTTCGAGCTGCTGCTCAGTGCCCATCCATCAGGCTGGTGAAGCTGGGGAATTGGTCCTCGGCGGACAGCTCGTCGGCGATTGTCCGCATCACCTGTGCACTCGGGTTCTGGATGAACAGGTGGCCACCGGGAACGGTGGTGAGCTCGAACCGGCCGCTGGTCAGCTTCTCCCAGCCCTGCAGCTGGTCGACCTCGAACAGCGGGTCCTCGGCGCCGCGCAGCACCGTGATCGGCGCCCGCAGCACGACACCGTGTTCGAACCGGTAGTCGCCCAACATCTTCAGATCCGCTCGCACCGCGGGCATCATCGGTTTGACCGAGGCCTCGTCTGCTACTGGTATCGCAAGCAGGTCGTTGTCGCGCAACACCTCGAGCACCCTGCTGTCGGTTTCGCGATCCATGTCGAACCCGTCGCGAATGTGCTTGAGGTTGCGCACGTAGCTCTCGACCAGCGCCGGCGAGGGCCAGCCGCCGATGATCAGCTTGAGCGGGATCTCGGCGTAGTTCTGCTCGAGGTACTTGGTGAGCTCGTAGGCCAGCAGGCTGCCCATGCTGTGCCCGTAGATCGCGAAGGTCCGATCCAGGTGCGGCAGCATCGCATCGGCCAGTTCCGCGATGAAGTCGGGCATGGAGTCGATCGGCACCTCGTTGACGCGATCCTCGCGCCCCGGGTACTGGATGCCGACGACCTCGACCGTGTCCGGCAGGTAGTTCGGCCACGGCGTGAAGACCGAGGCGCCGCCACCGACGAACGGCATCGCGAACACGCGCAGCGACGCCGTGCTGGACCGGCCCTTCACGGTATGGATCCAGCGTTGCGGCCCTGCGTTTTCCGACGATGCGGGCAGCACGCCGTTAGCCTCGCCGAAGACCTGTGCGAGCACCTCGGTGGCGAGTTCGACGAGCGTCGGCCCGCGCATCAGACCCATGGTCGGGAAGTCGATGTCGAGATGCTTGGCCAGCGAGTTACGGATCTGGCCTGCCATGAGCGAGTCCATGCCGAGGTCGGTCAGCGCGACGTCGTGCGCGAGACGGTCGATCGGCATGTCGAAGATCCGCGAGATCTGCTGCGACAGGGCCTCGACCAGTCGCGGCTGGCGCAAACCCTCCTCGAGTTCGAGGAGTTCGGCGCGCAGCCCCTCGGTGCCGCCGGTGCTGGCGGACCCGACGCTGTCGGCCAGCGCAAGGTGAGCGAGCCGTGGCGAACTGCGGATGATCGGCATGACCTGGTTCATCTTCGCCCAGTTGACACCGAAAACGCTGGTGCTGGTGACACCTTGGGCCAGGCAGCGACCGATGAAGTCCAGCGCGTGGTCCGGCGAGATCGGTGTCCAGCCCAGCCGGGCCAAGGTGTCGAGCTTGTTGCGTGCCACGAACCCGACTTCGGCCATGGCGCCCCAGTTGATGGTCAGGGCAGGCAGTCCGAGTTCATGCCGGTGCGTGGCGAGCGCCTCCAGGAACCCGTTGGCCGCAGCGTAATTGGCCTGGCCGGGGGTGCCGACGTTCCAGCTCATCGACGAGAACATGACGAACGCGTCGAGATCGGCGTCCCGGGTGTGGTTGTGCAGGTGCCAGGCACCGTCGACCTTGGGTTGCACCGTGCGCAGGAAGTCCGCCTCGGTCATGCCCGCCAGCGGGCCGTCGGTCAAAACCATTGCCGCGTGGTAGATCCCACGCAGCGGCGGCAGTTCCGCGATCCGTTCCAGCAGGCCGACCACCTCGGCCTCGATGGACACGTCGGCCTTTTCGAGCACCACGTTGACGCCGAGGGCCCGCATCGCCTCGATGGGCTCCTCGTTCTCCTCGTCGATCTGGCCGCGGCGACCGACCAACACCACTGTGCGGGCGCCCTTTTCGACCAGCCACTCGGCGGTGCGCAGGCCGAAGCCGGTGTAGCCGCCGGTGATCAGGTAGGTGCCGTCCGCGTCGACCGGCTCCTCGCCGCTCGAGGTCGGGTGGACCAGCAGCTCGGTGTCGGGCTGGTACTCGACGACGATCTTGCCGATCTGCTTGGCGGTGACCATGTACCGGAACGCCGAGGCCACCTCGGTGGCATCGAAGTCGGTGTGCGGCAGCGCGGGCAGCGTGCCCGCGACGACCGCGTCGAGCACCTTGGTCATCGACTCGCGGCACAGCGCCGGGTCTTCCTTCAGCATCCGGTCGATGTCGATCGCGGAGTAGCTGAGGTTGTTGCCGAACGGCTTCAGGCCCAGTTTGTAGTTGTCGTAGATGTCCTTCTTGCCGATCTCGAGGAAGCGGCCGCGCGGGCGGAGCAGCTCGAGGCTCTTCGGAATCGTCTCGCCCTGCAGGGAATTGAGCACCACGTCGACGCCGTCGAAGCGCTGCCTGATCTCCTGGGCGAAGTCGAGCGAACGGGAGTCGAAGACGTCCGCGATGCCCAGCGAGCGCAGGTAGTCCCGCTTCTCGTCGCTACCGGCGGTCGCGATGACCGTCGCACCGAACGAGTGCGCGATGTGCACCGCGGCGAGGCCGACGCCGCCGGCCGCCGCGTGCACGAGCACCCGGTCGCTCGGCCGCAGCCTGCCCACTTCCACCAGCGCGTACCACGCGGTCAGGTAGGCCATCGGCAGCGTGGCCGCCTCGGCGTCCGACAGGTTCGACGGCGCCGCGTAGACCCGGCTGGCATCGGCGACCACCAGGTTGCCGAAGCAGCCGCGAGCGAACGCGACGACGCGATCGCCGGGTGCGAGACCGTCCACATCGGGTCCGACCTGGGTGATGGTGCCCGCGCATTCCACGCCGAGGTTGCTCTCGTAGAAGCCGCCGAAAGTCGCGCCCTCCGAAAGCAATCCGAGCGTGAGCATGATGTCGCGGAAGTTCAGGCCGGTGGCCAGCGGCCGAATGGCGACCTGACCGCTGCCGAGGACCGGCAGCTCCTGCCGTTCGTAGCGCAGCTGCTCGACGCCCGACTCGGCGGGCACCGCCAACGCGAACGGGGTCTCGTCCGACACCCGGGCCGGGATCGCGACCGAGTCCTCGAACTCGGTGAGCGAGACATGCTCGAGGCGGTCGATGTATCGCGTGTCCGCGCGGAACGCGACCTCCTCGTCGGCCGCATCAACGTGCAACAGCTCATCGAACAGCTGGGTTGCGCGCTGCTCGGTGGGCGCGGTCGGATCGAAGTCGAAGATCTTCGCCCGCAGGCTGCTGTGCTCGCTCAACAGCACCCGCAGGATGCCCCAGCTCGGAACCTGGCTCAGCGCAATGTGTTCCGTCCGCTCGAGGACCTGCGCCCCCGACGTCCCGATCCACAGCCGCGGCGCCTGCACCCAGTCCAGTTCCTCGACCGCCTGGGCCAGCGCGATCACGCTGTAGGCGCCCTCGCTCTCCACCGCGGGCAGCGCCGCGGTGGTCAGCTCGGCCTCGGCGAAGTCCAGGTTCCACAGATGAAGCACACCGGCCACGTCACCGGCGTACTCCCGCACCTGCTCCAGCACGCGCTGGAGATCGGCGCTGCTGTTCGAGCGCACCCGATAGGTGCGGCCGTCGATCTGCTCGTAATCGTCACCGCGAGTGACGATTACGCCGGACGCACCGGCCTCGCCGAGCAGCGCGGCATAGCGTTCGCCGACACCGTCCGCGTCGGCCAGCACCACCCAGGGCGCCGGCTCGACGCGCGGCTGGAACGGCGCGAGATCGATGGCCTGCGTCCGCGCCAGGATCACCGAGTTGCCGGTCTCCTCCGGTGTCGCCATATCGGAGAAGATCTGGACGCCCTCGAAGCCGACGGTGGGCAGGAACTCGCGCCAGGTCGCCTCCCGCATCAGCGGGTAGTCGGGCCGCAGCTCGTGATCGCTGAACGCCCACCAGCCCTCGGTCATGCCGAAGGTCAGGTCGACCCAGTGCGGTGGCACCGTCGCCTCGACCACCAGCAGCAGACCCTGCGAGGTCAGCAGGCGCTGCACGTTGCCGAGGGTGTGGCTCAGACTTGCCGTGGCGTGCACGACATTCGAGGCCACCACGATGTCGTAGTAGTGCGGATCGAAGCCCTGGCCCTCGATGTCGTGCTCGATGTCGAGGACTCGGTAGTCGATGAAGTTGTATTCGCTGAACCGATGGCGCGCCTTGCCGAGGAACAGCTGCGTGATGTCGGAGTACACGTATTCCGCACGGTCAGCAGGCAATTCGGACAGGACGTACGGGGTGGTGCCGCCGGTGCCCGCGCCGATCTCCAGCACCCGCACCGGACGATCGGCAGGCAGCTCGCGCACGATCTCCGCGACGACCTTGCTGACGATGCGGTTGGCCTTGCCGAACGAGAACGAGGGACCGTAAAGGTCGGCGACCGACTGGAATTCGTCCTCGGGGAAGATCAGCTCGATGGGATTGACGTCATCGCGCAGCACCGCGTCCAGTTTCGTGCCGCACCGTTCCAGCACGGCGAGCTCGGGCACGCATTCGTCGGGACGCCGCGTCCGCAACTCCGCGAGAGCCGCGACCGTGTCGACCCGCTCCGGCACCACCAGCAGCCGCCATGCGTCACCGGCCGGCTCGACAACCCCGTGCTGCGAAAGCAGTTCCAGCACGCGAGCGAGGTATCGGAGGTGCTTGTCGGCCACCCCCATCTCGGCCGCGATCTCGTCGACGGTAAAGCTTCGGCCCACCGCGAACTGCATGCCGAGCTTGTAGAAGGCCTCGGTCATGTACGCGACGCAGAGCTCGTTCATCTCCGCTTCGGTCACCGCGTGGTACTCGCGGTTGACCGACCAGTGCCGCAGCTCGTCGACCAGCGGCTCGACAGCCGTGTCGAGGGCGGCGACCGACGGGAAGGTGTCGGCCGGGATGCGCGTCTTCGTGCGCACCGGCGACTCGTGCCAGCGGAACTCGTAGAGCCACTGCAGCAGTGCGTCGCCGTCCTCGGTGCTCTGCGTGATGGACTTGCCCTTGAAGCCTTCGAGCTCGGCCACCAGGGTGCCGTCTTCGTTGACGATCCATAGATCGCCGTAGCAGTACGCGATATCGTCGGTGACCTGGGCGCGCCCGTAGCAGTACACCCGGCCGGTCGCCTTGGCGTAGAAGCTGAGCCGCTTGACCTCGACCGGCAGGTAGAGGGTCTTGTCGTCGTTGTTCGGGTCGTTGCCCATCGAGATGGACAGCGACTGGAAGCACGAATCGAGCACCGCGGGATGGATCGCGTGCCGGGGCGCCTCGTCCGCCAGGGCGGCCGGTGTGTCGATGCGGCCGAGCGACTTGAGTTCGGCGTAGTTGAGCTTGGTGATCGCCTTGAACGTCGGGCCGAGCATCAGGCCGTTGTTGCGGAGCTTGGCGAAAACGTGCGCGGGTTCGATCTCGTCGGGGCATTCCGCGTCGAGCTCGGCGAACGGCACCGGCAGTTCGGTGGCGGGGGCGCCGCGGCGCAGGGTGCCGACCGAGTGCAGGGTCCAGTCCTTGTCGCCGTCCTGACGGCTGTACACCGAGTAGTGCAGCGACTCGGTCAGCACCACCTGGACGACGGGGGCGGGCCGGTCGTCGAAAACGAAGAGCGCGCGGCGGAATTCGACATCCTCGAGCGAGTACAGACCCGCACCGAACGCGCTTTCCGCACAGCCGAGCACCATGTCCAGGTATGCCGCACCGGGGAACACGATGGGGCCCTGCACGCGGTGGTCGTCGAGCCACGGGTAGATGGCCGGGTCGAGCACCAGTTCCCAGACATGCTTGCCCGGCTCGTCCGCGACCCGGCCTACCTCGCCGACCAGCGGATGGGCCAGCGACGGGAAGCGCCGATCATGCGCCAACGGCGTTTCCAGCCAATAGGTTTCGCGCTGCCACGGATAGAACGGCACCTGCACCCGCTGCTCGATCCCCGCGAACAGGGCGTCCCAGGACGGGTCGAACCCGGCCACGTACAGCGCGGCGAGCGAGGACAACAGGGTTTCGCGATCGCTCTGCTTGCGGTGCAGCGACGCGACGGCGATGCCCTCGGCGTGCCGCTGGTCGAGCAGTTCCCCGATGGCGGTCCCGTGGATGGGGTGCGGGCCCAGCTCGATGAACGCCAGGTGCTGATCCTCGATGAGGCGATCGATGGTCGGCGCGAACTTCACCGGCTCGCGCACGTTGTGCCACCAGTACTCGGCGTCGAGCCCACCGGTCGGCACGATGTCCGCGGTGACCGTGGAGTACATCGGCACCGTGGCCGGGCCCGAGGTGAGGCCGGACAGCGACGAGATCAGTTCGTCCTGCAGCGGATCCATGTGGTGGCTGTGGAACGCCACGCTGACCTGGAGCATCCGGGCGAAGATCTTTTCCGCGCTCAGCTCGCGCTCGATCTCCTCTAGCGCATCCGGATCACCGGCCAGCGCAATGGATTCCGGGCCGTTGAGGGCCGCGATGGACACCCGGCCGCGATACCCGGCGACCCGCTGTTCCACCTCGCTCAGCGGCAGACCGACCGCGAGCATCTTGCCCTTGCCGGAAGCCTGCTGCTGCACCCGGCTGCGATGGAAGATGACCCGGACCGCGTCCTCGAAGGACAACGCCCCCGACACGTACGCGGCGGCGACCTCACCGATGCTGTGGCCGACCACGGCGGCGGGGACGATGCCCCAGCTCTGCCACAGCGCGGCCAGACCGACCTGCACCGCGAACACCGCGGGCTGGGCGATGAAGGTCTCCCCGATGCGGCTGTCGGCCTCGTCGCGACCGAGTTCCTCGAGCACGCTCCAGCTGGCATGCTTGCTCAGCTCGCCGTCGACCCGCTGCACCGTCTGCCGGAAAACCTCGTTCTGCGCGAGCAATTCACGCGCCATGCCCCACCACTGCGGGCCCTGACCCGAGAACACGAACGCCACACTCGGCGCGGCGGGCGCCTTCACGCCGCTGCGAATCGCCTCCGGCGCTGCACCTTTCGCGACATCTTGCAGTGCGTCGCGCAGCTCGTCCGTCGAGGAGCACACCATGGCCAGGCGGTGGTCGTAATGCGCGCGCGTCTGCGCCTGGGTGGCCGCGAGGGCGGGCAGTGCCGCTACCGCCGGCTCGTCCAGGAATTCCGCGTAGGTGTCGGCGTACGCGTGCAGCGCCTCCTTGGTCTTCGCGCTGAGCGTGAACAGCACCGGTTCGTGTGCCGCTACCGTCTCTGTCTTCGCGTTGTCCGCGTTGGCATTTGCCGCGTCCAGCGCGCCCTCGGGCGGGGCCTCCAGGATCACGTGCGCATTGGATCCACCGAACCCGAAGGAGTTCACGCCCGCGAGGCGTGGCCCGTCACCCGGCCACGGCTGCCTGGTCTGCGCGAGCTGCAGGCCCAATTCCTCGAACGGGATTTCCTTGTTGGGCACCGCGCCGTGCAGGTTCGCCGGGATCTCACCGTTTTGCAACACGAGGCAGGCCTTGATCACACCGGCGATGCCCGCGGCCGACTCGAGGTGGCCAAGGTTCGACTTCACCGCGCCGACGATGCACGGCCCGTTGCCATTTCGGCCGATGCCGAGCGCCTTGCCGAGCGCGCGCGCCTCGATCGGGTCGCCGACCGCCGTACCGGTGCCGTGCGCCTCGACGAAGCCGATGTCGGCCGGACGGACGCCGGCGTCGCGGCAGGCGTCGATGATCATCTGCGCCTGCGCGTCCTCGCTCGGCACGGTCATACCGTTGGTGCGGCCGTCGGAGTTCGTCGCGCTGCCCCGGATCACCGCGTAGATGCGGTCACCGGCGGCGACGGCGGCGGACAGCTTCTTGAGCACGATGGTGCCCGAGCCCTCACTGCGGATGTAGCCATCGCCGTTGTCGCTGAACGACTTCGAGCGACCTTCCGGCGACAGGAAGGTGCCCTGACTGAAGCCGATGGTCGCCTCGGGGATGAGCAGCGTGCTGACACCGCCGACCAGTGCCATCTCCGCCTCACCGGAACGGATGCTGCGACAGGCGAGATGGATCGCGATCAACGAGGACGAGCAGGCGGTGTCCACGATCATGCTCGGTCCGCGCAGGTCGAGCATGTACGAGACGCGGTTGGCCACAATGCAATTCGTGACACCGGTCATCGTGTGACCGCCGATGAGGTAACGGTTCTCCGGGTTCAGCTGGATGATGCCGTAGTCATGACCCGAAACACCCGCGTAGACAGCGGTTTTGGTGCCCGCGAGGTCCTCGGGCACAATTCCCGCGTCCTGCAACGCTTCCCAGGTCGTCTCGAGGAAGAGGCGCTGCTGCGGGTCGATCCGCGCGGCCTCGTGCGGGGTGATGCCGAAGAACTGCGCGTCGAACGACGAGACATCGTCGAGGTATCCGCCCTGCCGCGTGCGCAGATGGCCGGGCCGGGCCGCATCGCGGTCGTAGAAGGCGGCGCCGGACCAGCGGTCCTCCGGGACCTCCCGCACCGCGTCCCGCTCGTCGAGCAGGAGTTGCCAGAAATCGGCCACATCGGAAACTCGTCCCGGGAACCGGCAGCCGATCCCTACGACGGCAATGCCCTCGTTGGCGGTCGACTCGGCCTCGATCGAGGAGCTGTGCACAGAATCCATCGCATTACCTTCGTCTTGTAAACACACATCTATCGACCACGCCGGCAACGTCTCAGTTGTTGCCGCCGCGGCGATCAGGATCCGTATCGACCATTCGCGCGCGGCGTGGCGATGCGCGCGATCGCGGCATCTTTCCCGTCAGCGAGGCGATATCGAGCAGGCTGTTGTTCAATGCAGGCGGTCATGTTCCCCCCTCGAGGAACATGACCGTCGAGATGAGATGATCGCCAGCCGAATGACTTTCGGTCGACGGCCGGGCGAACTCGAACGCCAGGCCGTAGCCGACACCGCTGTCGGCGCTCTGCGAACGGACCTCGGCGGTCGCTCCGAGCCGTTCGAACGTCGTGCAGGCGGTGCGTCTTCGGCAATGAGCAGGGTGGACCGGTCGGCGTGGGCGAACGTCATGTCAGCGGGAGTCGTGCTGAACTTCCACATGATCGGTGCCCCCTTCACGCCTAGTGCCCAGATCCGCACTCATGGACCGAATTTAACGACCACAATCACTCATGTCAACACATCGGTGTGCATTGGTGTGCATCGACGCCTTACCGATGCGCATCCTGGAGGACCGTATCGCGGCAATAACCGTGCGGTAAGGGCATGATCTTGCTATTGCGCCCTCTCGTGAGCGGACATGAGCAGTGATGCGTGTGCATGAGCAGTCAAGTGGTACGATGCTTCCCATGGGCGACGAATTGGGCGCCAGCGAGACCGTGAAGCGTAATAAAGTCGAGTCGGCTGGACAGCGGTTCGGACGGCAGCTGAAGGCGTTCCGGCAGCGAAATCTTCCCGATGACCTGGTAACTCACCAGCACATCCACGACCTGGGCGGTCCTACGCGGAATGTCCAGTCCCGCATCGAGAGCGGGCAGGTCGACACGATCAGCGCGACCACCGAGGCGAAGTACAACCGGGCACTCGAGGCCCTCGGTCTGCCGACCGGGAGCGCGACCTCGGCGCTGTACCACGGCGGCACGCTGGTCCCTCCCGCTGACGAACGACCCGCCACGGCAGTGCTGGTGGACGACGACGATGTCGAGAGCGGCGTGAGCGCGCTACAGAACCTGACGCGCAAGCATCGGTCCGTGGTGGATCTGGTGACCGAGCTCGACCGGCTCGGCATCGAGTTGAAACGGGCCCGCAGCCACACCGAGGGCTACCAGCTCATCTTCCCCAAAACGGCCATCGACCGGCTACTTCAGGCGCTGCAAAATACCGCCGACCCCGGGCATCCCGGGCACGAAGCCGGCCGAGACGACACTCAGCAGACGTAGCCGGCGCCAGCAGCCCGCGGACTCGATATGCCTGGGACACAGCGGATCGGGACCGATCGCGCTGGACGGCGTTGCGGTTCCGCCGCCGTTGGGCATGTTGCACGCCGATACCGACTGAGACACAACGAATCCCGAGCACGCCGGCGCCGCGGTGCGCGATCGGCGGCGTCGGCTTGCGGTCTTCGTCCGTGCGCCGGATGGGGCGAAACCTGCTCCGCGCCGCGACGTTTCGGCGTTCTACCTGCACTTGATCTTCCACCGCCGGTGCGGCGCAAGCCGTTCCACCACCGCCGTTATCTATATCCGTCCAGGTCAACGGCACAATCAATTCCCCTTGACCGCACAATTACAAGTACGCGAAGCGCGGGTGACAGGTAGGCTATTAGCCAGCCCGGCAAGTCGACGATGAGTGACTCGACGTGTGTCGACATGCCGGCCACCTGAAGACATCCGGAACAATGGACAAGGTCGCGCTTCGGAGTTGATCCGGACGTCTTCGACGAAAACATTGCGCCGGCGGCAACGATGCCGCTGTTGTGCGCGATAACAAGGTTGAAGATCTCCAGGTGCTCGGGGGAGGAAATCGTGAACGCATACGATCCGCATTCCGACGGCCTCGACGCTGCAGCTCGCACCAGCGGTTATGCCGGCGAACCGGACACCGTCGGCGCGGATCGCCTCACTCGGACGAGGAGGCAAGTGACATGTTGAGACTGTTCCGGCGAAAGGTCTCCACCCTCGGGTGGAACCCGACCCGAGGCAAGATCTCCACGCGCGCCCGCCTGCAAGCCGTGGTCGATCGTCTCGAACTTCCGGCCGACTGGACCATCGAGGAGTTCATCGCCTCGGTCGAGCGGATGCGCGGGCGGCGAATCGTGCGATTGCTGCTGCCGCCCACCGCTCCGGTCGGGCTGTGCGGACTGTGGCTGGCGTGTAAAGGCTACGACGTGATCTTTCTGCGGCAGTCCGCCGACCCCGCCGTCGAACTGCACGTGGCATTGCACGAGGTCAGCCACATGCTGCTGAATCACGGGCAGGACACATCGATCTCCGCGGTGGAGTGGTCGACGCTGACGAGTGGGGTGCCGTTGAACCACGAAATCGACCTGTCCACCGTGCGTGCCGCCCGCGGTGCGTCCAGTTACGCGTCGATCGAAGAGTATGAGGCCGAGCTGCTGGCGACCCTGATCGGCTTCCGGGCCAGGACGGTCGGACCGCGCCGAGACCCGATGTTGAAAGAGCTGTAGCGCCGATGTGGCCGCATGACCACATGCCCGCCGGGCTCACCATCTCCGCGACGGTCTTCATCGTTGTCATCACGCTCATCCGGCTGGCGTTGACCCTGCACACATCCATTTTCGGCCGCCTGATCAACACCCTGCTCGGCTTCGACGCGGCGGCCGCCTTCCTGCGCGAACCGGTCTTCGCCAGGCACGTGGCCAGGGTCATCCCCGGCGGCCTGCCCACCGTGTTCGACACCTGGCACTGGCTCACCGTCACCGCCTGGGCGTTCGGACTCGGGATGGCGCTGCTGCACGAGAACGGCCCGGTGCGTTACCGCATCCAGTTCCGGATGGTGCTCGGACTGTCGGCGGCCATCGGCCTGGCCTTCGTGGTGCTCAGCGCGCCGGCCCGGGCGCACGGGATGGCGTCCATCGCCGAGTACGGCGGGTGGCGGTACGGCATCTACATCGCGTTGTATTCGGCTCTGCCAGTGCTGGTTTCGTGCTACTACTATATTTTGAAGATCAGGGGCACGGTGTGGCGGACGACCACGCTGTGGGAGCGGATCACGGTGGCCACCCTGGTCTGTTTCGGTATCGCCAGCTCGCTGCCCGTCTGCTTGATGGCGGTGTCCGCGATCTTGGACTTCGCGGGCGCGGGCAACCAATTCACCTACAGCATCTACAACACCGTCTCCGATGGCTTCGCCTCGGGTGAGCCGGGGCTGTTCATCTTCGTCGCCCTGGTCACCGTGTTCATCCCGTCCTCGACCCAGGCCGTCGTGCAACTGCTGCGGCTGGATGGTGAATCACGTGCCGCGCGCAGGATTTATCCGATCTGGCGGGACCTGACGTCCGCCGCGCCCCAGGTGGTGTTCCAGCTGAAACGGGCGGACAGCTGGAACGTTTCACCGCAGGAGCGGCTGCACCGCAGGCGGATGGAGATCCACGATGCGGCGGAGATCGTGGCCAGATATGTGCTGCCGCTGCCGACCGCTGTCGACGAATTGATCGAGACGACAGTCGACGAAGACGATCAGGAACACCTGCGCATGGTCGCCGAACTGGTCATGGCGGCGCAGCGGCTCACCGACGGCGGTGGTGAACCGACCGGCAAACCTGCCGCGCGGGGCGCCGACGTACCCGATGAGCAGACCATGCTTCGGCTGTGGCAGCCCGCGAAGGTGCTGCTGCACACGACCACCGTCACTGCCGCCCAAGGTACGCGCGCCTACGCATAGCTTCACTGCATGAACATTTTTCTGTACGTCATGCGCTTTCCTGTGGTGTAATCGTGTCGGTTCTAGTCGGCATCGATGCCGTTGTCGGAGTCGGCAGCACGTGAAGGGGAACAATGGCATCCATCGATCCGGTGAGCCCGGCGCATCCGAACGTTCTCATCGTCGGCACCGGATTGGCCGGTATCGGGATGGCGATCAAACTGCTGGAAACGGGCGAACGCAATTTTGTCGTGCTGGAGAAGGCCGACGGCGTCGGCGGCGTCTGGCGCGACAACACCTATCCCGGTTGCGGTTGCGACGTCATGTCGATGATGTATTCGTATTCGTTCGCACCGAACACCGAATGGAGCAGGCTGTACGCCGGCCAGCCGGAGATACTCGACTACATCCGGCGCGTCGTGAAGGACTACGAGCTCGAACCCTATATCCGGTTCCAATCCGAGGCGGTGTCCTACGAATTCGATGCCGCTGATGACCGGTGGGTGGTGCGCACCGCGGACGGCGACGAATACCGCCCGCGCACCGTGGTCGCCGCGCACGGCGCACTGCACAAGCCCTACATTCCGGACTTCAAGGGTCGCGACAGCTTCACCGGCACCGTGTTCCACTCCGCCCAATGGGATCACTCGGTGGATCTCACCGGCAAACGGGTCGCGGTGATCGGCACCGGCGCCAGCGGCATGCAGCTCGCGCCCCAGATCGCCGACGCCGCAGCACATGTCGCGGTGTTCCAGCGCAATCCGCACTGGGTGCTGCCGAAAATGGACCGCCCCGTCAGCAACATCGAGCTGCGCCTGTTCAAGGCCTTCCCCGGTGTGATGCGGATCTACCGCACCGGCTCGTTCTTGATGCACGAGGCGCCGGTCTTCGGCTACTTCCACCCCCGGTTGAACTTCCTGCTCAAACGGCTGTCGCTGCATCACCTGCGAAAGCAGGTGCCCGATCCGGAGCTGCGCGAAAAGCTCACCCCCACCTATACTTTCGGCTGCAAGCGGATCCTGTTCTCCAGCGATTTCTATCCGGCCCTGCAGCGACCCGATGTCGACCTGGTGACCGCCGATATCGACGAGTTCACCGAATCCGGCATCCGCACCGCGGACGGCGAACTGCACGAAGTAGATGTGGTCGTGCTCGGCACCGGCTTCGCCACCGACAACCGTTGCGCCACAGAGCACATCGTCGGCCGGGACGGACTCACCATCCAGGAGGCGTGGCGCGACGGCACCGAGGCCTACCTGGGCATGACCGTCGCGGGTTTCCCGAACTTCTTCATGATCATGGGCCCGAACTCCGGCGGCGGCGCGGTCTCGATCCTCTTCATGATCGAAGCCCAGGTCCGCTACATCGCGCAATGCCTGCGCATGATGGACAGGAGCGGTTCGACCCGGCTCGAGGTGAACGGCGGTGTGCAGCGCACCTTCAACCAGTGGCTGCAAAGCAAACTCACCAGATCCGTCTGGGTGAACGGCGGCTGCCACAGCTGGTTCCTCGACCACACCGGCCGCAATCGGCAGTCCTGGCCGGGCACCGGCACAAGTTACTGGCGTGCGACTCGGCAGCCCGAAGCCGAAGCGTTCGAGCTCTCCGGGGCGGGACGGCCGTAATCGCGACGGCTACTGAGGGCTGGTTTCAGTTTCCGCCGAGGGCCGCATCGCTGCGGCATCATCTCGCGCTGTGCGCCGGGTGACCAGCCAACCGAAGCCTGCGGCCAGCGGGAAGATCGCGACGCCGTAAACCGCTGCGGGAATGGCCATTTCGGTACTGTCCAAGACGCTGATGGCGATCGTGATGGCGATGACTCCATTGTGGATGCCGACTTCCATCGAGCACGCGATCGCCTGACGGCCTTCGACGCCGAGCGCGCGCGGCACGACGTAACCGACGGTCAGGCTGATCAGGCAGAACAGGATCATGGCGACGCCGACCGCCCGGATGTACAGGATGATGTCGGCGCGTTGGTCGACCATCGTCGCGGTGATCACAAGGGTCAGGGTGAGGGCGGATCCGATGCGTACGGGACGGTCCATTCGATCCGCGAACGCCGGCGACCATCGGCGCACCAGCATGCCGAGCGCGACCGGGATCAGCACGATCGAGAACACCTGAACAACCTTGCCGAACTGCAATCCCACCGCGGCCGCCCCGCCAGGATCGAAGTAGTCGATGGCGAGGTTCGTGATCACCGGCACCGTGCCGACCGCGATCACCGAATTGACCGCGGTGAGCGACACATTGAGCGCGACGTCGCCATGGAACAGATGGCTGAAAAGATTGGCCGCCGTCCCACCCGGCGACGCCGCGAGCAGCATTACCCCGACCGCGAGCAGCGGCGACGGATCGAACAGCAGGACCAGACCGAACGCGACCGATGGCAACACCACCAGCTGACACCCCAGCGCGATAGCGACCGCCTTGGGACTCTTCGCGATTCGAGTGAAGTCGGCGACGGTGAGCGAGAGACCGAGCCCGAACATGATCACTACCAAAACCACCGGCAGCCCGACAGAAACCAGCGCAGAGTCCACGGTGTCCTCACCATTCGATCGAATCCACCCGATCATCGCGCCTCACGACGCTACGCACGGAGACAATCAACGAAAACCCCCCACCAGGGGCATCCGGGTTCGGCGAAACTTGTTCAGGATCTGGCGGTTCCGGCAACAATGCAGACGGTGCATGTCTGCACGGAATGGCCTGTAGTCGATCCTGTTCAGCGGGGTGGGCGGAGTACCTTCAACGCGGCCTTCATGATCGGGCCCGGCACGCGATCGCGCATGTTCAGCGCCGCCGCGGCAGCTTTGCTGCGCACCTCGGTGCCACGGCCGAACATTTTGTTCAGCGGGCCGCCGGACGGCTCGAGATCGACGTGTAGCGGCGGTCTGCCCTCGGCCGCGCCGAGCGCGTGTGAGATGACGACGCGCTGGATCTCGCTGGTTCCCTCGAAGATGGTGTACAGCTTGGCATCTCGATACCACTTCTCCACCGGATGGTCGGTGATGTAGCCCCAGCCGCCCAGCGTCTGGATCGCGCGCTCGGTGGCTTTCACCGCCACCTCGCTGGCCGCCAGCTTCGCCATCGATCCCTCGCCGCGCTCGAACGGGACACCGCTGGCCGCCATCCAGGAGGCACGCCACGTCAGCAGCCGCGCGCCATCGATCTGGGTGGCCAGGTCCGCGATCGGGAAGGCGATGCCCTGGTTGTCGATGATCGGCGCACCGAAGGCTTCGCGATGGTTCGCGTACGTGGTCATGTATTCCAAGGCTGCCCTAGCGATTCCGAGGGCCTGCGCGGCGACCATGGGACGCGTCTGCTCAAAAGTCCCCAATGTCACCGAACCCGATCGGCCGCCGCTTCGCGCCGCCTCCCGCCGCCTGGCCAGGGCGTGCTCGAGCTTGTCCGCTCCCCCGAGCAGATTCTCCGCCGGTACGCGCACGCTGTTGAACTTCAGCTCCGCCGTATGCGATGCGCGACAACCCATCTTGTCGAGCTTGCGCACCAGCTCCAACCCGGGCGTACCACCCGGCACCACGAACAACGCCTGCCCTCGATGCCCCAGCTCCTCATCCACCACCGCGTTCACCACATGCACATTGGCGATACCGCCGTTGCCGATCCACATCTTGTGACCATCGATCACCCAGTCGTCACCATCCCGGACCGCCCGGGTACGCAGATTACGCACGTCGCTACCGCCCTCGGGTTCCGAGATGGCAAGCGCCGCAAGCTTTAGATCTCCAGGCGTGCCGAAACATTCAGGCGCCCACTGCAACATCTGCTCCGGTGTCGCAGCCTGTCCGATCGCGGACAAAGCCAACGCGGGCATTACAATCGCCAACCCGATCCCCGCACATCCCCAGAACAATTCTTCCATGAACATCGGCAACGACAACCCCGACGGATCCCCGATCAGGTCGCGATAGAACAACGGACTATAGAAGCCTCGTTCCGCCGCCTCCTCCAGCACCGGCCACGGAAACTCCTGCGCCCGGTCATAATGGGCCGCCACCGGCCTGATGCAGTCTTCCGCAAAGCCATGCGCCCGCTTGGCCAGGTCATGCTGCGCCGCGGTCGGTGTCAGATCAAAAGTCACGCCTTCGCGATACCCAGCGGGCGCCGATCGACACAGATTCGGTGTCGTACAAATATCCGACACGAAACTCCCGCACAGGAGTACACACTTGAAGCCTGTTTCCCGAAGTCGGCCATCTAGGAGACGTTGATGACTCGGACGGTCCGATGGACGCTGGTCACCAGCGCGATTGTCTTCGTGATCGCGATCGCCCTGCTCGTGCTGCTCCCGCGCAGCGACAACTCGTCGACAGCGACCGCAACCAGCACC
This sequence comes from Nocardia sp. NPDC060255, assembly GCF_042727395.1. Taxonomy (NCBI): domain Bacteria; kingdom Bacillati; phylum Actinomycetota; class Actinomycetes; order Mycobacteriales; family Nocardiaceae; genus Nocardia; species Nocardia sp. NPDC060255. The sequence continues at coordinate 68,213 of NZ_JBHXAU010000004.1, read as the reverse complement.
ACTGCGGTCCCCGGCGCACTGGGCAAGCAAGTCGACGCCCGATCCAACGCACCGAAGATCACCACCCTCACCCCTTTCGACGCCCAAGGAGCACCGACAGCGGGCTGGACGGTCGACGACAAAGCCGGATCCAGCCCGATCGATTGCTCCTACGACGAACCCTCCCCCAGCGCGACCACCGACAACATCCTCGTCTGCGCACCGACCGCCGCAGCAGCCGACAGCTGCGTGACAGTACCGAACAGTCCAGCGGCCCTGTGCCTAATCGACCCCTTCAACAACCACCTGACCCGCTACTCCACCACCACCGTGCGCACCACCATCGTCCACGCCCCCCAAACCCCCCAACCGATCGCCCTCACCCTCGACAACGGCACCAAATGCCGCCTCCGCAACGGCGGCTCCTGGTCCACCCCCGAAGCCAACCCCACCTACGTCGGCTACTACTTCTGCCCCGGCAACGGCTTCCAAGCAATATGGGCCCCACCAACCGGCCCCGCCATCACCCAACAACCCGACGGCTGGACCGTCCAAGTCGGCGGCGAACGCGGCCCACTGACCCAACACCGAGTCACCGAAGCCTTCTACGTCGCCATCAGCCGCTGACGGTGCTCGATATCTAGCCACGAGCCTCATCATCGTCGCCGGCAACCTACCCGTGATCACCACCGGCCCGCGGCGGCGGGAACCGCGCTGTGGTGCGCTTTTCAGGCGCGAACCTGCGTAGTACTGGTACACCGAAAGCTGGCTCACCAGGGCAGGGAGGTAGGCCGCCCACGCCGTGCACCGAGTTATCGGCGTACTCCTCGAACAGCACTCTGTCGGACACGACGCCATTGCCGTCCCGCTGGAAGCGCCGAGCGGTGATCTTGCTACATGCGACGAAACCGGTCCCGAACACGCCACCTGCCAGCTCCAACAGCAACAAAGGCAAGGCGGCACCGTCATCCAGATCGCCGTGGCTGGATACGGGCGTGATGGTCAAGCCACCCGTAAAGCGCGAGTCGAGTTCCATCCGCTCCACACGTTCGAAACAGATCTCATCCCAGCACCCGGAATTCCCAACGCCGTTGCTGCGCAGCAATAGTTCACTGTGGCCGACCCCGTATCGCCAAACGCGAAAATCGTTGTCAGCGGTAAAGGGCAAGCTGCTCACCCAGTCCACAATGCCACGATCAGCGGCGCAGGTGGTCGAGCGCGGCTGCGGCCGCGTTGGCGCCGCACATACCGTGCGCGCCGGGGCCCGGCGGGGTGGCCGCGGAGCAGATGTACATGCCGGGCACGCCGATGCTGTACGGCGACAGCGTGATTCGCGGACCGAACACCAGCTGCCGGATGTCTTTCGCCCCGGTCATGATGTCCCCGCCGACATAGTTGGGGTTGTACGCGGCCATCTGGGTGGTGCTGCGGACGGTGTAGCCGACGATGCGCTCCCGGAAGCCGGGCGCGAACCGTTCGATCTGCGTGACGATCGCGTCCGTCGCGTCACCGGTGTATCCGTTCGGCACGTGCGCGTAGGTCCACAGCGGGTGCACGTTGCCTACCGAACGCTGCGGGTCCGCCAGGTACTGCTGTCCGACCAGCACGAACGGCCGTTCCGGCATGCGTCCCGCGTGCACATCGCGTTCCGCGGCGGCCAATTCGGCATAGTCGCCGACGACGTGCACCGACCCGGCCCGGCGCGCCGCCGGATTGGTCCACGGCACGCCGTCCTCGATGGCAAAGTCGACCTTGAACGCACCCGGTCCTTGCCGGAATCGACGGTAGGCGTTGGCAATTCGCGGCGGCAACCGGTCACCGAGAATCCCGGCCACCGCGTCGGGCGCCAGGTCGAACATCGTCACGTCGGCGGCGGGCAGCTGAGCGACAGCCTCGATCCGGGTGCCGGTCTCGATCTTGCCGCCCAGATCGGTGAGCAGCGCGGCGAGCGCGTTGGTGATCGACTGCGATCCGCCCGCCGCCACCGGCCAGCCGTGCCGGTGCCCGGCGGTGAGGATGCCGAGCCCGATGGCCGAGGTCAACGGGTAGTGCAGCGGCCGAAAGGCGTGTGCCGCAACGCCGCCGAACAGCGCGCGCGCCTCGTCGGTCCGGAAGATCCGCGCCAGCGTGGCGGCGGGCAGGACGGTCGGCATACCGAACCGGCCCAGCGTCAGCGGATGCCGTGGTATCCGCAGCAACGGCTTCATGATGTCCTCGGCCAGCACGTCATAGCGGGTCGAAGGCCCTTCGAACAGCGCCCGCCACCGGGAGCCGTCCCGGCCGAGCCCGACGGCGGTGTCGGCCATGGACTGGCGCAGCACTCCCGCCCGGCCGCCGTCGAGCGGGTGGACACAGTCGATTTCCGCAGTGTGCCAGGACAATCCGTAACGCTCGAGCCCGAGTTCGTTGAGGAATTGCGAGCCGACGGCCATCGGATGCACCGCCGAGCACTGATCGTGCAGCAGGCCGGGCAGCAGCGCCTCGCGGGTGCGGGTCCCGCCGCCGATCTCGTCGGCGGCCTCCAGCACCGTCACCCGCACCCCGTCTTTGGCCAGGGCCACCGCGGCGGCGAGTCCGTTGGGCCCGCCGCCCACTACGGTCGCGGTGGTCATGCGAGCGCTCCGCGTCCGTGCTCCTGCTCGCCGCGCACCTGCTGGCGCGCCGCGCGAGTCCAGTTGACCGACAACGGGATCGGACCGTTGGGCAGCCACGGCTGTTCCGCGACGGCGTCGGAGACCCGCCAGGTGCCCCGCTCGATCACGCCGAGCGCCGCGTCGATGACCTGATAGTGCTGCATTTTGCTCCCCCAGGCCTGCGACTCTACCCAAACCACCACGGCTTCACCAGGTTCGAACTGCGCCTCACGCTGCACCGCGGCGATGAAATCGGCGTTGTGCAGATGGCCGTCGCCGAAGTTGAAGCCGATCAACGAGTTGCAGAGGAACTCACCTTCGCGCACGGTCCTGCTGTCGATATCGGGCAGGTTCTTCAGCAGCACTGAGAACAGCCCGCGCCCCTGGCTGTGCATGGTGCGCCAGGCGATGACCTGCTGCATGGTCACCTCGGCCCATTCCGGTTCGTAACCGAACTCGACGAACTGGTCGACCTGGTTCTTGGCGGTGCGCGTCACCCTGTTCAGCTTGGCCTCCGCGCCGGGCGTGAAGGCCCAGACCGCCGAGGCCCAGTTGCCCGCGTACTGCCGCATGGACGGCAGGAACGACACCTTGTCGGGCCGGAAGTTGCCCAGGATCGGGAAGAACAGCAGCGCGGCGATGAGCAGTACGGCCAACCACGGCGAGGAGATGTCGGTGAGCGCGTAGCCGTGCCAGTTCGGGAAGCCGAGGAACAGGAAGATCGTCGCGTAGGCGAACAGCACATTCCATTCCAGCGGAACGGCAAGGGGGAAGGTGGAGACGATGAACAGGTGGAAGATCACCATCACCGCCGCCGCCGCGATCGTGAGATAGATGTTGGTCGAGAAGAACAGCACCAGCGGCGCGATCACCTCGACGGTGGTGCCGCCGACGTGCGCCATGAGGTCGGCCACCCGCGAGGGCCGCAGGTCGCGCGGGAAGTCGCGGTAATGCGCCCGCTTGACCCAGCCGAACGGCACGGACGGACTGTTGCTCACCATGGGCGGCACCACGAGCGAGAAGTGCTTGCCGAACTTCGAGACTCCCGCACCGACCCACACGATCAGGATCAACAGCTTGAGCGCGATGATCATGTCCACGAACGGCAGTGCGGCGAAGAAGATCAGCGCGGGCAGGTACTGCTCGCCGCGGGCGCCGAGGAAAATGGTCCTGTCGCGCAAGCCGTTCAGGATGAGCAACACGATCGGGGCGATGAGCAGCGCGGGCCGCACCAGGCCGGAAGCGTTGTCCGGCACCGCTTCCGAGAGCGAATCACTGTGCACGCCGGGGGCGAACAGCGGGATCGCGACGCTGATCAGCAGTGCCACATACAGCACGACATCGATCGGGGAACGCCGATCGCCCGCGGTGAGCGGCAGCCACTTGAACGGCCGCAACCTGATGGTGCCCGGCCTGGCCCAGAACAGGATGCCGCCGGTCATCGGCTTCACCTTGCCCGCCAGCGGCCCCCACGAGCCCGCGATGCCGATGGTCTCCAGCAGCACCGTCCACAGCACCGCCTTCTGATAGACGATCGGTTGATCCCACCATTGCGAAACATGCCAGAAGGCAGGCAGATCCGAGGTCGCGGTGGCGACGATGATGCCGCCGAGCGCGTACAGCACCACCAGCTTGAGGATGTAGATGCTGTGCACCATGCGGGGCGAACCGAAGCCGTGCTCGGCCCAGTGCAGGGCGAGCACGCGCATCCGCTCCATCAGCGGCTCACGCAGGAAGGTTTCCGGATCTACCTGCGGCAGATCGGGTTTGGTGAATCCCATGGTCTTACTCCTTGTCGATGCTGACGGAACTCAGGGCTGGTCCGCGGCGACCCGCCGCAGGGTGGGTTTGTCGATCTTGCCGACGGGGTTCTTCGGCAGGTCGTCGAGAATCGTGATGGCAACGGGGAGCTTGTATTTCGACAGCGCTTCGCGCACGTGTGCCAGGATCTTGTCGGTGTCGAGCGCGGCGCCGGTGTTGAGCGAGACGTAGAGCACCGGCTCCTCGCCGTACACCGCGTGCGCCCGGCCGACCACGGCCGCCTCGGCGATCTCGGGCAGCTGGTAGACGACGGTCTCGATTTCCTTGGGGTAGATGTTCTCGCCGCCGCGGATGATCATGTCCTTGGCGCGGTCGACCAGCACCAGGTAGCCGTCGTCGTCGATGCGGCCGACGTCACCGGTGTGCAGCCAGCCGTCCACGATGGTGCGGGCCGTCTCGTCCGGTCGATTGAGGTAGCCGCGCATGACATTCGGCCCGGAGACCAGCACCTCACCGGCCGCGCCGTCGGGGACCGGGGTGCCGTCCCGCTCGGCGATCCGAATGCGCTGACCCGGCAACGGAATTCCGACCGTGCCCGCCTTACGCGGGCCGTACAGGGGATTGATCGTGCTCGCGCAGGACCCCTCGGACAGGCCGTAGCCCTCGATGATCGGTATGCCGTACCGGTTCTCGAACTTGGTGAGCAGTTCGACGCTGGCCGGCGCGGCGCCGCAGACGGCGAAGCGAACCGAGGACGTGTCGGGCCGCACCTCGTCCGGCAGATCCGACAGCATGGTGTAGATGGTCGGCACCGCCGAGAAGTAGGTGGCGCGGCTCTGTTCGACGCGGTCGAAGAAGGTCCGTACGCTGAACCGCCCGGCCACCGTGGCCTGCCCGCCGGCCAGCAGCGGCGAAAGTGTCCCGGCCACAATGCCGTTGACGTGAAACAGCGGCAGGATCAGCAGGCTGTGGTCCGCGGCGGTGAGCGCGAACGCCTCGATCACCATGGCGCACATGGCGTTCAGGTTGGCGTGATCGAGCATGACGCCCTTGGGGCGGCCGGTGGTGCCACTGGTGTAGATGAGCAGTGCGAGGGCATCGTCGCCGACCTCAACGGATTCCGGCGCGCCCGGTTCGGCGGTGCCGAGATCGGCGACGGGGATGACGGTTTCGACGGGTGCCGTAAAGTCCGGGCGCTGTTCGGCGATCAGCACTTTCGCGTCCGCGTCGGCGATCTGGTAGCCCGCCTCGATCGCGGTGAGCGACGGGTTGATGGGCGTCACCGCCGCACCGAGTCGCCATGCGGCGAAAAGCGATACGACGAAACCCGCGGTATTGGGGAGCATGACCGCGACCACGTCACCGGCGACGACGCCTGCGGCGCTCAGCGCGCCGGCGGCTCGGCGCACGGTCGCCAGGAATTGGGCGTTGTCCAGTGTCACGGTGTCATCGGCGAGCGCGGGCGCGGTGGGCATCGCGTCGGCTCGGCGATCGGGCAGAGTTGTCAGATTCATGGGCTGTCCTCGGGAAAGCGGGCGAGCGAATGCCGATAACGGTAGAAATCCAGGGCGTTCGCGGCTCCGTCGTGCGCCGACGAACTTCACCGGCCCCGTTGTCCTCGGGGAACAAGAACCGCCGATTCGCCCGCCAACCGGCCGCGCGGCTTCTACCGTGGAGGAGTGACGAGCATTCGTCGCGACGCCGATGTCGATGTGCGCCCGTATGTAGCGGGGATCGCCGCCCGCCTCAATGAGCGGGTGACGCAGATCAGCGCGAGCTTGCGACTCGGCCTAGAGGACGACATCCCGGAACTGCGTGGCGATTCGCGCACCGTCGAGCTGCTCGGCGCCAGCGTCGAGGGCAATGTCGACACCCTGCTGCACGCGCTGCGCCACGACATTCCGGTGGCCCGCATCCAGCCGCCCGCCGCGGCCATCGAATACGCCAAACGCCTGGCCCAGCACGGTGTTCCGGTCACCGCCCTGATTCGCGCCTACCGCCTCGGGCAACGCCGGATGACCGATTTCGTGTTCGCCGAGCTGCGCGCGGTCGGCATCCCGCCGGAGGACCGGATCAGCGTGGTGGAGACCATCACCACCATCCTGTTCGAATACATCGACTCGATCACCCAGCAGGTCGTCGCCATCTATCAAGGCGAACGCGAGCAGTGGCTGGAGAGCCAGAACAGCAGTCGGGCGCTGCGGGTGCGTGAGGTGCTCGCAGGGCGCAAGCCCGTCGATGTGGATGCCGCCACCGAGTCCATTCGCTACCCGCTGCACTGGCAGCATGTCGCGCTGGTCATGTGGTTTCCGGATACCGGAGAGGAGCGCGATCAGCTGCTCGGGCTGCTGCAACGCTTCCTGCGGGAACTGGCCGACGCGGTCGGCACCGGTGCCAATCCGTTGTTCGTGGCGGCCGACCAGGGCAGCGGGTGGGCCTGGCTGCCGTACCGGGCCGCCCGCCCGGACACCGTCGCCGCGATCCGGGCCTTCGCCGAAACCCGCCCTGGCGCACCGTGGCTGGCGATCGGCGAGCCCGCGCCGGGCCTGGCCGGGTTCCGCCGCTCACACCGGCAGGCCCAGGCCGCCTGGTCGGTCGCGGTGACGAGCGGGCTGCCCGCGCAACGGATCATCGCGGCCGACGATCCCGGCGTCGCGGCCGCGGCGCTGCTGGGCGGCAATATCGCCGCGGCCAGGGAGTGGGTGGACGAGATCCTCGGCGACCTGGCCGCCGACAACGAGAACGACGCGCGACTGCGCGATACGCTGCGGGTCTTCCTGCGCACCGGATCCAGCTACAAGGCCGCCGCCACCGAACTCGACCTGCACTTCAACTCCGTGAAATACCGTGTGGGCAGGGCGATTTCGCGACGCGGCCGGCCGATCGACGCGGACCGGCTCGACGTCGAACTGGCGCTGCTGCTGTGCCATTGCTACGGCTCGGCGGTGCTGCGACCGGATGCGCCCTGACCCGTCCGGGACAAAGATCGCCACGCACTTCGTCTTCCGGGCACAATGGCACGCCGCCGATTCGGATCTACCGTTCTCCTCATCGAATTCCACCGCAGCGCGACAGCACCGCCGCCCAGCGCTCCATGGACGATCCGATGCCCGTCGACAACGCCGCCGCAGGCATCGAAGGCCGTACCGCGTGGCACCGCCGCCGCGCACCCGGCAGTCAGGCCGCCGCCGCGCCCGCGAGGAGAACCACCATGACCACCACCATCGATGATGCCGACGAACTCGCCGCTCCGCTGGATCTGCTGCTCACCAGTTCGGCCATCGGCGTCGGACGCCGCATGCTGCCGAACACCTCGTGGACCAGGCTCGGTCTCGCGCTGGCCAGGAAACCCCGCACCGTCGCCGATCGGGTCGGCACGCTGGGCCGGGAACTGGCGACCATCGCCCGCGGCGACTCCGACCGCGCACCGGTGAAGGGCGACCGGCGCTTCGACGATCCGGCCTGGCGGGACAACCCGCTGTTCAAGCGTTCGATGCAGGCTTACCTGGCCGCCAACGGGACCGTCGACGCCCTGTTCGCCGATGCCGAGTTGGACTGGCGCGACGCCGAATGGATGCGCTTCGTGCTCGACAACGTGATGGAAGGCCTGTCACCGAGCAACAATCCCCTGCTGAGCCCGCTGGCGTGGAAAGCGCTGGTGGACACCGGCGGTCGCAGCGCGGTGCGCGGGCTGCGGCACTTCCTGTCCGACATGGCCGACTCGCCGCGAGTACCGTCGATGGTGCGGCCCGATGCCTTCCAGATCGGCGAAACCGTCGCGGCCACACCAGGTTCGGTGGTGCTGCGCACCGAGATGTTCGAACTGATCCAGTACGCGCCGAAGACCGAGACGGTGCGGACGGTGCCGTTGCTCATGGTGCCGCCGGTGATCAACAAGTTCTACGTGATGGATATCGCACCCGGGCGCAGCATGATCGAGTACTTCCTCCGGCAGGGCCAGCAGGTCTTCGCCATCTCCTGGCGCAATCCTGGTGCCGAGCACCGCGATTGGGGCTTCGACGCGTACGGGCAGGCGATCATCGACGCGCTCGACGCCGTCGAGGCGATCACCGGATCCGACCGGACGCACCTGCAGGCGTCCTGCTCCGGCGGCATCATCGCGGCGATGACCGCGGCCCATCTGACCGCCATCGGTCAGGCCGACCGGCTCGCCGGGCTCACCCTGATGGTGACCGTGCTCGACCAGAGCCGCGCCGGTTTCGCGGCCGCCGCCATCGACGAGGAAACCGCGGAGATCGCCATCGCACTGTCGGCCCGCAAGGGTTATCTGGATGGGCGGGCGCTGGCCGAGGTGTTCGCCTGGCTGCGGCCGACCGACCTGGTGTGGCGGTACTGGGTCAACAACTATCTGCAGGGCCGCGATCCCGCACCGTTCGACGTGCTGTTCTGGAATGCCGACACCACCCGGATGGCCGCCGCGCTGCACCGCGACATGGTGCTGCTCGGCGTACACAACTCGCTGACCGTGCCGGGTCAGGCCCATATGCTCGGCACGCCGGTCGACCTCTCGACGCTGACCGTGGACACCTACGTGGTAGCCGGGATCGCCGATCACATCTCGCCATGGCAGTCCTGCTACCGCAGCGCCCGCTTGCTCGGCGCCAAGGATCTACGTTTCGTGCTCTCCACCAGCGGGCACATCGCCGCCCTGGTGAACCCGCCGGGAAATCCCAAGGCCTCCTATCGAATCGGCGCACCCGACGCCGCCGATCCCGCCGCCTGGCTGCACGGCGAAGACAAGCAGCAGGGCTCCTGGTGGCCGAACTTCACCGACTGGCTGGGTGATCGCAGCGGCGCGGAGAAGGACGCGCCGACCGCCCTCGGCACCCCCGAACTGCCGCCACTGTCCGCCGCGCCGGGCACCTATGTCCTCGAGCACTGAAAGTGACGCTATGACAACGACTTCCGAATCATCGGAGCCGACTGACGAGGAGCATCTGCTCGCGGTGCTCGGCCAGCAGATCAGGGTGCAGGTGCGGTGGGGGCAGGGGGTGCCGCTGGTGCTGTGCAACGGCATCGGCGCCAGCCTCGAAGTGCTCGATCCGCTTGTCGCACAGCTCGATCCGGCGACCACCGTGGTCCGGTTCGATGTGCCGGGGACCGGCGGTTCACCGAATTCGCCGCTGCCGTACGGGTTTCCCTATCTCGCCGCGGCCGTGCGGCTGGTGCTGCGCAAGCTCGGCATCCGCGGCAAAATCGACATTCTCGGTCTGTCCTGGGGCGGCGCGCTCGCCCAGCAGTACGCGTTTCAGTATCCGCGTGGATGTCGCGCCCTGATCCTGGTCTCCACCGGTACCGGCGTGGTCATGGTGCCCGCACGGCCGACCCTGCTGCTGAAAATGCTGACACCACGCCGATTCCTGGACCACCACTACGCCGCGCGCATCGCCGCCGAACTGTACGGCGGCAGCGTACGCAACCACCCCGAGATCATCGAACGCCTGCTGGATCGGCAGCTGATGGCCGGGTCCCGGATCGGCTACCTGCATCAACTGCTGGCCGGTTCGGTGTGGACCAGCCTGTTCGCCCTCCCCCTCATCCGCCAGCAGACGCTGATCGTGGCAGGCCGAGACGACCCCATCATTCCCATCGTCAACGCCCGCATCATGCACCGGCTGCTGCCCCATTCGACGCTGCACCTGCACGACGGCGGCCACGTCGACCTCATCACCAACGCCGCCGAACTGGCACCCGTCATCGAAACATTCCGGAAAGTTCAGATATGACAACCGATCCCGTCGACACCGCCGACTTCTACGCCCTCGAAGACCTGCTCGATCCCGAGGAACAAGACTTCCTGCACGGGGTGCGAAAGTACATGACCACCGAGGTGGATCCGATCATAAATCGGCACTGGCAACGTGGCAGCTTCCCCTTCGAAATCGTCCCTGGGCTACGGGATCTCGGACTTGCGGGGCTCCCCTATCGCGGATATGGCTGTCCTGGACGATCTTTCCTCCTCGACGGCATGGTCGCGATGGAGCTCGCGCGTACCGATCCCTCCATCGCCACCTTCGCCGGCGTGCACGGCGGACTGGCCATGGGCTCGATCTACCTGTGCGGCAACGACGAACAGAAGCAGCGCTTCCTGCCCGAGATGGCACGGATGGACCGGATCGGCGCCTTCGGTCTTACTGAACCGGAGGTCGGTTCGGGCGCCTCCGGTGGTCTGCGTACCACCGCACGCCGCGACGGCGACAGCTGGATCCTCAACGGGCAGAAGAAATGGATCGGCAACGCCACCTTCGGCGACCTGACCGTCATCTGGGCCAAGGACCTCGACGACGGCCAGGTCAAAGGGTTCGTCGTCGCCAACGACACCCCCGGATTCGAGACCTCTAAACTCGAGGACAAGATCGCCCTGCGGGTGGTGCAGAACGCGCTCATCACCCTCACGGACGTGCGCGTCGCCGAGAAAGACCGGCTGCAGCAAGCGAATTCGTTCCGCGATACCGCCGGCGTGCTGCGGATGACCCGCGCGGGCGTGGCCTGGATGGCCGTCGGCTGCGCCCGCGGCGCCTACGAGAACGCCCTGCGCTACGCCTTGGACCGCGAGCAGTTCGGCCGCCCGATCGCGGGTTTCCAACTGGTGCAAGACCTGCTGGTGCGGATGCTCGGCAACATCACCTCATCCTGGGCGCTGTGTGCTCGCCTGTCCCAGCTGCAGGACCAGGGCCGCGCCGAGGACCGGCACTCCTCACTGGCCAAGGCGTGGTGCACCGTGCGAATGCGCGAAACCGTCGGATATGCCCGAGAACTTCTCGGCGGCAACGGCATTCTGCTGGAACATAATGTCGGGCGGTTCGTCGCGGACGCCGAGGCCATCTACTCCTATGAGGGCACTCGCGAGATGAATACCCTCATAGTCGGCCGCGCCATCACCGGACTCAGCGCCTTCGTCTGACAGTCCGCTATTCGGTGAACGCGACGGCCCCGGAGGGGCAGATGTCGGCCGCCTCGCGGACGGCGGCCGCGCTGGCCGCGTCCGGGGTGGCGTCGAGCACCTTGACCAGGCCGTTGTCATCGTCCTGATCGAAGACGCCTGGTGCGGTCAGCGCACAGAGTCCGGCACCGATGCAGACGTTTCGGTCGGCGGTCACTCGCATGTGGTCTCCTTTCGTGCGCGGCGCGGTCACCAGGTCACCGGCAGTTCGTTGACGCCTTGAATGGTGGTGCCGGGCCGCAGTTTCAGTTGATCGACCGGCACGGCCAGGCGCAGTGTCGGAATGCGTTCGAACAGCGAACCGAGGATTATCTCGAGTTCCAGGCGGGCCAGGTTCTGGCCGAGGCACTGGTGCACACCGTAACCGAACGCGATGTGGTGGCGGGCCGAACGGTGCACGTCGAAGGCGTCCGGCTCGGCGAACACCGCGCCGTCCCGGTTGGCGATCGAATTGCTGACGAGCACGCCTTCACCCGCCTTGATCACCTGTCCGTCGATCTCGATATCGGCCTTCGCGAACCGGCCGCCCGCGATATCGGCGATGGCGAGGTAGCGCAGCAGTTCCTCGACCGCGCCCGGGATCAGGGTGGGGTCGGCGCGCAGGGCGGCGTGCTGGTCCGGATGCGCCAGCAGGGTGATCACCGACAGCGAGGTCATCGACGCCGTGGTCTCGTGGCCCGCGACCAACAGCAGGATCGCGGTCGCCACCAGTTCGTCGCGGTCGATCTCGCCGTGCGCCAACTGATCCGTGACGAGTGCGGACAGCAGGCCGGGGCCTGGTTCGATCTGCGACTTGGTGAGCAGTCCGTCCAGGTAGACGGCTAGTTCGTTACGCGCGGCGATCGCGTCCTCGGCGGTCGTCGACTGCACCAGCCGTCTGCTCGCGTCCTGGAACAACTCGTGGTCCTCGTACGGCACGCCGAGCAGCCGGCAGATCACCAAGGACGGCACCGGCAGCGCGAACTGGCTGACCAGGTCGGCGGTCGGGCCCGCGGCGAGCATGTCGTCGATGAAGCCGTGCACGATCTTTTCGATGTCGGCGCGCATGCCCTTGACGCGTTTCAGGGTGAATTCGCTGATCAGCATCCGTCGCTTGGCGCCGTGTTCGGGCGGATCGAGGCTGATGAAGGCCGGCGGGGTCTGCTGGAAGGTCTGGAAGCGCGGCGAGGTGGCCGGGAAGTTGTCGTGCGTCCGATCGGCGGACAGGCGCGGGTCGGCGAGCAGGGCGCGGGCGGTCTCGTGCTTGGTGACCACCCAGGCCGGGCGGCCGTCGAAGAGGGTCACCCGCCGCAGCGAACCTTCTTCGTCTCTCAGCCGGGTGTACTGCTCGGGTAGGTGGTATGGGCAGGTGCGGTCGCTCGGAAAGGTGGGAGCGTTGTCGGTACGGGGTGGCGCAACAGTGTCAGTCATCGGTTCCCCTCGAGTTCGTAAGATACTCTTGGTACTCTATTTTCAGGTTAAAGTGTCTTCGCAAGTGACGCAACGTTTTTCAGGAGACCGGTTTCCAGTGAAAGTCCAGCAATCCGTCGACGCGGCGGACGAATATCGCAAGGGCACGCGTCGGCGCGGCGAGGAACTGGAGCGCGCCATCCTGACGGCGACGCTGGAAGAGCTTGCCGCCGTTGGCTACCAGGGACTGACCATGGAGCGGGTGGCCGGCCGGGCGCGCACCAGCAAGACGGTGCTCTATCGGCGCTGGCCGGGGCGCGCCGAACTGGTGATCGATGCGTGCAAGATGGGCGGTATCTCGAATGTCGATGTCCCCGATACCGGTTCGCTGCGCTCGGACGTGATCGCCCTGTTGCGTCAGGTGTCGGACACCATGGACACGCCGTTCGGCGGCATCATGCGCGGCCTGCTCGCCGAGATGACGCGCGACCCGGAGCTCGGCACGCTCATCCGGGAACGGGTGCACAAGGTCGGCCCGACGTCGATCCGCGTTGTGCTGGAGCGCGCCGTCGAACGCGGCGAGGTCGACCGCGCCGTCCTGGACTCGCGGCGGGCCACGGTGGCGACCGATCTGCTGCGCAATCACTTCCTGCTGTTCGGCACGCCGGTCGGCGATGACGTCATCACCGAGATCGTCGACGACGTCTACCTGCCGCTCGTGTTGCGCTCATCCGGGAAATAAGCTGGGCCACTTGGCATTTGAATCGTCGCAGGCCGGTACCGGCGGATGGCGCAGCGGTCGACCTCGTCCGGCGGCCACTTTCACTGTGCAATTGCCGGAAGCTGTTCTGTCATATCCGGGCTCCGGCCTGTTCAACTGCCGACCGTACCGTCACAGTGGTAGTGGCGGACGGAGATCCCATGCTCGATCCACGACTCAGAACCGCATGGTTGGCGAACGTAGCGGCCGGCGCGGCCGCGGTGACCGTGCAGAGACCGTTCTATCCAGCTTCGAGGCTCACTCTGATACGTGCTGATTCGGTTCGGGCACAACGTGATTCGATGAACGCCTCGGACCTGGAGTTGGTCACCGTCACCGATAGTTCCGCCATATTCACCTGGACGACCCGGGCCCGCGACAACGCGAGACGCTTGCGCCCCGTGCCCGCCGATACCGAGGTCCGGATCGCCCCCGCCGACGGCCTCGGCGCGGCGCGGACCCGCTATCTCGATTCCCGGGCCACCGCCTATCACTACGCGGAGATCGACGGCCTCGAGCCGGGACGCGCCTACCGGTTCGAGGCCTACTCCAACGGCCGTCGCGCCGTGCCCGCCCGTACCCTGGTGACCAGGCGATCCGGCTCCCCCGAATCCACCGGTGTCTTCACCACCGCGACACCACCACCGGGCCGGCTGTTGCGCACTATCGCACTCGCCAACGACGTGCACTACGGCGAGCACACCAGCGGACTCATCGTCAGCGGCATACCCACCGGCTTGCGGCACGACACCCTGCACTACCCGGAGTTCATGCTCGACGCCTTGCTCGACGATGTGCGCAGCCCCGACCGCGCCGCCGACCATCTCATCATCGCGGGCGACCTCACCGACTCCGGCACCCTCGACCAATCACGTGCGGTACGAGCACGATTGGACTCCTGGGGCGAACTCGGCCGCGACTACCTCGTCTGCCGCGGCAATCACGACAAGCCGGAACGCCACCGCGGCCAAACCCAAGACCACTGGGGCACCGTCTTCCACAGCCGTCAGCGACTCGTCGAATACCACCTCGGCGGCCTACGCCTCATCGGCCTGGACACCACCCGCCTCACCGGCTCCGGCGGCACCATCGTTGCGCCGCAACGAGATCGTTTGCGCGAACTCCTCGCCGCCGACCCGCACCGCCCCACTCTGATCTTCGGCCACCACCCCGTGACTTCCCATGCGGCAGTGAGCAATCCAGGCGGCCCCGGCTTCGTCCTCGACCCCACCAACGCCGCCGCCCTGCACACTCTGTACCGAAACGCCCCCGGCGTCTTCCTGCACCACAGCGGCCACACCCACCGAAACCGGGTAAGCCGCCCCAACATCGGCATCGACGTCGAATTCCTAGAGGTAGCCGCAGTCAAGGAATACCCGGGCGGCTACCTCCTCCTGCGCCTCTACGAAGGCGGCTACACCGCCAACTTCTACAAAACCCGCTCCGACGCCGCCCGCACCTGGAGCACCCGCACCCGCCGCCAATACCTAGGCCTACACCCCGACCACGCCCTGGGCAGCTGCACCGACCGCAACCACACAACCCACCGCGACTTCTCCGGCCTGACGGGACCGTAATCCGCCACCGGAGTTGAGTCGAGGGATGAAGTGGGTGGTGTTGTTCAAAAAAAAACCCCAGAGAGAGAACACCAAAAATTTAGGGTTTTTGGGC
>NZ_JBHXAU010000004.1:0-53046 GCF_042727395.1 Nocardia sp. NPDC060255 | reverse complement strand
ACTCCCCCGCCCTGCCGGCCCCTTACCCCCCCACGGGTGTTGAGTCGTGACATTTGGTCTTTTTTTAACACCAACAAACCACATTTTCCCTCGACTCGATTCTTTGAGGGTGTTGCGGCCCTCAGGGCGTCGAGTGTCGGCGGGGAACGGTGGCGGGGTCGGAAAGTGCTGCGCGGCGGGCGAATTCGATGACGCCAAGCAAAGCTGCGTCCGCGCCGAGGAGAGCGCGGGTGACGTCCGGTTCCGCCGTGGGCACCAGTGCGCGGCGGCCGGCGAACTGGTGTCGGATCACCGGATCGAGCCACGGAAACCATTGCGCCAGTGCGCCTCCCAGGATCACTTCGTCGAGATCGAGCAGCGAGGTGATCGAGAGTATCGCGGTGCCCAATGCCCGTCCGGCGATGTCGACTGCCGCGAGCGCTTGCGTGTCGCGGCGTTCGAGGGCCTCGACGAGCAGGTCGGAGGCGGGCCCGAGTCCGTTGCGGCGCAGCACATCACCGTGACCGGCGGCGGTGAGTACCGCCTCTGGCCCCGCGTAGCAGACCAAACAGCCGTGCGCCCCGCATACACAGGGTGGGCCATCGATGGCGACCGGCATGTGGCCCGGCTCACCGGCAATGCCGTGGCTGCCGGTGTGAATATGCCCGTCGAGCACCACCCCGCCACCGATGCCGGTGCCCGCGGCGATGTAGACCACACCACGCGGGCGTCGCGGGTGCGCGTGGTATTCGGCCAGGGTGGCGGCGTTCGCGTCGTTGATCACGTCGATCGGACAGGTCACCTCCGGAAGCCTGGCCGCGATCAGCGCACGCAACCGAACCGGTCGCAGCCAGCCGAAATCCGGTGCGGCGAGCACGGTTTGGGCCTCGTCGTCGCCGACCGGTCCCGCCATCGCGACCGCGACGCGCACCAACTCCGCATCGGGTGGTGCCGCGTCTACCGCTCGCCGCACCGCAGCGGCGATCGCGTCCGCCATCGAGGCGGGCACTCCGGTAGCGCCGTAATGCGGTGTGGCGTCTCGCCATACGATCGTGCCCGCGAGATCGGCGACAGCGACCCGCAGCTGTTCGGAACTGATCTGCACCCCGATGGTCGACGCGCGCCGCGGGATCATTCGGAGCAGCCGCCGCGGCCGCCCCCGCCCGCCGCGATTCAGCACGCCGTCCTCGGAGACCAGTCCGCGAGCCGTGAGGTCGGCGACCATCGTGGTGACCGAAGCATGCGACAGTCCGGTCGCCGCGGCGATCTCGGTGCGCGCGCAGGGGCCGTGTTCGGCCACGTGCCGCAGCACCAGACCCAGGTTGCGTCGCCGCACAGCCACCGAATCGTGTGCCTCCTGTATCGCCATACCATCGAGACTATGCAGGTCAAGAATTTTTTCAACCATTGACTTATTCCGGCCCGCATCGCGAACATACCGGTGATCGCACGAATCGAATCGAGGTCGCGATGCCGAATACGCACATCAAACGCCGAATGGTCCTGCTCGGAGCGGGTGCCCTCGCGGTGGCGGCCGCCTGCTCGTCCGAGCGATCCAGCTCGGACGTCGTCCGAACGACCTACGGTCCGGTCCGTGGCACACGCCGCGACACCGGCATCGCCTTCCTCGGCGTACCGTTCGCCCGCCCACCGGTCGGCGAGCTGCGATTCGCCGCACCGGCACCGCCCACGCCGTGGACCGAAACCCTGGACTGCACCGCGTACGGGCCCACCGCACAGCGCAAGCCGATGGGCGAGGTGACGACCATCCCGGAGCCGAGCATCCCCGGCGACGCCATCCTCAGCGTGAACGTCTTCACCCCCGACCCGTCCGCGCGCGGCCTGCCGGTGCTGGTGTGGATCCACGGTGGCGGGTTCGTCGCGGGCAGTCCGGCCAGCCCCTGGTATGACGGCACGGCGTTCAATCGTGATGGCGTAGTGCTGGTTTCGGTCGGCTACCGGCTCGGCATCGATGGCTTCCTGCACCTGGAAGGCGCTCCGGACAACCGGGCCGTGCTCGATTGGATCGCCGCCTTGCAGTGGGTCCGCGACAACATCGCGTCGTTCGGTGGCGATCCCGCCAAGGTCACCGTCGCCGGTCAGTCCGCGGGCGGCGGCGCGGTCTGGGCACTGATGGCCACACCCTCCGCGCGCGGGCTGTTCCGCGCCGGAATCTGCGTCTCGGGCGCGGTAACTCAGCCGAACGACCGTGCCGCCGGGCTCGCCGTGGCCGACCTGTTCACCCGGCGCACCGGTGTGCCCGCGACCGCCGCCGCACTGCGCGCCCTGCCCGAGAACACCGTGCTCGATATGCAAGACAAGCTCCAAGCCCCCGGGCCGGGCAGCGAGACCGTGCCGATGCTCGGCCTGGCACCGTTCGCCGACGGCACGCTGATCCCCGAAGCGACGCCAGCAATGCTGAAAAACAATGCAGGCGGCGATATTCCGCTGATGCTCGGTTTCACCCGGCACGAGTTCAACATGGCGGCAACGATGCTGGCACAGAACCCGGCCGCGGCGGCCGCCAGCCCGATCGCGCAAGCCGGGAACGGCGTCGACCTGGACGCCTACCGCGCCGCCTATCCCGGCGCGGACGCCACCGAACTCGCCGGACAGGCGATCAGCGACACCATCATTCGCGGCCCCTCCTACCAGGTCGCCGAGGCGCGCGCCCGGCTGAACCAGCCCACCTGGCTCTACGAATTCGTCTGGACCTCAACGGCTCCCCTGTTCAACGGAATGGCCGCGCACTGCCTCGACCTACCGTTCGCCTTCGACCTGCTGCGTGCGCCCGGCGTCACCGAGGCCGAAGGTGCCGCGCCGCCCCAAGCGCTGGCCGACGCCATGCACGCGGCCTGGGTCGGCTTCATCAAAGACACTGCCCCCGGAGCGAATTGGCCCCGCTACACGCTGGACAAGCGGCAGGCGATGATCTGGTCCGACCACAGTCATCTCGAATCGGACCCGTTCGCCCAGCAACGCCAAATCTGGACTTGATGAGACGCGGTTGCTTTCGCGACAACGGGGTACCTCCGGGTCACTATCAGGAGGTTTCACCATGTTGGCGATAGCTGCCGCCGTCTCGTTCGCGCTCGCTCTGCTTTTCGATCTGACCAAAACCACCCTCGGCGACAGCGTCACCGCGGGCACCCTCACCACCCTGGGGCTACTGCTCGTTGCCCTGCACCTGGCTGGTGTCGGCACCGGAAGCCGCTCGTTCAATTTCCGCCGCCGCACCCGCCGGTAAGCCAACGCAATTCCAACGCGGCACAACGCAATCGGTGATCAGTGCAGCGGTTGCCCGGCTTCGTCGTCGGCTCGTTCGACCAGTTCGGTTGCTGCGTGCCGACGACGAGGCGCCGGGAAGAATCGGCTGGTGACGGCTTGGTAACCGGCGTAGTCGGGCCGCGACTTCAGGCTGTAGTACTCCGCGGGAACAGCACCGGTGTAGTAGACCAGCGTGTTGTAGAGCGCTTTGGAGATGCCGAACAAGCCGACCAGCGTGACGACCCACACCACGATCGAGGTGTCGGAACGTCGGTCCAGCAGCGTCGGCAACACCAGCAGGATCAGCGCGTTCCACTGCATCCACTGACCGAAGTAGTTGGGGTGCCGACTGAATCGCCACAGCCCGACATCACAGCTGCGCCGGATCCCCTGCCTTTTACTCAGCGCGCCGAAGCGAGCCTTCTGCCAATCCGCCAGTGATTCCAATCCGTAGAACAGTCCCCACACGACCAGCGCGATGATCTCCACCGGACCGAGGGAACGCGAACTCGCGGCGGCGAGCAGCGCCGGAATCGCGAGGATGCCCATGTTGGCGATGCCCTGCAACATGATCTCGACCAGTATCGACAGTCGTTCGCTGCGCAAACCCGCTCGCGCCCAACGCCTTCGCTGATAGCGATAGCGCGGCATCTCCTCGGTCAGTCCGCCGGTACCGATCAGCCGCACGGCCCAGATGCCCATCCGGCCGCCCATGGCCAGATAGATCACCGCGACGGCCACCGTCAGCGGGGAACTGATGTCACCGAACACGAGCGTCAACGCGCCGAGTGCCGCCAGACCCCACGGCCAGGCCAGATCGACATAGGTCATGAATCCGGTGCGATAGGCGGGCACACACGCCATCGCCACAAAGATCACCAGTTGCGCCACCAGATTGGTCACCGCGAACGCCCGCAGATCCGACTGCCACGCCAAGGCAGTGAATACGCCCGCGGCAGCAAGGTAATGCGCGATTCGCGCTTGGGTCACCGACATCGGCTTCCCCTTCCTTCCATGGATGAGACACCTATAGTTACGTGTCTCTGATGAGTGAGACACTAGATGCTTGGTGTCCCGCTCGCAAGGCGGGTGTATAACTAGTCACTGGGGATAGGCGCAGCCCAGGTAGCCGTCCGCTATCCCTTCGCCAAACTTCTATGAGACACTGCCTACGTGATGTCTCAGCAGCCAGCCCCCTTCGCACCGGACGATCCGCTGCTCACGGTCGCGATCGCGATGTTCGAACGTGACGGCTGGATCGACCTGCGCTTCCTGGCCAAGGCAGCGGGCATCGGCCGGGCCACGCTGTATCGCCGATACGGCGACCGCGACCGCATCCTCGGCGAAGTCGTCTGGGCCTTGGCGGCACCGAACATCGCGACGTTGCGACCGAAATTCCGGGGCCGCGGCGTGGACGGAGTCGTCGAAATGATCGGCAACCTGCTGCACACCAGTGCCGCACATCACGGCATGCGCACCTTCGTCGCCCAGCACACCGACACCGCCCTGCGGGTGATGACCTCCCAGCACGGCGTCATCCAGCAGCGGTTCATCGCCGGCATCGCCGCCACCATCCGCCGGGAGATCGGCGAACCACCCGACATCGACGCCACCACCCTGGCCTACGCGATCACCCGGCTCGGCGAGTCCTTCTACTACCGCGAACTCATCACCGGCGACCCGCCCGATATCGACGCCGCCACGGTGATCATCCGCCGACTCCTCACCTACCCGGTCGCCTAGCGTTTCCTTGACACTTGTTCACTGACCAAGTTTACTGAAAACAGGATTTGGTCACTGAACAAGAATCGTCGAGGAGTTGCCATGCTGCACGCGAAGGTATTGATCTCCGGCGCCGGGATCGCCGGGCCCGCCCTAGCCCACTGGCTGACGCGTTACGGCGCCGACGTGACCGTCGTGGAAACCGCGCCGTCGCTGCGGACCGGCGGCCAGCTGATCGATATCCGTGGAACCGGTCGCGGGGTGCTCGATCGAGCAGGTCTCGCCGAGACCGTTCGCGCCGCCCGGACCGCCGCCGACGGCTTGTCGCTCGTGGACACCTACGGTCGACGCCAGGCGACGATGCGCACGGAGAGTTTCGGCGGCGACGGACCGGTCGGCGAGATCGAGATCCTGCGCGGGGCCTTGTCGCGGATCTTCTACGACGCCTCCTGCGACACCGCCGAATACCTCTTCGGCGATCGCATCACGGCATTGGACGAACGCCAGGACGGCGTGCACGTCACATTCGACACCGGTCCGGCCCGGGTCTTCGATGCGGTCATCGGCGCGGACGGCCTGCACTCGAACCTGCGCGACCTGCTGTTCGGGCCGAAGAGCACGCGACTACGCCATCTGGGCCATTACCTGTCCTTCTGGACCGTCGAAAACACTGCGGGCCTGAACAACTGGACCGAGCTGTATTCCGAACCGGGTCGCACCCTCGCCACCCGCGCGATCCGCGACAACACGGCGGCGATGGCGGTCCTGGCGTTCCGCTCCGCCGAATTCGACTACGACTACCGGGATCTGGATGCACTCGCCGCAGTCGTCCGCTCCCACGCGGCCGGAATGGGCTGGCAGGCAAAGACTCTGATCAGCCAGATCGACCAGGCGCCTGACTTCTATTTCGACTCCTGCAGTCAGGTGATCCTGCCACGCTGGTCGAGCGGGCGGGTCGGGTTGCTCGGCGACGCCGCATTCTGCGCCTCACCGTTGTCGGGCCACGGCACCACCATCGCACTCGTAGGCGCCTACGTGCTCGCCGGGGAACTGGCCCGCGCCGACGGCGACACCGCAGCGGGCATGCGGGCTTACGAGCAGAAACTGCGCCCATGGATCAACCGGGTCCAGCGCTTCGGCCAGGGCAACGGCAGAACCATGACCCCGAAGACCGCGCTCGGCATCGAATTCCGCCGCCGCGCAGTGCAACTGCAGGAACACCTGCCCAACACCGCGCTCCTGATGCGCGACCAGGTTCGGATGTCCAACGGCTTCACGCTCCCCGACTACACCCGTTTCGAAGTCTCCCGCCAACACTGAAACCCCGAAACGTTAGGGGAGCAACAGCACCCGCCCGACTTGTACGATGACCAAGCGTGGGGGTGGCGGACGGCTCCGCTACCCCGCGCTGAGCGCCATCCTTCGAGAAGGGACCGACACCTGATGCGCTGGACCCAGCACGACGTCATCGACGCCGCCTTCGCGACGCTGGAAGATGAAGGCCTCGAAGGACTTTCGCTGCGCGGAGTGGCGCGGCGGCTCGGCGCCCACCTCAATTCGGTGAGCTGGCAGGTCAAGTCGAAGCAGGCGTTGATCGACACCATGGCGGACGCGATCATCGGCTCGGTCGACATCGCCGACGTGCCCACCGATCCGATCGAGCGGGTGCGCGTCGTCGCCACCCGATACCGGGCCGCGATGCTGGCCCACCGCGACGGCGGCCGGCTGGTCGCGGGCACACACACCGCCACCGGCAGTACCTTCGACGTCGCCGAAGTCATGGTCGGCGGCCTGCTGGAAGCCGGCTATGCCGAAGCCGACGCCGCACGGCTGTGCTGGTCCATCGTCTACCTCGCCCTCGGCTCGACCCAGGAACAGCAGACCCCGAACGAGAATCCACGCGCCCAGTTCGCCGAACTACTCGAAACCGGCGCACATCCGGCGCTGGCGAAGGTCGGACTCGGGCTGATGGTCGACGACTCGTTCGACGCCCGTTTCGACTTCGGGATCGCTCGTCTGCTGAACATCGCCTGATCAAGCTATCCCGTTCAGAAACAACCACTTTCGGGCGACCCCGGATTTCAGTCCGTTCGTAGACCAGCGAGGGTGATCGCCAAGTAGCTGTCGGCGCGCGGACCTGGGTCGTCGTCGCCGAGCCGGGCGGCGTAGATGACACCGCACACCAGGCGCCGAAAGTCGTCAGCATCGACACCAGGACGGATCCGCCCCTGTTCGCGAGCGCGCACCGTCCCTCACCGGACAGACCGGCGTGGTCATCGGCCCCGAAGCCCGTCCGGCCACCCCATACCGCCCCGCAACCGACCCGCGCATCGCCGAATCCGTCCGCCTTCTCACCCAACGCCTCGTACCCCTCGCATAGCGGACCATCGGATTGCTCGAGCGGGTTCAATAGCAGGATGAACGCTCGCGACTTGCGCCGTGACGCGCTACACAACCAACAAGAACTGGTCCGCGCCGCGATCAGCGCGTTTCATCGCGAAGGTCTGCGCGTGCCGATGGCGACCATCGCCGCCGATGCCGGCGTCGGAATCGGCACCCTCTACCGGCATTTCCCCACCCGCGAAGATTTACTGAGCCACCTGACCCACCGTTCCTTCGAGCAGGTGCTCGCCAATACCGAAGCGGCGGAACGCGAAGGCACGACTCCGGCCGATCGCCTCGAGCTCTTCATCGACGCCGCCATCCGCCAACGCAACGAACTGGTCCTGCCCCTGCAGGGCGGACCACCGGTCACCGCCCCCGAGACCGCCGCCCTGCGCGAACAGATCCACCAGCACGTGCAACGGATCATCGACCAAGGCGTCGACGATGGGACACTGCGCCCGGACACCACCCACGACGACATCATCGCGTTCGGCGCCTTGGTCGCCCAACCCCGCCCCACCGACCCGGAATGGGACGCCACCTGCCGCCGCCTGGTCACCATCTACCTGCGCGGCATCCGCCGAGACCCGTGAACCCGCCCGTTAGGTAACGATGCGCAGCGGGTGTTCGAGCAGCTCCTTCAGGTGTGCGAGGAACTGGGCGGCGACCGCGCCATCGATGGCGCGATGGTCTGCGGACAGGGTGACGCGCAGGATCTTGCGGGTGACCACGGTGCCGTCGTCGAGACGCAGTTCGTCGGTGGCGGCGCCGACGGCGAGGATCGCGGACTCGGGTGGGTTGATGACGGCGGTGAAGTGCTCGATGCCGAACATGCCGAGGTTGGAGAGGGTGAAGGTGCCGCCGGACATCTCCTCGGCGCGGAGTTTGCGGTCGCGGGCGCGTGTCGCCTTGTCCCGGCTGTCGGCCGCGATCTCGGAGACGCTCTTGCGGTCGGCGTCACGGATCACCGGGACGAGCAGACCGGCCGGGGTCGCGACCGCGATGCCGAGGTGGATTCCGTTGTGACGCAGCAGCTTGTCGCCGGCGAAGCTGACGTTGACCGAGGGATCCTTGCGCAGGGTGGTGGCGACCGCTTTGACGAGCAGGTCGTTCACGCTGACCTTGCCCGTGCCTGCCGCCGCCAGCGTTTCGTTGATCTGCGCCCGGAAGGCGAGCAGGTCGGTTACGTCGATCGCACTGGTCAGGTAGATGTGCGGGGCCTGCTGCTTGCTCTCGGTGAGGCGGGTCGCGGAGACGCGCTGGATGTTCGTGAGCGGGATCTCTTCGTAGTCGCCGGACGCCGAACTGCCTTGGGCAGCCGGGGCACTCACGGTCGAGACGGAGCCAGCGGGGGTCCCGGGCGCCGGGGTCGAGGAGGTCGGGGCCGCAGGCGTCGGATCAACCAGCGCGGCGGACCCGGATCCCGAGGCCGCGGGTGCCGCGCCGCCGTTGCGATGAGCCGCCTCGACGTCCTGCCGCGTGATACGGCCACCCGGACCGGTGCCGACAACCGCAACGAGATCGACACCCAACTCGCGCGCGATCTTGCGCGCAAGCGGCGATAACTTCTTCCGCTCGCCCGGCTGCAGGTCCGAGTCCGCCTGCACCGAATCAGGTTGCACCTCAGGTGCTCCCGACGCCGCGGTTGCGGGTTGCACCACCTCAGCGGCAAGCGAATCGGGACTGACCGTACTAGTTTGCGGCACAGCACTAGCCGCGCTTGCCCCACTACCGTCGCCGACAATCGCGATCGCTTCACCGATCGGAATGCGCGTACCCGGCTGCGCGAGAATCTGCTCGAGCACCCCGTCCTCGTACGCTTCGAGCTCCATCAGCGCCTTGTCGGTCTCGATCTCGGCGACAACCTCGCCGCGGGTGATCTGGTCGCCGACCTGCTTCAGCCAGGCCGAGACGACCCCGTCCTCCATAGTGTCGGAGAGCCGGGGCATAGTGATTTCAGGCATTGTGTCCTCAGTTCCCGGTTCTCAGCGCCGACGGCCCACGGCCGCAAGGGTTTCCACCGCGGCGGTGTAGAGCGAATCGGCGGACGGCAGCGCGAGCCGCTCCAGCGGCTTGGCGTACGGCAGCGGAACCTCCGCCATGGCGACGCGGCGAACCGGCGCGTCGAGGTAGTCGAACGCCCCGTCGGAGATGGAGGCCGCGACCTCCGCACCGATACCGTAGGTGAGCCAATCGTCCTCGCCGATCACCGCACACCCGGTCTTGCGGACGGACGCCACGATGGTGTCGCGATCCAGCGGCCGCAGGCTGCGCAGATCGATCACCTCGGCCGAAATGCCCTCGCCAGCAAGACGTTCGGCCACCTGCGTGGCGACAGTGGCCATGCGCGAGTAACTGATCAACGTGATGTCGGTCCCCTCCCGGGTGACCGCCGCCTTGCCGATCTCGGCGGGCGGAAGATCCTCGGGCACTTCCCCCTTGGTGTTGTAGAGGGAGAGATTCTCCAGGAACACCACCGGATCGTCGTCCTCGATCGCGGCCTTCAGCAACGCCCGCGCATCGGCGGGTGTACTCGGCGCCACCACCTTCAAACCGGGCACGAACGCGTAGTACAACTCGATGTTCTGCGAATGCGTGGCACCGAGCTGCTGGCCGCCACCGCCGGGCATCCGGATGACCATGGGCACGCAGGTCTGCCCGCCGAACATGCCGTAGATCTTGGCGGCGTGATTGACAATCTGGTCCAGCGCCAGCAGCGAGAAGTTGATCGTCATGATCTCCACGACCGGCCGCAGGCCGAGCATGGCGGCACCGATGGCCGCGCCGACGAAACCCTCCTCGGCAATCGGGGTGTCGCGCACCCGCTTCTCGCCGAATTCGGCGAGCAGGCCCGCGGTGATCTTGTAGGAGCCTTCGAAGACGCCGATCTCTTCCCCGATCAGGAAGACGTCGTCGTCGCGCCGCATCTCCTCGCGCAGGGTTTCGCGCAGCGCTTCGCGATAGGTCATGACAGGCACAGTTGTGGTCCTCAGGCGGTGAAGAGCGGGTCGGCGGGCAGGCGGCGGGAATCGCCGGGCACCGGGGTGGCGTAGTTGTAGTCGAACAGGCTCGACGGGTCCGGATGCGGGCTCGAATCAGCGAATTCGACGGCGGCGGCGACACTTTCGGCCACCTCGCGCTCGATGTCGGCGACCGACTCTTCGGTCAGTACCCCGGCGTCCAGCAATCGGTTCTGCCACAGCACAATCGGATCGTGTTCCCGCGCCGTGGACACCGCATCGTTGCTGCGGTACTTGGCCGGGTCCACCACCGAATGCCCTTTGAGCCGATAGCTCACCGCCTCCAGCAGCGCCGGTTTCCCTTCGCGGCGCGCGGCTTCGATGAGCTCGCTCGCCATATCGCGCACCGCGAGCACATCGGTGCCGTCCACTCGCTCACCGCGCATCCGGTAGGCGGCGGCGCGCTTCCACAGATCCGGTTCGGCCGAGGACTTCTCGACCGTGGTGCCCATGCCGGTCTGGTTGTTGATCACCAGGAACACCACCGGCAGCCGCCACAGCGCCGCGATATTGAGCGACTCGTGGAACGCGCCGATGTTCGTGGTGCCCTCCCCCATCTGGCACACCACCACCTCGTCGCCGCCGCGATAGTCGATGGCCAGCGCGGCGCCGACGGCGAGCGGAACCTGGCCGCCCACAATGGCGTAACCGCCGAGCAGCCGGGTCGCGGTGTCGTACATGTGCATCGACCCGCCCCAGCCCTTCGAGGTGCCGGTGGAGCGGCCGTAGAGCTCGGCCATCACCCGGCCCGGTTCGATGCCCTTGGCCAGCGCGTAACCGTGTTCGCGGTAGTTGGTGAACAGGTAGTCGGTGGGGCGCATGGCCGCGCCGAGACCGACGACGGTGGCTTCCTCACCGAGGTTCAGGTGGCAGTAGCCGCCGATCTTGGCCTGCTGGTAGCTCTGCGCGGTGCGCTCCTCGAACCGGCGGACGAACAGCATGTCGTGGAAGAGACCGCGCAGCGTGTCGGGATCCGCTGCGGCGAAGGCTGATTCGGCGACAGGCCGGGCGGGCTTACGGGTGCTCTTGCGCGGTGCGGTGGTCGTTGTCATAGCGGATCCTCAACGCTTCTTGCGCGGCGCGATGTGCACCGGCAGTCCGAGCCCGGCCAGCGCCGTCTCCATGCCGATCTCGCCGAGGGTGGGGTGGGCGTGAATGGTGTCGGCCAGCTCGTCGAGCGTCGCCTCCAGCGAGATCGCCAGCGCGCCTTCGGTGATCAGATCGCTGGCCGACGGGCCGATGATGTGCACGCCGAGCACCTCTCGATGCTGTTGCCCGGCAACGATCTTCATGATGCCCTCGGTCTCGCCGAACGTTTTGGCCCGTCCCAGCGCCGCGAACGGGAACTTGGCGGTGATCACCTCGTGCCCGGCCGCGCGGGCGGCCTCTTCGGTCAGGCCGACACTCGCGATCTCCGGGTGGGTGAAGGTGGCGGCCGGGATCACCGCGTAGTCGATGTGCGCGTCGTGTCCGGCGATCACGTCGGCCGCGGTGATGCCCTGGTGCGAGGCGACGTGCGCGAGCAGCGCCCGCCCGGTCACGTCACCGATGGCGTACACGTGCTCGACCCCGGTCCGCAGCTGGTCGTCGACCTCGATGAAACCGCGAGTGTCCGTGCCGATTCCGGCGACGTCGAGGCCGAGGTCGGCGGTGTTGGGCCGTCGGCCGACGCCGACCAGCACCACGTCGGCGTCGAGCTCCCGCTCCTTGGGACCACCCACCGATACCCGCAGCCCGTCACCCTGCGCGATGGCGGTGACGGTGGCCCCGGTCATTACCTCGATGCCGCGCTTGCGGAAGGACCGCCCCAGCGCCGCGCCGATCTCTTTGTCCTCCAACGGAACCAGGCTGTCCTGCATCTCCACGACGGTGACCTGGCTGCCGAACGTGGCGAACAGGCTGGCCCATTCCGCCCCGACCGCGCTGCCGCCGATGACCACCAGCCGCTTCGGCACCTCGGTCAGCCCGAACGCGCCATCCGAGGTGACCACACCGGGCAGATCCGCGCCCGGAATCGGCAGCCGCGCGGGCACCGAACCGGTCGCGACGATCACGTCCCGCGCGCTCACCTGGCGCACCGCGGCACCCGGCGCGGCGGCATAGCGTGGGCCGCCCTCGAAGATCGGCGACGCGCCGGTCTCGTGCACCTCGACCGTGGTCGGCCCGGTGAACCGGGCGTGCCCCTCGAGCACCGTCACCCCGTTGGCCTTCAACAGGCCCGCCACACCGTCGGTGAGCTCCTTGACGATGCCGTCCTTACGCTGCCGCACCGCGGCGAAGTCGTAGCGCACATTGTCTGCGTAGACACCGAATTCGGCTGCGGCGGTGAGGGTGTGGAAGACCTCCGCGGAACGCAGCATCGCCTTCGTCGGGATGCAGCCCCAGTTCAGGCACACCCCGCCCGGACGTTCCTTCTCCACCAAGCCGACCTGGAGACCGCGCTGCGCGGCCCGGATGGCGGCCACATAGCCGCCCGGTCCGCCGCCGATCACCAGTAGATCGAATTCCGGCACTCGTGGTGCTCCTCATCTCGACGATTGCGACCCGTCCCGGTTGTGACGTGGGTCGTTCTGATGAGTCTTGCTGGCCGGAATTGCACAAACAATCTGTCGAAAGCCCAGACATGGGGCCGGGAAAATGGGCGCAGCGCCCAATGGGAACTGGGCCGGATCCGCTCAGTCCGATGCGGGCACACCGAGTTCCAGCGCGGCCAGCGCCAAAGAAAGTTCCAGGTAGGAGCGTTGCCCCTCCAGCGAACGGCCGAGCAGCGTCGAGATCCGCTGCAGCCGATTGATCACCGTGTTGCGATGGCAGTGCAGCCGCGGCGCGGCGTTGGCGGCCGAACAGTTCTCGGCCAGCCACGCGGCCAGCGTCTGCAGCAGCACGTCGCGTTCCTTGGCGGGTAATGCCAGCACCGGCCCGAGCGTGCGGGCCACCATCAACTCGGTCAGATCGGGCGAACGCAGCAGCAGCGCCTCCGGGTAGCGCTCCTCCAGTAGCACCAAACCCTTTGCCGCCGTGGGCAACGTCTCCAGCGCGAGCATGGCGAGAGCATGCGCGGTATCGATCTGCGCCAGGCCGGGTACCGATGGCGACGCCGCCGCCTGCCCCAGCACCCGGGACCGGATCTGTTGCAGCACAGCGGAACTGTCCCGCTGCTCCAGCGAGACCAGCCCGACCGTGGAATCCACCCGGTCGTGCCAGACCGAGCGAATCCCCAAGGCCGCCAACGCTGTTTCGGTACCGAGCTGCATCACCGGACGGGTACCGCGCACCGCCACCACTAAGTAGGCGCCATGCGCGGGCAGATTCAGCTCGCGTGCCGCCCGTGCCGCGAAGGTCGCGTCGTGCGCGCGGCCGGCCAGCAGATCCTCGATCAGCCCGTGCCTGCGCCGCTCGTCCCGGCGCACCTGTTCCAATTCGGTGTTGCGATAGGAGGTGACCAGTGCCGAGGACATGCCGTCGATGACCGACCAGGTGGCCACGCCGATCTCCCGGAACTCGCCCGGCGCGAGATCGTCGGCCCGGTCGAGCAGCGCCTCCCAGACGATCTGACCGCCGAGCCGGAAGGTCCGCAGCATCACCTCCAGCGGCACACCCTGTGCCGCGCGGTTGCGGCCGATAGCCGCCGCGACATCATCGCGATCCGGCACGCTCACGTCCCCGGCCAGCAGATCCAGTACCCGGGTCAGATAGCTGCGGCACCCGTTGCGCAGTTCCTCCCGGCTGACCGGCGAGTAGTCGGTCCACTCCGGGATATCGGTGAAGATCGCCGAGATGAGCCGCCGGGTCAGCAGCGGAATCTCCGCCCGGCACACGGCGGCCAACCGCCGAATACCGGCAGTCGGACCGGTGTGCTCGGGTGCCGCCATAGCGGAAACGCTACCTAACCGCCTATCGCGGCTCGGACAGGACGAGTCCGGTCCAGGCGGCGGCGCGATGCGCCGAGACATTCATGACCTGCCCGGTGGCGAGAGCAATGAGGTACACGGTGCCTTCGGGGACCCCGCCGTTGTAGGTGCCGAACCAGGCGACCGGCCCGGATTGCGGCTTGTCACAGGTCTTGATGTTGTCGAACGCACCGGCGGGGAAGTGCACGTCGGCGAGATTGCCGGCGGTCAGCTGCGCCAGGGTGCCGCCCGCGGCCTCGGCGGTGGCGGCCGCCTCGTCCTGCGACACGCATTCGGTGACGACGTAGAAGTGGCCGTTCGTGCTGGGGATGGTGGACATGTCGCTCCGATCCTTGGGCTATCGCGAGGGCGGTTCGAAGCCGTCGATGCCGAGTTTCTGGCCGATGGCCGCGATGGCGTCGACGACGGACAGGCCGCCGCACTGCGGCCAGCCCTCGCCTCGGACGCCGCGCAGCTGGATCCACTCCGACCGAATGCGGGCCTCGGTGTCGCGCGGCAACGGCACCTGAGTCGGACCCGGCGGGACCGAGAAGCCGGGGAGGCCGAGCTTGTGGCCTACCGAGGCGACGCCGTCGACGAGGGTGTGACCGCCCAATTGCGGCCAGCCGTTGCCGCCGACGCCCATGAAGTCGATCCAGATATCGGCGACCGGATCCGGCGCGACGTCGCTGACACCGCAGGCGTCAGCGAAGTCATGGGGCGAGTACCCGTCGGCCGAGTTCATGTCGCAGTTGCCGAACGGTGGTGCGCCCTCGGGCAATCCGCCGCCGTAGCCGCGACCGTCGGTGTATTGGTGGGCGATCTGACCGGGCAGGTGCGGGTTGCTGCCGTAACCCGCCGCGATCACCCGCAGCCCGTCCGGGCGGACCGGCCACATGCTGTTGAAATCGGAGCGATTGGCGTAGCCGATCACCCGCTGGGTCGAGCCGAGCCAGTCGACCAGCCGCCAGTAGGCGCGGTTGATCCCGTCGGACTGGTCGCCGCCCGGATTGCCGCCGGATTCCACGTCGATCATGGAGATCATCTTCGGGTGCGGGCCGCCGGCCTGGCCGATCATGGACCGGTGCGTGTCGACGGTGTCGAGCCAGTTCGGCCGCCAGTAGAGGTAGACGATGAAGCAGGCGATCCGCCCGGCGTCGGCGGCCGCGGCGGCCCACGCGTAGTTCTCGTAGAAGTTGTGGTCCTGGTAGGTGCCGTCGTTCGAACGGAGCGAGAAGATCTGGTACGGGTAGGAATCGTCCACCGGCACCTGGTATTCGGATACGTCCGCGAATAGTGAGTCGACCATTGCTGCCTCCGCTGAAGCTCTACCGGCGCCTTGGCTGGTGCCGGATACCGCATGGCGCACACCGATTTTCAGGCTTCCGCCACCGTGCTGGACGAATAATGCGCTACCTGTGCTGTCGTCGCAATGTGCGTCAGGTCCGCTATCACGTTCTATTGATGGTTCAAGTACTGAGCGGCACTTCGTATTCGATCATTGGCGCCCCGCCGCACCTGGGAGGGTGACGGGATCGGTGCAGCTGCTGGGTGGGTCGACGTAGGAGCACGCGAGTGGGGGTCGAGTGGGGAGGTAATCCGCGGGGACTCCGCCCGCTTCGACGATGGCGCGGTAGGCGTCGACGGCGGCGGTGGGCGTGCGCACGAGGTCGGGATCGGTGCGGACATCGACCGTATAGAGGCCGAAACGCGGTGTGTACGAACCCCACTCATAGTTGTCGGTGAGACTCCAGTATCCGTAGCCGATCACGTTCATGCCGTCCATGCGGGCACGTTGCAGCCAGTAGACGAGATCGCGGAGATAGTCGGCGCGGTCGTAGCCGTCGGGGCGCAGTTGGCCGTTCTCGGTGGCCATACCGTTCTCTACGACATAGAGGGGCTTGTCGGGGTACAACCGGGCGTAGTGGCGCAGCGCGTAGTAGACGCCCTCGGCCTGCAACGGAAGTTCCCACAGCTGTCGCGGACCCGGGTCGGGCTCGTTGGGATCGTCTGCGCCGAAGTAATAGTCGACGCCGAGGTAGTCGAGTTTGGCCGAGATCCGGTCGACCATCGGCTGATTGACCTCGGTCTCGTAACCGGACACGTACCCGATATTGCTGGTGACCATCGCGTCCGGCTGCACCTGATGGATGTAGTCGTAGCTCGTGTTGTGCACGGCCGCGATCCGTTCCTCGATGGTCGTGGCATCGACTCCGGTGAACCGCTCCTCGTACACAATGTAGGCGACCGGCTCATTCACGGTGACCCACAACGGATTCCGCGCCGCGTACCGATCGACCACCCTGCGCATATTGGCCAGCCAGTCGTCGACCATCCCCGGGTCGTTCCACCCACCCTGATCGGCTTTCCACCCCGGATAAACCCAGTGATCCAGGGTGATCATCGGCCGCATCCCCGCCGCGACGATCGCGTCGATCACCGCATCATAGAAACAGAAGCCCTGCTCGTCCCACTCCCCTGGTGTCGGCTGCACCCTGGCCCATTCGACACTGATCCGGAACACCTTCAGCCCCAACGCCCCCGCCAGCGGAATATCGGCGGTATATCGGTCGTAGAAATCGACGGAATTCTCATATGGCTCGAAGTTCTGCCGCTCGATATACCGCAGCCAGCTACTGTCCGGCGCATGCCCTTCGGACTGAAACCCCGACGTAGCCACACCCCAGAGGAAGTCAGGGCCCAGCGGATCCACCGTAGCGGGCGGCGCGGCGGCGGGCGTGCTGGAAACCCCGGGTGATACACCCTCACTCGTCACCTCTTCTGGATACCACTGGGCACGTGACCGAAACCAGAGGTTCGCCCATATCGCGGGATGCGTGAGTCGAAACATCGGAGATGGACGCGGAAGAGATCTGCCAGGTCCATGTCGGCACTCGCTCCCGAACCATCGTGGGTGTCGGGAGCCGATCTCCTCGGCTGGCTACGCGGAACTTGTTCGGCGCGCCCGGTTTTCGTGGGCCAGACGACGTAGTAGCGGGAGGACCGGACCGAAGAGGGCGCTGAAGACCGCCACTCGTTCGGCTACGGTCACGCTGTCGCCAGGGCTGTTCAGGTGGGTGTCGTCCAGTTCGGCGACCGATTCGGCGAGGCGGGCGTAGGGGAGTAGTTCGTCGACGGCGAATTCCATGTCGAGGCGGCGTAGTACTCGCATTCGTTCATCGAGGGCTTGGCGATGCGGGGACAGCTCCGAGATGTCCCAATCCATGCGTTGGATCACCTCGGCTGCCCATACGCTGCCGTCGTCATCGGCCGGCCGGGGATCTGTCCGAGGAAGGTCGGTCGGTAGCGCGTAGTCCACTACGCCGCGTACTTGCGCGGGATTGCGCGGTTCCTCCAGTGCCGCAAGGACATCGCGAACCGCGGCGACGGATAGCCCACCGAAGCGAATGAGTGCCCGGATCAATTTGAGCCTGCGCAGATGGTCCTCGTCGTATTCCGCGGTGGTCGCGCCCAGTGCGCGTCCCGGTGGCAGCAGGCCTTCCCGCCGGTAGAACTTGATGCTCGCGATCGGGACATCCGACCGTTCACTGAGCTCCGACAGCTTCACCCGCGCCCTCGCCTTCATCGACTGCGTGCCGAATCACAGGGGGTTTGAATGGACACGCGTTGGATACTGACACTATCCTACGTTGGATAGCCGCAGTATCCAACATGAGCAGGAGTCAAGCAATGGCAGCAGAACCCACAGGGGGCGCTAGTCGCGTCACCGCAGGTCAGGTCCTGCGCTCCCGCAAGATGTGGATACCGGCGGGCGTTATCCTCGCCCTGTTTTCCTTCCTCATGTCGCTCGCTTATATGGGCGCGATCGTCAATCCGCGCGAGGCGATGCACGACATGCCGATCGGACTGGTCGACATGGACAAGGGCGCACCGGCCGCGAATCTGGGGCAGCAGATCACGACGGGCATCACCGCCGCATCTACCGATGGCAAGGTGGCGTGGAAGCAGCTCAGCGAGGAGCAAGCCCACGACCAGATGGCCACCGGAAAGCTGTACGCGGCGCTGGTAATCCCCGAGAACTTCACGGCTTCGGTGCTGGCACTTGGTGATCCAGCCGCCCAGGGCGGACAGCGTCCGACCCTGACCGTGCTGACCAACCCGGCCGCGGGCAGCCTCGCTTCCTCGATGTCGGCCAGCATTGCGCAACAGGCCGCGCACAGCGCTTCCGCGCAACTGGGCAGCCAACTGACGAAACAAGCTGCCCAGCAGCAAGTCTCGACGAACACAGCCCAGCAACTGCTCCTTGCCGACCCCATCTCGATCAAGACCGATACCGGATTCGCCCTGGGCGCGAACAGCGGAATGGGCATGACCGCCTTCTTCTACGTGCTGCTGCTCATCATGTGCGGCTTCATCGGCGCGAATGTCGTGCACGGACTGGTCGAATCCGGATTAGGTTTCGCACCAAGCGATTTCGGCCCCTGGCACAGCCATCGCCCCAAGGCCCCCATCGACCGCCGCCACACCTTGTTCACCGCTTGGGGATTGATTGCGGGACTCGCGATTCCGATGGCCTCCCTAGTGATGCTCGCGTGCGTAACGGTCCTCGGCATGGACGCGGGCCACCTGCCGCTCCTGTGGATCTTCTCCTACTGCGCCATCGTCGCCGTCGGCCTGAGCTGCCTCTCGATCCTGGCCACCTTCGGCACCCCGGGCATGTTCGTGTCGACCTTCGTCTTCATCGCCCTGGCCGTCCCCTCCTCCGGCGGCACCATCCCCCTGGAAACAGTGCCCACGTTCTACCACCGCATCAGCGCGTTCGAGCCCATGCGTCAACTCGTCGACGGCATCCGCTCGATCCTCTACTTCGACGCCCGCGGCGACGCCGGCCTCGACCGCGCCTGGATCATGGTCGGCATCGGCTTCGTCCTCGCCATCGCCCTCGGCTACACAGCGACCACCGTCTACGACCGCAAGGGCCTGCACCGTCATCCCACCAGTGCGCCTGCCCCGCTGGCGGATCCGTCGGATGATCCGGTCGGCGCGCCAGGCGAACTCGGCGGGGTGCCATCGGCCAGGTAGTGATCCGTTCCGAGCAGCGGCGATCAGGAACCGGCGCAGACCGCGGTATCGAAGGTCTTCAGTACCGCGTCTTCGCTGGGGCCGCTCTCGGGTACCTCGTTGACGATGACGGTCACCGCACGCCCGTCGGCGGTCACACCGTTGCGCGTATGAAATCCGGAGATGCTGCCGCCGTGCCCCCAGACCTCTTTGCCGCACGACACCGGGTAATGGATCAGTCCGAGTCCGTAACCGGCGCCCGGCATTCGATCGAAAGGCATCGTGTTGCGCTTCATCTCATCCAATTGTGCTGCGGGTAGCAGCTTTCCGGTAAGCAGCGCGATGAAGAACCGGTTCAGGTCGGCGCCGGTGGCGATCATCGCACCGGACGCGCCCGCCCAGGATGGGTTGAACGCGGTGTACTCGATGCGGTGGTGATCTACCGTCAGATACCCCGACGGATGTGGGTCACGGAGGGCGGTGTCCCCTGGCTCCGGGTAGTAGGTTGCGGTCAGTCCGAGTGGGGTGACGATCCGGCGGGCAATCTCGTCGGCGACCGAGTGCCCGGTGACCCGCTCGATGATCATGCCGATGAGTAGATAGTTGGTGTTGGAGTATTCGGCTTTCGTGCCCGGCGCGAAACGCGACGGCAGGGCCAAGACCGGCCGGACCACGTCGGCTACGTCGAACTGGTGCCATCGCATCGCCGCCAAGTCGTCCTGCGGAGTCCGCGACAGCAGTTGCTCGGTGTCGGGCAATCCGCTGCTGTGCTGCAGCAGATTCCGCACTGTGATCCGGGTGCCGTCGTTGCCACCGCCCTGCACGACGCCGGGTAGGTAGCGCTCAACGGGTGCGTCCAGTACGACAGTGCCCTCCGCGAGCAGCTGCAGCAGCACCGTGGCGGCGAAGGTCTTGGTGTTGCTGCCGATCCGGATATAACCGTTGTCCGGAAAGCGCGCACCGGTGGCGAGGTCACCGACTCCCGAGGACGCGGTCCAGTCCTGACCTCGCTCTGTCAGCACGATCTGCGCACCGGGCAGTCCCGTCCGCACCACCGCGTCCAGCGACTGCGCGATCGCAGCCCGCCCTGATTCCGTGACCAGACGCTGCTGCCCCGGTCTCGAATCAGCGCCGCAGGAGCTGACCGCACACACCAGCACCACCGTCGCACCGAGCAGCACTGCCCGATTCTTCGCACGCCGAAATAGGCTCTTACTCAAGGGGTTTCCTTTCAGTGATGACGCATGACCGGCTACCGGCCCCGGCGCGTCCGCACGCGGTGCCGGTAACCGGTCAGCCACTCCGCTCAAATGGATAGTAGAGCTATCCGCTTATGGGTAGTTAGACTATCCATATCGCCGCCGGATCGGCAAGGGAGTCCTGGATGAACGCGGAAGGTCGAATGCGTATCGCGGAGTTGAGCAAGCGCAGCGGGGTCTCCGTGCCCACGATCAAGTACTACCTGCGCGAAGGGCTGCTCATGTCCGGGGAACTGTCGAGCCCCAACCAGGCCAGCTATGGCGAAGACCACCTGCGCCGACTGCGAATGATCCGCGCACTGATCGAAGTGGGCGGCCTCTCGGTGACGGCAATCGCAGACGTTCTCGCCGCCGCCGACGGACCGGAGTTACCCAGATTCGAGCTACTCGGCGTGGTCGCGGGCAGTCTGGACCGACCACAAACGCCGACCGATGACGACGAGTGGAACCGGGCACGCGCCGAAGTGGACGCGGCGTTCCGCCGACGCGGCTGGACCGACGGACGCGCCTCGGCAACCGACACCCTGGTCTCCGTCCTGGTCAGGATGTCCCAATTAGGTTATGGCACTTGGACATCCGAAGCACTGGATACCTATCTGGACGCAGCCGAGCGGGTCGCCGAGATCGACGTCGAACACGCACTGCGCCTTACGGAGCGAACCGACATCGTCGACGGTGCCGCCGTGATGACCATCCTCGGCGAAGCGGCACTCGGCGCCGCGCGCCGCATCGCGCACATCCACGTCTCCGCCAGCAAGCTGGGCAGGTAGTCCTACCAAGGGCCGACAAAGAATTCGAGCACGGACAACGCGATCGCGCTGAGGAGCGCGACGATCGCCGCGGCGCCAAGAGTGCGACGCTGAGCGCGACCGCCATGGCGCCCCGCGGACCGCGCCGCAACGAAACCGCCTGCAGCGCCAAGGATCCCAACCACCAGGACACCCCCGAACAGCAGATAAAACAGACTCCCCAACGCAGCGTCACCAGCACCCCCGAAGCCACGCGCGTACTCCCCCAGCGGAACCGGGAACCGGTAAACGATCGCGACAACCGCCGCAGCCAGCGGTGCCAACACGACAGCGGCAACAGCCCCCAAACAAGCCGCCTTCAACTCACCCATGTTGCCGCCGGTCGACAAGGTTTCACCCATACCCGCAGCTTATGGAACCAACCGCCACATCCGCCCGGCCACCGGCCGACCTGACGAAAACGGGGACAGAACTCTGTGAATTCGACCTTGCTGGGTCGGCAAACCGGGCGGTAGTGTCTGTCCGCAGCAGCCTGAGGGGATGAACCATCGGATTATTGATATAGCACGGCTGGCCGCGAGGCAGCTGGTGACTTGTGGGGTCCGCGATGAATTGCGGTCCGTCGCCAGTTGATTCGGTAGCGGCTATTCGACGGAATGTTCCACCGCAGTCAAGACCGAAGTAGGGGGAGACGTGGCCACTGGCTTGATCGGAATCGGCCTGTTCACAATGAATCTCGACCATGGGCGCCTGCCGGTGGCTGTCGAGGTGAACCGAAATATCCACGACCGCTTGGATCCTCCGGATCTCTCCGAAGCGGCCATGACCGGCTACTATGTGGCGCTGTGGCAGCATGACGCGCCGACCATCGCATCGGGGAGATGGACCGAATTGACCGTATCTCCTTCTCGCCGCGCAGAACTGATCACTCTCCTTGACACCCGATCGCTGGCCGAATTCGAGATGGTAGAGCAATCAGTACGGCAGACTGATGAATTCGTCGGCCGAGGGCCGGTGACCGACTTCGGTGTCCCCTCGATCACGGTGGTCGCCAGCCTCTCTCGCATCAGCAGCATCGAGATCGACCCGCGATGGGCGGCCACGACCAGCCCGTCCTACCTCGGGGCTGACATCCTCGACTGCGCAAATCAGATCCGGCAACAGCGCCCCCGGTTCCACGAGGACGGATCATGGGCCGACCGTACCGACGGCGAGCTCGAACATGAACTCGCTGAATACAAGAGCTACCTGATGAGGAACTCGTAATGGTCAATTTCTCAACAGATCTCAACCAACTGGTGAAGGCCGCCCGAGCCTGGGATCACGCATCTGACGCTCTCACCGTCGCCGCGACCGAGGCACAGAGTATCCATTTCAGCCATCAGGACGTCGCCTGGGGGCTGTTTCGGGAGACCTGGGACGCTCAGATGCAGGCTGCGCGGTACATGTACGACAGGTTGGTCGAGGGAAGAAATGAAACCGAATCCATTGCTAGATCACTGGAGCATGTCGCCAAGGTAATTCAGGAGCAAGATCAGAACTTCGCGAATGTGTTGATCGAGCTCGAAAAGGATAACTGATGGGTGGCACAAAATCTCTGACTGAGATCAACACTGTGCTCGACAAGTTTTCGGACCAGGTCGCGGAGATCAAGAACCAGCCCGCCAAGGTCGACGAAGCGTTTCGAAAGGCGGCCATCGCCGCCGCCGAGGCCGAAGCAGCGACATTCTTCGGACTAGCCGGTGCAGTGGCCGGCGCCATTTATGGCGCGACGACCGAAGACGACTTCACCGGCTATCTGCAGGATCACAAGGAGGAAATCAAGAAGAAGATCCAAGAGCTCCTGGATAAACTACAGGGTGCGATCGACAGTTTGAAGGCACCCATCGCCTTCCTGCAGACCAGCGAGGCTTGGTCGCAGTTGGAGATCCAGATCGGTAAGGCTCAGAGCAACGAGGTGGTCAAGGGGAGCATCACTGGATACTGGGCAGGCGCAGCGGCCCTCAAGTACACGGCGGCCCGCACACTTCAGGACACCGTTATGGACTCCGCGAAGTCAACCTGCAGCAAGCTGAGCACTGCACTCGCCAGTGTTTCGGATACCGCTTGGGACTTCTACTCCAAGATTGTCCAGGATGTCGCGGGTCTGATCACCGACTTGGCATCGGCCCTCCTGAAGATTGCCACCTTCGTCGGCGCACCGTTCGGGATCTCGGATGCGATCAGCGCGCTCGGGACGGTGATCAAAAATGCAATAAAATACTCCGATGAGCTGGCCCAGGCAATGTTTTCCCAAAGAAGAGCCATCAACGATATAATTGTTGCCACATCTAATCCGAAAGGATTCTACAACGACCATTGGCCTAGCAGCGATTCCGACGACTTCAATTTCAACACTCCCGGCGCCGAATGGCAGGCAACATGAACCTGCGCAAGCTGCTCGCAGTTTCTGCATCGGCGGCACTACTTGCGGGCTGTGGACTGTTGTCGCGCAATCACCCTGCTGAGGATGAGTTACGGATGAGTGACCACACCATCCAGGAGTTGTGCGACTCTGCGAAACAGTTCTTCGTCACCCGTGCTGGCACCGGCAACCTGAGGATCGGCCCTGGTGTCGGCGGAAAGACGCTGACCGATAAAATTGGCGGGGGCAACGGATGCTTCTACGACAAGGACGACGGCTCCGCGTCACCGAATCTTGGCTCCGTATCGCTATTTCGCGTCGTCGATGATGATCACACTTTGTCCAAGCCTCCGCCGACGAACGAGAACTACCCAACCAAGCTACTGGCCGTGGACGGCATCACCGTCAAGGTTGTCACCGAGCCCCTGCCCGCAGGGGCCGATCCGGCCGGTACGCCGCTGACAGTCGACCTCACCACCAGTATCGACGGCTGGGATGGCGCACTCCACTTCAGGGCGACCGAAAACGAAACGAGCCGAGATGATCGAACAGTGCGAGCGGGCGGGCAAGTATTGGTGAATATGGTTCGCGCGCTGAAGGGCTGACAGCTCCGCTCTGCAGCGGGGTAGGTACGGTTGTCGCCGCTGATGGGACGCGGCGAGGCGAGCAAGTGCCACGTATGAAGTGCTCGGTGCCGCGGGGGAATCGGTGGGAATGGCCTGGGATACCCAGAACAGCTGAGCCGCGGCGCGTGCGCCACCCCGAGATTTTGGTGCCAATGAAAATGGGGCGTGGCAGGTGGTTCTGGGGTGGGTAGGCTCGGGATTGCTTCTGCCCCTTGGTGATAGGGGTTGCATTTTGCGCGCGGTGACGCGGTGCCGAGCCAGAGGAATAGCATGGGGATCAAGAAGATCGCGGCGGTGGCGACGTTCACCCTCGCGGCCACCGGAATCGCCGGAACCGTGGCGCATGCCGAGCCGGTGGCGTCGAGCGCACAGCCGAGCTCGGTGCAGGGGGCGGAGCACGATGTCGCCTTCGAGGTGGCGAAGTCGGCTGATGGAAAGAGCTTGGCCGCCACACTGTTCGGCGGCACGTTCTCGATGACCGAGGACGCCGTGCAGGTCACCGATCGGGCGGGTGCGGTGGTGGCCAGCCTGCCGCTGACCATCGAACTCGATCAGGGCACGGTCGAACTGCGTCCGCGCATCGATGCGGCC
This sequence comes from Nocardia sp. NPDC060255, assembly GCF_042727395.1. Lineage (NCBI taxonomy): Bacteria > Bacillati > Actinomycetota > Actinomycetes > Mycobacteriales > Nocardiaceae > Nocardia > Nocardia sp. NPDC060255. The sequence continues at coordinate 28,132 of NZ_JBHXAU010000004.1, read as the reverse complement.
GGCACTCGTCTCACCGCCGAACCGATCGGCTACTGGCGGCAAACCTCGCCCAGGCAGCGCAGCATCGAGGCCGGCATGGCGATCGGGGCATTCACCGGCGCGCTCACCGGCGCCATCGTCGGCCTCGCCATCGGCATCGCCGGCGCGGGCGTGCTCGCCCTGCTCACCTTCCCGGCCGGCTTCCTCGCCGGAGCATTGGTCGGCGGCGCTATCGGCGCGGGTCTCGGTGCGGCCGTGCCGAATTCGGACGTCCCTGATCGCTGGGACTATGTGGACCCGAAACCCATGCCCACTCCCCCGCCCCCGGATTCGCCGCCGAAGCATGATCCGTGGAACGACTGCTCCAGCATCAACCACTCCATCAACTGCCGGTAAGCGGCACACGGAGACCGGCCCCGGCTGCGCGGCTCGTCGGCCCATCCGCAACGATCAGATGACCATGTGTCGACTATTCGGGATGACAGCGGCCCCGCGGCGGGTGAAGGCGACGTTCTGGCTGCTCGACGCCGTCGACAGCCTCGAACGGCAGAGCGAGACGAATCCGGACGGCACCGGGCTGGGCACCTTCCGCCGCGACGGGTCGCCGCTGGTGGAGAAGCAGCCGCTGGCCGCGTTCGAGGATCACAAGTTCGCCGTGGAAGCCAAGCATCGCGAATCGACGACGTTCCTCGCGCACGTGCGGCACGCCTCCACCGGCGCGCGGACCGTGCCCAACACCCACCCGTTCACCCGGGACGGGCGCATCTTCGCGCACAACGGGGTCATCGAGGACCTGCCGCGACTCGAGGAGCAACTGGGCTCCTACCGTGATCTGGTCATCGGCGACACGGACTCCGAGCGATTGTTCGCGTTGATCACCAAACACATCGACGCACACGACGGCGATGTCACAACCGGTCTCACCAGCGCAGTGCAGTGGGTAGCCGACCAACTGCCGATCTTCGCGATCAATCTGATCCTCACCACCGCCGACGAACTCTGGGCCTTGCGCTACCCCGCAACACACGACCTGTATGTGCTCGAACGCAGCGCAGGCAGGCAGCTCGAGCACGTGGGATCCGGTGGCACCGTCCGAGTGCGGTCCGCCGATCTCACCGCCGCCCCGACCGTGATCGTGGCCAGCGAGCCGATGGACGACGACCCCGACTGGCACAACCTCGCACCGGGCGAACTACTGCACGTCGATACCGGCCTCCGCGCCGAGCGCACCGTAATCTTGCCCCAACCACCGTCCCATCCCCTCTCGCTGTCCGACCTCGACGCCGGCGCCGCGGCCTCGCAACTCAGCCGCTAGGGCATCGACACCGCCGTGTTCACCGGAATCCGGTGATGACAGCTGACCGGCCCGGCTGGGACTGTCGAATCCGAGGACGATGTCGCGGACTGGAGGACTGATGGGCGAACCGGTGGCAAGCCTCGAACAGGGTGGGGTGTTCACCCTCGGCAACCGGCAGGTGCATCGAATCGGCTATGGCGCAATGCAATTGGCAGGCGACGGAGTCTTCGGCCCACCCCGTGATCATGGCGAGGCCGTACGGGTGTTGCAGGCAGCCGTAGAAGACGGGATCGATCACATCGATACCGCGCAGTACTACGGGCCGGGCACCGTCAACGAATTGATCCGCGAGGCGTTGCATCCGTACCCGGACAACCTGGTGTTCGTCAGCAAGGTCGCCGCACGGCGCGGTGTCGATGGCGCGGTGCTGCCGTTCGATAACCCGGACCAGCTGCGCGCGGGCATCGAGGAGAATCTCGAGACGCTCGGCGTGGACAGCCTGAGCGCGGTCAATCTACGGATTATGGACGCTGCGGTGCCCGATGAACGTTTCGATGCTCAACTCACCGCGATGATCCAGGCGCGCGACGCCGGTCTGATCGAAGGCATCGGTCTGAGCAATATCTCCCGGCAGCATTTGCTGCGTGCCGTCGACCGCACGCCGATCGTCTGCGTGCAGAATCTGTTCAACCTGGTCGAGCGCGGATCGTCGGACGTGCTGGCCGAATGTGCCGACCGGAACATCGCTTTCGTGCCATTCTGCCCGCTGGGCATGTCTCGCTCCGCGCGCGAGCAGATCCGGACGAGCCCGGAACTGGCCGAGATAGGTAAGCGTCTCAACGCGACACCGGCACAACTCGCCCTCGCCTGGCTACTCGACCTGTCCCCCAACATCCTGCTCATCCCGGGCACCAGCACCCGCGCACATCTGACCGAGAACATCGACTGTGGGCGCGTCGAGTTGGATGACGCGGCGCGCCAACAGCTTCAGGCGTAACTGCCGCGTTCCAGCTCTTCGAACAGGCTGGCCCCGCGGGGAGTCCAGCCGAGCACCGATCGCGCCTTCGCCGCGCTTGCCTGCTGATCCAGCAGTAACGCGTCGGCCAGGTAGACGCCGAGCCTGTTCCTGGCCGCGTCGTCGGTCTCGGTGATCACACCGGGCGCACCGGCCGTGCGAGCGGCGACCTCAGTCAGTTCGCGAACAGTGGGGTTGTCACCGCTCGCCGCGATGAAACGACCACTGGCCGTGGGCGTCTCGATGACTCGCAGAAACAGATCAGCCAGATCGGCCGCGTGGATGGTGCCCCAATGTTGTTGTCCCGAACCGATTGTCGTGAGCCGACCGGCACTGTCTCGCGGTGCACCCACGATCAGATTCGCGAGCCCGCCGCCGTCGCCATAGACGACCGCCGAGGAGATGACCGAGACCCGGGCGCCTGGAATGGCCAGTGCCTGTTCGGTAATCGCGGGCCGCCAAGCGACCAATGCCGGCGGGTTGAACGGTTTGTCTTCTACGACATCAGGATCCGAGCCCCACTCCCACAGGCCCGCGGTGTGCACGTATGGCTTCCCAGTATCAGCGAAGGCCCGACCGACAGCCCGGACGACGTTCGCGTCGAACTCGGCCGCCGTCGCGTCACCGGTCGTCGCGGCATGGATCGCGCCGTCGGCTCGCCGCAGCGCGTCGTCGAGAAACGCCTCGTCCGTGACCGCCCCGATCACGGCAGTCACCTTGTCGGACTTGACCTTCGCCGCGGCCTCCGCACTGCGCACCACCGCCGTCACGGAGTGCCCCGCCTTGGTCAGCGCTACCAATACATGCGATCCGACGTACCCGGTCGCACCGGTGAGCAGAATGTCCACAATCCACACCTTCCGTCGATGGAACAGTTCAGTGTTGAAGTGCCGCCCCGAGATTGCCGAGCACGCCGAGCTGGGTGAAGATCACCGTGCCCGACGGGTAGCAGTCGAAGCGCTTGATCTTGCCGTCCGACAATTCGAAGACGTCGCAGCACGGCGCGTCCATCCGGTTCCCGGTGGGCGGCAGGATCATCCCGTCGCCCAGACTGAGCGGGCCCTGATGCGTGCCCTGCAGTGCCAGCTGGACGATGACCAGGTCACCGGTGGTGTAGACCTGATACAACTCACGATGCATGTCGGGGAACGCCCGCCCGTAGTTCTCGACGGGCCAGGCACGGTCCTTGCCGAGATAGGTGACGCCGATGGATTCGTCGGTGAAGGTCCCGTCCTCGGTGAAGGCGGCGAGCCAGCCGTCCAGGTCCTTCACCTCGGCGATCTGGTAAGCGTTGCGAATGATCTGTTCGTTGTCCATGTCTGTACTTCCCACCGCTGATGATTCGTGCCATGACCGCGCCTCGTAGGATTGCCGCGCTGCACTCAGCGTCGCAGTGCGGCAGGTGAGGAGTCGTCACCTGATTCCGGTGAATTCGGACCACCCACTGCGGTTGCGGGGCAACCGAATCCGATGCCAGGCGAATGCGCGTCACCGATTTCACGCGAGGTTTAAGCTGGATGGCTGGAAGGAAAGGCAGCGATGTCCGATTCGTCCCGACTGATCGCCCGCCACGACCTCGTCGCCACCCTCGACCGGGCCGCGCGGCGGAAGGTCACCCTCGTCACCGCGCCCGCGGGCAGCGGGAAGACGTCGCTGCTGCACGCCTGGGCGGCGGGTCCCGGCCGGTCGCGTCGCATCGCGATGATGCAGGTCGAACTCGGTCAGCACGACGCTCAGTTGTTCTGGTTGACCTTGCTGGACGCGATCCACGCGGCCGCCGGTAGATCCGAACCGCAGCCCGCGACGCCCGACTTCGACGGGCCGGCCATGGTGGACCGCGTGCTGTCCGAACTGACGGCCTTCGACGACCCGATCGTCCTGGTCATCGACGATCTGCACGAGCTGGGTTCCACGGCGGCCATCGAACAACTCATTCGCTTGCTGACGAACCTGCCTGCACAGGCCAGCGCGATCATTGCCGCACGCCGCGATCCGCCACTGCGGCTCCATCAGCTGCGCCTGACAGGCGAGCTCGCCGAAATCCGCAGTGCGCAAATGCGTTTCAGCGCATCGGAGACTCGCGAATTCCTGACGACCTCCGGAATTCCACTGTCCGACAACAGCATCGATCTGCTACATCAACGCACGGAGGGCTGGGCGGCCGGATTACGGCTCGCCGCACTGTCTTTGACCGAGCACCCCGATCCCGAACAGTTCGTCTCCGAGTTCTCCGGGAGCGACCGGACGGTCGCGGAGTACCTGATCGCCGAGATGCTCGAACGCCAGCCGAAAGACGTCCAGCGCATGCTGCTGCGCACGTCGCTGCTCGACCAGGTGAACGGCGAACTCGCCGACCTGCTCACCGAGTCGTCCGGGTCCGAACGGATGCTGCTCGAACTCGAGGACGCCAACGCGTTCGTGGTGGCGCTCGACACCGAGCGCACCTGGTTCCGCTATCACCATCTTTTCAGCGGCCTGCTGCGACTGGAACTGCGCCGCGTCCTGGCCGACGAGATTCCGGGTCTGCACCGGCAGGCCGCCACCTGGTTCGCCGACCACGGCCACATCGCCGAGGCCATCCGGCATCTTCAGGCGGCCGGCGAATGGTCCGCGGCGGCCCGGTTGCTCACCGACCATTCCCTCAGCCTCACCCTGGACGGACGGGCCGGAACCGTCGAGGCGCTCCTGCGTTCCTTCCCGGCGCGAGCGGACGGCGACTCCCCCGAACTGGCGGTCGTGTACACCATTTCCGATCTCGACCAGCTGCGACTGGACGAGGCTTCCGCGCATCTCGAGGTCGCCAGGTCCTACGCCGCGACAACGCCCGCGGACCGACAGCGACGACTGCGCATGGCCATCGCGTCTCTGGATCTGCTGCTCGCGCGCCTGCGCGGCCATTTCGACGGCGTGCTCGAGCAGGTCGGATCCCTGCCCGCTACGGCCGGACTGTCGAATGCCGATATCGCACTCGCCAGCGACCTGCACGCCGTCGCACTGCTGAATCTCGGTGTGACACAGGCCTGGTCGCTGCGCCTCGCGGACAGCTCCCGGCACCTCACCGAGGGCGCCGCCCTGGCCCGCCATATCAACCGCCCCTACCTGGAGGTGGCCTGCCGGGCCCAGCTCGCGTTCTCCTCGACGATGACCTCGTTCGCCGTCGCAGACCGACGATGCGAGGAGGCGATAGCGCTGGCCGCGCGGCACGGCTGGGACAACCAAACGGTCATCGCGCCCGCCTTGGCCACGCGTGCGGGCACGATGATCTGGACCGGGGAATTCGACGGCGGCGCACAGTGGCTGGAGCGAGCCGTTCGCGTCACCCGAGCGGGGAGCGAACCGGGCTTACGACTGCTGATCCACCTGCTCGCCGGGATGCTGCACGCGGGCCGCGGACAGCACCGCCGCGCACTCGACGAACTCGAACTCGCCGGCCGCGTGCAAGCGAATATGCTTGGCGAGCACGCACTCTCGGCCCGGGTCGTCGGCGGCACCATCGCGGCGCAGGCCCGGCTCGGCATGGTCGAACAGGCGCACGTCACGCTCGCCGAGCAGTCAGCCCCGATGGTCGAGACCGGCGAGGTCCGCAATGCCGTCGCCGTGCTTCAGCTGGCCGAGCGGGATCCGGCCGCGGCGCGGAAAACAGTGCAGGCCGTGCTGCACGACACGGCACGGGTGGACCACGACTTCACCCGCATCGAAGCCCACCTGGTGGACGCACTCGCCTGCCGGGCCCTCGATGATCCACGAGCCGCGGGTGCGGCGGTCGAACGTGCGCTCGAACTCGCCGAGCCGGAACGACTGATCCTCCCCTTCGCCGTGACCGGAGCCTGGCAATTACTGAAAGCCATTCCGCTGCACACTACTTCGCACGCCGCACTGATCGCCGACATCCTCGATGCCGTCCGCGGCAGCACCGCGAATCACGCTGCGGGGCAGCCGCCGAGCGATCTCAGTCCCAGCGAATTGCGGCTGCTCCGCTACTTGCCGACAAACCTCACCCGACCCGAAATCGCCAGCACCCTTTCGGTTTCGGTGAACACCGTGAACACCCACATCCGCAATATCTACGCCAAGCTCGGCGTCACCGACCGTTCGACGGCCGTACAGCGCGGCCGGGAACTGCGCCTGCTGTCCGCAGGCCATACCGGGTCGCCGCTCACCTGATTCGGGTGATGCCGCCTCACCTGACCGGCCGCGACACTGGACGCATGGGCGACGACCCCAACCTGCTGACCCTCCGGATCAACGGCCACCTCGGCCCGATCGCGCTGGCCGCGTTCCCGACCATGGTCGTCGATCAGCAGGGCCCGGACACCGTCCTCACCGGCTGGTTACCGGACCGATGCGCCTTCTTCGGCGTGCTCGCCGAGGTCGAGACCCTCGGCCTCGACCTCCTCGAGCTGCGTTTCGAAGTACCTCGTCGCCCGCGCTGAACGGTTCAGGCCTCTCGCTCGACGACGTCGACGTACCGCTGCAGGTAGTGCGGCCAACCGCCGTCGTTGCCGACGCCCGCGCGGACCGCCTCCCGGCCGTCGCCGTGCCGGTCGAGGTTGCGGTGTTCGAGTTCGACGCGAGTGCGCTCCGGACCATCCGCGATGAAGCGGACTTCGACCTCGCTGGTCTTGTCGGGGTCGGTCTCGATCTCCCAGCGCTCGTTGATATCCCAGCTGAACACCACTCGGTTCGGCGGCTCGTAGGCCAGCACCCGCGCCCAGCGGCATACGCTGCCGTCTTCGCCGCGGTCGTAGATGTACCCGCCGACCTTTCGCTCGAACACCGTCTCGGCGATCGGGACCGCCAACAGGTTGTGATCGCGCGGTTTGATGGCATCGAAGCGTTCGGTGAACAGCTCGAACGCTCGCGCCAGCGGCGCGTTGACCACAATCTGCAACTGCACCGGTTCGACTTGGGTATTGGTCATGACTTCTCCTGAATCTTGTTCGACCACTTGTTGATACGTGGCGAGGGCGCGTCCCCAGAACCGGTCGAGCTGGGCACGCAGCGCGCCCATCCCGTCCGGGTTCAATTGGTAGATCCGGCGTGTTCCGACGGCCCGATCCAGCACCAGCCCCGCGTCTTTGAGCACCTTCAAATGTTGCGAAACCGCAGGCCTGCTGATCGGCAACGCGCTCGCGAGTTCACCGACCGCCTGCGGCCGCTCCGCCAGGCGCTCGAGGATGGTGCGCCGCATCCGATCCGCGAGCGCACCCCATTCATCTCCTGCTTGGTAAGTATCTACGAACCGTAAGTGTCCACTTACCGATTGCGGTTGTCAACCGTCGCCGTCGGACGCGGAATTGCGGAGAAACCGGAAAAGCCGCTGGTGGTGCGCAAGGATGAGAACGCGGCGCCATGATCGCCGCGGTGTTTTCTGATTGTGGTCCGCGATCTACTTCCGCTACCCAGGAGGACAAAGATCCATGGTGACTATTCGGAACTACCGACGCTCCGCCCTCATGCTGGCCGCCTGCGGTGCGCTGGGGCTGGCCGTGATGTCCACTGCCGCACCGGCTCTCGCCGCCAACGCCATCGACGTCAGCGGTATCGGCCCGTCCACCGTGCTGGTCGACTACAGCTGTGAGTCCTCGGCGGGCGTGGTCGGCATCGAGGCGATGGTGGGCGATCCCAACGCGGACAGTCCGTCGGCCACCGGCACGCAGCGCGCCGTCAACTGCGACGGATCCAATCAATCCGCCGAGGTCATGCTGAATGCGCCACTGCTGGCGGATCAGACGGTGCAGGTTCGGGTCGCACTCGTCGACGCCTATGAGACCGTCGTTTCCGGGCAGGCCAAGTTGGCAAAGCTGGGGTGACGTCGCGGTCAGCGCGGCTCGTCGACGAAAACCCGCCGCATCTGCGGCAGCCGCTCCGGATGCCGCCGGTACAGGTAGACGAGCACGGCAACGCCGATCAGATACCAGATTCCGATGACCAGACCCGCCTGACTCGACGGATAGCTCAGTGGCGTGACGAACTTCAGCACCGCGCCGCCGATCCCCATCGCGGTGAGCCAGGCCGGGACGAACGCCACGATGCCGAGGACCGGAATCACCAGGTGCAGTAGCCAATTGAACTCGCCGCGCTGCCGCCGCAGGTAGAACATGAGGCACGACAGGTTGAACACCATGTAGACGGCGATCATGACACCCGCCAGGATCGTGGCCAAGAAAACGAAGGCCGTGGTCGGGCCGAAGTGCAGGCCGATCGGCAGGCCGATGGCGAGCGTCACCAGCAACTGGACGAGCACGCCGATATGCGGCGAGTTCCACCGCGGATGGGTGCGCGACAGCGCGGCGGGCAGCAGACCGATCCGGGACATGGCGTACCAGGTTCGGGTCGTCGCCAGCGTGCCCGCGTTCCCGTTGGCGAACGTCGAATTCAGGATGGCGAACAACGCGACCACCCAGCCGATCCCCCACACGTCGCGGGCGAGTGTTATCCACGGGCTCCCGTCGCCGAGCTCGCCGAAGGTCGCATACCGGTCCGGCCCGAAGTACACGTCGCCCGCGTAGGTGGTGAATACATAGAACACGCCGATGACACCGCAGGACGCCACCACCGCGATCGGAATAGTGCGGCGCGGGTTCCGGGCTTCCTCGGCCAGCGGCGCCGAGGCCTCGAAGCCGATGAACGCGAGGACGGTATAGATCGACGCCGCGGCCACGCCGGAAAACCCTTGGTAGCCTTCGACTGTCGCGAAATGCAGGGTGAAAACGGACGCGGTGTTCCCGGTTCCCGCCTTGACCACAAGCCAGCCTGCCAGCACGAGAAATACCAGAATCTCGAACAGGCCCAGGACAGTCCCCACCTGCGCGCTGATCCGCACGCCGCGATAGTTCAGCAAGGCGATCAGGACAGCGGCCAGGATCATGACCGCCACCCAGGTGGCGGTGAACGGCCAGTCGAACTCGCTGTGCATCACCGAGCCGACCAGGTAGCCGACGAGAACCGTTGTCGTCGGACCGATCAGCGCCTCGACGAGCGCGTAACCCCAGCCGACCAGGAATCCGATCACCGGGTGCAGCGCCTCGGCGGGATAGGTGTAGATGCTGCCCGCCGACGGCAGGTGCTTGGCGAGCTGACCGATCGAGCTCGCGACCAACAGGCACGCGACCAACGCGAGCAGGACCGCCAGCGGCAGTGCGCCACCCGCGTAAGTGGCGCCGACCGCGATCGACAGCGCGACCGCGCCCGCGGGCGCCATGGAGGTGACGGACTGAAACAGCACCTCGCGCAGGCCGATCGCGCCGCGCGCCAAGCCCGGGGTCCCGGCGGAATCAGCGGATGTCATAGCTAACTCCTATCATCTCCCGTCTACGATGATGCAGCTCCGGTCCGCCCCGCGCGCTCGAATCGCGGTTTCCGGCTTCCGCCCTGACCCGAGAGGACCATGCTGAGGTATGCCGGACGATGAATCCCGCTCCCTGGCCGCGAGTTTCGCCGCGTACGGCGCGACGCTGCACGGAACAGTCGGGCTCGCCTACGCTCCGGTCGGTGGCGAGCGAGCCGTCGCGCTCGGCGATTGGGCCGGTGGCGTCGCCTGGTCGACCAGCAAGGTGCCGCTTGCGATCGCCGCGTTGCGGGCGGCTCCGGTTGCCGCGAAACCCTATGTGACACCGGCCATTACCCGCTCCGACAATGCCGCGGCCGAGCGGCTGTGGTCCATGCTCGGCCCACCGGACGTCGCCGCAGCAGCGGTGCAGGCCGTGCTCGAAGATGGCGGCGACACCGGCACCCGGGTGCAATCGCGACGGGTCCGGCCGGAGTACACGGCCTTCGGCCAGACCGAATGGAGTGCCGCTCGACAAGCCCTGTTCACCGCTCACCTGCCGTGCATCGAGGCAGGCGCCGACGTCCTCGCGCTGATGCGAACGCTTGACGCCGAGCACCGATGGGGATTGGCGCGGTTGCCCGGGGCGGCCGCCAAGGGCGGCTGGGGTCCCGACGAGCAGGGGGCACACCTGGTCCGGCAACTGGGCGTGCTCCCCAATGGATCGGGTTGGACCGCTGTGACATTGGGCGCTCGACCGACCTCGGGCACCTTCGCCGACGGAATCGCCTTGCTCGACCGGCTCACCCAGTGGGTCGGCAGCCATCTTCGACAATTACCCACTGGACGTTGCCGGTAATAGCCAGATGATAATGCGACAATTGCATCATGGGCTACCTACCTCGCCGACTCAGCTGTCCAGGCATCCTGTTCGGCGCGCTGAGTGTCGTTGTCGGACTGTCGCTCCCGGCGCACGCGGAGCCCTCGCCGCCGGAACCGCCCAGCGCCTATGTCGATGTCGCCGCGGCCACGGTGTGGACCTCGCCGCAGAGTCCTCGTCCGGTCGATCAGCCCGCCCTCACCAACCCGGTCGACATCTCCCGCTGGATCGCGGGTATGACGTTGGCGGAGCAGGAAGCCCTCACCTCCGACAACCTGACACAGACTCAGGCGCTGTACGGCGATCGCGTCTATGTCCTGCAGCAGCAAGGTGATTGGACCGAGGTGCTGGTACCCGGGCAGCCGACTCCGAAGAACGCACTCGGCTATCCCGGCTGGATACCCAGCGTTCAGCTGACCACCAGCCCGGAGTTCGCGGCTCTGCAAGCAACCGCCCCCTTCGCGCTGGCCGACCACGACTCGACCACCTGGCTGTTCCGCGACCCCGAGCTCACGCAGCGAGACATAGAGATCAGCGCCAACACTCGACTTCCGGTGCTCAGCCGAACCGGCGACGGAATTGCGGTCGCTACCCCACGCGGCGGTCCGAAATGGCTCGACGCCAGCACCGCCGATATCTATCGGAAACCCACGGACATCCCGTATCCCGGCGCCACCGATCTGGTGCGGTCCGCGACCATGTTCCTGGATCGCCCCTACCTGTGGGGCGGACGCGCCGGGTTCGGCATGGATTGCTCCGGCTTCACCTCGACCATCTATCAGGTCCATGGGATCACCCTGCCGCGAGACGCCGGACCGCAAGCCACCGACGGGAACGGCCGCCCGGTCGACAAGAGCGATCTACAACCGGGTGACCTGCTGTTCTACGCGCACGACACCAAGGACCCCGATTCGATCTATCACGTCGCGATGTCCATCGGCGGCGATCGGATGATCGAGGCGTTCGACTCCGCTACGCCGGTACGAATCACACCGGTCCGGTTCGGCCCGGATTACTGGGGCGCAGAACGATATTTGCGCGGCTAGGCTGGAGATATGGCTGGCGCACCGCCGTTCCGGGATCCCGTCGAAACATCGTTCGCGTGGGGCTTTGCCGCAGTGACCAGAAAGGGCTGGTCGGCGGACGAGTCGTTGATGACGTGGACGGACCACGAGTTCGATCCGGCTCAACTGATCACCGTCCACCACACCCTGGATTTCACCGGTAGCGATGCGACCGACTACCGAGACGTCGTTCGCGCGGTGTACGAATTCCACGCCTCGCCCGATCACGGCGGTCGCGGCTGGGGCGATATCGGCTATCACTTGATGATCGATCCGAACGGGGTCGTGTACGCCGGGCGGGATACCGGCGACTCCGCGCCCATCTTCCGGCCCGGCGCCGTATTGCGGCCCGGCGCGGAAGTCGTTCAGGCCGGCCACGTTTACAACGCCAACCCGGGCAATATCGGTATCTGCCTGATGGGCAATTTCGATGTCACACAACCGACTACGGCCGCCGTCATCGCCTTGCGTGATGTGCTCGGCGCGCTGTGTGCGGGCCTGTGCCTGAATCCGCTGACCCAGGTCCACTACGTCAATCCGGCCACGGGTCTCACCGTCGACATGCCGACCATCTCGGGCCACCGGGACTGGTCCGATATCGCCGGGCACACCGAGTGCCCGGGCGAACACCTCTACGACCGTCTCCCCTTGCTGCGGGCAGCGGCCTTGCAGCCCTTCGGCAGTTAGCGCTGCGCCGGGGTGACGTTCATCCAGATGTCGTCGGCCGCCCAGAGTACGAAGCGTTCGATCGGGACCACCGGGTGGTCGGCGGCGAGTTCGAACCGGAATCGCCGCAGCAGGACGGCGAGGGTGAGTTCGGCTTCGACCATCGCGAGGGAGGCGCCCTCGCAGCTGCGCGGACCGACTCCGAAGGGTATGTAGGCCAGTCTCGGGCGTTCGGCGGCTTCGTGCGCGGCGAACCGTTCCGGACGGAAAACCTCTGGCTGCGGCCAATATTCGGGGTTCAGGTGCACGGCCCAGATCGGGTAGAAGATCGTGGTGCCCAGGGGGACCGTGTATTCGCCGATGCGAAGTTCTTCGGTGGTTTCGCGGGCGCCGTAAGGTCCTGGCGGGTAAAGCCGCATCGATTCCTTGAGCACCATGGTCAGGTACGTAAGGTCCTTCAGGTCTGCGTAATCGGGTGCGGGACGGTCGCCGAGCACGCCGGAGAGTTCTTCGGTGACGCGTTCGGCAACCTCGGGGTGCTGGGCGAGCAGATACAGCGTCCAGGACACTGCGACGCCGGTGGTGTGGTGCGCGGCCATCAATGTCATCAGCACGGTGTCCCGGATTCGCGCCGGGGACTGACCCGCGACGGCCATGGCGGCGATCAGGTCACTGTGGTCCGTGGGCTGCGGACTGGTCTCGTGCGCCGCGAGCATGTCATCCACGACCGCCCGCAGATACGCCAGTGCCTGCTGCGCGCGGACAGTTCGTTCCTCCTCGGTACCCGGCAGTTCGACCTGATACAACCGGGCCAGTTGCTCGGTCAACACGTCCTCGAACGCCGACACAATTCGGTCGGCTTGTTCCGGTGCAGCCGCGCCACGGCCGAGCGCATACTCGCAAATCATCCGCAGCGACAGCGCACTCAGGTCCTGCTGCAAGGCAATTGGGCCCTGCGCCGCCGCGTCGGCCCATCGATCCGCCAGTCCGCGGGCCAGCGTCACGAACTGCTCGAAATGTGCCTCGTGCGAACGGCGTCCGGCCAGGACCGACAGCAACGCCCGCCGCCACGGCGTGTGTTCCGCGGCGGGAATTGTCTGGAGATTGCCCGACTCCTGCAGTGGCACAAGGAATTCGAACAACTTGTCCGGCCGCTCATCGATCTTCGCGGTGGCCTCGAGCAGCACCGGGTCCGCGACCGACACCGCCGTCTCCGCGCCGGGCAGCGGAAGCCGGACGACGGGGCCGTACTCGGCGTGCAGTCGCAGCTGATAGTTGTGCAGCCCGCCCGCGGCCACGATCTCGGCGAGGCCGTCTCCCCCGCCGCGAGGTCCGGGAATACCGTCTACTCCTGGTGTCATCACAACCTCCAGTGCCATGCTCCCCACCCTCGGAACGTCTGGCAACGTATCGAGATAAGGTCGGCGTAATCGACTACGCGGAGTTTTTCGCAACACCCAGCTGTGCGATCAATGCCGAACGCAGATACCACAATCCGTTGGCCCTGGCCGGATCGAAGCCGGTGAGTTCACCGATCCGCCGCAGCCGGTAGTCGACCGTATTTGGGTGCACGCCAAGGTGTTCGGCCGAGCGGAGCCTGCTCAGATCGGTATCGATGTAAACCTGCAGAGTCTCGCGCAGTTCCGGGTGCGCGTCGAGCGGCGTGAGGTGGTTGCCGAGCACCGCACGAGCGACCCCGGGGCGGCTGAGTTGGTGCACCAGTGCGAGTTCGGCGAATCGGTGCACCCCGGGCGCCAAGCCCATCCGTTGCGCGGTGTCGAGGAGTTCGTGGGCCTGCCGGGCGGCGCCCGGCACCGCGTCGGGGCGTGCCGTGACCACGGTGGCGGTGATCGGCACGCGCGCCGCATCCGCCAGCGCCTGCACGAGTCCGTCGAGTTCGGCATCGGTCAGCGCCGTGGTCGGCACCAGGATGGTTCCGCCGTCGACGGACAGCAGCGACAGCGCTTCGCCGTCGAGTCGCGTCGCGAGCGCGGATTGCAGGCGGCGGAGCTTGCGCCGGGCGACGACCTGCCGATCGAGCCCGGGACGACGTTCGTCCGGATGCTCGGGAACGGCGACGGCGAGCACGAAATACTCTGCGGCGAACAGCAATTCCCGGGCAGCGGGCTGGCCGCCGAGCAACGCCGAGGTCAGGTTGTGTGTCGCGGTCTGATGTTCGGCCGCGCCGGCCTTGTACTCCCGGACGTAGGCCTTGCTCACCGCGGCGGTGACCAGCTTGGACAGGTCGACCACCCGGCCGATGCCCGTCACGACGCCGAGCGTGTCCGCGGGCTTGGGCCGTGCCATCAGGTCGAGCCCGACCTTGAAGCCCTCGTTGACGGCGTGCAGCACCGTATCGATGGGGATTCCGGCACCGGCGCAGCCTGCCGCCGCGGCCTCGAGCCCGGCGGTCGCGGCGTCGATCGGGTTGCCGTTCAAGCGATGGATCAACCACTCCAGGCAGATGCGGACCACGATCCGCACCTCCCCGTGCAGCGCGCCGCCGGACAGCGGCTTGGCCGCCGCGACGTGGTCGATCGCGGTCCGGGTCAGCGCGTCGAGCTCGCGCACCGACAACGAAATCTGTTGCCCGAGAACACCGAGCTCGGGCCGGTCGAGACTTTCGATCGTCACCGGAGGCCTCCTTGTCTGTCGTACACCGCAGCGACTGCGACGCCGACAGCAAGTACCTGAGCCCGCTGCCACGCCGAGAACCTCGCTGTTACCGGTCTATTGCTCTTGGCTGCAACGGTAAACCGAGTCAGCGCTCACCTTCTACTCCTCTTTGCGCGACCGATTTCGACCGTGTCCGCAGCCGGTTACCAGGCGGTTCAACGGATCAGCGGAAGGTTCGAGCGGTGCCGGATGCGGTGGTACATAGCGAGGTGCTCACTTTTTGGTGGCCACCAGTTCGGCGTTGACCCAGGCCGCCATCATCCGCGCCGTCATCCGGATCGACTCCTCGCGCTGCCGACTGTCCACCTCCAGTGCCGAAGCCCGGAGCACCGCGGCGAAACCCGTGTTGATCAGCACGAAGGTCATCACGTCGTACTCGTGGTCGTCGCCGGGACCGAGCATCTGGATCACCAGCACCTTCATCAGCAGCCGCAGGCGGGGTTCGAACTCCGGGATACCGCTGTTGTAGAACTGCACCCCGGCGACCAGCGCCCGCACCAGCAGGGCGTTTTCCACCAGCACGTCCGCGATGACCGCCAGGATCCGGTAGATCATCTCCTCGCTCGGCTTCTCCCCGAGGCCGAACAACCCCTGCGAGAAGCTCCGCTCGACATTCTCGAGCAGGCGCCGCAACAGTTCTTCGACCATGACCGAACGGTCGGCGAAGTATCGGTAGACCGTGCCGATGCTCACCCCGGCCGCCGTCGCGATCCGGTTCGTCGAGGTGTTGGCGATGCCGCGTTCGCCGAACAACTGCGCGGCGGTGTCCAGGATGTGCTCCCGGGTCGCCTTGGCCCGTTCCTGGGTCGGACGACGGCGCTCCCCTGCGGCTTTCGGCGGCATCGGGTACTCCTGACTGCTGATGCTCGAAAATGAGCTTTGCTCAGTTTAGTCCGGGTCGAGTATGCAAGAGTGAGTGTCACGGTGGCCAATGGAGGTGCGACAGTGGGCGATCGAGTACCGAAGGGGCGCGTCGCGCGCGGCAGCAAGCTGGGGCGGCTGGCCGCCGGGCAGGCGGTGCGCGGAGTCGGCACCCGGTTGTCCATGATCGGGCGCACCGAAGAGGCCAGGCAGCGACTGTCCGAACGGTCGACTTTGCAAGCGGCACAACAACTTGTCACCGTGCTCGGCGGGCTCAAAGGCGCGGCGATGAAGCTGGGACAGATGCTGTCGGTGCTCGATGTCGACCTGCTGCCGGAGGCGCATCGGGAGATGTTCCGGGTCAAGCTGGCCGAGTTACGCGATCAGGCGCCCGTCGTGGCGTTTCCCGCGATGCGTGCGGTGATCGAGGACGATCTCGGACCGCTGGGACGCGCGTTCGCCGATTTCGATGAGACCGCGATCGCGGCGGCCTCGATCGGTCAGGTGTATCGGGCTCGGTTGCACGATGGGCGTACGGTCGCGGTGAAGGTCAAGTATCCGGGCGTGGACGCCGCCGTCGAGGCGGATATGCGGAACCTGGCGATGTTCAGCAAATTGTGGAAGTCCATGCTGCCCAGCGCGGCCGACGTGGATGTGCTGGACGAGATCGCGCGCAATATCGGCAGTGAGCTCGACTATGTCCTGGAGGCGCGGACACAGCATCGCGTTGCCGCGCGCTACTGCCGTCATCCGTTCGTCACAGTGCCGGACAGTATCGAAAGCCATTGTGGCCCACACGTTTTGGTGACGGAGTATCTCGAAGGGCAGCCGTATCAGCACATTCGGGGGCTGCCGAACGCGGAGCGCGATCGGATCGGCGAGCTGATCTATCGGTTCTACATCAGTTCCTTGTTCGCGGACTTCGAATTCTGCGGCGATCCGCATCCCGGCAACATCCTGCTCGCCGACGACGGCAGGCTCGGATTCGTGGATTTCGGGCTGTATCACAGCATGGACCCGGTGCACGTCGAAGTCGAGCGGGCTTGCCTGCAGGCCGCGGGCGAAAATCGGGCCGACGACCTGTACGACATGTGGGTCGAGCGCGGCATCATCGATCCCGAGCTGGGCGTCGGCGCACAGGAATGCCTGGACTACGTGTGGGCGGCCGCAGGCTGGCATCTGATCGACGAAGAAATCACCATCACTCCGGAATTGGCAACGGGCGCTTTGATTCTCGCCATCGACCCGAGGGCCGCCGAATTCCGGGGCATGCGACAGCAGCGGTTGCCCGCCGAGCACGTGTTCTCCCGGCGGGCCGACCTGTTCACGTTCGCCGCACTCGGCCAACTGGAGACCACCAACAACTGGCATCGGATCGCCCGCGAATGGCTCTACCGCGAACCACCGGTCACCGAGGTCGGGCAGGAGATCGCACGCTGGCGCGCCGATTGCCGGCGATAGAATTCGACATCGAACGAAAGGGCGCTACGTGGCAACGACTGAACCACAACAGAATTCGTCGGCGGACGACGCTTGGCGGGACAACGGGGTACGTGTCATCAAGGCGGATTCGCTCGACTCGAACACCGCCCAGACGCCGGGGATGGACCGTGCGGCGGCGATCAATGCGGCCCGAGTCGGTGCGCAGAAGATCTGGGCGGGAACCGTCACGATCCACCCGAACGCCAAGACCGGCGCGCACCATCACGGCGAGTTGGAGAGCGTCATCTACGTCCTCCGCGGCCGCGCACGCATGCGCTGGGGTGCGCGGCTCGAGTTCGTCGCCGAGGCCGAGCCCGGCGATTTCATCTTCGTGCCGCCCTACGTCCCGCACCAGGAGATCAACGCCAGCACCGACGAACCGCTCGAATGCGTTCTGGTACGCAGCGATAGCGAAGCCGTCGTCGTCAATCTCGACATCGAACCGGTAGAGAAACCCGACACCGTGCACTGGGTCGATCCGATTCACCGAGAACCGGATTCGGCCTAGCACGGCCTAATGTCGAACGCGGACAACGAGTTTGCCGGTGGCACGGTTGTGCTCCATGTCGTCGTGGGCCTGCGCCACCTGTTCCAAGCCGTCGTAGACGCGGTCGACCGGAAAGACCAGCTTGCCGTCCGCGACAGCATCGAGGATCTCCTGGAAGGCAGCCTGAGGTAGGTCGGCGGCGTCACCGAAGTAACCCGCCAGGCGCACGCCCCTGGGCAAGTACTCGTTCGGCGAAAAGTCCCGTACCGTCCACTGATTCGACAGACTGCCGCTGAAGCAGGCCGTGCCGTGCACGCGCACCGCGCGCAAGGTGTCGGGCAGGGTCGGCGTGCCGACGAGATCGAGCGCGGCGTCGACACCGTCCGGATACAACTCGCGCACGGCGGGCGCGACCTCGCCGGTGTCGAGCAATGGATAGTCGATGCCGTGTTCCTTCAACGAAATCAGACGCTCGGCCCGCCGGGTGGTGGACAGCACCGTGGCACCACGCCAACTGGCCAGCGCGGCCGCCGCCAGGCCCACCGAGGAGGTGCCGCCGCGAATCAGCACGGACTGACCGGGTTTCAGGTCCAGGCCGACGGTGAGCGAGCCGTAAGCGGTCTGCACCATCTCCGGCAGGGCGCCGAGCACCTCCCAAGGCAGGTCGGTGTCGACGGGGATGACCTGAGACAGCGGCACCGAGGTGTATTCGGCATAACTACCGTCATAAGTGCGCCCCATGTCCCCCATCATGGCAACCACCTGCTGCCCGACAGCCAGACCGCTGCCCACCGGAGCCGCGTCGACGGTACCGACCGCCTCGATACCCGGCACCCGCGGAAAGCTCACCCCCACACTCACACCCAGCCGCAGCTTCAACTCCGACCGGTTGAGCCCGAACGCCTCGACCCGAATCCGCACCCAACCGTCCCGCTCGGGCGGCAACGGCAGAGTGGTCAACCGCAGGTTCTCGACCGGGCCTGGGCCGGAGAGTTGAACGGCGCGCATAGTGGTCAGCGAGGATGTCATAGTTTGCCTTCTTCCAGGATTCGCACGAACGCCTCGGGGGCTTCGGCGGCCACGTTGTGTCCGGTCGACAGGGTGTGCACGTGCCAACCCGGGTCGCCCGAAAGTCTTTGGTAGACCTCGGTGAACGGGGTGCCGGACCAGCCGCTCAAGTAGATGTAGTCCTTGCGTTCGACCTGGAGTGGGCCGTCGAGCCGGATCTTCTGCAGGAACGACGCGAGCGGGTGCGCGGTCGTTCGTGGATTCAGACCCGGTGGCGGCGCAACGCTGTGGCCGTCGGCTCGGGCTCCCCGGAAGAACAGCTCGCGGAAGGCCGGAGTGGTGAGGTCGAAGCATGAGTCGCCGTCGGCGGGAACGTACGCGTCGCTGTAGACCAACCGCCGGATACGTCCAGGCAGACGCGCCGCGGCGCCAGTGATCACCATGCCCGCGTAGCTGTGACCGACCAGCACGGCGTCGTCGATGTCTTCGGCCTCGAGCAGGCTCACCACGTCCTGGATGTGGGTGTCCAGGTTGGTCGCCGCAGTCCGCAAATGGGCTCGATCACCCAGACCTGTCAGCGTCATCGGGATAGCCGAATGTCCATGGCGGCGCAGGGATTCGGCGATCTGCTGGAAGTACCACCCGCCGTGCCAGCCACCAGGGATCAAGACGAAAGTCGACATGCGGAGCACTCTAATCGAGACACTCTAATCGAGGCAACACTATTAGTGAGATTGCTCGGTAGGATGGCGGGGTGCTGACCTTGAGCGTGTTGGGATTCCTGGCCGAGGAGCCGTTGCATGCCTATGAGCTGCGGGCTCGGATCTCGGGGCTGTCCGGCCATGTCCGGCCGGTCAGTGATGGGGCGCTCTACCCTGCGCTCAACCGGTTGCGGGAAGCCGGGCTGCTGGACCGGCAAGAGGAACCTGGCCGGGGCGCCACGCCACGTCAAGTGCTCTCGCTCACCGCCGCCGGTCATGCCGAGCTACTCCGCAGGCTCCGCGAGCCCGCCGATGTCGAGATCACCGACCGCAACTCGTTCCTCGTGCTGCTCGCTTTCCTCGGCCGCCTCCCCGATCCAGCTGACCAGGCCCGCGTCCTGCGGCGGCGCCTGGCATTCATGGAGGGCCCCGCCAGCTATTTCTACGCGGACGGCAAGCCCTTGCGTGCCACCGACATGACGGACCGATTCCGCAAGGGCATGCTCACCCTCGCCGCGACAACCAGCCGTGCGGACCGCGCCTGGTTGGAGTCCACGATCGCCGACCTCGAGCAGCAGTAGGCACTTCACCTTCTTCGCTGCGCCGCAACGAGATTCACCACAGCACAACGCGGGTGTCGGCGGCTGAGGTTCAGCCGCCGACACCCGCGGTCAGGCGATCAGCTGGTCGGCGACTGCTTGTAGGGCGCGCCGGCGGCCAGGGCCGCGGTGGAGAAGGACTTCTTCATCTGCGGCCAGAGGGTGCTGTCCACGCAGGAGTAGCGGGGCATGAAGCCGCCACACGTGCCGCTGTTCGGGCCGATCTCGATGGTGAAACTGGCCAGGCCGAGGGACCCGTGCGCCTGATCGTCGGTTGTTCCCCAGGTGGAGTAACCGACAGTTTCTTCATCGGTGCCGACAGTGAATCCGGCGGGTACGACCTTCTTGATCAAGGTGCGCAACTGTTCCCGGTTCTTCGGCGTCGCGGCGGTCGGAATGATCCCGTAGTTCCCGTAGGAATGCAGGTCGATCACCACGCCTTTCGCGGTATCCGGGACGTCGGCGCTGCCCGCGGGACGCTGGTTGGTGAACAGGCTGGAATACAGCTTCTGGATATTCTGCGTCTCCGGTTCGGAGGCGGCGCGCGGACCCTGGAAGGTCTGCGAGCACTGGTTCCTGGAGTCGCCGCCCCAGCGGACGGTGAAGTTGCGGTTCAGGTCGATGCCGGGACCGTTGCCGGAACCGTCGACGACCGAGCAGGACGAGGGCGTGCCGCTGTTATCGGCGTTCTTGCGCTGCATCTTGGGCCGGTTACCACCGCTGGCCACCACGTCGACACCGTCCGGGTTGGTCACCGGGACGACCCATACCTCGGTGCTGTCCAGGATCGAGGTCGCGGTGGCGTCGGTGCCGTAGCCATTGGCGAGGTAATCGATCCATTTCCAAGCTATTTCACCGGTCGCCAGTTCGCGCGCGTGGATCTGCGCGGTCAACAGGAAGCGTGGCTTGGTCGAGGTAGGCGAGAGTGCGCAGCCGCTGGGAGCGAGCGTCGTCTTCGCCGCGACTTTCTCCTGATCGGTCGCCTGCTTCGCGATGCCGGTCAGGCAGATGGCGTCCATGGTGTGGCCGCCGCTGCCCCGCCCGGCCAGCCAGGTCTTGCCGATATCGTGCGTCTGGGCGATGCCGGGGTACTTGGTGGCGACATCCTTGGCGTGCGTGAGCATGTCCGCCGAGGTGTGGTAACCGCCGTAGTACGTCGGGCCGAGGGAGCGCTGCTCGGAGGGCAGCGACTTGTAGACCGGCTCCCCCTTCTGCAGATTCAGTCCCTTGGACCGCAGCGCCTGGGCACCTGCCTCGTCGACCGCGATCGTCACTTTGCCGGGGCCCGCGGGGACCATTTCGATCCCCGCCTGGTTGAGGATGTCCACCTGCGCCTGCGACGGCACCGGAACGTTCCAATAGTAGGGCGTGTCATCGGCGGCGTTCGCCATCAGCGGACAGAAAACTAGCGTCGAAAAACCACCGACGGCCACCGCGGAAATGGTTGCAAGGAAATTGCGGAAACTGCTCATGGGCTTACCTGTCTCTCGCGCCACTTTCAGAGACCGCATTTCACGGCGTGGCGCCGTTGTTCGCGGATGAATTTCCGATGGTCGGAGATTAAACCGTTATGTCAGCACAGTGAAACCCCAGTCGGCGAGTGGGGAAAAGGATGGACCCGCCCGGCGAGTGCGCGCGGCCGCCGCGGCCGTCAGCACGCCATCGCGCGCCGCCGCGCCTCGGGTCGACGGCCCGGCGGAGTCGACCTCGAGTCAGCCGGTCGCACGCTCGAACGGCCGACGCGGTAGGCGGGCCACCGGGCACCCACCAGGACGGGCGTCGCTCGGCAAAGACAACTAACAGAAATTACTGATCAAACTTAAATTGCGTCGAATTCGCCTGCATGAAGGTTGGTTTTCAATCGTTAAGACTCGACTTACATATTGTGACTATTCACCGTTTCCCACGTACAGTCGACCGTGCCGATCCGCAAGTGCGAAGCCCGCCCTGCATAACACTCGACTGATAGCCCGGTGGCATCAGCCGTAATTCAGGCTCGGTAAAAATATAATCCAAAGTACTCACGGAGGTCTCCGCGCAATGCCGCCCGCTGTCAACCGTCGCTCCTATCGCGGAAAACATCGAGTCAAAAAGTCACCAACGAATGGCACGCCCCGACTATTCGCCGCACTGGTCGCCAGCTCCCTGCTCGGACCTGCCGCGCTCACGCTGACCGCAACCGCCACCGCAACAGCCGCGGCACCGAGTTTCGGCTTCCGCGCGAAGATCCAGGGCTACGACTCGGACGGCCGGGGGATCATTCATTACAACAACACGATCAAAGACGCC
Organism: Nocardia sp. NPDC060255; assembly: GCF_042727395.1. Lineage (NCBI taxonomy): Bacteria > Bacillati > Actinomycetota > Actinomycetes > Mycobacteriales > Nocardiaceae > Nocardia > Nocardia sp. NPDC060255. The sequence continues at coordinate 5,858 of NZ_JBHXAU010000004.1, read as the reverse complement.
GGCATCGAGAACGCGGTCAAACACCTGAACTCGACGCCGGGCCTGAATGTCGTGTTCAAGCCCGGCACGGGCGATGGCGCCATCAAGATCACCAACGAACAGTTCCCCGGCGATGTCGCGGGCATGGGCGGCTGGGATGGCGGCCCGTTCGTCAAACTCGACCCGAAAACCCGCAACTACGACAAGGACGACCGCACCGAGGTCGCCGGACACGAACTCCTGCACTCGATCGGCCTCGATCACAACGACAGCGGCTGCAGCATCATGGCCAGCTCGGTCAACCGATGCAACAGTGGCCCGAGCCCGCTGAGCAAGGATGAGGTCGGCCAGCTCAACAGCATGTACAAAAAGGGAAAGCCGGGGAACTCGGCTGACCCGTCCAAGCCGAACAAGCCGGGTGACTCGGCTGACCCGTCCAAACCGAACAAGCCGGGTAACTCGGCCGACCCGTCCAAACCGACGAAACCTGGCGGCCAGACCAAGCCGACCAAGCCAGGGCAAGACTCCGGCGACGATCAGCAATCCCAGCCAGGTGACGGAACCGATTCGTCCGGCGACGGCGACAGCACCTCCGACGGCGGCGACATGCCCGGTGACGACGGCGGCGACATGTCCGACGGCGGAGACAGCAGCGACGGCGGCGATAGTGGTGACCCGTCTGGCGACAGCGACAGCGGCGACGGATTCGACTGGCCCGGCAACAGCGCGGGCGACGACTCGTCCGACGGCGGCGATATGTCCGGTGGCGACAGCGGAGATGGATTCGACTGGCTCGGCGACAGCGGTGACAATAACTCCTCCGACGGCGGGGACATGTTCGGCGGCGACACCGGCGATATGTTCGGCGGCGACACCGGCGGCGACGGATCCGATTGGTTCGGCGACAGTGGACGCAATAGCGCCTCCGACATCGGAGATATGTTCGGCGGTGATTCCGGTGGCGACCTGTTCGGCGGCGGTGGCGACCTATTCGGCGGCGATTCCGGCGGCAACGGCTTCGACTGGTTCGGCAAAGGTGGCGGAGACCAGTTCGGTGGCGGAGATCTGTTCGGCGGCGGTGGACTCGGCGACCTCGCCGACCTCGGCGGCGGCTTCAACACCGGCGGCCTGTTCTAAACCTAAGATTCGGCTCCAGAATGCCGAACACCCTGCACTGCAAGGGTGTTCGGCATTTCTGATTTCTAAGACGCGTCCTTCAGGTGAGCCAGGGCCGTGACCATACGATCGGCGATACCCGGCGGCCACGGGTAGGCGACGGTCGCCGCGCGCTGATGAGCCAGCCCGTGCAGTCCGAGCCACACCGCGACGGTATCGACGGATAGATCGGTGCTGGTCGACTCACCCGCACGGACGCACTCGTGCATGATCTCGACGAGCATGCCCATGGTCGCGTCACCCAGGCTGGAGACATCGGCTTCGGTCAGCGTGGTTTCGTCCAGCGCAGGCATCCAGACGCCGCCGAACATGGTCCGGTACCGCTCGGGATGACGGTCCGCGAAGTCCAGATACGCGTGACACAGGGCGAACAGCCGCTCCCGCGGGTCAGCGCTCGCTGCGGCCACCGCGGTTTCCAGATGCTCCACGAGTTCAGCGAACGCCTGCTGCACGACGGCCAGCATGATGGTCGGCTGATCAGGAAAGTGCCGGTAGATCGAGGGCGCGGCGATCCCGACGCGGCGGGCCACGGACCGCAGCGTCACGGACTTTTCGTCGCCGGTCTCGTCGAGTATCTCCACGGCCGCGGCCACGATGTCCTCACGCAGCCGCGAGCCCTCCCCTCGACGGTTGCGCACGCGGGTGGGAGACGAAGTCGGGTTGTCTGCCATACCCGTTAACTTACACCTGAAAACTTATCGGCGTTACCCCTTGATTCCCGGAAGCTCACATGCGTATGGTTACAGGTGTAATCATCCACTGAGCGCGGAGAACATCATGAACACCACCACTGTCACCACCACCGAGGTCGTGCTGCCGGGCAAGGTCGAAGCGAACGGCCTGCTGATCCGCACCCGTCCGCTGGCCGCGCCCGGCAAGGGCCAGGTCGCCCTGCGGATGGACGCGACCGGCGTCTCCTTCGCCGAGCAGCAGATGCGCCGCGGCAAGTACTACGACCAGCCGCCCTTCCCCTTCGTGCCCGGCTACGACGTGGTCGGCACGGTCACCGCCGTCGGCCCCGAGGTCGATCCCGCGCTGATCGGGCACCGGTTCGCCGCGGTCGTCAAGGTCGGCGGCTGGGCCAGCCACCTGCTGATCGACGCCGCGGATCTGGTACCGATCCCGGACGGCGTCAGCTCGGCGGCCGCGGAGACGGTAGTGGTCAACGGCATCACCGCATGGCAGATGCTGCACCGGATGGCCAAGGTGCCCAGCGGCGCAACGATTGTGGTGCTCGGCGCCAACGGCGGCGTCGGTTCCACCCTGCTGCAGCTGGCCAGGCACGCGGGTATCAGGGTGATCGGCACGGCCTCGCCCAGGCATCACGAGATGATCCGCGAGCTCGGCGCGATCCCGGTCGACTACCGCGACCCGAACATGTACCAGCGCATCCGCGAGATCGCGCCGCACGGCGTGGACGCCGTGTTCGACCACGTCGGCGGCGCCGGCTTGGCGCAGTCCTGGGCGCTGCTGCGCAAGGGCGGCACGCTGGTGTCCTACGGCACCGCGGCGACGAAGGACGAGGACGGCAATTCCCAACTGCCGGTGCTGAAGTCGTTCGCGCGGCTGGCGCTGTGGAACTACCTGCCCAACGGCAAGCACGCCCACTTCTACAACTTCTGGGCGGGCAAGCGCCGGATCGGCGCCTTCCGTAATCGACTGCACGACGACCTCGTTCAGGTGCTGCGGCTGCTGGCCGACGGCGTCCTCACCGCACAGATCGCCGCGCAGTTCCCGCTGGCCGACGCCGCGCAGGCGCTCGCACTCGCCGAGTCGCGCACCGTCGCAGGCAAAGTCGTCATCACCGCGTAATCGACCACCACAAGTCCGATCAATCCTGTTCGCACCCTGAGGAATTCCGTCATGGCCACCATCGCCCTCTCCGCCCCGCCCACCCCCACCCTCCGCGCAGGCGACGTCGACAACCGCGCCACCTACCTCAGCTTCGCGCTCGCCTATGTCTTCGGACACGGCGCCGCCGCGCTCTCCAAAGGCGCCGACCCACTGCTGAACCTGCCCGGCTGGCTGCCGATGGCACTGCTCGGCCTCGGCCTCGCGGCAGGCACGGTCGCCGCCACCGTGGCCGCGCTGCGCGCTCAGCGCGGCGCCGACAGCCGAGACATCCTGTCCGGCAAGCTGCTCGGCATCTCTTGGGCCAGCGCCTTCGCCGCCCTCTTCCTCGCCATCACCGGAATCACTTCCCTGCTGGACAGATCCGACCTGCAGTCGGTGCTCTGGCCCACCGGCGCGGGCCTCGTCGTCGGCCTGCTCTACCTCGGCGAGGGCGCCGCGCGCCGCAATGTCCTGCACTACTGCCTCGGCACCTGGCTCGCCCTGGTCTCCACCGGCGCGCTGCTGTTCGACACCCCCGGCCTCTTCTGGATGCTCACCCTCGGCGGCGGCGGTGGCTATGCCATCGCGACCGTCCTCGAGCGCCGCCGCCTCGCGATCCGCCACTGAAAAACGTTCCACCGCAACCGAAGGAGTCATGATGATCTACCACGGCAACCGGATAAAGCTCCGGGCAGACGTCACCGAAGAGCAGGCCGAGGCGGCGCTGGCGAGCATGCACGAACAGGGCCGGAGCATCCCCGCGGTGAAGTCGTACTTCGTCGGCCGCGAGTACGGCACCGGTTTCGACTGGGGCGCACTGTTCGTCCTCGAGGACCTCGACGCCTACTGGGAATACCTGAACCATCCGGCGCATACCGCGTCGGTACGGACCGGACTCCCCCTAGCCGAGAACTTCCAAGCCTATGACCTCACCGATGACCTCGATCCCGACTTCGAGGCGAAGGTCGCGCAGTTGCAGAAGCGCCATATCGACTCGGTCCCGGAACTCGCAGCCCTGCTCGCGGGCCTGTCGTCGCACACCGGCACCAGCGCTCTCCCCTCCAACGAATAGCCACACCAAATGTCCGGAGCCCGAAACCATGCGGGCTCCGGACATTTTGGTGTCTCACTGTGTTGAGCCCACCAGCAAGACGCAAGCCGGACGCAAGGGCGGTGCAATCACCCGCCAGCAACCTCGACACCATGACCCCTCCAGTAACGATCATCGGCGCCGGCCTCGGCGGACTCACCCTCGCCCGCGTCCTGCACGTGCACGGCATCCCGGCTGCGGTCTACGAGGCCGAGCCGTCCCCGACGGCTCGTGCGCAAGGCGGAATGCTCGATATCCACGACTACAACGGGCAACTCGCCGTCGAAGCGGCCGACCTGATGGACGAATTCCGTGGCCTCATCCTGGAAGGCCGCCAGGCGATCCGGGTTCTCGACCCCGACGGGACCGTGCTGCTCGACAAAGCGGATGACGGCACCGGCGGCCGCCCCGAGGTGCTGCGCGCCGAGCTGCGACAGCTGCTGCTCGCCTCGCTCCCGGCCGGCACCGTCCGGTGGGGCTACAAGGCCGACCGTGTTCGCGCCCTCGACGACGGCCGCTACGAGGTGAGCTTCGCCGACGGCAGCACCGTCGTGACGGACCTGCTGGTAGGCGCGGACGGCGCCTGGTCCCGCGTCCGGCTGCTGTTGTCTGCCGCCACACCCGAATACGCAGGCCAGTCGTTCATCGAGACCTATCTGTACGACGCCGACACCCGCCATCCTGTCGCCGCGAAAACGGTCGGCGGCGGTTCGCTGCTGACACCGGCGGCGGGCGCGCAGATCCATGCGCACCGGGAAAAGGGCGACACCCTGCATACCTATGTGGTGCTGCCGAAGCCGCTGAATTGGTTCGCCGCCATCGATTTCACCGATACCGCCGCGGCCAAGGCGCGCATCGCCCAGGTCTTCGACGACTGGGCTCCGGAAATCACCGCGCTGATCACCGACGCCGACGCTGCGCTGGTCTGGCGCCCGCACTACGCGCTGCCGATCGGGCAGCAGTGGGACAGGGTGCCGGGCGTGACCCTGGTCGGCGATGCCGCGCACCTCACGGCGCCGAACGGCGAAGGCGCCAACCTGGCCATGCTCGACGGCGCCGACCTCGGCAAAGCCCTTGCCGCGCACCCCGATGACGTCGAGGCCGCGCTCACCGAATATGAGCTGACCATGTTCGCTCGCAGCACCGCGATGGCCGTCGAAGGCGTCGAGTTCTTCGAGAATCTCGCCATCGACGACAACCCGGCGCAAAGCCTGTTCGCCATGCTCCACGGCACCGGAACAGACACGGCGAGTTCAGATCGCCAGCATTAATTTACTCAACTGCCGAACACCGCACAATGCGGCCAACGCCGAACCGACCAGCACGCCGATCCGCCACCCGTGATTCAGCGAATTCCGCAATGCAACAAGTCATTTCGGCACCCTGATCGATGTTAGAATTTCGCGGTCTCACCGTTTCGCCCGCCTGTCCGCTCGCAAGGACCGGAGGTATCCGTGCGCGACCGAAGTCATTTCGCCACATCGATCGAACATTCCGACGGCGAATATCGTTCGGCGACTATCCAACGGCGCACCCGCGCATTCTGGTTCGGCCTTGCCGCAACCACTCTCGGCACCGCACTGCATTTCCCGATGTTCTGGGAATCCCGGCACATGGGCTATCACATGGCGGATATGCCCATGGATGCCGGCATGATCGTCGGCATGGTGCTGATCGTCGTCGGCCTCGCGGTCACCACCTACGGGCTGATTCCCGTTGGCGCGCATCGTGATCGGGTGGCGAATCTGCGGGTGCGCGCACTGGACGACGCACCGATCAA
>NZ_JBHXAU010000003.1:209947-422905 GCF_042727395.1 Nocardia sp. NPDC060255 | reverse complement strand
CCGCAAACGCCACGGCTACCGCACCCCCGCCCAAGTCCTCGACCAGCTACTGTCGAACCCCGACAACCCTGTTGCATCGACCCCTTGAACCTGCCCGAGTGAACGCGCCACTATGTCCCGTTGATCATGGGCTCGGCACTGGTGCCGGGGTGACTTGCTGCGGGCGGCCTATTCGACGTTGCGCGCACCACCGTCGGGGTCGGCCGGGTCGAGGTGCCAGCTGCGGATGCGGCGGGGGTGGATGCGGATGATGTCGTTGGAGAACCATTCCGGTGCGACCGGCGGGACGTCCACCGTCAGGGTCTCCACTACGCCGCGGATCTCGACACCGCGTCCCCAGCCCGGCTTGACGGCGCCGGGCTCGTCAGGCGTCATGTCGTCGATCAGCAGGCTGACCAGCGGGTTGGCCAGGATGTTGCGGTAGCGCTGTGACGCAGCGTGATTCGGTCCACCGATATCGATGGTGTCGTCGTCGTTGAGCCGGAAGCCGAGCGGGACGAGCTGCGGGGCCCCCTCGGGTGAGACGGTAGCGAGGCGGGCCAATCTCTGGCCGGCGAGGTAGGCGCGTTCCACGTCGGTAAAACTCATAGCCCGACCTTAGAACCTCAACCGCAGTTCAGATCAACTCCTGCGCGCCCGCAAATCGAAGCCACCTGATCCGGGCGATCTAGACTCTTACCGATGAGTAAGTTCTTCGGCTCCGTCGACGAGGTGACCAGGCGGCTCACCGATGCCGGGTATCTCCCGTCCATCGACATCGCCACCGCCGTCTTCCTCGCCGACCACCTCGGCAAGCCCCTCCTGATCGAGGGGCCCGCGGGCGTGGGCAAAACGGAGTTGGCCAAGGCCGTCGCCGCCGCGTCGACCGCCGACCTCATCCGCCTGCAGTGCTACGAGGGCATCGACGAAGCCCGCGCCCTCTACGAGTGGAACCACGCCAAGCAGTTACTCCGCATCACCTCGGAGCGCGAGGCCTGGGACAGCACCCGCGACCACGTCTTCACCGAAGAATTCCTACTCGCCCGCCCGCTACTCGCCGCCATCCGCAACCCGAGCTCCACCGTCCTGCTCATCGATGAACTCGACAAGGCCGACGTCGAACTCGAAGGCCTGCTGCTCGAGGTACTCGGCGACTACCAGGTGAGCATCCCCGAACTCGGCACCATCACCGCCGTCCGCAAGCCCTTCGTCATTGTCACCTCCAATGCCAACCGCGACCTCTCCGAAGCCCTGAAACGCCGCTGTCTCTACCTCCACATCGACTACCCCACAGCCGAATTGGAACGAGCCATCGTCCGCATGAAGGTCCCCGAACTGGACGAGGCCCTTGGTGAGCCGGTGGCCCGCGTCGTCGGCGCGTTACGCGAACTCTCCCTACGCAAACCGCCCTCCATCGCCGAAACCATCGACTGGGCAAGAACTCTCGTAACCCTCGGCACCCGCTCCCTGACCGGCGGAGTCGTCCGCTCCACACTCGGCGTGTTGCTGAAATACCAAGCAGACCACCGCATTGCGTCCGAACGCCTGTCGCTGGACTCAGATGAGGAGACGGAGCGGTGAGTGGTCACTCAGTAGTCGCAGAGCTTGATTCTTGCGAAATTGACACTCGAGGCAGGACGGTGGGCGTTGCATCGAATGCGGGCGCTTCACCTGACGCTGAGCCCGTACTTCGCCCATTTAGTCGATACTCCACACATCTGGCAGTCGTCCGAAGCGCGTGTGGGGGATCAGGAACCTTTGTGAAGCCGGCCGTGAATCCCCACGGAGACAGCATGACTGCGCCGCGACGCTGTGGCAGTGGGGAGGCCCCGCGTGGCCGAGCGGGAGGCAGCATGACTGCGCCCCGACGCTGTGGCAGTGCGGAGGACGTCGGTCACCGCGTGGCCGAGCGGTTGACGTCGTCCACGCCACCCTTCGTGGTCCGAGCGGAGTCAGCGGCATGACGTCAGCACGCCGCGAGCCAACTGCTCCACAAGAGCCCACCGACACGATCACCGATCGCCTCGTCGAATTCGTCGGACTACTCCGCGACTACGGAATCACCGCGGGCCCCAGCGAAACCATCGACGCCGCAGAAGCAATGCTCGCCCTCGGACTGTCGGACCGAAACCGACTCCGCTCGGGTATGGCGGCCTGCCTGCTCCGCCGCAACGGCCAACGCGCCGTCTTCGACCAACTCTTCGATCTCTATTTCCTGACCGCAGAGCAGCCGCAGGCGACCGCCCCCGCAACACCGGAATCCATTGATTCACTGCGAGATCGACTAGCAGCCGCGCTAATCGAGGACGACCCGTCCGCCGCCACCGACCTCGCTCGCCAAGCACTTACCCAACTCGGCGCCTACGGGGGAGCAGGCACCGGCCAGTCCGACACTCCCGTCACCACCGCCTCCGGCGCAGGCTGGTCCTCCTACCTGACCATGCGAGCCCTGAACCCAGAAGACCTCATCGCCCGCATAGTCACAAACACAAGCGGCGCAACCGAACTCGACGCCGCCGTCCGCACCATCGAAGCCAACCGCCGCCTCACCCAATTCCGCACCGCCGTCCAAACCGAGGCCCGCCTACGCTCCGCCCAACTCCGCGGCACCGAATACATCGCCCGCCGCGGCGTCGATTCCACCCCCGACCAAATCGATTTCCTAGGCGCCCGCGAACAAGACCTAGCCGAAATGCGCCGCCTAGTAACCCCTTTGGCCCGCAAACTAGCCACCCGCCTAGCCGCCCGCCGCCGCAAATCCACTCACGGCCACATCGACATGCGCCGCACCCTCCGCCGCTCCATGTCCACCGGCGGCGTCCCCATCGACCTCGTCCTCCGCTCCCGCAAACACGCCCGCCCCGACCTAGTAGTCCTAGCCGACCTCTCCGGCTCAGTAACCGGCTTCGCCGAATTCACCCTCCACTTGATCCAAGCCCTCCAAGACCAGTTCACCAAGGTCCGTAGCTTCGGCTTCATAGACACCTGCGACGAAATAACCGCCCACTTCACCCCCGGCGAACCCCCCACCCCCGGCACCGCCGCCCGAATAGTCCGCGACTCCAACGTAGCCCGCTACGGCAGCAGCAACTACGGCGAAGCCCTCCAAGGCTTCGTCGACAACTACCTAGACGCCCTCGGCCCCCGAACCTCCCTACTAATCCTCGGCGACGCCCGAACCAACCGCACCGACCCCAACCTCCCCGCCCTCCAAACCATGTGCGACAGAGCCAAACACACCTACTGGCTAAACCCAGAACCCTCCCGCTCCTGGTCCACCGGCGACTCCGCCGCCCACCTCTACACCACCCACATCACCATGCACGAATGCCGCAACGTCAAACAGCTCGCCGAAGTGGTCGGCCGCCTCCTGCCGACACGATGAGGGTCCGAATGTCGCCGCTCATCGCATCTCACGATCCCATCAGATGAGAGTCAATCCATCGGATCAGCAGCGCTGTGCTGCCGCATCCTCTATAGGCCATAGATCGAACTGGCCTTGGGGCGAGTTCTCAGGAATAGGCGCGCTTTTCACCTGACGCTTCTGGCGCGTGGGTCCCGAAGATTTTCTATTGCGGCGGTGCTCTTGGATGTCGACCGGTTCGCTAATGCTCTGGTCACGTTCTCGCGCTGCTTTCAGAACGTTGATAATTGACTTTCCCACCGCCTTGGCCACAGGTGGCGGGAACGCATTTCCTACCTGGCGATACTGTGCTGTCTTTCCGCCTGAGAAGTCCCATTCGAGCGGGAAACCTTGAATGATGGCGGCCTGCCGAACCGTGAGCATCGGGCCATCAGAGCCGAAAAGGTCTCGGTTCTCGGTCTGTTTCTCTGCGCAGGTTTTGATGTCGTTGGCAACACCCATGCCTGAGATGCCCAACTGCTTCCAAGCGCTTTTCGCTCGACTTGGTCCGAGATCAGCACCACCGTGCTTCTTCGACCCGCCAACGAGCGTGGGGGCGACAGCTCCACCTTTTCCTTTGAGCTCAGCGTCACGGGCCTTCGCCTTGTCGTACCACCGCGCGAAAGCCTCGTGAGCTTCCTCTGAACGATCGCCGTCGAAGTAGGGTTCAAAGCGTTCACGCATCGATGGCTCAAGGCTTTTCAGGACACTGACTGGTTCTTTGTGCGTTCCTGTAGGCAATTCGTACTTGAGATCGATCAGGATGTCTTTGCGAAACGCGACCAGGATGGCGCGAGGTCGAAGTTGTGGTACGCCAAAGTTAGCGGCTTCAAGTACGCCCCATGCGGGTTCGCTATAGCCGAGGCTTTTCAGCTTGCGCTTGATCCGGTCGCGATACTCTTCGAATTTCGGATCCATGAGCCCGCGGACATTCTCGATCATTACTGCTCGCGGTTTAAGAATCTTGACCAGTTCTAGCATTCGGGGAAAAAGGTCTCGCTCGTCGTGTTCGCCCAATTGCTTTCCTGCGTGCGAGAACGGCGGGCACGGTACCCCACCGGCGAGAAGATCTAGCCCGCGCTGCTTGAGCAGATCAAAGCTCTTTTTCATGACCTTGGGATTATAGGGATCGAACTCGTTGACATCGGTTCCGAGGATGTCGCAGTTCTCCCTCTCCCAAGCCCACAACCGGTGGTCCTCGATGTTCAGTTCGAGGGTCTTGGCCGCATACTGATCTATCTCGACGAGCGCTAAATGGCCGAAGCCTGCCTGGTGCAGGCCGACAGCCTGCCCGCCCGCGCCGGCGCAGATTTCGATCGAGGTGAACTCAGGCACCTTTGATGCCACGGTGTTGCGCTTCGATACATCTCGAGTCATGTCCTGGTCCCGTCACCGCAAGTCAACACGCTCGCCACGCGAACCACGATCATTCCGCCCCCGGAGCGATGTTTGCTGGCGCAACTGTCTGCAACGCGAAGAACGGTCACGCTGATACCTTTCGATGTGGGGCCGGGGGCGGGTAGCGGTCTGTGCGGGAGTATCTTTCCGTACTACATTCGGGTGCCTCGAACTGGGACAGATGTGGCTGAAGGACGATCGGAAAGTGCCAGGAGGAAGGCCCACGAACGTGGCCTGTACCCGGCTCCGCTCAACGAGGGCCGTTCCCGCAACATGCGAGCCAACCGCCGAACCGGCACGAAACCGGAGATTGCGCTGCGCAGTGCACTGCATCGGCTGGGGTATCGGTACCGTAAGGACTTCAGGCTCGACCTCGGATCGATGAAGGTCCGACCTGACATCGTCTTCACGGCTCGCAAGGTCGCCGTCTTCGTCGACGGCTGCTTCTGGCATGTCTGTCCGGAGCACGGCCGACAGCCGACGACGAACGAATGGTATTGGGCGCCAAAGCTTCGCCGGAACATCGAGCGCGACCGCGCCGCAGATGCTGCCCTGGCAGAGGCAGGTTGGCAGGTGGTTCGTCTGTGGGAGCACGAGACTCTGGAGAACAGTGTGACAGCAGTCACCAGCGTCTTGGATGGCGGCCCCGAACATGTGAGCGATCATATGGGATCACTGGGAAGTTGATCGACGGACGCTCCGGACAGGCTAGATTTGCCAGCTGTCAGCGCCTCGTTCAGGACAGAGTTGCTGGGCTGGAAGCCGAGCAAGAAGTACAAGCTCGACCGGGTGTGGGTTCCCAACTCTGCTGACGTCGACAACTCGACGAGCTTGCGGCTCGCGGCGCATATCCTCGAGCAGCTTGGCGATCCGAACCCGAACTTGCGAGACGGCACCGGATGTGCCGCCGGCGAATCCAGGACAAAGCATCCATGGCTGCACGCCGCGATCGCGTGTAAGTGGACGACTCGGTCCGACCGAGTTCAGAACATCCGCCACGAGAACAGCAACATGATCGGGCACAGACGCGGACGTTGCCACACTTGGTGACTATGACAGCCGAACCGTAGCCGGTACGGCTTGCCTCGATCGCACGGGAAGAGCGAGGTCGATGCGACGTCCCACATCGCCTACGACGAGCAGGCCGATGCCGTTGCTGCATACGGCAGTTCGGAACAGCAGGCAGCGTGGGATGAGGTAACCAAGCAGGGCGATTGCTCGACTGCCGGCCAAGTCATCGGTGGACTGGTAATCGCTCCTTGTTGTCACGCCGCCGCTGGAGGTGTCTAGTAAGCCGTTAGCTGGCGCGGGGAAGGGGGTCGTTCATTCTCGTGCGGACGAGCACTCGGTCAAGCAAAGCGTCGGCATCAGCATGCCTGCCCTGTTGTTTGAGCGAGTGCAGGATGTGCAGTACATCGAGTTCAGACCGGGTTTCCGCATAGCTTGAGATGCCTTCAGCCGCGTCGTGCAGCCCCAGAATTCGACAGGAGGCGATCGCACTCGCCGTCTCTGCAGGCGCGGCTTCGGTGCCTACATGGCGGATGAGGCTGTTGGCACGCTCGAGTTTGCCGGTAGAGATGTAGACACCCAGGTCTTTGGCAGGCAGCCATGCCACATCCACGGTCAGGTTGTTGCGCCGGTCCCCTTCCGTACTGGGGACCGGCCCAACAACCGCAGCGACGGCGGTAGTGGTTTCAGCCGGCTTAGCCCCCGCGTTCTTCCGGAGCCGTTCGAGTTCTTCCCAGATAATGACCTGCTCGTCGGGGCCAGCGTTGGCCAGTGCGAGGCAGTGCAGCTCTCTGAGCGGTGCCTTCTTCGGTGAGCGCTTTCGATTGCCGTTGGCCAGGTCAGCTAGAACGGACTTGGACAGGTACCCCTTCTTGAGCTCGGCCCAGTCCTGCCGTCCTTCATCCCGCGCATCGGCCAGCTTCTTCTTGATGGCATCCTCGATTGCCTTGCACGAGAGGCCGGTCTGACGGATCAGGACACGTATCGCCTCGGCGAGCTCCGGCCACCCACGGGACAGCCTGTCTCTGTTGAGGTCCTCGAACTTCCAAAGTTGTGGCAATGACTCGCCTCCATCGCAGTTGTCTGTACGAGCCTTGACATTGTCCTTCCTGGAACGTTCCCGGCAAATAGGTTTCACATGCTTTCGCTGTCCTGGTTTCCGGACAGCAGAACTTGGGACAGGGCCGGTACGGCCATCGGTCGTTATTTGCCTCGGCTGTCCTGCTTTCGTTCTGGGACACCGTCACACTCCCGATTCAGGGGCTGATGCTGTTCAGTAGTTGGGGGACGCCGACATCGGTGAGCAGGGCCTAGCTGGCGACGCTTGCACGGAGTCCGGCCCGTCATCGACTTGAAAGGTGGTTTCACATGTCTGTGCCGTCGTGGGAAGATTCCCAGCTCGGCGCCATGAAGCGTGTGGCGCTGTGGCTGGTGCAGAACATCGGTGTCGGCGAGATGTTCACGAAGTCACAGCTTCGCGAGGCATTCCCCGGGACATCACAGATCGATCGTCGTATGCGTGACCTGCGTGACTTTGGCTGGCGAATCGACACCAACCGCGAAGACCCAGCTTTGGGCTCACACGAGCAACGGTTCGTCAAACAGGGGGATCCCGTGTGGGAGCCGGGCAAGGCGACGAGGAAGGTCGGCGTCACAGTCACTGCTGCTGAACGCCACGCCCTGATGATGCGTGACGGCCACAAGTGTCGTTCCTGTGGAATCGGCCCTGGCGAGCAGTACGCCGGCACGTATGTCGCATCGCAGCTCGATGTTGCTCGCCGTCGGGTCCGAATGGCCACCGGTGAGGTCAGTGTGCAGCTGGTTATCGAGTGCAACCGCTGCCGAGTTGGGGGGCGGGATTTGACTGCGGACTTGGGCGACGTGCTAGCACGCATCGACCAATTGCCTGTCTATGAGCAGAAGATGCTCACAGGTTGGGTTGAGCAAGATGCCCGCAGCTTCAGCGATGCGGAAGCCCTGTGGGCGGACTACCGGACGTTGCCGGCGGACTCCAGAGAGAAGGTTCGAGAGGTGTTAGGGCGCACAAGGAGTAGTTCTGTGTAGGAACGATCATCGCCGCCGCGCCGGTCCGCTACGGGTTCCTGCACCTCCAACCTTAGTTTCTACATTTGAGGAGAATCGAGATATGTTCACGGACTTCGGAGTTCCGCCGAGCGCCGCCACTACCCGCTCGCTGGTCGAGCAGAGGCTGAAGGAACAGCGTGAGAACGTCGGGGTCGCCGAGACTCTGACGGTTGAGTGGCGTGGTCGGCCTCGACACGTAGCGGTCATCGACATTCCGCTGGATTCTCTGTCCTACAACCCCAGCACGCATCGCATCCGTGCACAGCGCAGTCTTGACCCAGATCGCGATGCTGTCCTGGCAACGGATCCTTGGCGTCCGGAGAGTCAGGACTATTTGCAGCATCTGCTGACGGTCCGCCCCTCGGAGCCCGATCACCGCGATCCAGCCTTCGATGATCTGAAGAAAAGCCTCGAGGAACACAAACAGAACGAACCCGGGTTGATCACGCGTGACGGGATTCTCGTCAATGGCAATACTCGCTGCGCGGCGCTCCGGGAACTCAAGACCACCACTAGCATGCGTGTAGGCGTTCTGCCGGAGTCCTGCACATGGGAGGACATCAATGATGTCGAGCTGTCTTTGCAGTTGCGCCCCGACAAGCGACGCGAATACTCCTACATCAACCGGCTGCTTGCCATCGACGAGCAGAGAGTCCAGCTCAATCGCGACCTGTCGCTGATCGCTAAAGCGTTCCACACCACCACGAAGTCCTGCGACCGCGATCTCTGGGTCCTGGCACAGCTGCGGGATGTAATCCAGCGCAGCATCACAACGGGTGGGGCATCGCTACGGCTCATGGACCTCGAAGGGGCACAGGGAAAACTCGAAGAGCTCCACCGTGCGTACATCGAGGAACACAAAAGAAGCAAGGAAAGGGCCGACCTGCTAAAGGAAGCGCGATTGGCAGCGATTGTGCTCGAACTCGCCAAGACCGACGTCCGATATATCGAGGCAGATTTTCATAGCCGCTACCTGGAGAAAACACTGCCCGACGAGTTCAAGGTAGCTGAGTCTGTTGTGCCCGCAGCCGTGACAATTCCCGGGCTGAACCGGACAGTCAAAACGGGGGGAGCGAATGTTGCCGCCGCGCGGGCGGTCACCGACACCCTGCTCCAGGCAAAGGCGGTCGAGGCGGCTGGCAACGCAGCAACACCCGCCGATCGGTCTGCTGCTGTGGCGATCATTGAGTCATACAAGGATGCGTTTAACGATGCCATCGACACTGCGGGTCGGGATGCCCGGCTGCGGAAGAAGCGTCTCGCCGCCCCGGACAGGATCAACGATGCTTGCAAAGACTTGGAACAGTCCATTACGGACCTGGTGCTGTCCCGGGGTAATGCCAGCCTCGACGAGGGAGCGTTCGATGACGCGCTCGATCAGCTCCGCATTGTCATGAGCAAGCTTGGGATTGAGGCGCAGCGCAGCATAGATCTGCCAGGGAATGGCTTGGCGTGGCTGATCGAGGCGGTGTCCGTGAAGCAGCCGCAGCCGTGAGCAGTCAGGAAGGAACGCCCTCGTTGCGGTTGGGCTTCGACGTAACACGCACGCGTGTAGAACTGCGTAGCCTGCCCGCTTTCCAGGCTGACTTCGCTCGGCTGACCGCGCGGATTACCACAAGCGGTCACCGCGGGCTTTTGTCTGCAGAGGTCGACCTCGATGATTTCTTGGTCAACCTCAGCGAGCTGTCCACCTGGACCCATCCCGGTGTCGACTGGGATACGGATCTCATGGCGCTCATCAATGGTGTGCTCGATGATTCTGAAACGGTGGAGCGCAGCCTTGATGGTGGGCTTGCGCAAGGCGCTACTGACGCCATACAGCCGGATGATGTCGCCGGGTTGCTGGGCGCGGAATGGACCGCCAACCTCACTGCGTTCCAACAACGGGACATCGCCCGGCTGCTCTCGTTGCGTCACGGTGCCAACTTCAGTGTCCCTGGCGCTGGTAAGACCCGGGTGGCCCTCGCGATCTACGCCGCGATGCGCGAGCGCGGAGAAGCGCAGCGGCTATTGGTTGTTGGACCGAAGTCGGCTTATGAGTCGTGGGAGTTCGAGAGCTCGGCCTGCTTCAAAGATGCGTTGCGAACCGCGGTGACGGGGCATTCGGATGACCCACTCGCCGAACTACGCATCGTGAACTACGAGCGGCTGGATCGCTCGTTGAGCAGTCTCGCCGCCTGGCTGCGCGCGGTGCCCTCGATGGTCGTGCTGGACGAGGCTCATCGAATGAAGCTCGGGGCCAGCGGCACTTACGGTGCAGCGTGCCTGGCACTTGGCCCGCTGGCGGCCAGGCGATTGATACTCACCGGCACGCCGGCCCCCAACGGAGCGAAGGACCTGGAGAACCTTCTGTCGTTTGTATGGCCGGGCCACGGTAAACGTGTGGTGACCGAGGCAGTAGGTGGCGGCGACCTCGCATATGCGAGCTCGGTGCTACGTCCGTTGTTCGCTCGTACGACCAAGGATGAGCTCGGTCTGCCACCGTTCGAACCGAAGGTCCGTTACCTCGATATGCCAACGGTTCATGCCGAGGTCTATGAGGCTCTCAAGGGCAATTTCTCGGCTCGCGCAGAAGGTTCGCGCGGCAGCATCGAGGCGCTGGGCCGGGCGATGCTGCGGCTGCTGATGGCGGCGATCAGTCCTGCGTTGCTTCTGGAGGGGGCGAGCCAATACGAACCGCTGGAATACCAGCTCCCTCCATTGGATCCACACCCTGGCGATTCTCTCTTTGAGCTTCTGCAGAAGCTCCCGCGCCTCGAGTTCTCACCGAAGTACCAGGAGACTCTGAAGATCGTCGCGGACAACACTGCGGCCGGTCGCAAGACCCTAGTCTGGACAACGTTCGTACGAAGCCTTACCACCCTCGAGAAACTGCTGGAGGGGTACAACCCGGCTGTCGTCTACGGTGGCACGATCGACCGTGCTGAGCAACTACGCCGTTTCCGCGAGGAGCCCGACTGCCATGTTCTGATCTCCAACCCTGCCACTCTCGGTGAGGGCATCAGCCTCCATCAGGTGTGCCACGACGCCGTCTACGTCGACCGTGACTTCATGGCCGGGCGGTTCCTGCAGAGCCTGGACCGCATCCATCGTCTTGGCCTTGCCCCCGGCACCGAGACGAGGGTGACTATCCTCGCGACCCGCGGCACGGTCGATGAGGTGGTGAAGCTGCGGTTGGACGAGAAGCTGGAGTTCATGGGCCGCATCCTCGACGATCCTGGTGTCCAGCAGCTCGCCGACCTGCAAGAGGAGCCGGCGGCTGGTGTCGGAATGGACGCAGCGGATGTGCGTGCGCTCCTGAGGCATCTCGACGCGGCAGCCGGTCGGGCGTCCACTACTGCGAGCCCCTGAACGGTTCTCATCGAAATCGCGCGACGATCGCGACCTAAAGGATTCGGCGGTGCCCACCGCCAACAACATTCGAGCATCACGGTCTTGTTGCCTGGCTCAGTAGCGGTCACAACGAATGGTGCTGCTCCCACCCGGGCTAGGGGTGGGAGCAGCTGTGGAAACCCCGGCCTACCTCCATAGACGAACTAGAACGGAGCTCACATGAACAGCGTAACCATCTCGGTTGGTGAGGCGCGCGCCGCGCAGCCGACGAGCGCAACCGAGGCCAAAGTAGCGGACGACGGACCTGTTCTGGTGCTGTCCCTCTGCCTCGTTTTCGCCGTGGCTATCGTCGTCGGATTGGTGACGGGGATTCTGAGCCGGATTGACGCCGCCACACTTGCCAAGGCTGTGATGTGCGGTGGCGCCGCCTTCGGTACGACGCTATTGATCGGAATTGCGCTGATCGCAGTTCTTTAGCACCGCAGCCTCGGGTAGCGACGACACCCTCCTGGGGTCTGCTACGGGGGCTATGCTTCGACTACACATCCGGATGTCTGGGGAGTCATACGATGTCAAGCAGTCAGCTACCGCTCGGGTTCACAGACGAAGAGCATGATGAGGAGCTCGACGCAGTTCAGTTCGAGCTGTATCGACTTGATCCGACCGGTGCGCGGGTCGCCAGGGTTCTTCGTGACACGCTGGATCAGCTGTACGACGGGCAGCGAACGGGGCGATGGAACTTCTCGCAGCTGTTCAAGACCGAGAAGACTCACATGGGAACCCTCGTCGAGATCAACCTGCAGCGTGAATTCGAATTCGAAGATGGCGACGCAACGGATTATAGAATTGCTGGAATTGAAGTAGACTGCAAATACTCCATGCGGTACGGCGGTTGGACCTTGCCGCCAGAAGTGGTTGGTCACATCGCGTTACTCGTCACTGCGGATGACGATCATGCTACGTGGAACGCCGGATTGATCAGGGTTAAAGAATCTTATCTCAATCTAGGGCGTAATAGAGATGCGAAGACGACGCTGTCTTTGAACGGTCGAGCAAGAGTGCGTGAGTTGTGGCCGGACGTCAGATTTCTCGCACCCAATATATACATCCAGCTAGATAAGGTCACTCGAGACCGCATATTCTCGGCAAAGTCGCGAGTAGGCAACAGGCACGGTCAAGCGCGGACCAATGAGCTATTTCGATCAGTTCACGGGAGGATAATCAGGAGGGCAGAGGTTGCGACGGTGGCGCAGCAGGATGACTTCATGAAACGTGTCCGAACGAATGGTGGATCGCGGACGGTTTTGCAACGAGATGGAATCATCATACTCGGGCATCAGGAACGGGAAGTGGCTGCCCAGCTCGGTTTGCCGGTGCCGAACAAGGGCGAGTTCGTTGCGGCTCGTGTAGTACCGGCCCGTATCGATAGAAACGATCCTGTAGCTGAGATTGCTGGTTCGATGTGGTCGGTCGCTCGGCCTGGTGATCCCGAAGTGGTCGCGCCCGTTATCTAGCCCTGTCTAACTTATTTAGTGATTCTCGGCTAGAGACAACGACTCGGGCTTGTCGGTGCCGTGCCGTAGCTTGGACGCTACAAACGGATGATCTGAGCGGGCCAAGAGCTCGAGGTGGTTGACATGACAGTGGAAGTTAGCGGCAATGACGTCGTGCGAGTCTTCGGTTCGACAGGAAAGGCTCGCAGCAGACTCCGGTGGTGGAAAACAATCCCGGGCTGCGAGTATGTCGCTGAGGAGGTTCTCGGGCATATCAGCTCCGCCATCTTCGACATCGAACCGGAAACGATCCAGCAGCTCGAAACCGAGCATCCGCTCGGTCAATTGCGTGAAGACTTCGACAGCACAGTGCACCTCATCAGAGACTGGCGCCCAGACTTCGCATTCGCTCACCTGTTTCACTTCTGCCTGGAAGACCTGGGAAGAGTCTTCAGCTGGCAAGAGTTCCGCGACGACTGGAGCGCAAGGCCCGCCAAGCGCCCGTGGCTGTGGGATCCCGCCAAGGCGATGCAACGTCGGGCAGCCGATCACCTCATGGAACGAAATGATTTTACCGAGGGCCGGGCGCTGGCTGCCGCGCACGACGCGTTGCAGTGGCGAGTCGGCACCTACTACTACTCATTCCTGCGTGAGGCCTACGCATTGAGCTGGCTCCGCAGGCAGGGCCTGCCCGCGCTCTCCCATCCGCTGGCCGATGCGCTCTTTCGCGCCGACCTGTGGTGTGGCAGTGCCGTTGTCGGTATCTACATTGAGAACTCCAATTATCGAAGCGGCACTGAAGGGCGCAAACACCCGGCGCAGTACTATCTCGACGATCAGCGTCACTTCAGCTTCGTTGACCTGAGAATGGCCAAACCTGCGGAGTTCGGTACGGTCGCGTTGCCTACCGACGAAGAGATGCAGATCTGCGCGCACGCCCTGCGGTCGATGCTTCCTTCTTAGCAGAGAAACCGCTGAGCCATGTGTAGCGCCGACAATCGGTCATGGGGATGTTCGTGGCCGGTTGTCGAAGCACTGGGATCAGCGGCGGACTTCAGCGATCTGGACTGGACGTCCTTCTCGGCGGGAGAGTTCGCAGGCTTCGGCGACGTAGAAGGCCTCGAGGGCATCTGTTGGGGGGCAGGGGTTTTCGATGTTGCCGTTGATTACGGAGACGAAGGCTATTAGTTCGTCGGTGTAGGCGTTGCGGAAGCGGTCCATGAAGCCGGGGTAGGCGGGGTAGGGGGAGGCGGGGTAGTCGGGTTCGACTGAGGTTAGGGGGGAGCGGTCGTCTAGGCCGACTATGGCGTTGCCTTTGGAGCCGAGGGCTTCGAGGCGGACGTCGTAGCCTGCTCCGTTGTAGCGGGTCAGGGAGATGGTGGCGAGGGTGTTGTTGGCTAGGTGTAACAGGACTGCGGCGGTGTCTACGTCGCCTGATTCGGTGAAGATGGGGTCGCCCTGGTTGGTGCCGGTGGCGTAGACCTCGACTATTTCTTGGCCGGTTAGCCAGCGGATTATGTCGAAGTCGTGGACGCCGCAGTCGCGGAAGATGCCGCCGGAGTGGGGGATGTAGTCGGCGGGGGGTGGGGTGGGGTCGAGGGTGGTGGCGCGGAGGGTGTGGAGCCAGCCGAGGGAGCCGGAGTGGATGGCTTTGCGGGCGGCTCGGTAGCCGGCGTCGAAGCGGCGTTGGAAGCCGATTTGTACTGGGACTGTGGTGTTTTGGAGGTGGTCGAGGACGGCCAGGGTGCCTTCGATGTTGGCGGCTACTGGCTTTTCGCAGAAGACGGGGATGCCTGTGTCTACCGCTCTGGTGATCAGCTCGGGGTGGGAGGCGGTGGCGGTGGTGATGATCATGCCGTCGAGGTCGGCGGCGAAGAGAGCGTCGAGGTCGGGGGCGAACTCCAGGCCGAGTTTGGTGGCGGTGGTGCGGGCTCGGTCGGGGTCGGCGTCGGCGACGATGACGTTGGCTACGTTGGGGAGGTTTTTGAGGGTTTCGGCGTGGGAGGTGCCGATGCGGCCGGTGCCTGCGAGGCCGAGGGTGACGGCTTTGTGGGATGTCATCGACTATTTCCTCCTGGTGAAATCTCGACGTGCGGTGGGGAAACTGCCTGGGGCAGGGAGAGTTTCAGTTGATGGGGGTGCTGGTCGTCGCGCGGACGACGAGGGAAGGCTGGAGGCGGCGACGGACCGGGTCGGTGCGGCCGGCGCGTAGGCGTTCGACGAGGGCTTCGACGGCGAGGCGGCCCATTTGGACGCGCGGCTGGTCGATGGTGGTCAGGGAGACGTGGCGCAGGGCGGCCAGGGAGGTGTTGTCGTAGCCGACGATGGAGACGTCGTCGGGGACGCGTAGACCGGCCTCTTCCAGCGCGGACATGGCGCCGACGGCGTTGAAGTCGTTGCCGCAGACCAAGGCGGTGGGGAAGTTGTCGCGGGAGAAGAGGTTCAGCAGCTTCTGGACGGCGGCTATGCCTGCGGAGTCGGTGTGTTCGCTCGGGATGACCATCGGCTCGAGGCCGTGGCGTTCCATTGCGGTGCGGTAACCCTTGCGTCGGGGAGCCGCGGTGAACGCGGTGCCGCCGTCGAGGTGCACGATGCGCCGATGGCCAAGGGAGGCAAGGTGATCCACGGCCAAACCGGCACCGACCTCGCCGTCGTCGTTGACGGTGTCGACGTCGGCGATGGTGGAGCTGCGGGACACCAGGACCAGCGGAGCCTGTTGTGCCGCATCGCGAATGGCGGCGGCGGGCAGGATGGGGGAGAGCAGGATGATGCCGCCGGGTCGGAAGGCGAGCAGGCTCTCCAGGGCGGTGTGTTCGCGAGCGGCACTGCGGCGGCCGGTGTTGAGGATGAGCTCGAGGCCGGATTCCTGTGCGGCGCTGTCCATTCCCTCGACTACGTCGGCGAAGAAGGCGTTGCGCAGGTCGGAGACCATGACTCCGACGATGTTCGAGGTTCGGCTGGCCAGCGAGCGGGCCATGATGTGCGGCTGGTAGCCGAGGTCTTTGGCGGCCTCGAGTACGGCTCGGCGGCGATGATCGCTCACCTTCGGTGAGTTGCGCATGACGAGCGAGACGAGGGCGCGGGAGACGCCGGCGCGTTCGGCGACGTCTTCCATGGTCGGTCGCGCCATGCCGCCTCCGTTCCGCGTTCGATGATCCGTGCAGTGTCGGACGTTACAAGGTTGTCGCGCGCTAATCAATAGAGCGCTCTAATCCGACTTTCTTCTCATCGGAGTTCCCGGCGTTTCCGCTGGAAATCCAGATATTACCTGGTAGTAGCGATATTCTGGCCAACGGTGCGCCTCTTGACACACTATGACCCACGTTACATAGTTGGAGCGCTCCAACCGTGTGGAGCGCTCCAACTCGACATCGAAGGTCGGAGAAGTCCTGATGACCGAACCGCTCTACCCGCTGCGCATCGCGGCCGCCCCCATCTCCTGGGGAGTGTGCGAAGTGCCCGGCTGGGGTCACGTGCTCGACGCGCACACCGTGCTCTCGGAAATGGCCGCGCTCGGCCTGTCCGCGACCGAACTCGGCCCGCCCGGCTATCTCCCGCGTGACCCGGACGAATTGCGCTCGCTGCTCGCGACATTCGGCATCCGCGCGGTCGGTGGGTTCCTGGCGCTGGTGCTGCACGAGGAGCCGGAGAGCGCGCTCGCGGAAGCGAAGGAGAACGCCGCGCTGTTCGCCGCGACGGGCGCCGACGTGCTCGTGCTCGCCGCCGCGACCGGGCTCGGCGGATACGACGCCCGCCCGCAGCTCAGCGCGGACGAATGGCGCACGCTCATCGGCACTTCCGCCGCCATCCGCGACCTCGCGGCCGAGCAGGGCCTGCGCACGGTGCTGCATCCGCACGTCGGCACACACGTGGAGACCGAACTCGAAGTCGAACGCTTCCTGGCCGATTCGGACCTCGACATCTGTCTCGACACCGGCCACCTGCTGATCGGCGGCACCGACCCGGTGCTGCTGGCACAGCGACACGCCGGCCGAATCGGGCACATTCACCTGAAGGACGTCCGCAGCGCGATCGCCGACGAAGTACGCGGCGGCGCACTGGAATACAGCGAGGCCGTGCGCCGCGGGCTGTATGCCCCGCTGGGCGACGGTGACGTCGACGTCACCGCTCTGGTACACAGCATGCAGGCCGCCGGATACGACGGCTGGTACGTGATGGAGCAGGACACGGCCCTGCGGCCCACCGACTCGGCGGAGCTGCCGAGCCGAGACACCGAACGCAGCCTGCGCCACCTGGCGGCGCTCGCGACTTCCGCCGCACGAATCTAGTTGGGAAGTGATGACAACGATGTCTCTTCGAGTACGCCGCGGGTGGCAGCGATCGCGCCGCCTGGTGCCGTGGCTGGCCGCCGCCGCGGTGCTCGCCGCGTGTAGCGGGCCGGGCGCCGACGTGCCCGCGCCGACCAATTCCCCTGTCGCAGCGGGCAAATTGCACTCCGTCGCGGTGGTCACACACGGCAGCCCCGGCGACGCGTTCTGGAACGTCGTCAAGAACGGCGCGGAGGCGGCGGGCAAAGACCTCGGCGTCCGGGTCGAATACAACTCGGCGGGTGATCCGGGCCAGCAGGCGAAGCTCATCGACAACGCGGTCGCGCAGGGTGTCGACGGGCTCGTCGTCTCGATGGCCAACCCCGATGCGCTGCGGCCCTCGATCGAAAAGGCCAGGGCTGCGGGCATTCCGGTGGTGACGATCAACTCGGGTGAGAGCGAGAGCGCCAAATACGGCGCCATCGGCCATGTGGGACAAAGCGAGTCGCTGGCGGGACAGGCGGCGGGCAAGCGCCTCGCCGACGCGAAGAAGACCACGCTGCTCTGCGTGATCCACGAGGCGGGCAATATCGGCGCCAACCAGCGTTGCGAGGGCGCGACCAAGGCCTTCGGCAACGGCACGACGCTGCAGGTGGATATCAACAACCCGACCGACGCGCAGTCCCGCATCAAGGGCGCGCTGGAGGCGGACAAGTCCATCGACGCTGTGCTGACGCTGAATTCGCAGGTCGCCGCCCGCGCAGTGGACGGGGTGAAGGAGGCGCAGTCCGGCGCGACGGTCGCGACGTTCGACCTCAATCCCGATGTGGTCGAGGCCATCCGGGCGGGCAAGCTGCTGTTCGCCGTCGACCAGCAGCAGTACGAGCAGGGCTATCTGCCCGTGGTGCTGTTGCAGGCCTACCGGACGAACCTGAACACGGTCGGTGGTGGCACACCGGTACAGACGGGTCCGGCCTTCGTCGACAAGAACAATGTCGATGCCGTCGCCGCGCTCGTGGCACAGGGTACGCGCTGAGGAGTATGAAATGACTGTTGCCACAAAGACATCCGAAGCCAGTCCGGCCGCCGAACCGAAGGGCCCGACGCTGACGCAGCGGCTGGTCGTCCGGCCGGAGATCGGTGCCGCCCTCGGCGCGCTACTCGTGTTCGTGTTCTTCTCGATCATCACCGATCGTTTCCTGAGTCCGCTCGGCGTCGCGACCTGGCTGGACGACTCGTCCACGCTCGGCATCATGGCGGTTGCGGTGGCGCTGTTGATGATCGGCGGCGAGTTCGACCTGTCGGCCGGTGTGATGACGGCGTCGACCGCGCTGGTCACCGCACTGCTCGCGGTGCACGCGGGCTGGAACGTCTGGTTCGCGCTGCTGGCCTCGCTGGTGCTCGCACTGCTCGTCGGCGCGTTCAACGGATGGCTGGTGATGCGTACGGGATTGCCGAGTTTCATCGTCACGCTGGGCACTTTTCTTGCACTGCAGGGCCTGAACCTCGGCGTGACCCGAATGGTCACCGGAACCGTTCAGGTGTCGGGGATTCGGAGCGCGGACGGCTACAACTCGGCGGGCTGGGTGTTCGCCTCGACGCTCAACATCGGTGACGCCCGCATCCAAGCGTCGGTCATCTGGTGGATCGTGCTGACCGTGCTCGCCTCGATCGTGTTGGTGCGCACTAGGTTCGGCAACTGGATCTTCGCGGTCGGCGGCGCGCTGCAGAATGCGCGAGCTGTCGGCGTTCCGGCGAATCGGACGAAGATCGTGCTCTTCATGACCACGGCGTTCGCCGGTTGGGTCGTCGGCTCCTGCAGCATCCTGCGCTTCGCCAGTGTGCAGGCGAATCAGGGTGTGGGGCTGGAACTGCACTACATCATCGCCGCGGTCGTCGGCGGCTGCCTGTTGACCGGTGGTTTCGGCTCGGCGATCGGTGCCGCGATCGGCGCCCTCATCTTCGGCATGGCCCGTCAGGGAATTGTGTTCGCGCGCTGGGACAGTGACTGGTTCATGCTGTTCCTCGGCGCGCTGCTGCTGGCGGCGGTGCTGGTCAACAACAGATTCCAGAAGCGAGCCGAGAGGGTACGCCGATGAGCACAGCATCGCCAAGCGAGGGCCGGGAGCCGGGTGGGTCGATTCCGCTGATCGAGGCTGTCGGTATCGGTAAGAGTTACGGCGGCGTCGTCGCGCTGGAGGACGTGTCCACCGTGGTGAACGCGGGGCAGGTCACCTGCATCCTCGGCGACAACGGCGCGGGCAAGTCGACGCTCATCAAGATCCTGGCGGGCGTGCACCAGCACGACCGCGGCGAGTTGCGGATCGACGGGCAGCCGGTTCGATTGTCTTCGCCGCGTGCGGCTTTGGATCACGGTATCGCGACCGTCTATCAGGATCTGGCGGTGGTGCCGCTGATGAGCGTCTGGCGCAACTTCGTGCTCGGCTCGGAGCCGACCACCGGCCCGTTCCGACTGCTCGACCGCCGCAAGGGGCGCGAGATCGCCCGACAAGGGTTGGCGGACATGGGCATCGAGATCCGCGATATGGAGCAGCCGGTGGGCACCCTGTCCGGCGGTCAGCGGCAATGTGTCGCCATCGCGCGGGCCGTGCACTACGGCGCCAAGGTGCTGATCCTGGACGAGCCGACCGCCGCGCTCGGCGTGAAGCAGGCCGGGGTGGTGCTGAAATACGTTGTCCAGGCGCGTGATCGCGGGCTCGGCGTCATCCTCATCACGCACAACCCGCACCATGCGTTCCCGGTCGGCGACCGGTTCCTGTTGCTCAAACGCGGCACGGTGCTCGGCTCGTACGAGAAGGACGAGATCGATCTGCCGGAGCTCACGCGGCAGATGGCGGGCGGCGCCGAGCTCGACGCGCTGCAGCACGAATTACAGCGGGTCGTGTCGTGAGTCGCGGGCCGCAGCGGAAGGTGTCGTCGTGACCGGTCTGGAAGCGTTGACGATCGGACGCGTCGGCGTCGATCTCTACCCGCAGCAGAGCGGTGTCGGCCTCGCCGAGGTCGAGTCCTTCGCGAAGTTCTTGGGCGGCACCGCGACCAACGTCGCGGTCGCCGCCGCGCGACTCGGTCGTCGCAGTGCGGTGCTCACGAAGGTGGGGCCGGATGGCTTCGGTGACTATGTGCGAACGGCGTTGGCGGACTTCGGCGTGTCGGCCGACTACGTCGGTACCGCGCCGGATCTCCTGACGCCGGTGGTCTTTTGCGAACTGAAGCCGCCCGCGGATCCGCCGCTGCTGTTCTACCGCGCGCCCCTCGCGCCGGATCTCACCATCGCCGAGGACGAGGTGCCGTGGGACGTGGTGGATTCGATTCCGCTGCTGTGGGTTACCGGCACCGGGGTCAGCGCCGAGCCCGGTCGCAGCACGCAGCGCCGGATCCTGGAACGGCGCGACCGGCGCGGGCACACCGTGCTCGACCTCGACTACCGGCCGATGTTCTGGCCGGATATCGACACCGCCCGCGCCGAGATCGGCTGGATGGTCGACCACGTCAACGTCGTCGTCGGCAACCGCACCGAGGTCCAAGTCGCCGTGGGGACAGCGGATCCCGACGAGGCCGCCGACCGGCTGCTGGCGCGCGGCGTCCGGCTCGCGGTGATCAAGCGCGGGGCCGAGGGCGTGCTGGTCGCCACCGAATACGAACGCTGGACGGTGCCGCCGTGCCGCGTCGAGGTGGTCTGCGGGCTCGGCGCGGGCGATGGCTTCGGCGGCGCGCTGATCCACGGCCTGCTCTCGGACTGGGACCCACATCGCATCGCGACCTACGCGAATGCCGCTGGGGCCCTTGTCGCGTCGCGGTTGGCGTGCGCGGATGCCATGCCGACGAACTCGGAGATCGAGGAACTGCTGTGCCGCTGACGTGGCCGGCCATCACTGAACTGGAGGAACTACGGTGCATTTGACCGACGAACGCTGGCGTGAGCTGCTGCGCGTCCGCGCGACGGACCCGGCGGCGGTCGAGCGGGCATATGCGAAGCGGGTCCGGCGGCCGAACCTGTTGGCGGACAAGGACACCCTGTTCCTGATCGCCGCGGACCACCCGGCTCGCGGCGCCCTCGGCGTCGGCTCGGACCTGACCGCCATGGCGGACCGGCGCACGCTGCTGGAACGGCTGCTGATCGCGCTGGCCCACCCGGACGTCGACGGCGTGCTCGGCTCCCCGGACGTGGTCGAGGAACTGCTGCTGTTGGACGCCCTGGACGACAAGGTCGTCATCGGCTCCATGAACCGCGGCGGACTGGCCGGCGCGGAGTGGGAGATCGATGATCGCTTCACCGGATACGACGCCGACTCGCTCGCCAGATTCCGCCTCGACGGCGGCAAAATGCTGCTCCGCCTTGTCGATTCGGACGCAGGCACGGTGCCGACGCTGCAGGCTTGCGCGCAGGCCGTCTCCGAACTCGCGGCCAACGGCCTCATGGCGATGGTCGAGCCCCTGCCATACCATCGCAACGAATCCGGCGCCCTGGTCATGAGCAAGGACGCGGCAGCACTGGCCCGCGCCATCACGGTAGCCTCCGGCCTCGGCGTCACCTCCGCCTACACCTGGCTGAAGATCCCTGCCCCGGAAGATATCTCGGTCCTTGATGCCACCACCCTGCCGGTCGTCGTCCTCGGCGGTGCCCCCTCCGGCGACCAGGTCGCCGACATCGCCTACTGGGACGGCGCCCTCGGCCACGACGTAGTCCGTGGCTTGGTCGTCGGCCGAACCCTCCTCTACCCACCCGACGGCGACGTCGGCACCGCAGTCGATGCCGCCGCCAAGATGCTGAGGGAGGCCCGATGAATCGCGTCCACCTCCCACCCCCTGTCCCCGGGCGCGACTACACGTCGTTCCTGCTGACCGCCGCGCACAGATCATCGTCGCGCGCACGAAGTCGCCAGCGATTCCATGCGCGGCGCACGATGATGTGCGCGCCGAGTACCCCCGTCGGCGTGCGGCACGTCGAGCGCCGAGGCCGACCAACTGTCGCCGCGCGGCGTGGACGACGGCTGCGTGCGAATCATCTTGGCGCGCCAGGAATTGCTGGCGGTTTCGTGCGCACGGCGCGATTTCGTGGGCTGCGGTCGGCCGCTACGGGCGCGGTGGCCGCCAAGGCGCTGACGGAGGTCCGATGAGTCGCAGCCAGCTAGTGCACGTCGGTGGTGGCCGCCCGCGCACGAATCGTCAAAGCGCGCATGGAATTGCTGGCAGTTGTGTGCGCGTGGTGCGAATTCGTGCGCTGCAGCTGGCCGGCGCAGGTGTGGTGGCCAAGATTCGGAAAGAGCCCCGGTGAGTTACATCCGCCTGTCAATAGTCGACTGCGCGCTGTTCCTCGCCAGCGATGCGCTCGGATTGTCGTCGCGCGCATGTCGTCGCCAGCTAATCCGTGCGCGGCGCAACATCATGCGCGCGCCACGTCCCCGCGGCGAACGGCCACGCGCACCGCGGGTGAGCCGACCCGTCACCGTGCGGCGTGGTGGGCGACTGCTGCGCGCGAATCATCTTGGCGCGCACGGAATTGTTAGCAATTGTGTACGCGAGGTGCGAATTCGTGCGCTGCGGCGGGTCGGTGCGCGATCGGTGCTCAGCATGCGGACGGTTGCCACCACTGGAGACTGGGGATTGCGATGAAACTGCATCGGCCGGCTGGCTTGCTGAGTGAGGGGCGCGATTCGATCTACCTGACTCCGGAGGATGCTGGGTGGACCTATACGGGCTTGCGGGTGCTGAACCTGCGCGCAGGTGAAGCCCGGCAGCTCGAGACCGGTGAGTTCGAGGCGTTCGTTCTTCCCCTGGCTGGGGCCTGCACTGTGCGCGTCGATGGCATGACGTTCGAATTGTCCGGTCGGGACTCGGTTTTCACCCGGGTGACGGACTTCGCCTACGTTCCGCGTGACGCTCAGGTCGAGGTGCTAGCCGAAGGTGATCTCGAGCTCGCGCTGCCGATGGCGCGTTGCATGAACCGCCTGGAACCGAAATATGGCCCGGCCGAACAGGTTCCGGTCGATATTCGCGGCGCGGGACAGGCCACCCGTCAGGTCACCAACTTCGGTGTCCCCGGCATCTGGGACCACGCCGACAAGCTCAACGCCTGCGAGCTGATCACGCCGGACGGCAACTGGTCCTCCTACCCACCGCACAAGCATGATGAAGCGACCGACTGCGAGGTCGTCAACGAGGAGATCTACTACTTCCGCATCGCAGGTCGGGACGGGATTACTCCGTCACGTGACGGATTCGGAATGCATCGGACCTACACCGCGGACGGCACCCTCGACGAAAACGTCGCCGTGCGGGACGGCGATGTTTTCCTGGTCCCGCACGGCTATCACGGACCGTGCATCGCCGCACCGGGCTACCCGATGTACTACCTCAATGTGCTCGCGGGTCCCGCCCCGCAGCGCTCGATGGCCTTCTGCGATGACCCGGCACACACCTGGGTGCGCGGCAGTTGGGATGACGAACCTGTCGATCCGCGCTGCCCGGTCACCAACCACAAAGGACGGCTCGGATGAAACTGACTGCGGCACAGGCGCTGGTGGCGTGGCTGGTCGCCCAGCGCTCGGAGACCCTCGACGGCCGCGAAGTGCCCTTGTTCCCCGCCGTTTTCGGCATCTTCGGACACGGCAACGTGCTCGGCCTGGGCACCGCCCTGCAGGAGCGGCGGGACGAGATCCCGGTCTGGCGCGGGCACACCGAGCAAGGCATGGCCCTGGCCGCCGTCGGCTACGCCAAGGCGACCCATCGACGGCAGATCGGCGTGGCGACCTCATCGATCGGCCCCGGTGCGCTGAACATGGTGACCGCCACGGGCGTCGCGCACGCGAATCGTCTTCCGCTGCTGCTGCTTCCGGGCGACACCTTCACCACCCGCGCACCCGATCCGGTGCTGCAACAGGTCGAGCACTTCGGCGACGCGACCGCCACCGTCAACGACGCCTTCCGCGCGGTGAGCCGCTACTTCGATCGAATCACCCGCCCCGAGCAGCTGATTTCCACGCTGCCCCAGGCGGTCCGGGTGCTCACGGACCCCGCCGAGGCCGGCCCGGTCACCCTCGCCCTGCCGCAAGACGTCCAGGCCGAGACCTACGACTTCCCCGACGCCCTGTTCGCCCCGGTCGTCCATCGCATCCTGCGCCCCCGCGCCGACGAGCGTTCGCTGACCGACGCCGCCGCGGCACTGCGCAACTCGGCGCGCCCGCTGCTGGTGCTCGGCGGCGGTGTCCGCTACTCGGGCGCGGCCGCCACCGTCCTCGAATTCGCTGAGCGCCATGGCATTCCGATCGTCGAGACGACAGCGGGCCGCACCCTCGTGCCCCACGACCATCCGCTCTACGCCGGTCCGCTCGGCGTCACCGGGTCGACCTCGGCCAACGTCCTGGCCGGCGAAGCCGACCTGGTTCTCGCGGTCGGTACCCGGCTGCAGGACTTCACCACCGCCTCGTGGACCGTCTTCGCGCCGGCTGTCCGCTTCGTCACCATCAACGCCGCACGGTTCGACGCCGTCAAACACGGTGCCCTCGCAATAGTCGGCGACGCCGACGCATCGGTCCGTGACCTGGCAGAACGCACCCAGGAATATCACGTCGACCCCGAATGGACCGCACGCGCCGCCGCCCAGCGCGGCACTTGGGACGCCCATATCGACAAGCTGCGCGCCCACACCCCGGGCATCCCCAGTTACGCCCAAGTGGTCGGCATCGTCAACGAACTCAGCGAACCGAACGACTACGTCATGACCGCCTCGGGCGGCATGCCCGGCGAACTCGTCGGCGGTTGGCGCGCGTCCGGCGGCGCACCGACGATGGACGTCGAATACGGATTCTCTTGCATGGGTTACGAACTCGCCGGAGCCTGGGGCGCGGCGATGGCGCACACCGACGGCGTGGTCACCACCATGCTCGGCGACGGCTCCTACCTGATGCTGAACTCCGAACTGTTCTCCGCGGCCTTCGCGGGCCACCCGTTCGTCGCGGTCGTCTGCGACAACGACGGCTACGCGGTGATCGCCCGTCTTCAGGAGGGCCAAGGCGGCGCACCGTTCAACAACTTCTACGCCGACTGTCGCAGCGAACACGACGATCCGCCGCGAGTGGACTTCGCCGCACACGCCCGCGCGCTGGGCTGCGCCGCCTTCACCGCCGCTGACCTCGACGAATTCCGCGCCGCCTACGCCGAAGCGCGAGAATCCGCAGTTCGGGAGTCCCGCCCGGCCGTGCTGGTGATCCGCACCCAGCCATCGTCCTGGACCGAGGCCGGTGCCTGGTGGGAGGTCGGTGTCCCCGAGCATCTGCCCGGCCGCGCCGCCCACAACGCCGCGAAGCCACGCCAGGTGCGTTACCTGCGGCCGTAACCAGAAGACTCGATGTGGGGGCTGCACGACGCGACAGAAAGTCGTAGGATGACTTAGCGGCGCCTTAGTGCGCTGGTAGCGATGGCCTTTGCGGCACAAGATAACTGGGACGTGGCCGAGCATCGGCACCACTGGCGTCGAGAAGGGGAAGGCCTGTGCGGACCGAGGCGAGCAGAGCGGGCCGGTGACTCTCAACCGGGTCGACCATACGGAGCTCGCGCTGTGGGCGGCGGCGTGTGCCGAGCACGTGCTGCCGCTTTTCGAGCGCGCGCACCCCGATGATCCGCGACCGGCGGCGGCGATCGAGGCCGCCCGGGCGTGGGTGCGCGGCGACCTGACGATGCCCGAGGCGCGCAAGGCCGCGTTCGCCGCGCACGACGCCGCCCGCGAGACCGACGGCGCTGCCGGTTTCGTCGCGCGGTCGGCCGGGCACGCGGCGGCCACCGCTCATGTGGCGGGCCACGCGGTGCACGCGGCGAACTATGCGGTGCAGGCGGTACAGGCGGATTCGTCGGAGGGGGACGACGAACGAGCCTGGCAACAAGCTCAGGTACCTGAACGTCTCTTTCGGGTGGTTTTCCCGGATCGGGGCCTGTCAGAGCATGGGAGGTGACGGCAACAATCCCTCGTCAGCGTTGTTTTGCTCACAGTTGACCGAGGAAGATGTGGAGAAATTCGTCGGATCATGGCATCGTTGATCACGAGACCAGGCCATTCCATTTGGCAGAATCTGGCTCGTCTACAGAAAGTATGAAATGGCTCAGGGCATTGTGAAGTGGTTCAACAGCGAGAAGGGCTTCGGCTTCATCGCGCAAGACGGCGGAGGCCCCGACGTCTTCGTGCATTACTCGGCCGTTAGCGGCGCGGGTTTCCGGTCCCTCGATGAGGGGCAGCGCGTGGAGTTCGAGATCGGCCAGGGCCAGAAGGGCCCGCAGGCGCAGGACGTTCGCGTCCTCTGATCTGATCGCTCCTAAGCTTTTGAAAGGCCCCACACCGGCATGGTGCGGGGCCTTTCCCCGTTTCGGGGGAGTGCTTACGCCCTGGTGAACGTCACATGGGTGACCGCGGGCGAGCGGACCACCGAGCTGACCGCGTAACCGGGCAGTGCGCCGAGGTCGTCGTAGAGGCGTTCGCCGGCGCCGAGCAGGATCGGCACGACGGCCAGGTGCAGCTCGTCGACCAAACCGGCCTGCAGGAACTGGCGCACCACCGATGAGCCGCCACCCAAACGCACATCCTTGCCGTCCGCGGCCTTGAACGCCCGCCGCAGCACCTCGTCCGGGGTCTCGTCGACGAAGTGGAATGTGGTCCCGCCCGCCATTGGCAGCGACGGCCGCGGGTGATGCGTCAGCACGAACGTGTCGTGGTGGTACGGCGGGTTGTCACCCCACCAGCCCTTCCATTCCTCGTCCTGCCACGCGCCGCGAATCGGGCCGAACATGTTGCGGCCCATGATGGTTGCGCCGACGCCGACATCACCCGCCTTGACGAAGTCATCGTCGATACCGGTTTCGCCGCCCGCGCTGCCGGACCAGTCGTTCCCGGTTCGAGTGGCGAAGACCCACTCGTGCAGGCGCATGCCGCCTTCGCCGATCGGATTGTCGGGGCCTTGGTTCGGTCCGGCGACGTAGCCGTCCAACGAGATGGCCAGATTGCGTACCAGGAGCTTCGCCATTGTGCTGTCTTTCTCTCTACTGCTTGCAGTTTGCAATCGCTTTCGTAGAGGTTAAGACATTCTGGTTGTATATTGCAAGCAGAAGTTCGGATCGGTTTCGCGGCGAAGGAGCGGTGGATGCGCGAAGAGGGACGCTCGGGCTGCCCGATCAACGCGGCGATCGAGGTGATCGGCGATCGGTGGACCATGCTGGTGCTGCGCGACGTGATGTTCGGCAACCGGCGCTATTTCCGCGAGCTGCTCGCCCGATCGGACGAGGGCATCGCCTCGAACATCCTGTCCGATCGGCTGAAGCGGCTGGTCGCGGCGGGCCTGCTGAGTCGCGAGGACAGCAGGCCCGGTCAGAAGGCGGAGTACCGGCTGACCGAGCCCGCCATCGAGTTGGTGCCGGTGATGGCGCAGCTCGGTGCGTGGGGGCTGCGGCACCGGCCGACCACCAAGCAGTTGCGCGTGCGGGCCGAGCTGCTGGAGGAGGGCGGACCCGAACTGTGGGCGGAGTTCATGGACGAGCTGCGCGAGTCCCACCTCGGGATCCCTCGTCCGGACCCGGACCGGCCGACCGCGACACGTCGGCTGGAGCAGGCGTACCTGGCGGCCGTCGCCGAAGCGTAAGGGACACGCGCGGTTACGACCCCGCAGTGGCCTCGGCGCGGAAGAACTCCGCGGTGAGGGTTCGGGCCCGGTCGAGGTCCGGATCCACAGTTTTCGGGAAAGCCGCTGCGGCCAAGTCGAATTCGGACTCGATGAACGCGACGATCGGCACCGGTACTGTCCCGGTGCCCATTTCGCGGGTCCGCGACTTGAGCTCGGTCAACTCCGCCACTGCCGCAACAAGATCGGCGGGCAGGTCGCACTCGGCCAGCAGCGTCGGCAGGTGCATCGGCGCGACCGCCGCGCCGGGGTGCTCGCGCAGCCAGCGCAACGCCATGGCCGGGCGCAACGAATAGAACACCTTCTTCAGTGATCGGTTGCGGTCGAACAACTCCCACTGCTTGGCGCCGAGATGCAGGTAGTGCCTGGCCACCCGGTTGCGGTCGGCGACCTCGGCGGCCAAGGCGCGCAGGTCGTCGCGGAACCGGCTGTCGCCCCGGTACACGATCGGCGACATCAGCCATTCGATCAGCACGGCGTTGCCCGCGACCAGCAGTCGCAGCGCCTTGGCCAGGTCCCAGCCGTTCACGTCGAGCAGGCCGGACAGCGGCGTTTCGAGCACGTCGCGGGTGGGCCAGGGCGACAGGTAGGTATCCAGGTTCGCGACATAGACGAACCGGCAGTCGTAATCGGAATCCGGCGACGGGAAACCCCAGGCCCGGCTGCCGCTTTCGATGGCGAGCCGGATCGAGACGCGGTGCTCGCGCTCGACCCGTGCCAGCTCGACGTCGATGGACCCGACCACCGTCGGGTCCATCGAAGCGGGGATCGCGCGTAGGGCCATGCCGTTGATGCTAGGAGCCCGATGATCATCACCGCATCTCGTTTTCCGCTATCTCCGCAGCTCGGGGGCTTCCGGTGCGCGGCTTGCCGCGGCGATCGTCAGTGCGACGAGCACGAGCGCACCGCCGAGCCACATCGCTGAGCTGATGCCGAACGCGTCCGCGGCCCGCCCGCCGAGCAGTGCGCCGAGGGCGATGGCGGCGTTGAAGACGCCCGCGTTCAACGAGGACGCGGCCTCACGCGCGTCGGGTGCCGCGGCGAAGGCCCAGTTCTGTGTGGTGACCGACACGCCGCCGTAGGACAGCCCCCAGGCCACCATCAGCACCACCGCGAGCCACAGCGAACCACCGAGCGCCGGTATCAACAGCACGGTGACGGCCAGCGGGACGCTGATGGTGATCAGCGTGCGGCGCGGGCCGCGAACGCCGACCGTGCCCATGCTGAAATTGCCGATGACACCGGCGATTCCGTACACCAGCAGCACGGTGCCGATGGTGCTCGCGCCGATGCCGGTGACCTTCTCCAACAGCGGACGGATGTAGGTGTAGGCGGCGAAGTGGCCGGTCACCAGAAACGCGACAACCATTAGGGCGGTGCGCAATTGGGGCCTGCGGGTCATCCGCAGCACCTCGCGGAGCGGAACTACCTGCGCGACAGTCAGTCTCGGCAACAGCACGGCGATGGCAACGAGGACGACCAGCGCGAGACCGGCACTGACGAGGAAGGCCGCGCGCCACCCGGCGAGCGCGCCGAGGTAAGTCCCTGCGGGTACGCCGATCACCGAGGCCACCGCGACGCCGCTGTAAACCAGCGAGGTGGCCGGGCCGATCGACTGCTCCGGTACCAGCCGCGCCGCCATGCTCGCCGCGATGGCCCACACGCCGCCGATGCCGAGCCCGATCAGCACCCTGGCCCCGATCATGACGGCGAAGTTCGGCGACCAGGCCGCGCCGAGATTGCCGAGGGTCAGCACCGCGAGCAGCGCGCAGAGCACGAGCCTGCGGTCGGTGCGGCCGAGCGCGGCGGTGATCAGCGGCGCGGACAGCGCGGCGACCACGCCGGTGGCGGTCAGCGAGAGTCCCGCCGCGCCCTCGGTGATCCGCAAGGTGTCGCTGATGGGGGTGAGCAGGCCGACCGGGAGCATCTCCGAGGTGACGGCCGTGAAGGTGGCGCCGGTCACGGCGCCGACGCCGAGCCAGCCGCGCAGCGCCGAACCGCGTGCTGCCGGAGCCGGATTCGCGATTCCGCGAGTTTGTGTCATGCCTCCAGCCAACTGATCATCCCGGGCGGAAACAATGGCGAAGGTCTCATCGTTCTATGAGCAGAACTAATCGATGCTGGAGAGGACGCCAATGGCCGGCCTGGAGGTACGTGAGCTGGAGGCCTTCCTGGTGCTCGCCGAGGAGCTGCACTTCGGGCGCGCGGGGGAGCGGTTGTACGTCTCGCAGAGCCGGGTGAGTCAACTGCTGCGCGCATTGGAACAGCGGGTGGGCGCGCGACTGATCGAGCGCACCAGCCGCAAGGTCACACTCACGCCGCTCGGCGCGGACTTCCTGGCCGATCTGGAGCCCGCCTACGCGGCGCTGCGGGCGACGGTGGACAACGTCCGTGCGACGGCCCGGGGGACCGAAGGTGTACTGCGCATCGGCATCCAGGGTTCGGGTAGCGAAAACCTCACGGCGGCACTCGAACTGTTCCAGCACCGGTTTCCCGCCTGCGTCACCGAGGTGGTCGAGATTCCGCTGGCCGATCCGTTCGGTCCGGTGCAGCGCAGCGAGGTCGATATCGCGGTCGTGCTGCTGCCGATGGGGGAGAGCGACCTCGTTCTCGGACAGGTCTTTTCGGAGCAGCCGCAGATGTTGGCCGTGCCCAAGGGGCACCCGCTCGCGACGAGGGCCAGCTTGTCGCCGGAGGATCTCGCCGAGTTCTCGTTGATCGGCGTGCGTGGGCCCGCGCCGCAGTACTGGCGACGAGCGCAGTCGGTGGATGTGACCCCGGGCGGCCTGCCCGTTCCGGCCGGGCCCGGCGTCGGCACGTTGCGGGAGGGGATCGAGGTGGTGGCGGCGGGTGCGGGCGCGATGTTGCTGTGCCATCCGACCGCGGTGTTCCA
Source organism: Nocardia sp. NPDC060255 (assembly GCF_042727395.1). Lineage (NCBI taxonomy): Bacteria > Bacillati > Actinomycetota > Actinomycetes > Mycobacteriales > Nocardiaceae > Nocardia > Nocardia sp. NPDC060255. Next base: position 392,363 of record NZ_JBHXAU010000003.1, on the reverse strand, counting down.
TGACCGGCCGGAGGTCAGCTTTGTGCCGGTGACCGGGTTGGCGCACTCGCGGCTGGGACTGGTCTGGCATCGCAATCGCGAAACCACGCGGGTGCGGGCCTTTTCCCGGGCCGTCGCCGCGGTGAGCTGAACGTCGATTGCGGGTCGGCGAAAGATAGTGCGCGGCACGTTTATCCGGTGCGGATATAGCTGATCTGAAGGTGCGCCGAATGTGTCGTCCGGTGATGCGCACACGACTGCTTCTACGAGGTGCAATCGGCGAATTCGTGCGCTTGTTACAGAGTTTCGGTTCGGTGTCGGAAATGTCCGGGTCTGTCGAGTGTGTATAGCCCTCTTATCGGGGTGCTATCGATTTCTTAGAGGATCTTTATGTTTACCGCCTGTTGGCCCGAGGCGGTGGACGGCTGGGCGCATACATCGTGGTCAAGCCCATGGTTCTCAGGGCGTGCACCCCTAATGGTCATCCGACCAGGTGTTCTTCGTGATCTGGCTGTAACCTGCATCACTAAATGCCCTAATTTCGTAACCGTCCTTGTTCGGGCACCGATGAGCCTTGTGTCAGCCAGTACGACTGGATTGTCTTTCAATGAAGAGGTATTTAAATGATCCCCGTTATCATCGACACCGGTAGCGCTGCCCTCGGCGGTTTCCTGGACACCTTCGGTGCCGCTTTCCACGGAATCCTCAACACCCTGTGGACGGGCTCCTTCGGCGGCCGCTGATTTGACGTAATGGTCGATTGATCGACCGGGTCTCGCGCCCACTGAGCGCGATTCCGGAGAGGGCCCCGCACCCGAGTGGTGCGGGGCCCTCCGCGTTTCGTCAGCGGGCGTGCACCGTCTGGGCGCCGACCCGGGCGATCTCGGCCGCGACCTGTGCGGGGTGGGTCAGCTGCGGGTAGTGCCCGGTGCCCTCGATGACGGCCAGTTCCTGCGGCACGGTCATCGTGAGCGGGTCCTGCGTGCCCGCCACGATCCGTACCGGCACGGTTACCCGCGCGAGCAGCTCGGCCAGCTCGTTTCGCCGTGCGGGTGCGCTCGCGTGCCGCAGCGCGGCGACCGTGCGGGTTGCCACCCCGGGCCTGCGCAAGTTGTCCGCCGCACTGTCGACCGCGGGTCCGGCGGGTATGCCGAGCTGTGTTGCCAAGGCGTCGGCCGATATTCGCCGCAATGCCAACGCCGCCAGCGGCGAACGGAGGATCCGGCCGGCCCGCCGCTGCAGAAATGCGGGCGATACCAGCACGACACCCGAGATCCGATCCGGGTGTGCGGCGGCATATCTCAGCACCGGAGCACAGCCGAGCGAATGACCCACCAGTACTGGGCGACTGCGTACGGAGCTCATCAATCGCGGCAGTACGTCATCGATTTCGCCGGGCGCGGACCGCCCGAGTCCGGGCAGGTCGGCGACCAGGCTCGGTGCCACGAGCGCAGCCCGTACCTCGGCCCAGGATTCACTGTCGACGGGCAGGCCGTGCAGCAGGACATAGGCCGGATGCTCCCGCTCTCCGGAAATCCAAGTGCCGTCGATGAATCCGGCGGTCGGATCCGCCTCGACGGCACCGAACCGGCTCGACACCAGGTGATCGGCCCAGGTGCGCAGGACTGTCTCGGCGGACGGCATCGTGAGACCTGCGGTGCGCGCGACCGTATCCGCGGCGGACGTGTCGTACCGGTCGTCGGCGATGAACGGAAGCGTCTCGGGATCGGCGCCGGTCAGTGCCCTCGGCAGCTTCTCGATCACACTGACCGGAACCGAGAAGCGCGGCGCGCGCACGCCCAGATGTTCGGCGAGCACCCGAATCAGGTCCGGCAGCACCGGGGTTCGGGAATCGAGAACGGTGTAGGACCGCCCCGTCGTGTCGTCCTGTTCCGGCAGGCTGATCAGGAAGGTCGCGAAGTAGTCCAGATCGACTATCGGAACGAAGGTTTCGCGACCGCCGGGGATCGCCGCGAGCCTGCCGTGCCACAGATCGTCGACCATGCCGGCGAGCCCGACGTACTGGCCCGCGCCGAGCACGCTGCTCGGGTTGGCGATCGTGAGCGGAATGCCCCGCTCGGCCGCATGGCGGCGCAGCATCGGATCGGACTCGAACTTGGATGCGCCGTAAGCCCCTCTCTCGTAGTCCTGTTCGTTCGAGTCCTCGACGGTGATGCGATAGCCGGTGATGTGGACGACGCGCCGCAGCTCGGGCAGCGTCGCGGCCCAGTCGAGCACGTGCAGGGCGCCGGTCACGTTCACCGCGTAGGCCTCGTCCTTGCCGAGACCGAAAGCGAAGCGCGCCGCGCAGTTATAGATGTCACGGATGTCCGCGGTGTCGAGGTCGGCAGGTAGGCCGAGGTCCTTCGCGGTCACGTCGCAGGAAACGACCGTGAGCCCAGTCTGATCGATGGCGCGTGCTCGCAACCAGGTGGTGAGCCGGTCCTCGCTGCCGGGACGGACGGCGGCGGCGACGGAACCGCCCTGGTCGAGCAGCTGCGCCACCACTGCGCGGCCGATGAACCCGGCGGCGCCGAGCACGATGCTGTGGGACATGATTCTCCTTAATAGACCGGTCTACATATTCTGCACATCTGCGAAAACTGTTGGCATAGCTACTGATCCAGTCAGATCATGGCGCGAATGGTGCGCGCTACCCGCTCGAGCGGCGCGCGGCTGCGCTGAGCGCGGGCCAAGAGCAAGCCGCCCTCGATCATCGCGAGAATCGCCCCGGCCAAGTCCTCGGCGTCCGAGTGCCCGTCGGCCTGCAGGCGAATGCGCAGTGCCTCTTCCCATCCCGCGTAGGCGGCGGCGCATTCGGCCTGGATGGTGTCGTTGGCCGCCGAGACGTCGAGGGTGACGGTGGCGACCGGGCAGCCCTGCTGCCATGCGGAGGCTTCCAGCCGATCGCCGAACGCGGTGAGCAGGCTGGTCGCCGCCGCGGCGGTGTCGCCGGGCTCGACCGCATCGATCAACGCCGCGATCTCGCTGCCCGCCTGGGCGACCGCCTCGGCGACGAGCTGGTCCTTGCCGCCGGGGAAGTGGAAGTACAGCGAGCCGCGCGGTGCGCCGCTGGTCTCGATGATCTGGTTGAGGCCGGTGCCGAAGTATCCGTGCTTCTCCACCAGTCTGCGCGTGGCGCCGATCAGTTGGCAGCGCGTCTCGGTTCCCTTGGCACCCATGCGGTAACTGTAGACCGGTCTTCATATTTTGACCAATGCGGCATACTGACGACGGCCGCCTTACCAGGGGGTAGAACATGCCGAAACGACGCCCACTAAGCTGATCGGCGGTAATTGCCGAACCCTTTCCCCAGGAGTACTCCACAGTGAGCCAAGCAGGCCGTCCTGTTGTCCTGATCGCCGACAAGCTTGCCCAGTCGACCGTCGACGCGCTCGGTGACGGAGTCGAGGTTCGGTGGGTCGACGGCCCCGACCGCCCGGCTCTGCTCGCCGCTGTCCCCGAGGCCGACGCACTACTCGTGCGCTCCGCGACCACGGTGGACGCCGAGGTGCTCGCGGCAGGCAAGAACCTGAAGATCGTCGCCCGGGCCGGCGTCGGCCTCGACAATGTCGACGTGCCCGCGGCCACCGAACACGGCGTGATGGTCGTCAACGCGCCGACCTCGAACATCCACACCGCCGCCGAGCACGCCGTCACGCTGCTGCTCGCCGCCGCGCGCCAGATCCCGGCCGCCGATGCCACGCTGCGCGAGCACACCTGGCAGCGCAGCAAATTCAACGGTGTCGAGATCTTCGACAAGACCGTCGGCGTGGTCGGCCTCGGCCGCATCGGCCAGCTGTTCGCCGCCCGGCTCGCCGCCTTCGAGACCAAGATCGTCGCGTACGACCCCTACGTCTCGCCCGCCCGCGCCGCCCAGCTCGGCATCGAGCTGCTGAGCCTGGACGAGCTGCTCGAGCGCGCCGACCTGATCTCGGTGCACCTGCCGAAAACCCCGGAGACCAAGGGCATCATCGGCAAGGAAGCCATCGCCAAGACCAAGCCGGGCGTCATCATCGTCAACGCCGCGCGCGGTGGCCTGGTCGACGAGCAGGCGCTCGCCGACGCCATCAAGTCCGGTCACGTGCGGGCCGCCGGCCTGGACGTGTACGAGACCGAGCCGTGCACCGACAGCCCGCTGTTCGAGTTGCCGCAGGTCGTGGTGACGCCGCACCTGGGCGCGTCCACCTCCGAAGCGCAGGACCGGGCGGGCACCGATGTCGCCAAGTCCGTATTGCTCGCGCTCGCCGGTGAATTCGTGCCCGGCGCGGTGAACGTCACCGGCGGCAGCGTCGACGAAGACGTCGCGCCGTGGCTGGACATCGTGCGCAAGCAGGGTGCCCTGCTCGGTGCGCTGTCCGACGAGCTTCCGGTGAGCGTCGAGGTGCAGGTGCGCGGCGAGCTCGCCGCGCATGACGTTGCGGTGCTGGAACTTTCGGCGCTGCGCGGCATCTTCTCCGCGCTGGTCGAAGATCACGTCACCTTCGTCAACGCGCCGACCCTGGCCAAGGAGCGCGGCATCACCGCACAGGTGAACACCGTGCCGGACAGCCCGAGCCACCGCAGCCTCGTCGACCTGCGCGCCGTGTTCGGCGACGGCCGCACCCTGAATGTGGCGGGCACGCTGACCGAGCCGCAGCAGGTGCAGAAGATCGTCAATATCAACGGCCGCAACTACGACATGCGCGCCGAGGGCATCAACATGGCCGTGCTGAACTACGAGGACAAGCCGGGCGCGCTCGGCAAGATCGGCACCAAGCTCGGCGAGGCGGGTATCGACATCCTGGCCGCGCAGCTGAGCCAGGACGTCGACAAGGAAGGCGCGACGGTGATCCTGCGGGTCAACCGCGAGGTGCCCGACGCGATCGAGGCGGCCATCGCCGAATCCGTCGGCGCCGCGAAGGTCGTCGTCGTCGACCTGTTCTGATCGTGTGCGGGGGCGCGCCCACGGCTGGGCGCGCCCTCGATTAACAACGGAGCGTTGCAATGAAGCTTGCTGTCATCCCCGGCGACGGCATCGGGCCCGAGGTCATCGCCGAGGCGCTCAAGGTGCTCGACGTGGTCCAGCCCGGCGTGGCGAAGACCGAGTACGACCTCGGCGCCAAGCGGTACCACGCGACCGGTGAGATCCTGCCGGACTCGGTGCTGCCGGAGTTGAAGCAGCACGACGCGATCCTGCTCGGCGCGATCGGCGACCCGTCGGTGCCGAGCGGGGTGCTCGAGCGCGGGCTGCTGCTGCGCACCCGGTTCGCGCTGGATCATCACGTGAATCTGCGGCCGTCCAAGCTCTTTCCGGGCGTGACCAGCCCGCTGGCCGGCACCCCCGACATCGACTTCGTGGTGGTCCGCGAGGGCACCGAGGGGCCGTACACCGGCACCGGCGGTGCGATTCGGGTCGAGACGCCGCACGAGGTGGCGACCGAGGTGAGCACCAACACCCGCTTCGGCATCGAGCGCGTGGTGCGCTACGCCTTCGCGAAGGCGCAGGCCCGCCGCAAGCACCTCACGCTGGTGCACAAGACCAACGTGCTCACCTTCGCCGGTTCGCTGTGGCAGCGCACCGTGGACGAGGTCGCGGCCGAATTCCCGGAGGTGGCAACGGCTTACCAGCACATCGACGCCGCGACCATTCACCTGGTGAACGATCCGGGCCGGTTCGATGTCATCGTCACCGACAACCTCTTCGGCGACATCATCACCGATCTCGCGGCCGCCGTCAGCGGTGGCATCGGGCTGGCCGCCAGCGGCAATATCGATGCCTCGGGCACCAACCCGAGCATGTTCGAGCCGGTGCACGGCAGCGCGCCCGACATCGCGGGGCAGTCCAAGGCCGATCCGACCGCGGCGATCCTTTCGGTGTCGTTGCTGCTCAACCATCTCGGCAATGCCGAGGCTGCCGCCCGCATCGAATCCGCCGTCGCCAAGGACCTCGCGTCGCGCGCCGGTGCGGCGTCGACGGTCGAGGTCGGCGATCGCATCGCCGCCATCGTCTGAGCGAAACCCGACGCGGTCCCGGATCGGAGCAATTCCGGTGCGGGACCTTCGGCCACGTGTGAAACGCGCGTGTGGTGGTAAGCCATGGACTGAGTCCATGACGTGTGCCACCGTTGGCCGCTCATCGACGGGCTTACCTGGTGAGACGGAGGTTCGGTGAGCACACAGCGCGGGAATCGGCGAGCGCAGGTCGGCCCGTATGCCGGGCTCGACCTCCGTGATGCCCCGGGTGGCGGCAAGGGTTTCGAGCTGGAGGACGGCTGGCTGGTCGAGGTGGCCTGCGGTGCCCGGCACAATCACGTGACGCAGCGGCTCGGCCGATTCATCGATGCCGGAGCCGTCGGAGCCGCCGTGCATCTCTGTGTCGGCAACGGCTGGGAGGTCAGCACGCGCAGCGGGGTCCGCAAACCCGACATCATCGTGATTCCGCGTGAGGTCGCCAGGGCTGCCGTCGTCGCGGAGGTGCCCAAGCGAGTTCCCGGCTCCGAGGTGCGGCTCGCGGTCGAGGTCGTCGCGCCGGGTAGCGGGACCGAGCGCACCGATCGGGTGCGGAAGGTGCGCGAGTACGCGGCGGTGGGCATTCCGCAGTATTGGATCGTCGAACATCAACCCGATGTCGTGATGCATCGGATGGTGTTGGGCGAGGGCGGCTATGGTGCCGATCCCGTTGTCTGTTCCGGCAGTGTCTTCGACGCGGTCGTCGACGCCGACATCCCGTTCCACGTCACGTTCGATCCCGCTGCGCTGCTTGCGGTTTGAGTCGAGCGGGCGTCAGCCCATGCCGTGGTGGCGGATCGGGCGATGATTGAGGCCGACCGCGCGGCGGACGAACGCGATTGTCTCCCTGGCGATCTCGTCGTGCGGGCGGCCCGCGTCGATGCGTTCGATGGCGCGGCCGAGCGCGCCGTCGATGAGATCGGCGGTCAGGTCGGGGTCCGGGTTGTCGAGGGCGGTGAGTGCCTTGCGCAGTGGCGCGGCCGAATCGTGGTGTGCGTCGGCGAGATCGCGCCGGGTCGCCTCGTCGCGCGGGAGGGCACTGCCGAGGACGGCGATGCGATGCGTGCCAGATGCCGCCAGTGCCAGGGTGGTTCGCACGTAGGCGTCGACTTGGCCCGCGGGAGTCTCGGCGCGTTCGACCGTGTCGCGCACGCGCGCGCCCCATTCCAGCAGCGCGTCCGACACGATGCGGAACAGGATTTCGTCGCCGGAGCTGAAGTACTTGTAGACACTGCTGCGGGCGAGCCCGGCGGCCGCGCCGACAGTGGCGGGCGTCACGGCCTGGGGTCCGTTCTGTAGCAACACCATGCGGGCGGCGTCGAGCAGCGCGCGTTCTTGGTTCGCCCGGTGTTCGGCGACGGTCGGTGCGTCGATCCGCGGCATTGCACTCCTGATGATAGCGACAGAATGTTTCTATCGTACCTGTTGGCGACAGAGTGTCGCTAAAAGCGACAGCTAGGCCCGCGGTAGGTGACTCAATCGTGCTTCAATCCGATCGCGGGCGGTGTAGTTCGGGATCGAAAGTTGTCCAGTGGACTGAATGGCGCTGGCGTACCAAAAGCGTTGTGGCCTAATCGTTCCCGACCGGTCAGAGTGATCGATGTCGCATCGGCCTGGGCGCGACCGCATGAGTCGCGTCCGATACATCCGACGATCTACGCCCGCTCCGGCATCCGGAGCGGGCGTCAATCCATCAGGGCTGGGCGGTTATTGGGCGCGGCGGCCGGTCGGGACCAAGGGGACGGCGGCTACCGCCAGCGCGGCCGCCAGCAGGTAGGCGGCGGCGAAACCGCTTGCGCTGATGAGCGCGCCGAACACCGGGGGCACCGCGGCCATCGCCAGATTCTGGCCGGTGTTCTGGATGCCGAGTCCGCGACCACTCCAATAGGGGCCCGCGATTTCGGCGACGGCGGTGAAGGCTAGTCCGTTGTCGGACACCGTGATCACCGAGGCGACGACCAGCAACGGGATTGCGGCCCACCACATGTGGGTCCAGGCCGCCAATGCCAGCGCGGCCATCGACAACACGGCGGCGATGGCGACCGTGCGCAACGGACCCAACCGGCTGCCGACCCGGTCGGACCAGGCGCCCACCCCGATTCGGCCTGCCGCGCCCAGGATTTGGGTGGCGGTGACCAGAATTCCGGCCGCGGCCAACGACCAGCCGACGTCGCGGTGCAGCCACAGCAGTGCGAAAGTCCACACCGTGCCCTGCGGTATGACGAGCAGCACAGAGACGGCATGGATGCGCCACAAAGTCGTATCGCCGCGATAAGGATTGGCGCGCAACGCCGCATCGCTCGCGGTGGCGCCCGCCGGACGCGGCGGATCGACGATGCCGATCAGCGCGCTCACCGCGGCGATACCCGCCATCGCCGCGGGAACCAGAATCGCCGCGGGCACACCGTATGTCGCGGCGACGGCGGGCACGGCCAGCGCGCCGATGCCGACGCCGAGCGGCTGGGCGGTCTGCCGGATCCCCATCGCCAGCCCGCGCCGCTGCGGCGGGAACCAGCCGACGATGAGGCGGCCGCTGGCCCCGTTGGTGCTCGCCGCGCCGACGCCACCCAGGAACAACAGTGCGCCCAAAGCGATGTCGTTCGTCGCCGCGGCCGCGGCACCGCCGGCGATCAGCATCAGCAGCGGCCCGCCGATCAGCACTTTGCGCTCGCCGATCCGATCGACCAGATACCCCCACGCGATCAGCGTGCAGACCAACCCGAAGGTGGGCATCGCCACCAGCAGTCCCGCTGTGGCCAACGGCATACCGCGATCGGTCAGCGCGGGCAGCAGGAAGGCGACGCCGTTGACGAAGACCGCGCTCGCGGCTTGCGCGAAGACGCCGAGACCGAGCATGGACCACCGTCGAGTCTCCTTGATCTGCGTCACGGTAGCCATCGGTCTCACCTCTGAATCTCATTATGTGGGAAGTGGTTCCCATTAGATGAACATTGAGGCTTACGTTACACCGCGCGGGCAAGTGGATTTCGGCAGTCGGATGTCGGACTGCTCACAGTCGGCCGGAATCGGCCGGACGCGGCGCCGCGTACCGCACGGTTGGGCGCGTTCGGGCAGGTGGAAGCCGGTCGATAGACTGCCCGGCATGCGTCTAGGTCGAGTAGCCAGTCCCGATGGGGTCGCGTTCGTCAGCATCGAGGGGGACGGAAGCGACACCATCGCGAAGGAAATCGCGGAACACCCGTTCGGTACGCCGACGTTCACCGGGCGGAGCTGGCCGCTGGCCGATGTCCGCCTGCTCGCGCCGATCCTGGCGAGCAAGGTGGTCTGTATCGGCAAGAACTACGCGGCCCACGCGGCTGAAATGGGCGGGCCCGCACCGGAAGACCCGGTGATCTTCCTCAAGCCGAACACCGCGATCACCGGGCCGAACGCCCCGATCATCCTGCCGCCCAGCTCCTCTCAGGTCGACTACGAGGGCGAACTCGCCGTCGTCATCGGCCGCCCGTGCAAGGACGTGCCCGCCGCCCGCGCGCTGGACGTGGTGCTCGGTTACACCGTCGCCAACGACGTGACCGCGCGCGACCAGCAGCGCCACGACGGACAGTGGACCAGGGGCAAGGGGTACGACACCTTCTGCCCGCTCGGCCCGTGGATCGAAACCTCCTTGGATCCTTCGGATCTGGAGATCGTCACCGAGCTCGACGGCGAAGTCCGCCAGCGCAGCCGCACATCGCTTCTACTGCACGACATTCCGAAGCTCATCGAGTGGATCAGCGCCGTGATGACGCTGCTGCCCGGCGATGTCATCCTCACCGGAACGCCGGAGGGGGTCGGACCCGTGCAGGCCGGACAACAAGTGTCCGTGACCATCGAGGGCATCGGAACCCTGATCAATCCTGTTGCCGCCAAGCCTCGCTAGTCGAAAGAGAGCCATGACTGAAGTACGGGTCCGCTTCTGCCCGTCGCCCACCGGGACACCGCACGTCGGCCTGATCCGGACGGCGCTGTTCAACTGGGCCTACGCCCGACACCACGGTGGAAAATTCGTCTTCCGCATCGAAGACACCGATGCGGCACGGGATTCCGAGGACTCCTACCGCGCGCTGCTCGACGCGCTGCGCTGGCTCGGCCTCACCTGGGACGAGGGTCCGGAGGTCGGCGGCCCCTACGAGCCATACCGCCAGTCGCTGCGCAAGGATCTGCACCGCGACGCCGTCCAGCGTTTGCTGGCGGCCGGCGAAGCCTACGAATCCTTCTCCACGCCTGAGGAAGTCGAGGCCCGCCACCGCGCCGCCGGACGCGACCCGAAGCTCGGCTACGACAACTACGATCGCGACCTCACCGCCCAGCAGATCGAGGCGTATCGAGATGCCGGGCGCCCCGCGGTGATTCGGCTCCGGATGCCCGCGGCGGACATCACCTGGCACGATCTGGTGCGCGGCGAAACCACCTTCAAGGCGGGCAGCGTGCCGGACTTCGCGCTCACCCGCGGCACCGGTGACCCGCTGTACACGCTGGTCAACCCGCTCGACGACGCGTTGATGAAGATCACCCACGTCTTGCGCGGCGAAGACCTGCTCTCCTCGACCCCGCGCCAGATCGCGCTCTACGGCGCCCTGCGCCGCATCGGCATCGCCGACTTCACCCCGGAGTTCGGCCACCTGCCGTTCGTCATGGGACAGGGCAACAAGAAGTTGTCCAAGCGCGATCCCGAGTCGAATCTGTTCGTCCATCGCGATCGTGGATTCATCCCCGAAGGTTTGCTGAATTACCTGGCACTACTCGGGTGGAGCATCGCCGACGACCACGACGTGTTCACCATGGCGGAGATGGTTGCCGCGTTCGACATATCGAAAGTGAATTCGAATCCGGCCCGATTCGATCAGAAGAAGGCGGACGCGCTCAACGCCGAGCACATCCGATTGCTGGAACCGGGTGATTTCAGCAACCGACTGCGCGAGTACCTGACCCAGCACGGTCATATCGGCGCCGAAATCGATGAGAAGATGTTCGCCGCTGCGGCCGAACTGGTGCAGACCCGGATCGTGGTCTTGTCGGACGCTTGGGAACTGTTGCGTTTTCTGTTGGCGCCCGCCGAACAATTTGCGATCGACCCCACAGCGGGAGCCAAGAATCTCGGTACCGAAGCAAATCAGGTATTGCAATCCGCTATTGCCGCGCTGGAGCCACTGACACAGTGGTCCACCGCCGCCATCGAAGACGCGCTGAAAACCGCGCTGATCGATGATCTGGGGCTCAAACCACGCAAAGCATTCGCGCCCGTGCGCGTCGCGGTGACCGGATCACACATCAGCCCACCGCTCTACGAGTCGCTCGAACTGCTCGGCCGCGACACCAGCCTGGCTCGGCTGCGCTCCGCGCAAGAGTGGTCGGCCACCGCCTGAAACTCCGGAAAGAGCCAAAAACATGGCTTTGACCAGGCGATTTGTAGTTAACCCATAGCCGTTTGGTAGTCTTCTTCTCGGCTCGGAACAAGGCCTCGCAGTCATCCAGACGCGAGGCTGAAACGCCTGGTCATTGGGGTATGGTGTAATTGGCAACACAGCTGATTCTGGTTCAGCCATTCTAGGTTCGAGTCCTGGTACCCCAGCGGAGAGATTGCTGTAGAGATCGGTGCGCGGCCGAAATCAGTACAGCAGCTGGCGATTTGGTCGCCACGCTCCGGCCAGCTAAGCTAGCCGAGCCTCCTGATCGAAAGATCAACCAAAGGTGCTCCTCGTGCAAACGAGAAGCAGTCCTGGCCCCGTCGTCTAGCGGCCTAGGACGCCGCCCTCTCAAGGCGGTAGCGCGGGTTCGAATCCCGTCGGGGCTACATCAGATACAAGGCTCATGCCCATGGGGCATGGGCCTTTTCTGATTCCGCGTTTCTTTTGGGGGTGCAACCCCCAAACCCCGCCCGGCGGGCTTCGCCCCCGGACCCCCGGCCAGGAGGCTTCGCCCCTGGCGGTGATGTGGGCCAGTAGGCGGGGAAGGTCTTGGTTCCCACGGTTTGCAAACTCGGGCTCTCGGCCAGGCAAAACGAAGGCCCCCAGGTCGGTGACCAGGGGGCCTTTCTCGTCTCTTGAACTATCCGCTCTTGCGGCGGAATTCGCGCTTGGTGCTGGCGTTGCCGTGGGTGGCGTTGGCGCCCTTGGAGCGGCCGTCCAGGTGGTCGGCGGTGCGGGCGTTGTGCTGGTTTTTGCGGTCGAGGGCCTCTTTGAACTTGCGCTTTACGTCTTCGGCGCTGGTGGCCTCGGGGGTGCCTGAGCCGGGGGAACTATCAGATTCCGTCATCGCCGTCGTCTCCTCGTGGTGGCGGTCGGGGTGCCGCGCCCTAGCGGGGCTGCGGTGGCCGGCCGATTCGTGTCGAACGGTTTGACGTTAGTCGGGGGAGGGGGGTGATGTCAGTTCGATATCGGGTGCGTCGGGGGCTGTGTCGCAACGCATAGGCAGGTCAGTCGAGGGGGTGGGCGGTGGTGCCGCCCAGGGGGAGTTGGGGGAGGCCTAGTTTGCGGTGGTCCCAGCTGCGGGTGCGGTCGGGGATTACGCGGATGGCGGAGCGTTTGTGGAGCATGGTTTCGACCATGGGGCGGACGTCCTCGCTGTAGGGGCCGGTGTAGCGCTCCCAGACGCTGACGCCGACGGCGTAGAGCTTTTCGGGGTCATCGATGACTTCCGCGTGGCCCTCGATGGCTACGCCGCGCAGTTGGTCGTAGGTCTGGCCTGCCTCGACCATGCAGGTGATGCGGGGGTCGCGGCGCAGGTTGACGGCTTTTTGGGACTTTGTCTTCGTCTCGAACCAGAGTTCGCCGTCGATGAGGGCGTACCACATGGCGGTCAGGTGTGGTCTGCCGTCGGGGCCGATGGTGGCCAGGGTGGCTACTCGGCTGCGCTCCAAGAAATCGCTGATCTCGGTGTCGGACATGATGATCTGTGCCCGTTGGTTGACTCCCATGGGCCTACTCTAGAACGTGATTTCTAGAACGTGTTATAGGCGCTTGTGTAGGGCTTCGGCGGCGGCGACCAGGTCGGCGGCCCAGCGGGCGCCGGGGCGGCGGCCCATTCGATCGATGGGGCCGGATACCGAGACGGCGGCGATGACGGTGCCGCCCGCGTCGCGCACGGGGGCGGACACGCTTGCCACGCCGGAGGCGCGTTCGGCGGCGCTCTGGGCCCAGCCGCGCTTGCGGACCTCGGTCAGCGCGCGTTCGCCGTAGACGGCGTCGGCGAGGATGGTGCGCTGCAGGTCGGCGTCGGCCCAGGCGACGAGCACCTTGGCGGCGGAACCTGCGGTCAGCGGCAATCGCGCTCCGACGGGCACGGTGTCGCGCAATCCGACGGGCGGTTCCAGCGCGGCGACACAGATACGCGCATTGCCGTCCAGGCGATACAGCTGGACGCTTTCGCCGGTGATCTCGCGTAATCGGGGCAGCACGGCCGATGCGGCCTCCAGCAGCGGATCGGTGGCCCCGGCAGCCAGCTCGGCGAGCGCGGGGCCGGGCCGCCACATTCCGGTGTTGTCGCGGGCCAACAGGCGATGCACTTCCAGGCCGACGGCCAGGCGATGTGCGGTGGCGCGGGGCAGGCCGGTGCGGGCGCACAGCTCGTTGAGACCGCAGGGGTGCTCGGCGACGGCGTACAACACCGCCACTGCTTTGTCGAGGACGCCGATGCCGCTATGCTGTCTCATAGAACGATACTAGCGTCTCGGATGTTGGGAAATCCACTTCGGCGTCTGCGCGCCGCGGAATCTCCTACGAGGCATCCGACCTCGCACATACCCGAAAACTCGTGCAACCGCCGCCGCGCGCCCAGCCCGGACCGCGACCGGATGCTTGTCGAAAGGTGATCGAGAAATGGCACAGCCACGCACCATGGCCGAAAAGGTGTGGGAGCAGCACGTCGTAACCCACGGTTCGGGTGAGGGCGCCGGGCGCGAACCCGACCTGATCTACATCGACCTGCATCTGGTGCACGAGGTGACCAGCCCGCAGGCGTTCGACGGCCTGCGCGCGGCGGGCCGGCCGGTACGGCGGCCCGACCTGACCATCGCGACCGAGGACCACAACGTCCCGACCGCCGACATCGATAAGCCCATCGCGGACCCGATTTCGCGCACCCAGGTGGACACCCTGCGCCGTAACTGTGCGGAATTCGGTGTGCGCCTGCATCCGATGGGCGATCTGGACCAGGGCATCGTGCACGTGGTCGGCCCGCAACTCGGCCTCACCCAGCCGGGCATGACGGTGGTGTGCGGCGACAGCCACACCTCGACGCACGGCGCGTTCGGCGCGCTGGCGATGGGTATCGGCACCTCCGAGGTCGAGCATGTCCTTGCCACCCAGACACTCTCGCTGCGCCCGTTCAAGACGATGGCGATCACCGTGGACGGCACGCTGGCGCCCGGCGTGACGAGCAAGGACCTGATTCTGGCCGTCATCGCGAAAATCGGCACCGGCGGCGGCCAGGGCTATGTGCTGGAGTACCGCGGCGAGGCGATTCGCGCCATGTCGATGGAGGCGCGAATGACCATCTGCAACATGTCCATCGAGGCGGGCGCCAGGGCGGGCATGATCGCTCCGGACGAAACGACCTATGAATTCCTCGAAGGACGCCCGCACGCCCCGCAGGGAGCCGACTGGACGGCAGCAGTGGCCGCCTGGGAGTCGCTGAAGACCGACGACGGCGCGGCGTTCGACGCCGAGGTGCACATCGACGCCGCCGAGCTGACCCCGTTCGTCACCTGGGGCACCAACCCGGGACAGGGCGCGCCCCTTGGCGAATCGGTGCCGGACCCCGCCCAGATCGCGGACGAGACGGCGCGCGAGTCGGCGGCGAAAGCGCTGCGGTACATGGATTTGGAGCCGGGTACTCCGCTTCGGGATGTGGCGGTCGACACGGTATTCGTCGGTTCGTGCACCAACGGGCGCATCGAAGATTTGCGTGCTGTCGCCGAGGTTTTAAAAGGACGCAAGGTCGCTGACTCGGTGCGAATGTTGGTTGTACCGGGCTCTATGCGGGTTCGTGCGCAGGCCGAATTAGAAGGACTGGGCGAGATTTTCACCACGGCGGGCGCCGAATGGCGGCAGGCGGGCTGCTCAATGTGCCTGGGAATGAATCCGGATCAGCTCGAGCCCGGTCAGCGCTGCGCATCGACGTCGAACCGGAACTTCGAGGGCCGGCAGGGCAAAGGTGGCCGCACGCACCTGGTTTCGCCGCTCGTGGCCGCCGCGACCGCGGTGCGCGGAACCCTGTCCTCACCTGCGGATCTGGACTGACCGGACGCGATACCCCTACCGACTCAGGAGAATCAATGGAAGCCTTCACCGTGCACAAGGGGATCGGCGTGCCGTTCCGCCGTTCCAATGTCGATACCGATCAGATCATCCCGGCTGTGTACCTGAAGCGGGTGACCCGCACGGGATTCGAGGACGGGCTCTTCGCCGCGTGGCGTAACGATCCGGACTTCATTCTGAACAACGAGCCGTACAACCGGGGCAGTGTGCTGGTAGCGGGTCCCGATTTCGGCACGGGATCCTCTCGTGAGCACGCCGTTTGGGCGCTGTCGGACTACGGCTTTCGGGTGGTGATCTCGTCTCGCTTCGCCGACATCTTCCGCGGCAATGCCGGTAAGGGCGGGCTGTTGGCCGCTCAGATGTCACAGAACGATGTCGAAATGCTCTGGAAGTTGCTCGAGGAACAGCCCGGACTCGAATTGGTTGTGGACCTCGAGGCGCGCACGGTGACTGCCGGAACCGCCGTGTTGCCGTTCGATATTGATGACTACACGCGGTGGCGTCTGCTCGAAGGATTGGACGACATCGGGCTCACGCTGCGCCGCAGCGACACCATCGCCGAGTTCGAAAACGCAAGGCCAGCATGGAAACCCACTACCCTGCCGGCACGTATTTCGCAGTCCTAAACACCCTTGGGAGTTAGCTGGATGGCACCGGGGCCGATAGCTGGACGTGTGCTAAACCACATGAATTTTGGCGTGGCACATAGACTCTTGCCCATTCTGGGTTTACCGTGGTACCTAGTCGGTCCGACGACGGGCCATTAGTCTGCGGAGGATTCAATGAACAAGGCGGAACTGATCGACGTTCTGACCGAAAAGTTGGGTACTGATAGGCGCACGGCCACCGCGGCAGTCGAGCATGTGGTCGACACCATCGTGCGCGCGGTGCACAAGGGTCAGAGCGTCACAATCACCGGATTCGGTGTGTTCGAACAGCGCAAGCGTGCGGCTCGAGTCGCCAGGAACCCGCGCACCGGCGAAACCGTCAAGGTGAAGCCCACTTCGGTGCCTGCGTTCCGTCCGGGTGCTCAGTTCAAGGCCGTGATCGCGGGCAAGCAGAAGCTCGCCCAGAGCGGTCCCGCCGTCAAGCGCGGCGTGAATGCCCCGGTGGCAGCCAAGAAGGCGGCCGCCAAGAAGACGGCGGCGAAGAAGACCGCCGCCAAGAAGGCCACCCCCACAAAGGGCCCGGCCAAGACCACGGCCAAGAAGGCTGCGAAGAAGGCGCCCGCAAAGACCGCTGCTCGCAAGACGACTGCGGCCAAGGCGCCTGCCAAGAAGACGGTCGCCAAGAAGACCGCGGTGAAGAAGGCTCCGGCCAAGAAGGTCACCGCCGCCAAGAAGACGGTCGCCAAGAAGACCGCCGCCAAGAAGACGGTCGCCAAGAAGGCTCCGGCCAAGAAGTCGGCTGCCAAGAAGGCTCCCGCTCGCGGTCGCCGCTAGATACTGCGCCAGTACGGTATTGGCGCCGGATGACCGGCCGTAAGGCCGAATCATTCGCTGTACCGATCGAACACGGCCCCGGAACCAAGGTTCCGGGGCCGTTTCGGTTGTCCAGGGGCATCTTTCAGAGCAGTAGAGTCCGGTTTTCTACTCCGATGGTCGAGACTTCACGAAGTCGGAGTTCAGCGACCGGTCCAGATGGTCGGCGGCGACCAGCCTGCCGTCGACGAAAGACAGCACCCACACACTGCCCTTGCGGTTGCGCGCGGACGGCAGCGTGATGCCGTCGCGCTCCGCCCACCACCGCAGCAGATCGGGAATTACCTTGCCCTGACTGCAAACAACGGGCACCTCGGTATCGGGGATCAGCGCGAGGATCCGTTGCCGCGTCTCGTCCTGCGCTGCGGCATAACCGATTTCGGAAAGCAGCGGCTCGAGGATGATCTCGGTGTCGAGCTTCTCGGCCAGCGGCGTCACCGTCTGCACGCAGCGCACCGGATCGGCGGAGTGGATCTCAGATGCCCCGAACGCCAGCAGATTCGACACCAGGGCGCGCGCTTGGGCCTGTCCGGACCGATCCAGTGGGCGCAGCGGATCCGGACCGGAGAAGCGGTCTCGCCGACCAGCTTTCGCGTGCCGCACCAACAGCATGGTGCGGGTGTTCGCGGGCAGCCGGGTGAACGCGCGCAGCACCTGCCGATCCATCGGATAGGACAGCTGCTCCATCACCCGGTCCAGCGAGTACCAATTCAGCACGTCCACTTCGTCATTCGAGGTGAACTCGCCGCCGGCCACCTCGGCCGCCCAGTAGTCGACCCGCTTCAGCTTGCGGTGTCCCGGAACGGGATAGGTGACATGACCGAGGTAGCGGCCGAGCTTGCAGTCCAGACCGGTCTCCTCGCGCACCTCGCGGACCGCGGCGAGCACCGGCGTCTCACCGGGATCGAGCTTGCCCTTGGGCAGCGACCAATCCTGATACTTCGGCCGGTGCACGACGGCGATCTCCAGCGCGCCGTTCGTCGCCCGCCGCCACACCACCGCGCCAGCGGCGTGAATGTTGGCGGTAATACGGGGATCCCAGAAGGGGCCCCCTTCCATTTCGTACCCCGTAGCACCACTCACTGCTGTTCGGGCCTCCGCAGGCGCATCAAGAACTCTTGGTGGTCACGCACTTTGACGTCGTCGTCGCCCGCGTGCTCGGGCCGGGCCAGCCAATTGCCCTCCGGGGTGAGTACCCAGCAGCGGGTGTCGGGATGCAACGCGGAGTCGAAAACCTGACCGAGCTGCTCGGTCAGCCGCGGATCCTTCACCTGCGCCATCACTTCCACCCGCCGGTCGAGGTTGCGGTGCATCATGTCGGCGCTGCCGATCCAATACTGTTCTTGCGCCTGAAAGTGCATTACGCGTGAGTGCTCGAGGAAGCGGCCCAGGATCGAGCGCACTTCGATGTTCTCGCTCATACCCGGCACGCCGGGCCGCAGTCCGCAGATGCCACGCACCACGATCTGCACCGGAACGCCGGCCAGCGAGGCCCGATACAGCGCGTCGATGATCTCCTCGTCGACGATCGCATTGGCCTTCAACCGGATTCGGGCGTCCTTGCCCTGCGCGGCCAGTTCGGTCTCGCGCTGGATCCGCTCGATGATGCCTGCGCGCACACCGTGCGGCGCGACAAGCAGGTTGCGGTAGTTCTCTTTTCGCGAGTAACCGGTCAGCGAATTGAACAGGTCGGTCAGGTCCGCGCCGATTTCCGGTGCGGCGGTGAGCAATCCGACATCCTCGTAGAGCCGCGCGGTCTTCGGGTTGTAGTTGCCGGTGCCGATGTGGCAGTAGCGGCGGATGGTCGCGCCCTCGCGGCGCACCACAAGGCAGGTCTTGCAGTGCGTCTTGAGGCCGATGAGGCCGTAGACCACGTGCACGCCTGCCTGTTCCAGCGCGCGGGCCCATTTGATGTTGGCCTGCTCGTCGAACCGCGCCTTGATCTCGACCAGCGCGACGACCTGCTTGCCCGCCTCGGCCGCGTCGATGAGCGCGTTGACGATCGGTGAGTCGCCGGAGGTGCGGTAGAGCGTCTGCTTGATCGCGAGCACCTGCGGGTCGGCGGCGGCCTGTTCGATGAACCGCTGCACGCTGGTGGAGAACGAGTCGTAGGGGTGATGCACCAGCACGTCGCCCTCGCGCAGCGCCGCGAACACGTTGCGCGGGGTCTCCCGCTCGCCGAACGCGGGCGGGGTGGCGGGCACGTAGGGCGCGTCTTTGAGGTTGGGCCGGTCCACCCCGTACACCTGCCACAGGCAGGACAGGTCGAGCAGGCCGGGCACCTGGATCACGTCGCCGGGATCGACATCGAGTTCGCGCAACAACAATTCGAGCATGTGCTCGGTCATGTCGTCGGAAACCTCCAGGCGCACCGGCGATCCGAAGCGGCGGCGCGCGAGTTCGCGTTCCAGCGCCTGCAACAGATCCTCGTCGCGGTCCTCGTCGACCTCGAAGTCGGCGTTGCGGGTGATCCGGAACGAGTGCTGCTCAACCACTTCCATGCCGGGGAACAGCAGATCGAGGTGCGCCGCGATCAGCTCCTCCATCGGCAGGAAGGCGGCGATGGTCGAACCGGCGTCGGTGCGGCGCACCCGGACGAACCGATCGACGTTGTCCGGCACCTTGACTCGCGCGAAGTGCTCGCCGCCGGTAGCGGAATCCTTCACCGTCACCGCGAGATTCAGGCTCAGGCCGCTGATGTAGGGGAACGGATGCGCCGGATCCACCGCGAGCGGGGTGAGCACCGGGAAGACCTGATCCTGGAAGTGGCCCGAGAGACGTTGGCGCTCATCGTCGTTCAGGTCGGTCCAGTCGATGATCGCGATGCCCTCGGCGGTGAGTGCGGGCAGCACGTCGTCGAGGAAGACCCGCGCGTGCCGCACGGCGATCTCCTGCGCGCGGGCGGCGATCAGTTCCAGCTGCTCACCGGGCGAGCGTCCGTCCGCGGAACGGACCAGCAGGCCGGTCTCGGCGCGGCGCTTCAAACCCGCGACCCGGACCATGTAGAACTCGTCGAGGTTCGACGCGAAGATGGCCAGGAATTTGGCGCGCTCCAGCAGGGACAGCGACGCGTCCTCCGCGAGCGCGAGCACCCGGGCGTTGAAATCGAGCCAGCTCAACTCACGGTTGAGGTAGCGATCACGTGGCAACTGTTCGACGGTCGCATCGGTCTGTACCGGCGTCGCCGCGGGTGGCGGCGTCGGAAGCAACTGCGTCTTGACGGTCTCGGTATCGCTCATGCCGTTACCTCGCTGGGGCTGGGCACCGACACGCGCGATGCGCGCTGGCAGTTGGATAGCTCGCTTCGCTCACTCACGCCAACGATCATCCCTTACCAACGGGGTGCTGTGGACCCCGACACTATGATTGCCGTGAGCATCACCACACGCTGGCGATCTCCTAGCACACTCGCCGAACCGGCTGATGAACACGATCTGGCCAGCCGATGTCGTGCAGCGCGACGCTGGTCGCATTGCCCGCGCCGAGCTCAATGGCCAGGTCCAGGTCCTCGGCCGTGTCGACATCCAGCCGTAAACCGGGCCAATCGCCCGTCAGGTCGATCGCACCGGCGGCGATGTGTTTGCCCGCCGAACCGGGGCCGAACCGGGGTTCGAGGTCGGCGACGGGATCGCGGACAAGTAGCGCGGCCGTGCCGGTGCCCGCGTGATCGACCACGATCGAGCGCATGCCGCGCGGCGCGAGCGTCAGCACGTCGGCCAGTTCCGCCGCGCGCAGCGCGGGCAGGTCGGCCTGCAACGCGAGGAGATCGACCGGACCGTGCCGGTGCCGCAGCCCGGCCGCGGCGTCAGCCAGCGCGCTGTTCAGTCCGTCCAGTCCGGCGGAGCGTGGCTCGGGATGCACCGCGGCGCCCATCGACTGTGCCAGGTCGGCCACGACCGGATCGGGCGTGACCACGACGATCGAGGCGATCTCCGGAACGGCCGCGGCGGCGGACAAGGTGTCGGCGAGCATGGCGAGGACCAGCCGGGCCCGGTGTTCCGGGCGCAGCCGGTCGGCCAGTCGGCTCTTGGCCTGATCGAGGCTCTTCACCGCGATCACGGCATGCACAGCGTGCGGGCGCATGCGTCCAATCCTTCCATGGCATATTGGGCAGATGACGAGGGCGGCAGTTATGGGCGCGGGATCTTGGGGGACCGCGTTCGCGAAGGTGTTGGCGGACGCGGGAACCGAGGTCACCATCTGGGCGCGACGACCCGAAGTCGCCGAAATACTGCACACCCAACATCGCAATCCCTCTTACCTCACCGATATTCCGCTGCCCCCGCTGGCGGCCACCCACGACCCGGCTGTCGCGCTCGACGGCGCCGACATCGTGGTGCTCGCGGTGCCGTCCCAATCGCTGCGCGCGAATCTCGAACAGTGG
The DNA here is from genome assembly GCF_042727395.1 of Nocardia sp. NPDC060255. Taxonomy (NCBI): domain Bacteria; kingdom Bacillati; phylum Actinomycetota; class Actinomycetes; order Mycobacteriales; family Nocardiaceae; genus Nocardia; species Nocardia sp. NPDC060255. The sequence continues at coordinate 371,271 of NZ_JBHXAU010000003.1, read as the reverse complement.
AAGGGGCTGATCGCACCGGACGCGTCACTGCTCAGCTTGGCCAAGGGCATCGAGAACGGCACGCTGCTGCGGATGAGTCAGGTGATCGGCGAGGTCACCGGGGCCGACGAGAGCCGCGTCGCGGTGCTGTCCGGCCCGAATCTGGCGCACGAGATCGCCGTCGGTCAGCCCGCCGCCACCGTGATCGCCTGTACCGATGCCGATCGTGCCGTGGCATTGCAGCACGCGAGCGCCACCGGATACTTCCGCCCCTACACCAACATCGATGTGATCGGCTGCGAGGTCGGCGGTGCGAGCAAGAACGTGATCGCCCTCGCCTGCGGCATCGCGTCCGGAATGGGCTTGGGGGACAACACCGTCGCCAGCATTATCACCCGCGGCCTCGCCGAGATCATCCGGCTCGGCGTGGCCCTCGGTGCCGAACCGGCCACCCTCTCCGGCCTGGCCGGCGTCGGCGACTTGGTCGCCACCTGCACCTCACCGCTGTCGCGCAACCGCTCCTTCGGCCATGCCCTCGGCGCGGGCGGCTCGATGGAAACCGCCCAGGAAGCAACGCACGGCCAGGTAGCCGAGGGCGTCAAGTCCTGCACCTCGATTCGCGCCCTCGCCGTGAAACACGACGTCGACATGCCCCTCACCACCGCCGTGAACCAGGTCTGCCACGAGGGCATGGCGGTCCGCGAAGCCGTCGGCAATCTGCTCGGCCGGCGGATCAAGCCGGAGTAGTCGCAGCACGGACACGCGCCGCAGTTACGCCAATGGGTAGCGGTGGGGACTACGCGCCGCGACGGGTACGGTTCGGGGCATGACGAAGCGGATCCGGGTGGCTGTGGTTTTCGGCGGGCGGAGCAATGAGCACGCCGTCTCCTGCGTGTCGGCGGGCAGCGTGCTGCCGAACCTGGACCCGGAGAAGTACGACGTCGTGCCGATCGGCATCAGCACCGAAGGCACCTGGGTGCTGGCCGATTCGAACGTCGCGGCGCTGGGGTTTCACGATCGCGCGCTGCCGTCGGTCGACGCCACCGGTACGGCGTTGACCTTGGCGTCCGGTCCGAGTAACTCGGGTGCGCTTGTCGCACTCGACGATCCGGGCGCCACCCTCGGTTCGGTGGACGTGGTGTTCCCGCTGTTGCACGGACCGTTCGGCGAGGACGGCACGCTGCAGGGCATGCTGGAGCTCGCCGGTGTGCCGTACGTCGGTGCGGGCGTGCTGGCCAGCGCGGCGGGTATGGACAAGGAGTTCACCAAGAAACTCCTTGCGGCAGAGGGCTTGCCGGTCGGCATTCAGGTGGTGTTGCGGCCGGGTACCGAGACGGTGAGCGAGGCGGACCGGGCCCGGCTCGGGCTGCCGGTGTTCGTGAAGCCCGCGCGCGGAGGTTCGTCGATCGGCATCACGAAGGTCGACGACTGGACCGAGTTGGCCGCGGCCATCGCCACGGCCCGGACGCACGACCCGAAGGTGATCGTCGAGGCGGGCATCGTCGGCCGCGAAGTCGAGTGCGGCGTACTGGAATTCCCGGACGGCCGGGTGGAAGCCAGTGTGCTGTCGGAGATCCGGATGCCGGAGGAAGGCGCCGCCGCGAATCCCGAGTTCTACGACTTCGAGACCAAATACCTCGACGACGTCTGTGAATTCGACGTACCGGCGAAGCTGGACGACGACGTTTCCGACAGCGTCCGGGAACTCGCGGTGCGGGCGTTCCGCGCACTGGACTGTCAGGGCCTGGCCCGCGTCGACTTCTTCGTCACCGCCGATGGACCGGTGATCAACGAGATCAACACCATGCCCGGCTTCACGCCGATCTCCCAGTACCCGCGGATGTGGGAGGCCACCGGCATCGACTACCAGGACCTGGTGTCGATCCTGGTCGAGACGGCACTCGCGCGCGGTACCGGGCTTCGCTGACCCCTCAGTTGGGGAGGGGGCCCGGATCGAGTGGGGTGGCGGGGAGGTTGGCGGTGATGGTGTCGGAGACTGCTTGTAGGGGGGTGGGGCCGGAGCCGTCGGGGACGGTCAGGGCGATGTAGGTTTCGCGGTCGACGGCGAACCAGGTGCTGGCCTTGGCGGCTTGGTCGCGGGCCTCGAACCACTGGACGCCGTTCACGATCTGCAGGGCTGAGGCGCGGTTGAATTCGAGGGGGCGGTCGAGGCCGCAGCGCAGGACGATCGGGTCGCCGCCGTCGGTGTGCTGCCAGGCGCGGGTGGCCGGCGGGGAAGGTTCGACGAGGGTGGATTTGGTGTAGTCGCCGAGTTCGGTCGGCAGGGCGGGGAGCAGGTTGGTGCAGGCGGGGCCGGTCGCGGCGGGGGCGGGGACCGGGCCGAGGACCAGCGGTTCGCGTTCGACGGGGGCGTTGCGGGCGAAGATCGCGATCACCAGCACGACGACGACCAGGGCGACCGGTAATGCGACGGCGGTGGCGATGAGTGCCGGGGAGTGCTGGCGGGTGCTCGCGGTCGAGGCGGTGCCGTTCGCCGAGGTGTCCGCGGATTCGGTGTCCGACGGACCGTCCGCGGGCGAGGTGCTCTCGGCGACCTGTCCGGCCGTGTCCTTCGCCGAATCGTGGTCCGACGATTCCGCCGCCATGCTCACCGATCCTTCCTGTTGCGCTGACCGGGCGGTCGGCGGCCGCGAAGCCGCGGCGGTGCCGTGACCGGCCCGGTGGCAGTCGATTGCCCTGAAAAGGGTACCTTCGGGTCGATTCCAGCCGTCAGGGCGTCTGAAAGGACCGGTCATCAGCGAGCACACGGGACCAAGGACGGTGCGTGAACTGGGCGAGTTCGCGTTGATCGAGCGGATCAACCGCGGCCGGGTCCAAGCGCCGAGCGTGCTGCTCGGGCCCGGTGACGACGCCGCCCTGGTCGCCGCGCCGGACGGCCGGTTCGTGGTCACCACCGACATGCTCGTGCAGGACCGGCATTTCCGCCTCGACTGGTCGAGCCCCGAGGACATCGGCCGCAAGGCAATCGCGCAGAACGCGGCCGATGTGGTGGCGATGGGCGCGTGGCCGAGCGCGTTCGTGGTGGCGCTCGGCTGTCCGGCCGACACCGGGCTGGATGTGATCGATGGCCTGACCGACGGAATGTGGGCCGAGGCGACTCGCGCGGGCGCCTCTATCGCGGGCGGCGATCTGGTTCGCAGCCGCGAGCTCGTCATCTCGGTGACCGCGTTCGGCGATCTGCGTGGCCGCGCGCCCATCACGAGAGCCGGTGCGCGCGTGGGGGACACGGTCGCCGTCGCGGGCCGCCTCGGCTGGTCGGCCGCTGGTCTGGCGATCCTGACCGCGGGCATCGAATCTGCCGACTTCACCGAAGCGCTTGCCGCGCACCGTGTCCCGCAGCCGCCATATTCGGCAGTGCTGAATGCGCACACCGAGACAGGGCTGAACGCACTGACGGATGTATCCGACGGCCTACTGGCGGATCTCGGCCATATCGCCGAATTATCCGGTGTCGCTATTGATCTGGATTCGTCCGCATTGCAAGACCACTCACTCGCCGATATTGCCGCCCGCATGGATGCCGATGCGGCGCAATGGATTCTGACCGGCGGCGAGGATCACGCATTCGTCGGCACCTGGTCGGCCGCGGGTGACCTGCCCGCCGGATGGGTGCCGATCGGCCGCGTGTGCGCCGGTCACGGCGTCACGGTCGACGGCGCGGCGCGGCCGGGCAGCACCGGCTGGGAATCATTCGGTGGGGCGGACTCGGCGGTCGCGAACGAACCACGATAAGTTGTGCGGTCATGGGCGCGAAACCACTGTCGGAAATTGTGGATCCGGGATGGGCGAAGGCACTCGAGTCGGTGGCGGAACGCATTTCCGCCATGGGCGAGTTCCTGCGCGAAGAGAACGCGGCGGGCCGCGGTTATCTACCGGCCGGTGAGAACGTGCTACGCGCCTTCCAGCGCCCCTTCGACGCGGTCCGCGTGCTGGTCGTCGGCCAGGATCCGTATCCGACGCCCGGCCATGCGATGGGCCTGAGTTTCTCTGTCGCGCCGGATGTTTCACCGGTCCCGCGCAGCCTGGCGAACATCTTCGCCGAATACACCAAGGATCTCGGCCACCCGACGCCGTCCTGCGGCGACCTGAGCCCCTGGTCCGATCAGGGCGTGCTGATGCTGAACAGGGTGCTCACCGTGGCGCCCGGCCAGCCCGCCTCGCATCGCGGCAAGGGCTGGGAGGCGGTGACCGAGCAGGCCATTCGCGCGCTGGTCGCGCGGGACGAGCCGCTGGTCGCGATCCTCTGGGGCCGTGACGCGGCGACCCTCAAGCCGACCCTGGTCGAGGCCGAGATCCCCTACATCGAGTCCGCGCATCCGTCGCCGCTGTCGGCGTCGCGCGGCTTCTTCGGTTCGCGCCCGTTCTCCCGAGTGAACGAACTGCTCGATGAACTCGGTGCCGAACCCGTTGACTGGCGCCTGCCCTGAGCCGGCGTCTGTGTGTGAGTTACCTAGATTGATTGTCGAGTGAGGAGCTTTTCCATGCCCAACACCACCGTTCGCGGCGTTCTGCGCGGCACCACCGCCACCCTGGCCCTCTGTGCCGCCCTCGCGGGCGGCGCCGCGACCGCGAATGCCTCGGGGCTGCCGCTGGAGCCTGCCACGGAGACCACCTCGGCACCGGCCGCCGATACCTCGTCGACGCAGATCGGCGAGGAATTCACCTCCAACGGCTCCTCCACCATTTCCTCCTCGGTCAACGCCAAGGTGGCCTGCCTGCTGCAGCGCACCCTCAGCGCCTCCGGCAAGTGGGACTGCTGAACCAACCGTTCGGGAGGCTCGCCGCGAACCGTAACCGGTTCTATGCGATGCTCGGTTCGTGAGTAATGCGAACAATCTTCTCGAGCCCGCGCCCTTCCGGCTGCGCGGCTCGGGTGGGCTGGAGCTGGCCGCCGACCAGTTCGGCCCGGCCGACGGTCCGCTCGTCGTCTTCCTGCACGGCGGCGGGCAGACCAGGCACTCGTGGAAACAGACCGGCGCCAAACTCGGCGCCGCGGGCATGCGCGTGGTCACGCTGGACGCGCGCGGACACGGCGACAGCGCGTGGTCCGCAGACGGCGACTACCGCCGCGACACCATGGTGCGCGACCTGCTACTCGCGCTCGAACAGCTCGGTGCGCCCGCCGTCGTGGTCGGGGCGAGCATGGGCGGCATCACCGGCCTGCTCGCCACCGCCACGCCCGGCGGCGAGGCGATCAGCGCGCTGGTGCTCGTCGACATCGTGACCAGGCCCGAGAAGGCCGGTGTCGCGCGGGTGATCGAATTCCTCGGCAAGCACCGCGACGGCTTCGACAGCCTCGAGCAGGTGGCCGATGCCGTCGCCGAATACCTGCCGCATCGGCCGCGCCCGAAGAATACCGACGGATTGCTGCGCAACCTGCGCGAGCGCGACGGCCGCTGGTACTGGCACTGGGACCCGGACATGCTGTCCGGCCGGGTCGAGGACGCGTCGGAGATGACCGACCAGCTGGAAGCCGCCGCGCGCAAGCTGACGATTCCGGTGATGCTGGTGCGCGGCCTGCAGTCGGACGTGGTGAGTGCCGAAGGCGCCGCGGCGTTTCAGGAGTTGGTGCCGCAGCTGCAGCTGGTCGAGATCGGCGGCGCGGCGCACACCGCGGCCGGTGACGACAACGATGCGTTCACCGACGCGGTCGCGAAGTTCGTCCTGCAGACCAATCAGTGAGTTACCGGTAGTTCGGCTTGCGCTTCTCGACGAACGCGTCGACGCCCTCGCGGCCGGTCGCGTTGTTGGCCGCCGCGGCGATCGCATCGCGTTCGCGATCCAGCTGATCGCCGAGCAGCGACGAAGAAGACTGTGCGAGAAGGGTTTTGATGCTCGCGTAGGTGGAACGTGGTCCGGCCGCGAGGGTTCGGGCCAGGTTCAGCGCCTCGGCCTGCACCTCGTCGTCGGCGACCAGCCTGCTGAGGATGCCGAGCCGGACCGCCTCGTCGGCGTCCAAAACCGCGTCGGTGAGCAGGATTTCGCGGGCTCGGCCGAGTCCGACGATGCGCGGCAGCGTCCAGGACATGCCGCCGTCGGGGCTGAGGCCGATGCCGGGGTAGGCCGGGCGCAGCTTGGTGCTCGGCCCGCCGAGTGCGATGTCGGCGGCACAGACCAGGCTCATTCCGGCGCCCGCCGCCCAGCCCTGAACGCCGGCGACCACCGGGATGGTGGTCGCGTCGAGTGCGCGCACGAAGTGGTGCAGATCCGTTGCCAGGCCGTAGATGTGGGCCGCCCGATCGGCCGCTGCCGCGAAGCCGCGGACATTGCCGCCCACGCAGAAGTTCGAGCCGGTGCCAGTCAGCAGCACCGCGCCGACCTCGGAGCCGAGCGAGCGCAGCGCGGCCGTGCCCGCGACGATCCCGCCGAAGTCCATGGACGTGCCGTTGGCGGCGGTCGCGATGGTGATCTGCAGAACGCCGTCGACGGAAGTCACGTACCCGGCTTGCTCGGTGGAGGTCATGATCAGCACCCTAGGGCCCACGGAATTTGCTGATCCAGTCGAGTCCACCATCTCGGTGCTTGTCGCTTCCGTTGCGGTGGGTTCTTCGTTCTCAGCAAGAGCCCTCCCGGGCAGGCCGGCCTGGCCCAGGTGTACCGGGGCTCGGATGTCCCTGGAATTCGCCCGGCGCGCGCACCATCTTGACCTCGATCGACGGTGAGAAGGCCTCTACTCTGCTGGTGCCGTCCAGTGCGAAACCGTGTTTGCGGTAGAAGGCCAGTGCGCGTGGATTCTGTTCGAAGACCCACAGCGAGTACGGCTTCGACGGGTCCAGCGCGGCTCGCAGCAGATCTTGCGCGACGCCGGTGCCGTACCACGGCGAACGAACGTACAGCGCATACAACTGGTGTGCGGGCTCCGGCGGATCGTCGCGGGTCTCGCCCGCGCTGGCGAAGCCGATCACTTGCGCATCGACCAGCGCGACCCAGGTGTGCCCGGGGTACTTGACCCGGTTGCGCTCCCATTGCTCGGCGCGCCGGTCGACGTCGAAAGCGTCCAGCACGTGCGCGGGCACCAGATCGCGGTAGGCCTCCCGCCAGCAGGCGATGTGGCATTCGGCGAGCGGGTAGGCGTGCTCGGCGGCGAGCGGGGTGATGCGCCAGTCGGGCTCGGTCATACCTGCCTATCGATGACGAAGCCCCGGACCACCTGTGAGGGTGCCGGGGCGTGCGTCGGTACTCGTACCAGGTCGGTCGTGGCAATCAGCCGCGGACGACCTTGCCCGCCTTGAGGCAGGAGGTGCACACGTTCATGCGACGGGTGTTACCCGGCGCAACCTGGGCGCGAACGGTCTGGATGTTCGGGTTCCAGCGACGGTTGGTGCGCCGGTGCGAGTGCGAGACCGACTTCCCGAAGCCGGGGCCCTTGGCGCAGACGTCGCAGACGGCAGCCATAGTCGCGAACTCCTTCATGTCATGTGGAGGACCGTCGCCCGCGGGCGGCATGTCCGGAAACAATGTATTGACGTACCCCTGCCGATGTACATCGGCCAGCGCAAACCGGCAACGGTCACGCGAAGGCAACCCTGCAAGGGTAGCGGGACCGCCCCGGATCCACCAAACCGGGTGGGCTGCGGACCTTGCTGGCATGCGCGGTGGGTGCCGACAGTATGTCGGTTGCGCCCGCTAACCTTGCGGGCGGTGCAGGTGGCGACGATTAAAGGGGTGACGGTGCCCGGAGTGCGGGATGTGATGGACGGCACGGCGTTGCTGCGCTGGGGCCGAGCCTGCCTCGACGGTTTGGAAAACCGGCGCGAGGAGATCAACGCACTCAATGTCTTCCCTATCCCGGACGCGGATACCGGCACCAACCTGCTCGCCACGATGCGCGCCGCGATGGACGCGGCGGCGGCGCGCGGTCCGGTGGACGCGTTGTCGGCGCACGACGTCGCCGCCGCGATGGCGCGCGGCGCGACCATCGGCGCGCGCGGCAACTCCGGCATCATCCTGTCGCAGGTCCTGCGCGGTATCGCCGAGGCTGTCCGGAGCGAACCGCTCACCGCCACCACGCTGCGCGATGCCCTGAACCGCGCCTCGGTCCTGGTCCGCGAGGCCTTGAGCGAGCCGATCGAAGGCACCATCCTTACTGTCCTGGACTGTGCGGCCGCGAGTGCGGCGTCGTGCCGGGACACCTCGCTCGCCGAGGTGGCGCTGGCGGCCGCCGACGGCGCCGCCAAGGCGCTCGGTGACACACCGTCCCAGCTCGGCGTGCTGCGCGCGGCCGGAGTGGTCGACGCGGGTGCGCGCGGGTTGGTGGTGCTGCTGGACAGCCTCGTCTCGATCACCTTCGGGGAGATCCCCGCTCGCCCGGAGTACACCCCGCGTGAGCCCGTCACCGTGCGATCCGCCGAGGACAACCGCGAAACCAGTTCGGCGGAACCGCAATACGAGGTGATGTATCTGCTCGCCGACACCGACCAGGACCAGGTGGCGCAGCTGCGCGCCCGCCTCGCCGAGCTCGGCGACTCCGTGGTGGTCGTCGGCGACGGCGACTCTTTCTGGTCTGCCCACGTGCACTGCGCGGATGCGGGTGCCGCGGTGGAAGCCGGTCTCGCCGCCGGAAAGCTCAGCGGTATCCGCATCGAGAGCTTCGGGCCGACCGGCCGCGAGACGCCGCACGACATGACCTCCGGCCACCTCGTCACCCACACCACCATGGACTCCGCGAAGGAAGTGGACGGACCCGCCGACCGCGGGATCCTGGCGGTAGCGGCCGGTGACGGTGCGGCCGAACTGTTCGAGGATGCCGGCGCGGTGGTACTCGCCGGTGACGGCGTGGTGACCGCCGCCGGCCTGCTCGCCGCGATCCGAGCCATGCCGAATCGTGAGGTGCTTGTCCTGCCCAACGGCGCGTTACCCGCGCACGACCTGGTCGCGGTCGGTGTCGCCGCTCGTGACGCGCACCGCGACGTGCTCCTGCTGCCGAGCGGGTCCATGGTGCAGGGCCTCGCGGCGCTGGCCGTGCACGATCGCGGCCGGATCGCCGTCGACGACGCCTTCGCCATGTCGGAGGCCGCCGCGACCACCCGGTGGGGGTCGCTGCGCGCCGCGCCGGAACGGGCGCTCACCATGGTCGGCACCTGCGAAGCGGGCGACGGGCTCGGCCTGGTCGGCCAGGATGTCGTAGTGATCGACCATGATGTGCGGGCGGCCGGACTGACGCTGCTGGACCGGATGCTCGCGTTCGGCGGCGAGCTGGTCACCCTGCTGATGGGTGCGGCGGCGCCGGACGGCCTGGCCGGCGAACTCGCGGCACACATCGGCGAAAGCTTTCCCGGCGTGGAGGTCACCGTGTACTCCGGTGGGCAGCACGGGGATCTGGTGCAGATCGGAGTGGAGTAGATGGCGACCCTGAGTGATCGGCTGGACCATATTCTCGGCGTGAAGGCGGCGGGTTCGCTGGTCGACGCGTTCGACATGCACACGGTGGAGGACCTGCTCCGGCACTATCCGCTGCGCTATGCGACGCAGGGGCAGCCGCTCACCGAGGAAGAGCCGGAAGACGGCACGCACATCACTGTGATCGGCCGGATCACCAAGGCCGAGCTGCGGCCGATGCGCAACCGGCGCGGTTCGCTGCTGAAGGTGGTGCTGGACACCGGTTCCGGCACCGGCCGCGGTGTCGACGTCACCTTCTTCAACGGCGACAAGGTGAAATATGTTGTCCGGGAGGGTCTTCGGGCGATGATGTCGGGCACCGTGAACTACTGGCGGCCCGGTCAGTGGAACCTGAACCATCCAGGCTATCTGATCCTGCCCGAGAACGACGAGGACGAGTCGGTCGGCGCGGTGAAAACCGTGCGCGGCGGCGGTGACCTGCGCGGGCTGGCGCAGAGCGCGAAAGGCGCTGAGGGCGTGGACACCTCGTTCATGGAGCGGGAGTTCATCCCGGTGTATCCGGCCACCGCGAAGGTGCAGAGCTGGGACGTGCTCGCCTGCGTGCGACAGGTGCTCGATCAGCTGGACCCGATCGACGATCCGCTGCCGGACGCGATCAGGGACGACCGCTCGCTGATGAAGATCTCCGACGCGCTGCGCCTGATCCACCTGCCCGAACACAAGGCCGACATCGAACAGGCGCAGCAGCGTTTGCGTTTCGATGAGGCGCTGGCACTGCAGCTGGTGCTCGCCGAACGCCGCCACGAGGTGTCCGGCCGGGCCGCGCGCCCGTGCCCGCCGCGACCGGACGGCATCGCCGCCGAGTTCGAGAAGCGGCTGCCGTTCGAGCTGACCGCGGGCCAGCGGCAGGTGATCTCGGAAATCTCCGCCGACATGTCGCGCAGCCATCCGATGCACCGCTTGCTGCAGGGCGAGGTCGGCTCGGGCAAGACGATCGTCGCGCTGCAGGCGATGCTGCAGATCGTCGACGCCGGTCAGCAGTGCGCGTTGCTCGCGCCGACGGAAGTTCTTGCCGCCCAGCACTATCGGTCGCTGCGCGGGATGCTGGGCGATCTCGGCAACGCCGGTGAACTCGGCGCGGGCGAGAACGCGACCAAGGTGGTGCTGGTCACCGGTTCGATGTCGACCGCGACCAAGAAGGCCGCGCTGCTGGCGGCGATGACGGGTGAGGCGGGCATCGTGATCGGCACGCACGCGCTGATCCAGGACAACGTCGAGTTCTTCGACCTCGGCATGGTGGTCGTCGACGAGCAGCACCGGTTCGGTGTCGAGCAGCGGGATGCGTTGCGCGCCAAAGCGAAAGCGGGCACCAGCCCGCATCTGCTGGTGATGACCGCCACGCCGATCCCGCGCACCATCGCGATGACCACCCTCGGCGACCTGGAGACCTCGACACTCACCGAGCTGCCCAGGGGGCGTTCGCCGATCACCTCCAAAGTTGTTCCGCGCAGGCAACATCCGAACTGGGTGGACCGCGCGTGGGAGCGCATCGTGGAGGAGGTCAAGGCCGGTCGGCAGGCCTACGTGGTGTGCTCACGCATCGGTGACGACGAGGAGGCCGCCGGCAAGTCCGCCAAAGGCAAGTCGAAGGCGGCCGAGCCCGAAAAGGAAGGCCCGACAACGCAGGCCGCGCTGGACGTCTTCGAGATGCTGAGCACCGGCCCGCTGGCCGAACTGCGCGTCGGCCTGCTGCACGGCCGACTGCCCGCGGACGAAAAAGACCAGGTGATGCGCGCTTTCAACGACGGCTCCGTCGACGCGCTCGTCTGTACGACCGTGGTCGAGGTCGGCGTGGACGTGCCGAACGCGACCGTCATGGTGATCGTCGACGCGGACCGCTTCGGCGTCAGCCAGCTGCATCAGCTACGCGGCCGCATCGGCCGCGGCAAGCATCCCGGCCTGTGTTTGCTGGTCACCGATTCCGCCCCCAACGGTTCGGCGATGGCCCGATTGGACGCGGTCGCCGCCACCACCGACGGCTTCGAACTCGCCGTGCTCGACCTGCGCACCCGCCGCGAGGGCGACGTGCTCGGCGCCGCTCAGTCCGGCACCGCCCGCTCGCTGAAGCTGCTGTCGCTGCTCGATGATCTCGAAGTCATCACCGCCGCACAGGAACTCGCTCGCGAGATGGTAGCGGCCGATCCGGGTTTGCGGAAGCATCCCGGCTTGGCGAGCATGATGCACGCTGCGGTCGACTCCGAACGCCTGGAGTATCTGGCCAAGTCGTAATCGGCTGACCGGGAACCGAATAGGGGCACGTCATCCGGTCGTGACGGCGGTGATATGGGTGAGCGAACACCGCCAGCCCTGCTCGGTCTCGACGAAGACGTCCGTCGTCCACTCGTCGGCGTCGAACCGCTTGCCTTGGAAGTGCGCGGTATTGGTGGCCCGCACGGTCAGCACCGCGACATTGCCCCGGTATTCGATCGTGGCGTCGCTCACCCGCTGCATCGCCGAATGGCTGAGCACACCGGACTTGACCAGCGCGAGAAACCGCGCGGCCGGCGTGATCCCGTTTTCGGAGACCATGATCCAGTCGTCGGTCAGGTAGTCGGCGATCCGGGCCGCGTCGTTGGTGACGATGGCCGCCATCCACTCGTCGAGCAGCGCTACGAGGCGATCCTTGATCGTGTTGTCCGTACCGGAGGGGTGTGTCGTTTCCATGTTTCGCACGGTAAACCGGACTTCAGGGCCGAGGCTTGGACGAATGGAATGCGTGCGCCGAGTACGGCCGCTGCTATGTCGATTACCTGTCAGGTAATCGACATGGCGCACCGTGCGCGGGACGATCGGCGTGTGATCGAGGTCGGAATTCTGTTGCCGAGCCGGGAAACCGCGATGACCGGACGGCACGACGCACCGAGTCTGGTGCGTCTTGCGCAGGTCGCCGAGGACGCCGGATTCGACTCGGTGTGGACCGGTGATTCGCCGTTGGCGCGCACCAGGGTTGATCCACTCACCCTGCTCGGCGCTGTCGCCGCCGCGACGTCGCGGATCAGACTGGGCACCGCGGCCTGGACCGCGACATTGCGGCATCCACTGCTCGGCGCGCACGCGGCGGCGACCGTCGACCAACTCGGTCCGGACCGGCTGATGCTCGGACTCGGCGCGGGGTTCCCATTGCCGGAGAGTCGAGCCGAGTTCGACGCGGTCGGTGTCCCGTTCGACGAGCGCGTCGGCCGCCTGGACGAGACGGTGCGAATCTGGCGCGCGGCCTGGACGGGTGCCGCCGATTTCGACGGAAAGTATTGGCAGATAGCTGATCTGACGCGAGCGCTGCCGACTTCGACGCCGGGTGGGCCACCGCTCTGGCTGGCGGGTAGTGACACACCGAAGGTGCTCGCCCGAGTCGCTCGCCACTACGACGGTTGGCTGCCCTACCTCCCGGACCCGACCGCGTATGCCCGCGCCTGGCAGACGATCCAGCGGCAAACGACCCGCGCGGTGACTCCCGCGATGTACGCGACGATCGTGCTGGACCCGGACCCGGCGCGTGCGCAGACCGAGCTGGAAGACTATGTGCGCCAGTACTACCGTCGATCGCTGGCGGAAATGTCCACCATTCAGGCTTATTTCGGCGGCACCGCCGAACACTGCGCCGACTGGCTTGGTCGTTACCTCGACGCGGGCGCCACCCACTTCATCCTGCGCCTCGGTTCCCTGAACGTGCACCGGCAACTCGACCTGGTCGCCGAGAAACTCCTGCCCGCGTTGCGATCTCGTGCAGTAACCGGCGCGGATCAGTGCCCGATGCGCGGATAAGGCAGGTCGGTGCTGGTGTTCTCGGTGACCGCGAGCGGGCTGCCGATGTGCGGGAAGGCGCGCTGCGGGCAGGACGGCCGCTCACAGACCTTGCAGCCCGCGCCGATCTGCACCGCCGTCGTCGGGTCGTCGAGCTGGAGTCCGGCCGAATACACCAGCCGGTCCGCGTATTCGATGTCGCAGCCGAGCCCGATCGCGAAATTCTTTGTCGCGGTGCCGAATCCGTGCGGTGCGGTCATCGCGGTGCGCGCGATCCACAGGTAGCGACGCCCGTCCGGCATCTCCGCGATCTGCGGCAGGATGCGGCCGGGATGCGCGAACGCCTCGTGCACCACCCACAGCGGGCAGCTGCCGCCGACCCGGGAGAAGTGAAAGGCGGTGGCGGACTGGCGTTTCGAGATATTGCCCGCGCGGTCGGTACGGACGAAGAAGAACGGCACCCCGCGCTGGCCTTGCCGCTGCAGCGTGCTCAGTCGGTGGCAGATGGTTTCGAAGCCGACCTCGAAGCGCAGGCCGAGCAGGTCGATGTCGTAGTGCAGTTCCTCGGCCGAGCGTAGGAAACGCCCGTACGGCAGCACCAGTGCGCCGGCGAAGTAGTTGGCCAGCCCGATCCGCGCGAGCGTGCGGGATTCGCCGGTGAGCGAGGGGGTTTCGGCGAGCACCCCGTCCAGCTCGGTCCCGTACAGCAGGAACGCCAGCGTGGTCGCGATCTGAAAGGCGCGCTGCCCCGGTCGAAGTCGTCTGGCCAGAGTGAGCGTGCGGCTGTCGGGATCGTATTGCCGCTTCGGGATGGCCGGATCCGCGCCGTCGCCGCGCACCAGCACGGTGACCCCGGCGCGTTCCTCGGCGACCCTGGCGAGCTGGCGATCCAGCGAGCCGATGGTCAGGCCGGACTGCTCGAACAGCTGCTCGGCGGCGATATCGAGCTGCGGGATGTGATTGTGGTGGTCGTAGAAGAAGTCCCGCACATCCTCGTAGGGCATGGGCATGCCCGGCGCGCCGGTCGGCGCGGACACCCGGGCGGCGAGCAGGTCGAGCTGGTCGGTGGCGGCGCGCAGGCGGCGATGCATCGCGACGACGATCCTGGCGACCTCGGGCTGCCTGGTCGCCAGCTCCTCCACCTCGGTCAGTGGCGCGGTGTGCCCGCCGGCGGCGTCGATCAGCACCTCGTGCAGGTCGGACACGAGGCGCGCGTCCGAGTCCGCGGCGAAGAACTGGACGTCGAGGTCGAAGGTGGAGTTGAGTTTCAGCAGCACCGGGATGGTGAGCGGCCGCTGATCACGTTCCAGCTGGTTGAGATAACTGGGTGACAGATCAAGCGACTTGGCCAGTGCCGCCTGGGTGAGTCTGCGTTCCTCGCGCAACCGCCGAAGGCGCGCGCCCGCATACATCTTCCGCACGGAAAGATCGTAGTCCCGGGTCTTCGCAATCATCGCATTTCCGGGCTACTTCTACCTGGAAATATGCTGCTGCAAGGTATTTTGCGCGATATCCCGGCTGCGTAGCGTGCGAAGGGCAGTCACTGCCCAGCTCGGGCGTGGCGAAGAAACACATCCTACGTGCCTGCTAATCGTCGTCCCGGATCACCGCCTGTGCCGCAATCACGTTGGTGCCGTTGAAGGTAACCGCGGGGGAGCCGTGCAGTCGGTAGCCCTGCGCGAGCAGCTCGCTGATCCGTTCGCAGAACGAGGCGTCGTCGACGCCGGTGATCAAGCGGTAACGCAGTGGTTGGTCGGTCATGCCGTCAGCCTAGGGCGCGGGGCGGACAGTGCCGGAAAGTCAAAAGCTTCCGAACCGAGCAATTGCTTGGTTCAATCGAGAGGGCGTTGCGCACAACGCGGTTCGCCCGTCCGGCAGCAGAAAGTGAGCCCGCCCATGCCGACTCCCGACGAACTCGTCCGCGATATGTGCCGCAGCTGGTCCGACCCGGATCCGGACCGAATCGCCGCCTTCTTCGCGGAAGATGCTGTATACCACAACATTCCGCTCGAACCGGTGGTCGGCCGCACCGCCATCCGCGACTTCATCGCCGGCTTCCTGACCACCTTCGAGGCCATCGACTTCGAGATTCACCACCAGATCACCTCCGGCAACCTGGTCATGAACGAACGCACCGACACCCTCCACAGTGCGGGCAAGCCGATTCCGCTTCCGGTCACCGGCGTCTTCGAAGTGGCCGACAACACCATCCTCGCCTGGCGCGACTACTTCGACATGGGCGTCATCAACCGCGCGTTCAACCTGGAAGGTTGACCGGCTTCGGCCCCGGGAAATTCGTGGCAACTGGTCGGAACCGAACCGCGAGCGCACGCGTCGAAGGTGGATAGGGGCGATTCATGGAGTGGTTTCACTAGGTGCAAGGAGGGGTTGGGATGGATCGTTGTCCCGGGTGTCATACGGCGTGGCGACGAGGGATGAGCTCCAGGTCGCGGCAGCAACCGGTCAAGCGGGCCGAAGAGCCGTGCGAGCGATACACGTCACGGCGGCGCCGGGTCTCCCGACCCGAGCCCGAGGCGGGCTGAGGGCGAAGATGATCGAGCTCGGCGCCGCCGCCTGGATCAGGCGGCGGCGCCGAGCGTCAGTGAACAGCCGAGACGGTCAGCGCACGGCGGTCGCGGCGGCGACCATGTTGCGCAGCGACGCCTCCACCTCGGCCTGGCCGCGGGTCTTCAGACCGCAGTCGGGGTTGACCCACAGTCGTTCGGCGGGAACGGCTTTCAGTGCCGCGCGTAAGGAGGTGGTGATCTCCTCGACGCTGGGCACCCGGGGCGAGTGGATGTCGTAGACCCCCGGCCCGACGCCGAGGTCGAAGCCCGCCGCGTTGAGGTCGTCGAGCACCTCCATTCGCGAGCGCGCCGCCTCGATCGAGGTCACGTCGGCGTCCAGGCCGGCGATCGCGTCGATCACCTCGCCGAACTCCGAGTAGCACAGGTGGGTGTGCACCTGGGTGGCGTCCGAGACACCGGAGGTGGCCAGGCGGAACGACTGCACCGACCAGTCGAGGTAGGCCTGCTGATCGGCCTTGCGCAACGGCAGCAGCTCGCGCAGCGCGGGCTCGTCGACTTGGATGACGCGGATGCCCGCGGCCTGCAGGTCCACCGTCTCGTCCCGGATCGCCAGCGCGACCTGCCGCGCCGAGTCGCCGAGCGGCTGGTCGTCGCGGACGAACGACCAGGCCAGGATGGTGACCGGCCCGGTGAGCATGCCCTTGACCGGCTTCGCGGTGAGCGACTGGGCGTAGCTGATCCAGTCGACGGTCATCGGCGTCGGCCGCTTGACGTCGCCGAACAGGATCGGCGGCCGCACGCAGCGGGAACCGTAGGACTGCACCCAGCCGAGCTCGGTGGCGGCGAAGCCGTCGAGCTGCTCGGCGAAGTACTGCACCATGTCGTTGCGCTCCGGCTCGCCGTGCACCAGCACGTCGAGGCCCAACTTCTCTTGCAGCGCAATGACATCGGCGACCTCGGCGCGCATCCGGCGGATGTATTCCGCCTCGTCGATCTCGCCTTTGTTGAACGCGGACCTGGCCAACCGGATGGCCGAGGTCTGCGGGTACGAGCCGATGGTGGTGGTCGGCAGCGGCGGCAGGTGCAACTGCTCCTGCTGCAGTACGCGGCGCTCCTCGGCGGGTGCGCGGCGGATCGTGTCCGGGCCCAGCTCGGCCAGCCGGGCCCGCACCTGCGGGTCATGCAGCCGGGTGTCGGCCTGCCGCGCCGCCAATGCCGCACGGGTGTCGGCCAATTCGGCGTCGATCGCCTCGGTGCCCGCGGTCAGCGCGGTCGCCAGCAGCCGAACCTCGGCCACCTTCTCGGTACCGAAGGCCAGCCACGACCGCAGCCGCTCGTCCAGCTTGGTCTCCGCGGCCAGCGTGTACGGCACGTGCAGCAGCGAGCAGGAGGTCGAAACCGCCACCGAGGCAGCCGAACCCAGCAGGGTGCCGAGGGTGGCGAGCACGGCGTCGAGATCGGCGCGCCAGACGTTGCGTCCGTCGACCACACCGGCCACCAGCAGCTTGCTCGCCAGCGCCGGAATACCGGCGACATCGGAAACACCGGTGCCGGAGGTGAAGTCGAGCGCGATGCCCTCGATGTCGGTGCTCGCCAGCGCGTTCAGCGCCGCGTCGGCGTGCCCGAAGTAGGTCGCCACCAGGATCGCCGGACGCTCGGCCGACGCGGTCAGCTCGGTGTAAGTGCTTCGCACCAGCTCGATTTCGGCCTCGGTGAGGTCGGTGACCAGCGCGGGCTCATCGATCTGCACCCAGCCGATGCCCGCCTCGGCCAGCAGCCGGAGCAGTTCGGAATACAGCGGGACGAGTTCGGCGAGCCGGTCCAGCGCCGCCCCGCCGGTGGCCTTGGCCAGCTTCAGGAAGGTGATCGGGCCGACCACCACCGGACGGGCGGGCGCGCCGAGCGCGAGTGCCTCGCGCACCTCGTCGAGCAGCTTCGCCGGGTTCAGCGAGAACGCCGTGTCCTGGTCGATTTCCGGCACCAGGTAGTGGTAGTTGGTGTCGAACCACTTGGTCATTTCCAGCGGTTCGATGCCGGCTTTTAGGTCGGACCCAGCGTTGCCGCGCGCGGCGGCGAAGTAGCGGTCCAGCGGATCGGCGATCCCGGCCACCCGCGGCGGCAGCGCGCCGAGCAGGACGGCGGTGTCGAGTACCTGGTCGTAGTACGAGAAGGTGCCCACCGGAATCGAATCCAGGCCTGCCGCTTGTAGTTCGGCGAGTTGGGCGTGCCGCAGGTCGCGGGCGACGGTGTGCAGCTGATCGGCGTCGATCTTGCCTGCCCAGTAGGCCTCGGTGGCCCGCTTGAGCTCACGCCGCGGTCCGACCCTAGGTAGCCCGAGAACCGTTGCGGTGAACGGTGTCTGATTTACAACAGTCACGTTGTCTCTCCAGTGCTGGTGTCGTGGGCCGTCGCCATGCGGGCTGCGCGGCTACCGGGTGACACGTCAGGAGATTCGACAACAGAGCCCGACACATCAAGTACTGGTAGACCGCGCGCCCAGATCCACGAGGCGGTGGCCGTCGGATACGGCGTATCCGACACGGCTGGCAGGTCTTCGGACTCACAGGCACCGGCCTGGTCGGCCGACCTACTGGCCGTCGCTTCCCGGGTGTGGTGCGCCCAGTGCTTGTAACGGCGTTCGTTCCTGCTTACCGCTGCGGGACAGTCCCGGATTCCCACCGGGTTCCCTCTCGCCCGTCCGCCCTTTCGGGGCGGCCGAACTCGGCTCCGCAACGCGACGACGGGGCTCCATCTCGTACGCGCGCGGTGAACCAGCTGCACCCTCCAGCATAGGGCGCGTGGCGGGAGCGCGGTGCGGCCGGGCGGTGCGGCGGTCGCTCTCGATCGGCTGGCCCGCGTCATCTGGTCGCCTGTCCAAGTCTGTGAGGAACCCCACGGAAATCGGGTGTAGCCCAGCTTTCCGGAATATGTCTAAAGTTGTCACCCTCTGGGGAGGGCTTCGGCGCGGGGGTCGATAGCAGGAGTGCTTGTGACGACTGAACGATCGGTATCGATCGTCATTCCGACATATGTGGAGACGGTCGCGGGCCGTGATCTGCTCGATATACAGCTGGACGCCTTGACGCGTCAAGATTATCCGGGGGAATTCGACGTTGTCATCGCCGACAACGGCTCACCGGTCGACGTGCGCGTCCATATCGAAAATCACCAGGTCCGGGATCGGCTGAAGCTCCGGTATGTTGATGCGTCGGGTGGGTGCGGTGCCGCATTTGCCCGAAATGTCGGGGCCGGTAGTGCCACGGGTGAGGTGTTACTGTTCTGTGATCACGACGACCGCGCGTACCCGAGCTGGGTCAGTCGCATGGTCGAGTTCCTGGACGAGGGCTACGACCTGACTTGTTCTGCGATCGAGGGTGATTCGCTCAACACGGACCACCCGCGCCTGGTCGCCAACATCCCGGCGCCGGACCAATTCCAGCCGCCCGGCGTTTATGCTCCTGTGATCATCGGCACCAGCATGGCGTGCCGCGCCGAGGTCTATCGGAAGCTCGGCGGACAGGACGCCAGCTATGCCGCCAACGAGGATCTCGAATTCGGCTGGCGCGCCCATCGAGCGGGATACCGCCTCGGCTATCTGGCCGAGGCGCTGATCGCCTATCGCTACCGTCGCGGTTTCCGGCCCGGCTATCGGCAGGGCCGTAGCAGAGGTCTCGGCCTTGCGCGACTGAACGGCGAATTCCCCAAGAATGGTTTACCCGAAATTCATCTTCCCGAAGTTTTGTTACGGATGATTCGGCTGCCCTTTACTCGCGGATTAGTCGCCGAAGAACGCGGACTGATGATCGGCCTCGCGGTAGGTCAGTTCCGGGGCGGGTTCCGGCATCGCACGATGCACTGGATCTGACGATGTGATGTCGCGGGGCACGGATCTTCGCAACAGTGCTAGCCCGGGTTGTGAAGATGCTTGCGAAGGCCCCTTCCGTGTCTGCGTGGGGGCGGAGTCCGGGTACCTTAGGCGGATGTTCACGAAAGTTCTGGTTGCCAACCGCGGCGAGATCGCCATCAGGGCCTTTCGCGCGGCCTACGAGCTCGGCGTGGGGACGGTAGCCGTCTTCCCGTACGAGGACCGCAATTCGGTCCATCGGATGAAGGCGGCCGAGTCGTACCAGATCGGTGAACAGGGACACCCGGTCCGGGCGTATCTGTCGATCGACGCGATCGTCGACGCGGCAAAGTCGGCAGGCGCCGACGCCGTCTACCCTGGCTACGGCTTCCTGTCCGAGAACCCGGACCTGGCCGCGGCCTGCGCCCGCGAGGGCATCACCTTCATCGGCCCGTCCGCCGACGTGCTCGAGCTCGCGGGCAACAAGGCCAGGGCCATCGCCGCGGCCAAGGCCGCAGGCCTGCCGGTGCTGCGCTCCAGCGCGCCGTCCGCGGACGTGGACGAGCTGCTCGCCGCGTCGCAAGAGCTGGACTACCCGATCTTCGTCAAGGCGGTGGCCGGCGGCGGCGGGCGCGGCATGCGCCGGGTCGCCGATGCCGAGCACCTGCGCGAGTCCATCGAGGCCGCGTCGCGCGAGGCCGAATCGGCGTTCGGCGATCCGACCGTTTTCCTCGAGCAGGCAGTGGTGAACCCGCGCCACATCGAGGTGCAGATCCTGGCCGACCAGCACGGCAACGTGATGCACCTGTTCGAGCGCGACTGCTCGGTGCAGCGCAGGCACCAGAAGGTGATCGAGCTCGCGCCCGCACCGAACCTTGATCCCGAACTGCGCGACCGCATCTGCGCCGACGCGGTGGCCTTCGCCAAGGAGATCGGTTACAGCTGCGCGGGCACCGTCGAGTTCCTGCTCGACGAGCGCGGCAAGCACGTCTTCATCGAGATGAACCCGCGCATCCAGGTCGAGCACACGGTGACCGAGGAGATCACCGATGTCGACCTGGTGCAGTCACAGATGCGGATCGCGGCGGGGGAGACCCTCGAACAGCTCGGGCTCAGTCAGGAAACGGTCAGCATCCGCGGTGCCGCGATGCAGTGCCGGATCACCACCGAGGACCCGAACAACGGCTTCCGCCCCGACACCGGCCGGATCACCGCCTACCGCACGCCGGGCGGCGCGGGCATCCGGCTCGACGGCGGCGCCAACCTCGGTGCCGAGATCGGCGCCTACTTCGACTCGATGCTGGTGAAGCTCACCTGCCGCGGCCGCGACTTCGGCGCGGCGGTGTCGCGGGCCCAGCGGGCGCTCGCCGAGTTCCGAATTCGTGGCGTTACCACCAACATTCCGTTCCTGCTCGCGGTGCTCGACGACCCGGACTTCAGGGCGGGGCGGGTCACCACGTCCTTCATCGATGAGCGTCCGGAGCTGCTCAACCAGCGGGGGTCGGCGGACCGCGGCACCAAGATCCTCACGTATCTGGCCGACGTCACGGTGAACAAGCCGCACGGCGAGCGGCCGACGACGGTGTATCCGCACGACAAGCTGCCCGCGATCGATCTGTCGGTGCCGCCGCCGGACGGCTCTCGGCAGCGGCTGTTGCAGCTCGGGCCAGAAGGTTTCGCGAAGGCGCTGCGCGCGCAGCAGGCGGTCGGCGTCACCGACACCACGTTCCGGGACGCGCACCAGTCGCTGCTGGCCACTCGCGTGCGCACCAACGGCCTGCTCGGTGTCGCGGGGCACGTGGCCCGGCTGACGCCCGAACTGCTGTCGATCGAGGCCTGGGGCGGCGCGACTTACGATGTGGCGCTGCGCTTCCTGTACGAGGACCCGTGGGAGCGGTTGGCCGCCTTGCGCGCGGCCGTGCCGAACATCTGTCTGCAGATGCTGCTGCGTGGCCGTAATACCGTGGGCTACACGCCGTATCCGGAGCAGGTGACGCGGGCGTTCGTGTCCGAGGCTACCGCGACCGGTATCGACATCTTCCGGATCTTCGACGCGCTCAACAACGTTGATCAGATGCGCCCGGCCATCGACGCGGTGCGCGAAACCGGTACCGCCATCGCCGAAGTCGCGATGAGCTACACCGGGGACCTGTCCAACCCGGACGAAACCCTGTACACCCTGGACTATTACCTCAAGCTCGCCGAGCAGATGGTCGACGCGGGCGCGCACATCCTGGCGATCAAGGACATGGCCGGACTGCTGCGCGCCCCCGCCGCCGCCACCCTGGTGACCGCGTTGCGCAGCAACTTCGACCTGCCGGTCCACGTGCACACCCACGACACCCCCGGCGGCCAGCTGGCGACGTATCTGGCCGCCTGGCAGGCCGGTGCCGACGCCGTCGACGGCGCGAGTGCCGCGATGGCCGGAACCACCAGCCAGCCTGCGCTTTCCGCGATCGTCGCCGCCGCGGCGCACAGCGAGCACGACACCGGGCTGAACCTGCAGAACGTTTGCGATCTCGAGCCGTACTGGGAAGCGCTGCGAAAGGTGTACAAGCCCTTCGAGTCCGGGCTGCCTGCCCCGACCGGACGCGTCTACACCCACGAGATCCCCGGCGGTCAGCTGTCGAACCTGCGCCAGCAGGCCATCGCGCTGGGCTTGGGGGATCGGTTCGAGGAGGTCGAAGCGAAATACGCTGCCGCAGACCGGCTCCTGGGCCGCCTGATCAAGGTGACGCCGTCCTCCAAGGTCGTCGGCGACCTCGCCCTCGCCCTGGTCGGCACCGGCGTCGACATCGAAGACTTCGCCGCCGACCCGGGCCGCTACGACATCCCCGATTCGGTAATCGGTTTCCTGCGTGGCGAACTCGGCACCCCGGCCGGTGGCTGGCCCGAACCCTTCCGTAGCCGCGCCCTGGCCGGACGTGGCGAGGCCAAGCCGGAGACCCCGCTCACCGCAGCCGACGAGGCCGGCCTGGCAGGCACCTCCGCCGAACGCCGCGCCACGCTGAACCGACTGCTGTTCCCCGCGCCCACCGCCGAATTCAACGCGCACCGCGAGAAGTACGGCGACACCATGGGCCTGTCGGCGAACCAGTTCTTCTACGGCCTGCGCCACGGCGAGGAACACCGCGTCCAACTCGAACCGGGCGTCGTCCTGCTCATCGGCCTCGAAGCCATCTCCGAGCCCGACGAGCGCGGCATGCGCACCGTCATGTGCATCCTCAACGGCCAGCTGCGCCCGGTCGCTGTCCGCGACCGCTCCATCGCCAGCGACATTCCCGCCGCGGAGAAGGCGGACAAGGGCAATGCCGGTCACATCGCCGCACCGTTCGCGGGCGTCGTGACCTTGGCTGTCGCCGAGGGCGATTCGATCGCGGCGGGCGACACCGTCGGCACCATCGAGGCGATGAAGATGGAGGCCGCGATCACCGCGCCGCGGGCGGGAACCGTGGGCCGGGTCGCGATCGGCCAGGTACAGCAGGTCGAGGGCGGCGACCTGTTGATCGAACTCGCCGTACGCGAGTCCGAATGACCCGGATCGTCGCCGGCACGGCGGGCGGGCGGAAGCTGCGGGTGCCGCCCGCCGGGACCCGCCCCACCTCGGACCGGGTGCGCGAGGCCGTGTTCAGCGCGCTCGACGCGCGGCTCGACTTCGACGGCATCCGGGTGCTCGACCTGTACGCGGGCTCGGGCGCGCTCGGCTTGGAGGCGCTGTCCCGCGGCGCCGCGCACGCACTGCTCGTCGAAGCCGATCGCAAGGCAGCCGAGGTCGTCCGCGGCAACATCGCCGATGTCGGGCTGCCCGGCGCGGAGCTGCGGGTCGCGACCGTGGCGAGCGTGCTGGCACTGGGCGGCGCAGGCGAATTCGACCTGGTGCTGTCCGACCCGCCCTACGCGGTCGAGATCGACGCGGTACTCGGCGACCTGCGGGCGCTGGCCGACGGCTGGTTGCGGCCCGACGCCCTCGTCGTCGTCGAGCGGGCGCGCCGATCGCCGGAAATCGAATGGCCTGCGGGTTATTCGGCGATGAAGCCGCGTAAGTACGGCGAAACACGCATCGAAATGGCGACTTTCGACTGACCGTGTGGTTTCGAGCACCCTCCGTGCCGCGTGACCCGCCCGCACGATAGCGTCTGACCATGGCAGGAGCACTGTGCCCCGGGTCCTTCGACCCGGTGACCAACGGACACATCGACGTCTTCGCGCGGGCAGCGGCTCAGTTCGACGAGGTCGTCGTCACCGTCTCGATCAACAAGAACAAGCAGGGCATGTTCAGCATCGACGAGCGCATCGAGATGCTGCGCGAGTCGACCGCCCACCTGCCCAACGTCCGAGTGGAGTCGTGGTACGGCCTGCTGGTGGACTTCGCCAAGGAGCAGGGCGTCACGGCCATCGTGAAGGGCCTGCGCGACGCGACCGACTTCGGCTACGAGCTGCAGATGGCCCAGATGAACAAGAAGCTCTCCGGCGTCGAGACCTTCTTCATCGCCTCCAACCCCGCCTTCAGCTTCCTGTCCAGCTCACTGGTCAAAGAGGTGGCGACCTTCGGCGGCGACGTCACCGACATGCTGCCCCCTTCGGTGCACAAGCGCCTGCTCGCCCGTCTCGCCGAGCGCCAGAGCTAGTCCGGAACGCAATCAGCCCCGATCCCAAAAGCTTTGGGACCGGGGCTGATTCCCCTCACTCGACGAGGTTCAGAAGACCAAACCGCGCAGGGCCAGGAAGCGCATGCCGCCGACAACCGCGGTGATGCCGAGGATGGCCGTGGCCTCCGCGGTGCCGCCGATGGTCGGGGCCCACACGTCCAGCGCCGCCAGGCCCGCGGTGGTGATGGCGAGGCCGACCAGTGCCAGGCCGCCGCCTTCCCACTGTGCGGTGAACCAGCCGACGCGGCCGCTGGCGTGGAAGGTGAGCTGGCGGTGCAGCTCGTTGGCGATCACGGTGCTGACGATCGAACCGACCACGTTGGCCATCAGCGGGCCGATGCCGTGCATGGCGAAGAACAGCAGCACGTAGGCGATGTTGCTGGACCCACCGACCAGCGCGAAGCGGATCAGCTGGGCGAAGGCGCGGTCGCCACGCAGGTAAGTCATCAACTGCTGGAACCGCGCGGCCACCGGTACCGGCTGGAGCAGCGGGTACGGGCCTACCCACGGCATGAAGTAGCTGGTGGTGCTAACTCCTGCCGATCTCTGTAGATCCAGAACAGTCATGGTGTTTCCGATCGAACTCAAGCCTTCGCTGGGGACAACAGCGACGGTGATCGCTTCCTTCCCGCCGACTCTTGACAGGTCCCGCTTGTTCAGTCGGACTCTGTCAACACTCGGCGGACCGGGTAGCCCTTCCCTCTGGCTTCCTCAATCCCGCAGTCCCGGTGGGGGCTGCGCTCGGGATGAAGACCTTGTCGATCTTCCTATTGACGATAACACGAAGCGGAGACAGATCCTCCACTTGATTTGTGTGGCGTACGAGACACTGCGACGACACACCGGAGGGTGACTCGGCACAGGCCGTGATGAGGGGCACACTGGGGCTCGGCGGACAGTTCGCCATTGAGTCGTAGGAGAGTGGGGTAGTCAGCATGTACCGCGTATTCGAAGCCCTCGACGAGCTGGTCGCCATCGTCGAGGAGGCGCGTGGCATCCCGCCGACCCGCAGCTGCATCGTGCCGCGCGGCGACGTGCTGGAATTGCTCGACGACGTGCGCGACGCACTGCCGGGCGAGCTCGACGACGCCCAGGACGTGCTCGACATCAGAGACAAGATCGTCTCGGATGCCCGCTCGGCCGCCGAGATCACGGTGAGCAGCGCCAACGAGCAGGCGAGTCACACCATCGGCTCGGCCCGCGAGGAGGCCGACCGCATCCTCGCCGACGCCAAGGCGCACGCCGACCGCATGGTCGCCGAGGCGAGCGCGCATGCCGACCACCTCGTCAACACCGCCCAGGCCGAGGCCGACCGCGTGGTCGCCGACGGCAACGCCGAATTCGAGGCCGTCACCGGCCGGGCCCGGCTGGAATCCGAGCGAATGATCGAAGCGGGCAAGGCTTCCTACGATCGATCGGTCGCCGAGGGCGAGGCCGAGCGGGACCGCCTGGTCGCACAGACCGAGGTGGTCCGCGCCGCGCACGCCGAATCCGCCCGGGTGATCGACGCCGCGCACGGTGAGTCCGATCGGATGCGCGAGGAGTGCGACGTCTACGTCGACTCCAAGCTCGCCGACTTCGAGGAGACCCTGAGCAACACCCTGCGCACCGTCGGCCGCGGCCGTCACCAACTCCGCTCCGGCGCGGGCGCCCCCGACTACGCCGCCGATTACCGCCGCTGACCCGACTGCTGCATTTGGGTGGATTCGAACCCTCGCGTATCGTGGTGTGGTTGCCCATCCCCCCGAAAGTGAAGTGAGTTCGTGATGTCCGCCGGTTCCGGTTCCGCCCCGCGTCAGAGCTCGGCCACGCGCCGAGAGCCCGACGCGGCCTTCGTGCTGGACGTCCGCAGTCTCGGCCGCCGGGCCGGGACGATGCGCGAGCTCCAGCGCACGATCACCACCGTCGACCGCATCGGCCTCGACCTGGTCGGCGTGCCGGTCGGCGCCGAGATCGAGCTCGACCTGCGGCTGCAGGCGGTGTCCGAGGGTGTGCTGGTCACCGGAACGGTGGCCGCGCCGATCGAGGGCGAGTGCTCGCGCTGCCTCGAGCCGTTCACCGACGAGGTGAATCTGCACCTCACCGAGCTGTTCGCCTACCCGGACAGCACCACCGAGCAGACCACCGACGACGACGATGCCTACCGCATGATCGACGACACGATCGACCTCGAACCGGTGGTCATCGACGCGATCGGCATCGAGCTCCCGCTGCAGCCGCTGTGCTCGCCCGACTGCGCCGGACTGTGCGCGGAATGTGGCGTCCGGATGGCGATTGCGGGATCCGAGCACTCGCATGAGATACTTGACCCTCGCTGGGCCGGGCTGGCGAAATTTGCCACTGCATCGCCCGGCAACGGCAGCCCCGACCAGGGTGCGGCCACAGCAGCAGACCAGTCAGCCGAAATGGCAAGCAATATGACAGAGGAGAAGTAGTCGTGGCCGTTCCCAAGCGCCGGATGTCCCGTTCCAACACCAGGTCGCGGCGCAGCCAGTGGAAGGCCACCGCGCCGACCCTGATCACCTGCCCGAACCGCGCCTGCGGCGAGAAGACCCTGCCGCACATCGCGTGCCCCTCCTGCGGCACGTACAAGGGCCGTCAGGTCACAGCAGCTGTCTAACAGTTCAACCTGTCGTATAGACGTGACCGAACCTGACTCGTCCATCGGACACGCGAGCCTGCTCGCGGCGCTCGGCGTCGAGCTGCAGCCGGATCTGCTGCGGCTCGCGCTGACGCACCGGTCGTACGCATATGAGAACGGTGGCCTGCCGACCAACGAGCGCCTGGAATTTCTGGGCGATTCCGTGCTGGGTCTGAGCATCACCGAGCGGCTTTACCACGA
The DNA here is from genome assembly GCF_042727395.1 of Nocardia sp. NPDC060255. Taxonomy (NCBI): domain Bacteria; kingdom Bacillati; phylum Actinomycetota; class Actinomycetes; order Mycobacteriales; family Nocardiaceae; genus Nocardia; species Nocardia sp. NPDC060255. The sequence continues at coordinate 344,268 of NZ_JBHXAU010000003.1, read as the reverse complement.
GCACCCGGACAAGTCCGAGGGCGAACTGGCCAAGCTGCGCGCGAGCGTGGTGAACATGCACGCGCTCGCCGAGGTGGCGCGTCAGCTCGGCGAGGGCGGTCTCGGCGTGCACCTGCTGCTCGGCAAGGGCGAAGAGCTCACCGGCGGCCGGGACAAGCCGAGCATCCTTGCCGACGGCATGGAGTCGCTGCTCGGTGCGGTGCATCTGGAGCACGGCATCGACGTCGCGCGTGAGGTGGTGCTGCGGCTGTTCGCCGACCTGCTCGAGCGCGGACCCCGGATGGGGGCCGGCCTCGACTGGAAGACCAGCCTGCAGGAACTCACCGCCGAACGCGGTCTCGGTGTGCCCAGCTACGAGATCACCTCGACCGGTCCCGATCACGACAAGGAATTCACGGCGACCACCGTGGTCGGCGGCCGGGCTTACGGGCAGGGCGTCGGTCGCTCCAAGAAGGAAGCCGAGCAGAAGGCCGCGGGCACCGCCTACCAGGCGCTGACCGCCGAATCCTGATCGTGCCAGAACTTCCCGAGGTAGAGGTCGTCCGGCGTGGCGTCGCCGAGCACGTGGTCGGCCGGGTCATCGAGTCGGTCGCGGTCACCCATCCGCGCTCGGTGCGCCGCCACCTCGAGGGTGCCGCCGATCTCGCCGCGCGGTTGACCGGCCTGAAGGTCGAGTCCGCCGAGCGGCGCGGCAAATATCTCTGGCTCACCTTCGACGAGCCCGATACCGCGCTCGTCGTGCATCTCGGCATGAGCGGGCAGATGCTCGTGCAACCGGCCGACGCACCGCTGGAGAAGCACGCACACATTCGCGCGACTCTCGGCGACGGCAGGCAACTGCGTTTCATCGACCAACGCACCTTCGGCGGCTGGGCGCTCGCCCCGCTGGTCGAGGTGAACGGCACCCGGGTGCCCGAACCCGTCGCGCATATCGCCCGTGACCCACTAGATCCCCTCTTCGACGCGGAATCCGTGGTCGCCGCGGTGCGGGCCAAGCAGACCGAGATCAAACGCGTGCTGCTCGATCAGAGCGTCGTCTCCGGTATCGGCAACATCTACGCCGACGAATCCCTGTGGCGCGCAAAGCTGCACGGCACCCGCGTCGCCGCCAGCCTGTCCCGTCCCGCTGTCCGCGGACTGCTCACCGATGTCGGCGCGGTCATGGGGGAGGCGCTCACGGCCGGCGGCACCTCGTTCGACGCGCTGTACGTCAACGTCAACGGCGAATCCGGTTACTTCGAACGCTCGCTCGCCGTCTACGGCCGCGAGGACGAGCCGTGCCGCCGCTGCGGCGCCCCGATCCAGCGGGAAAAATTCATGAATCGTTCCTCGTATTCTTGCCCGCGGTGCCAGCCGAAGCCTCGCACTCGTTAGCGGACGCGAGCTACCTTTCTAGTAGGCGGTTCGGGAAGTCGGTCCGGCCGTGGAGGAAGGACACATGCGCAAGCTCACGTATTACGTAGCGTCGACCATCGACGGATACATCGCCACCGAGGACGGATCGGTCGATTTCTTCCCGGTCGGTGGCGACCATGGGCCTGCGATCACCGCGCAATATCCGGAGACGCTGCCGACGAAGGTGCGCGAGTCGATCGGCATCGACAAGCGCAACCGCTACTTCGACACCGTGCTGATGGGCCGCAAGACGCACGACTTCGGCGTGCGCACCGGCACATCGAGCCCGTACGCGCATCTGAAGCAGTACGTGGTGTCCACCACGCTGCCGGAGAACCCCGACCCCGACGTCGAGCTGATCGCCGCCGACCCGCTGGCGAAGGTGCGAGAACTCAAGCGCGACAACGGTCTCGGGATCTGGCTCTGCGGCGGCGGCGAACTGGCGCAGGAATTGCTGCCGGAGATCGATCAGATTTTCCTCAAGCTGTACCCGGTGCTGCTCGGCCGCGGGAAGTCGCTGTTCGGCTCGGGGCCGCGGCTGCCCGATGCGGCCAAGTTCCGGGTGATCACCAGCCGGGTATTCGAGGACGGAGTGGCCTTCATGAAGTACAGCAGGATTCGTTAACCGCTGTGGCGGAAGACGATTCGATCGCCGCGGACCCGGCGAGCACGCCGGGTCCGGTGGAGGTGCTTCGCGAGATCGGCTTCTGGCTGGAACGCTCGCGGGCCGAAACGTATCGGGTCAAGGCGTACCGGCGAGCCGCCGATATCGTCGCGGAGCTGTCGGACGAGGAGCGCGCGGCGCACCGGGCCGCGCGCAGCTGGCGCGATATCGCCGGGATCGGGCCGAAGACCGCGGGCGTGATCGAACAGTCCTATTCCGGAGTGGTGCCGCAACAGCTGCTCGACCTGCGCAACGCGGCGAAGCCCATCGGTGTGCCGGGTAAGCCGCTGCGTGCGCAGCTGCGCGGCGACCTGCACACGCACTCGGACTGGTCCGACGGTGGCAGCCCGATCGCGGAGATGATGGGTGTCGCGGCGGCCCTCGGGCACGAATACTGTGCGCTCACCGATCACTCGCCGCGCCTGACGGTCGCCAACGGGCTGTCCGCAGGCCGGCTGCGCAAGCAACTCGACGTGATCGCCGAGCTCAACGACCGCCTGGCACCGTTCCGCATCCTCACCGGCATCGAGGTCGACATCCTCGACGACGGCACCCTCGACCAGCAGGCCGACCTGCTCGCCGAACTCGACATCGTGGTGGCCAGCGTGCACTCGCACCTGCGCGCGGACAGCGCGACGATGACCAAACGGATGGTCTACGCGGTGGCCGACCCCAACGTCGACGTGCTCGGCCACTGCACGGGACGGCTCGTCGAGGGCGGCCGTGGCACCCGACCCGAGTCGGCGTTCGACGCGGAGATGGTGTTCGAGGCGTGTCGCACCTACGGCACCGCCGTCGAGATCAACAGCAGACCGGAACGCCGCGACCCGCCCTCCCGGCTGATCCGGCTCGCGGTCGAGATGGACTGCCACTTCTCCATCGACACCGACGCGCACGCGCCCGGCCAATTGGACTGGCAGGGCTACGGTTGCGAACGCGCTATGGCGAATGGTGTTGCGGCCGAACGGGTCATCAACACCTGGCCGCTGGCCGACCTGCTGGCCTGGACCGAGTCGCCCGGCGCCTGATGGCCGTCGGGTTAAATGTTGCCGAATAGTTCTGCTGTTCCGGGGATCATGGTCGATCGCGACTGAAAATGGTTGCCAGACAGACCTTGTGGGGGTGGATTAACCGTTGGGCGACTTTCCCATCGAAATCGTGCTGGCGGTCATCGGCATCGTGGTGCCGATCGGTGCGTTCCTGTACGAATTCGTCATCGTCGGGCGCAAGCGCCTCGGCTACCGCGTGCAGATGGACACGCCCGTCACCGGCGAGGTCGAATCTGTGTTCCCCGGTGTGCTGCCGCAGCTGCGGCCCGCGCTGGACGGGGCGAGCCCGGACCTGAAGGATCTCTCGATTGTCTTGGTGCGCATCGAGAACAGCGGTGCGACGCCCATCGACACGCACGACTACAAGGCGCCCGATCCGGCGCGGATCGGCCTGCACCTGCGGTTCCCGCAGCGCCTGGTGATCGGCATGGCGGTGACCGAGCTCAGCGATCCCGGCCTGGCGGACAGCCTGGACGGTGACTCCGGCATCGCGGTGCGCGAGGACATGGCCGGGCGCATCGGCGTCATCGATCTGCCCAAGGTGCCGTTGAATCGTAGTGAGCACTACAAGATCCTGGCCATCCTGCAGCGCTCCGAGGGCTCGGGGGAGTATCCCGTGCCGGTGTTGACCGGCGGCATCAAGGGCGGGCGCGTCCAGGAGACCAGGAGCCAGACCGGCATTCCTCGAATGATGTTGGGGCTGACCATCTTTCTGGTGCTGGTGATCGCCGTTCAGCTCATCGTCGCCGCGGTCGAGCCCGCGCCGGCCCCGTTGGAATGCGCCTCGGGCAAGCTCACCGTCGTCGGGTCGTCGGCCTTCGCGCCTGTCGTGCGGGAGGCCGCCGACTTCTATGAGAAGCGCTGCACCGGAACGCAATTCGCGTTCAACTTCGAGGGCACCGAGCGCGGGCTCGACCGGCTGGCCGAGGAGGGCAAGGACAATCCTGCGCTGCTGGCCATCAGCGACGGTCCGAAGGGCAGCGGGTATCCCACGCTGGTGTACCGCCCGCTCGCGTTGTCGCTGTTCACCGTGATCGTCAACAAGGACGTCGGTGTGCAGAGCCTCACCGAAACCCAGATCAGGGATCTGTACCAGGGCCGGGTCGCTAACTGGCGCGACGTGGGCGGCCCCGATCTGCCGGTCGTGCTGGTGAATCGGATCCCCGGTTCCGGCACCCGAAATACGTTCGAGCGCAGGCTGCTCGGCGCGGGCCAGCCCGATCGTCCGCACGTGAGCTGTACTGCGATCAAGGGCACCGCGACCTCCGCCGGGGCGCACTGCGATGTCCAGGTGACCACGGACATGCAGAAGGCGGTCGGCGAAATCCCCGGCGCCATCGGCTATTCCGAGTTCTCCGAGGCGGTGGACGCCGGGCTGCCGACCGTCGCGATCAACGGTGTCACCGCGAACCGCGACGCCGCGATCAATCGCACCTACCCGTTCTGGGGCGTGGAATACGGCTACAGCTACGGCGAGCTGCCCGGTGACTCGCTGGCCGCGGCCTTCCTGCACTTCCTGGTCGATCAGACCGGCAAGGATGTGCTGCGCGCGCACGGCAACGCGCCGTGCGCCGAGCTGCCCGACCCGGGCCGGTGCCTGCCGGATTCGTGATCGCGCGTCACACTTTTCCGGCCTGTCTCGTCCAACTGGTGTAGGCGAAACATCGAGGAAGGACGACAACGTGTCACGGATGAAGCTGGCGAAGGTAGCACCGGAGCTGTACCAGGCGTGGTTCGCGGCCGAGGGCGCCATCCGCCGCGGCCCGCTGGACCCGGTGGTTCGGGAACTGGTCAAGATCCGCGCCTCGCAGATCAACGGCTGCGTGTACTGCATCGATCTGCACACCACCGATGCCAGGCTGGCCGGGGAAACCGAAAAGCGCATCTTCCAACTCAGTGCCTGGCGCGAGTCACTGCTCTACTCCGACGCCGAACGAGCGGCCCTCGCCTATGCCGAGGCGGTGACGAAACTAGGCGACCACGGCGTGAGCGACGAGATATGGTCCGACGTCGAACAGCATTTCGACGAGGGCGCCGCCGCCGGCCTGGTCGCAGTGACCGCAATGATCAACCTGTGGAACCGAATCGGCGTCCCGCTGCGCATGCAGCCCGACGTGGACTGACCCACGCCCATCCGACCGAAGGCCGTCCTTCATCCCGCCAGACAGGCCGAAGGGCCCCTTCGGTCGGATGCCGTCCGGGTCGGTATGCCGAATGAAGGTGACCGTCGGGTGGTCATGACGACCGAAGGGCCCCTTCGGTCGGTAAGGCGGGTGTTAGTCCGTGGGCGGCAGCATCGGGCGGGTGAAGTAGTCCTCGACGGGTAGCGGGCCGGTGTAGCGGCGGCAGGGGCAGCGCACCCACTCCCACGTCGCGGGGGCGATGGAGCGTCGCTCCTCGGCGTGGCATTCACCGGCCTGTGCGTCGTGGATGGCCAGGTCGTGCCCGCATCCGCATTTCGCGACGCTCTGGATGGCCTTACCGCCGACGCGCCCGCGCCGGCCGTAGCGTCCGACGGCCCAGCCGACGCCGAGGATTCCCGCTCCGACAGCCAGGGTGATGGGATCGAACATACGACCATTGTACGTATACGTATGCGGGTTCACTGGCGAAGGGCCCCGTTCTGTCGGTGGTATCGGCGAAGATGGCAGGCATGACGGAACTATCGCTGCGTGAGCTGAACCGAACCCTGCTGGTGCGTCAGATGCTGGCGCAGCGGGTCGCGATGACACCGTTGGAACTGGTGCGGCATCTGGTCGCGGTGCAGGGGCAGGAACCCAACTGGCCCTACGTCGGGTTGTGGACTCGGCTGACCGATTTCGCGCACGACGACCTGGCGGCGCTGCTGCGGGAGCGAAAGCTGGTGCGCTCGGCCATGATCCGCCGCACCGTTCATCTGGCCGACGCGCAGGACTTCCGCTGGCTGCGCCCGACGGTGCGCCCGGTCGTGCAGCAGGCGCTGCAAGCGCCGTACTACCGCGACGAGATCGAGGGCGTCGATCTGGACGAGCTCGCCGCCGCGGGCCGCGACGTGCTGTCCGGGCGGATCATGTCCCGCGCCGATCTCGGAACGCTACTCGGCGAGCGCTTTCCGGGTCGGCACACCCGCAGGCTCGCCGAGTCGGCGGAGCTGCTGGTCCCCATGGTGCACAGCCCGGTGACCGGGGCCTGGGGCAAATGGCGCAACCGCTCGGTGACCGTCGCGCTCGCCGACGAATGGATCGGCGAGCCGATGGAAACGGCGCCGCACGCGGAGACGCTGATCCTGCGCTACCTGGCCGCGTTCGGTCCGGCCACCGTCGCCGACATGCAGGCGTGGGCGGGCGTCACCCGGCTCGCCGAGGTGGTCGACGAGATGCGTACCCGCCTACGTGTTTTCACCGACGATCAACACCGGGTGTTGTTCGATCTGCCGGAGGCCCCGCTGGCAGATCCGAATCTGCCGGTGCCGGTGCGCTTCCTGCCCGCCTTCGACAACGCGCTGCTCGGCCACAAGGACCGGCGCCGGATCATCAGCGACGAGGATCGCCAGCGGATCGCCAAGGAGGCGTCGGGGGGTGTGCCGATGTACCTGGTCGACGGTTTCGTGCACGGTCGGTGGTCCTTGGACGACACCACGATTCGGGTTACCCCGTGGCATCCGTTGTCCGCGGCCGATGCGGAAGAGCTGCGCGCCGAGGCCGAGCGGATGCTGACGTTCGTCGTGCCCGGTCAGGACGGAAAGATCGTGATCGAAGGCTGAGCCGATATCCAGTCCCGTAAACAGATTCGATTGAAACTCGCAAAGGCCGCTCCCACCTGGCGATCTCGGCTATCGATCAGCAACGTATCCGACTGCATGGTTTGAGAAAGCTCCGGTGAGGTACATCACTGGCGGCCCCCCTGATCGTGCGGCAACGCGACCAGGCCAACCAAGCCTTACGGACCGGCGGTGCAGCAAAGCTCCACCTCCGCCGTGGCGGCCACCGGCTCGGCGCCCTGCGCTTTCCGAGTGCTGGGCGTGTGCGCGAATTGCTAGCGGTTGTGCCCAAGCAAATGGTTGTGTCCCTGCACGGTGTGCCCCTTTGGAAGGAGGGTCATGAGCGAGTTGCCCATGTCGCGTTCGGGTCAAGCTTCTACTTCGGACTTGCTGTCGATCGATCACAGCGGTTCTCGATTCCGCATCGCGATGGTTGTTCCGCCGTACTTCGATGTGCCGCCCAAGGCGTACGGAGGTGTCGAGGCCGTCGTCGCCGATCTGGTCGACTCGCTGGTGGCCAGAGGCCACGACGTCACCCTGCTCGGCGCGGGCGAGCCGGGCACCAAGGCGACCGAGTTCATTCCGTTGTGGGACAACATTTGCCCCGAGCGCCTCGGCGAGCCGTTCCCCGAGGTGTTGCACGCACTGCGGGCGCGCCGGGCGATCGAAAAGCTCGCCGCCGCTGGCCGCATCGACCTCGTGCACGAGCACACCTTCGCAGGCCCGCTGAACGCGCCGGCGTATAGGGGACTTGGCTTGCCGACCGTGGTGACGGTGCACGGACCGGTCGAGGGCGAATGCTATGAGTACTACCGGGAAATGGGCGATGAGGTCTCACTCGTCGCGATCAGCGACCGGCAGCGGGAACTGGCCCCGGATTTGAATTGGGCTGGGCGCGTGCATAATGCTCTGCATCCCGAGGAGTGGCCGTTTCGCGCCGACAAGGACGACTACGCGCTGTTCCTCGGCCGCTTCAACGAGTGCAAGGCGCCGCATCTGGCGCTGGAGGCCGCGCACGCCGCGGGCATCCCGCTCGTGCTTGCCGGCAAGTGCAGCGAGCCGCCCGAGATCAAATACTTCGAGGAGCAGGTACGCCCGTTGTTGACCGACCAGGATCACGTATTCGGCCTCGCCGACGCCACCGAGAAGCGAAAGCTGTTGGTGGGAGCGAAGTGTCTGCTGTTCCCGATTCGTTGGGAAGAGCCGTTCGGCATGGTGATGATCGAGTCCATGGTGTGCGGCACCCCGGTCGTCGCATTGCGCGGCGGCGCGGTGTCCGAGGTGATCGTCGACGGGGTGACCGGCCGCGTGTGTGACGATCCGGCCGAACTCACCGCCGCCATCGCCGAGGTGCAGACCATGGATCCGGCGGCCTGCCGCGCGCACGTCGAGGCGAACTTCGGCGCCGACACGCTGGGTCGCGGCTACGAGCAGGTCTACCGCAAGCTGATGCGGGCGGCGCGCAAGCGGACCGGATTCCGTTGGTACCAGGATCAGGCCGTGCCGATGCAGGCAGCGGCGAGCGGACTCGCGTGACGGCGGATCCCACCGCCGCGCTCAGCCCCGCCCCACTGAACTCCGGTGAGCCGACGGGTTTCGGTGGGGCGGGCTCGGTGACGCTGGTGGAGGGCGGCACCTTCTGCCTGTCGAACCGGCTCGGCGATGTCGAGCCGGGCCGCCCGCACGGCCTCTTCTTCCGGGACGCGCGGGTGGTGTCCCGGTGGGAGTTGCTGGTGGACGGCCAACTGCCCGAACCACTTTCGGTGCTCAGCCCGGAGGCGTTCGCGGCCAGATTCGTGCTCCGAAGACCGCCGACGGCCGGGCTGGCCGACAGCACGCTGCTCGTGCTGCGCGAGCGGATCGTCGCCGACGGCATGCACGAGGTGCTCACGCTGGAGAACATGGGCCGCGAGCCGACGGCGGTCACCCTCGAGCTGCATGTCGACGCCGACTTCGTGGACCTGTTCGCGGTCAAGGAGGGGCGGGGCGGACACGGCCGGTCCGAGGTGACGGTGGCCGAGGGCGAGCTGCTTTTCCATGATCGGACCGATCGGATGCGCGGGCTCTCGGTGTCGGCGACCGTCGAACCCACGGTATTGCCAGGCAGTTTGCTGTGGCGGGTGGTGGTGCCGGTCGGCGAGAGCTGGCAGACCGAGATCACCGCCCAGCCCACCCTCGGTAACCAGCGGTTCCAGGCGCCGCTGGCGCCGGGCGAGCACTACGGGGTCAGTGCGCCCGGCCGCAAGATCGCCGCCTGGCGGCACACCGCCACCGACGTCTCCGCGTCGCATCCGGAACTCAGTCAGGTGTTGCGGCGCAGCGAAAGTGACTTGGGCGCCTTGCAGATTCACGACGACACCGGCCAGAACCGGCCGTTCGTCGCGGCGGGCGCGCCCTGGTTCATGACCCTGTTCGGTCGCGACAGCCTGCTGACCGCTTGGATGGCGCTGCCGCTCGAGGTCGATCTCGCCCTCGGCACGCTGCAACAGCTGGCCGAATTGCAAGGGCAGACGGTGAATCCGCTCACCGAGGAGGAGCCGGGCCGGATCATGCACGAGATGCGCCGCGGCCCGGCGGGCGGGCTGGTGCTCGGCGGCAACATCTATTACGGAACCGTCGACGCCACACCGCTTTTCGTGATGCTGCTGGCGGAATGTCATCGCTGGGGCGCGGATTCGGCCTCGATCAGAGAGCTGCTGCCCGCCGCCGACGCGGCGCTGGACTGGATCGGCGATTACGGTGACCGCGACGGCGACGGGTTCGTCGAATACTGCCGGGCCACCGACCGCGGCCTGGTCAACCAGGGCTGGAAGGACAGCTGGGACGGCGTAAACGACCTGGACGGTCACGTCACCGAGGCGCCGATCGCGCTGTGTGAGGTGCAGGGGTACGTGCACGCCGCGCTGCTGGCCCGCGCCGAACTCGCCGAGGCCTTCGACGACCCGCATCGGGCGGGGGATCTGCGTGATCAGGCGGCTCAATTGCGCGGCAAGTTCGGTGAAGCGTTCTGGCTGCCCGAGCGCGGCTGGTACGCCATCGCGCTCGACAAGGGCAAGCGTCGCATCGACGCGTTGACAAGCAATGCGGCACACTGCCTTTGGTCCGGCATCGCCAGCGACGCGCACGCCGCCGAACTGGTGCAACGACTCTCGGGACCGGAGATGGACAGCGGTTTCGGATTGCGCACGCTCGCTTCGACAATGGGCGCCTACAACCCGATGAGCTACCACTGTGGCTCGGTGTGGCCGCACGACACCGCCATCGCGGTGGCCGGCCTGCTCCGCTACCGGCACGTGCCGGGCGCCGTCGAGCTGGCGACCCGGCTGGCCACCGGATTGCTCGACGCCGCAACGGCTTTCGACGGCAGACTACCCGAGCTGTACTGCGGCTTCCCGCGCTCGCGGTTCCCGACCCCGGTGCCGTACCCGACCTCCTGCTCACCCCAGGCATGGGCGAGCGCGGCCCCGCTGCTGCTGGTGCGGGCGTTCCTCGGTCTCGACCCCGACGTGCCCAACCGCACCATCACGGTGCGCCCGCTGGTGCCGCCGGAATGGGGCCGGATCACGTTGTCCGCGTTGCGACTCGGCCCGATCACCGTCGACCTGGAGGTGGAAGGCGCCCAGGTCACCGCCGCCCGCCTACCCGACGATTGGCAGCTGATCACGCGATGATCCGGTATGAACGGCCCGGCATCGGGTACCCCTCGGAGGTAAGCATTCAGGTCATGCTTTTCAGGCTGATAGACGACGCAGGCTGGAGGCACATCATGCAGACATCGCTGGATATGCGGGACCTGTGGAGTACACAGCACCGCGACTGCACCATCGAACCCCTCGACCTGGACATGGACCTCGCCCGGTTCGTCCGCAGCACCCACGCGGGCCACGGCCCCGAATGCTGCCAATACCTGGCCGCCTCGGCCTATTACTTCGACCACGCCGCGGTGGGCTGAGCACCACGATTCCGGGTAGGACGACAGTGCCCCGGCTCCGTGTGGTGGTAGCCGGGGCACTGTCGAATCGATGTGTGTTACTGGCGAGCAGCTGGGGTGGCGCCGCCGAGGCCGCCGGACAGACTGGACAGGGTCTTGGAGAAGGTGGTCGCGGACCCGGTCACGGGGTCGTCGACCGATTGAGCGCTGGGGGCGGTCTCCAGGAGCAGGCCGGATTCGGCGGTCGCCTGGGCGGCGCCGAGCAATGAGCCGAGTCCGAGTGCGCCGAGTAGCAGGCTGTTCGCCACTGTCCGCTTCATGAATTCGTTCCCTCCGTGGGCGACACGGCGTTGCCGTGTGCGGGCTGGCCGATGACGTTTCGGTAAGCATTCGTTGCCGGGCCTGTTCCGGATGGTCGGCAGGTCGGCGGGAGCCATCGCCCGCCGGATGCGCTCGCGCGATCCACCCATCCGCTAGCGCATTGCTGACGAATACTGTCCGGCACCACAACCACTCCACGCCCGAACGGTGGTCGGCTTACCGAGACGGCATGACCGGAAGGATCATTATCTTGGCGCGCATACGCTTCGTCTCGATGTTCGCTGCGGCCTGTGTGAGTTTGGCTGTCGCGGTTCCGGCGCTGGCGAGTCCTGGGCCCAACGAACAGTTGGATGTGCTCGGCGGCCGGACTCTCGGGGAGATACGAGACGACTTGAAGAGCAATCTGTACCTGAACGGATGGCTGACCGTGCTAGGGGCCGCGAATGCGGATGGGCTGTGCGAGAAAAGGGATTTCGACAATCCGACTCTCGTAGCCCTCGGCAAAATTCAGGATCGGTATCCGGTAGAAGGAATCGAGAGCCCCAGCAAAACCGCCAGGTACATGATCTCGCATGGGACGAAGTGGGGATTCTCCGAGGTCACCGGCGACTACACCAACGAGTTTCGGCATAAGTTCTGTGCCAGCCAAGAGATCAAAAACGAGTACGAAAATCAAAAGAAGACGGCCGCCGAGAACGGCGGAAAGGTGATGTTCGAGACCGACGAAGACATTCTGAAGGTGTACTACGCACAGGCGATCGACTACTACAAGGTGCTGGTCGCCGCCGGTGTGGACGTCGACGCCTACTTCAAGAAGGAGAAGGAGAAGGACAACGCGAATAAATTGGTGAACAGCGGAAAAAATATGGGCGAGACGATCAAGTTGAAAGAATGCTATCTGGCGACCTGGACGACATCACCTGAGGAAATCGGCACGATGGACGAAGAAGAGGATAAGGCTGCTTGTAAGGATAAGAAGAAAGACGACGAGTAGCTGGACTCCGGCCCGCGCGATCTCGTGCGCGGGCCGCTGGTGGCTCAGTTGTACTGGAGTCAGGCGTGCGCCGTTCATGACGAAATTCTGACGGTGCGGCGCGGATGGCCGCTGATGCCGGTCGGACCAGGCACGATCTGTTCATGACATCAGTTCTCGCAGGGACGTTCGTGCTCGACGCCCGGGTCGTGCGGCCGCCGAAGAGGCAGGGGTGAGTGGCGTGCGGGTGTTGCTGACCGGTGCCGCCGGGTTCATCGGGTCGCATATCCGGCGCGGGTTGGTCGACGCGGGGCATGAGGTGGTTTCGCTCGATCTGATGGTGTCCGCGGCGCATGGTCCGTCGGCTACCACCCCTGAAGGCGTTGAGCGGGTGGATGTCCGTGACGGTGCGGCGCTCGACGCGGTGCTGCGCGGAATCGATGTGGTCTGCCATCAGGCCGCGGTGGTCGGCAATGGGGTGAGTGCGCAGGACGCGCCTGCCTATGCGAGTCATAACGACTTCGGGACCGCGGTCTTGCTGGCGGCGATGGATCGGGCGGGGTGCGGTCGGCTGGTGCTCGCGTCCTCGATGGTCGTGTACGGCGAAGGTCGCTATCGCGGCGAGCGTTGCGGCCCAGTCGAAGTCGGTGTCCGCCGAATCGAGGATCTGGATGCCGGGATGTTCGAGTACCGCTGCCCGGACAGCGGCGAGGTACTCACCTGGGATTCCGTACATGAGGATGCGCCGTTGCGCCCGCGCAGCTTGTATGCGGCGAGCAAACTCGCACAGGAGAATTACGCTTCGGCCTGGGCAGCGGTGACCGGATCGTCGGTGACCGCGCTGCGCTATCACAACGTCTACGGCGACGATATGCCCAGGGACACACCCTATTCCGGGGTCGCGGCGATCTTCCGGTCCGCGCTGGAGGCGGGGCAACCGCCGCAGGTTTATGAAGATGGCGGGCAGACAAGGGATTTCGTGCACGTCACCGATATCGCCGCGGCGAATGTCGCCGCGGTCGAGCAGCCGCTGCCCGGCTTCGTCCCGCTCAATGTCTCCTCCGGACGCCCCATCACCATCCGGGAGGTCGCGGTCACGCTGGCGGCGGCGCGCGGCGGGCCGGACCCGGTGGTGACCGGGCGTTATCGCCCGGGTGACGTGCGACACGTGGTCGCGGATCCGGACAAGGCCAGGCGCGCACTGGGTTTCGCCGCGCGAGTGGATCCCGTCGCCGGCCTCACCGAGTTCGCGTTCGCGCCGCTGCGCAGTAGTGCGGGGGTTTGCGTGCCGACCCTGTGATGGTCAGTTGCCGGACAGTGGTAACCGAACCTCGAAACGGCTACCCGTAGGCCGGTTCTCGGCGGTGATGTCGCCGCGATGCGCCTCGACCAGACCGGCGGCGATGGCCAATCCCATGCCGCTGCCGGTGGGTACGCCGTCGGCGGCGACCGGCGATCGGGCCGCGGTGCCGCGGTAGGCGACCTCGAAGATCCGCGGCAGGTCCGCCTCGGCGATGCCGGGCCCGGTGTCGTCGACCCTGGCCCACGCCTGGCCGTCGGCGGCGCCCGCCGAGATGGCGACCTCGCCGCCGGGCGGCGTGTGTGCGATGGCGTTGGACACCAGGTTGGTCAGCACCCGGCCGAGCGCCTGATCGTTGGCCGCCACCACGATTCGGGCGTCCGGTTGTTCCGCGCGCAGCTTGACCTGCGCACGTTCGGCGGTCGGCCGGTTCGCGGCGAGCACCTCGTCGATCAGCTCGCGCAGATCCACCGGTTCCAGCTCGAGTCGGAGCGCTCCCGCGTTGATCTTGGACATCTCGAACAGGTCGTCGACCATGCGGGACAGCCGGTTGGTCTCGATGCCGATCTGCTCGGCGTAGGACGCGACGTCGGCCTGTCCGCTGACCACACCGTCCGAGAGTGCCTCGGCCATCGCGCGAATGCCCGCCAACGGGGTGCGCAGGTCGTGACTCACCCAGGCGACCAGCTCCCGTCGAGACTTCTCCGATGCCCGTTCCTGTTCACGGATCTGCTTCTCCCATACCATCTTTCGTGCTTGCTCCCGGCCGAGCCAGACCGCGGCGGGCACGGTGACCGCCGCGACGATGCCGAGCACCACCGCGGTGCGCTGGAACTGCTCGGTGAACATCAGGCCGCTGACGCCGATGATGCCCGCGAGGGTGGACAGCGTCGGAATCAGCACCAGCACAGCCATACTCGTGGTCACCGAGCGATTACTGGTGGCGCGCAGGATCAGCGCGCCGATCAGCACCACCGGCACCGAGCAGGCCAGCGAGTAGAGGATCAGCTGGGTGGTGTCCTCAGGCATCGATGGCTCCATTTCCCGGTTCGGTTCGCGCCCACGCGTATCCGCGACCCCACACCGTTTCGATGCGGTGGCGGGTGCCGAGTTTCGCGCGTAATCGCTTGATATGGACGGTAACCGTGGACAGGTCGCCGAAGTCCCAGCCCCACACCTGGGCGAGCAATTGTTCGCGGCTGAACACCTGCTGCGGATGCTGGAGCAGGAAGACCAGCAGATCGAACTCCCGTGGCGTGAGGTCCACCGGGACGCCGTCGACCAGCGCCAGCCGGAAGGCGGGCCGCACCTCGATCGCGCCGTCGCGCAGCGTCGGCGGGGCATCGTCGCGCACCACCTGTGCGCGGCGGAGCACCGACGCGACCCGCAGCGCGAGCTCGCGCGGACTGAACGGCTTGGTGACATAGTCGTCGGCGCCCGCCTCCAGCCCGAGCACCCGGTCGTCCTCGTCGCCGAGCGCGGTGAGCAGGATGACCGGCGTCTGCGGGCGCGGCCCCGAGCGGATCGCGCGGCAGATCTCGATGCCGTCCGGCGCGGGCATCATCACGTCGAGCACGGCCAGGTCGATCTGGTCGCCGGTGTCCGCGAGCGCCGCCAAAGTGGCCGGGCCGTCGGCGGTTTCGCGGACGGTCAGGCCGTCGCGCTCGAGGTAGCGCCGGACCACGTCCCGGACAACGGGATCGTCGTCGGCGATCAGGATAGACATCGTTTCACCAATTCGTCAGGATCGAGTGGACCAGCACGAGCGTGCCGATGCCCTGCACCGCGAGCCAGCCGCGGGCGGTGGACCGGGGCAGGAACGCGGTCGCGGCGAGCAACCACATATCGAACGGTAACCAGATGCGTTCGGTTTCCGCCTTACTCAGCCCGCTGATGTCCGCGGCCAGGATCGCGCACAGGGCGGCGGCCACCAGCAGCGCCGCCGGATCGAGGGCGCGCAGCACGCGCGGGGACAACGCGCGGTGCAGCGCCGCCGCCGTCGCGAGGCCGACCGCGCAGACCGTCGCGGCCAGATTGCCCCACCACCAGTACGCGTAGGACCGATTCTTGGCGACGCCCTGGTAGTAGCGCTCTACCACCAGGTGATAACCGTCGACCCACCAGAATCCGGACAGCGTGAAGGCGGCGACGACCACCAGCGCACCGGCCACCGCCGGCAGCAGCGGCCGGATGGTGCGGCCCGCCAGCAGGACGGCTACGGCGGGTATCGCCATCAACGTCAACCCGTAACTGAGGTAGATGCCGAAGGCGAACAGCATGCCCGCCGCGACCGCCGCGACGTGACTGCCCGCGGGCCGCGCGGCGACCGCGAGCAACGCGACCGCCCACGCGGTGACACCGGCGAACATCGCGTCGGCGGAGACGGCGATCCAGACCGCGGCGGGCGCCAGCGTCAGAAACGGCAGCGCGGCCCGTGCGCGATCCTCGGCGCCGAGCGCGCGCAGCGCGACCGCGACCGCGACCACCGCGCTGGTGCCGATCAGCATGCAGGCCAACGCCGCCCAGGTGCTGCCGCCGAGGCCGAGACGATCCAGCACCACGAAGAACAGCAGCGCGCCCGGCGGATGCCCGGACACATGGGTGGTCCACGAGTCCGGTTGGAAATCGAGGATGCGACCGGAGAAACCGCGCAGCATCGCGCCGATATCGGTGACGCCGCCGACCTCGTGCAGGTATTCGTTGGGGTCGTTGAACCGGTTGGTGAAGCCGCGGTGCCAGCCATCGACCATGGCCAGCGCGAACGTCCACGCGATCGCGGTGAGCCACGACAGCGCCAGCAGCCGTCGCCACGGCAACCGTTGGGCCAGCGCCGGACCTCGCACGGCAACGAGGGCCGCGATGACGATCGCGGGGCCGGTGCCCCAACCGATGTGCGGTAACCAGGAGCCGAAGATCGGCGCGCTGGCCGCGTAGAGTTTGCTAACCCATTGCGGGTTGGCGATTCTCGGGATGATGAACGCTGTCGCTACCAGTGCGGCGGCGATGCCCGCACTGATCAGGTCGCCGCGGATCTGGACACGCGGCTGGGCTGCGACCTCGGAGACGTCATGCACGGTTATCACGATAGGTCGGCCAACGGCCCGTTATCGCTGTTCCGGACGCATATTTTGACGATGTCACTGTTTCGTCACAGGTTTTTCGGCCATGCGGCGGGTCCGACGGCTTAGCGTCGGTGCCGTGACTCGAACCCAGGTTGATCCGGCCGGAGTGACTGTGGTGATTCCGTGCCGAGACGAAGCTGATGCGTTGCCGGATGTCCTAGCAGCCATTCCCGCCGGGTATCACGCCCTGGTCGTGGACAACGGCTCCACCGACGAGACGGCGGCCGTGGCCCGCGCCCGTGGCGCCACGGTGGTGCACGAGGGCAGACCCGGCTACGGCGCGGCGGTCCAAGCGGGCATCGCGGCGGCGCGCACCGAGCTGGTCGCGGTGCTCGACGGCGACGGCTCGATGGATCCGGCCGAACTGCCCGGCCTGGTCGAATTGATCCGTGGCGGAGCCGATCTCGCGGTCGGCCGCCGGCGACCGACCCGCGCCGGGGTCTGGCCGTGGCACGCGCGGCTCGGCAATCTGCTCATCGCCCGCAGGCTGCGGCGCAAATACGGTCTGCCCGTGCACGATATCGGCGCGATGCGGGTGGCGCGGCGGGCCAGGATGCTGTCGCTCGGGCCGCTGCACCTGCGCTCCGGGTATCCGCTCGAACTGCTCGTCGGCGCGGCGGGCGCGGGCTGGCAGGTAGTCGAGCGGGACATCGCCTATCGGCCACGAGCCGGGGGAGTATCGAAGGTCTCCGGCTCCTGGCTCGGCACGGCGCGCGCTACCAAGGACTTCCTGGCGGTGCTGCGATGAGCCCCTGTGCCGCAACACTGTTGGTGATCGCGAAGGCGCCGATCGCCGGTTTCGCCAAGACGCGATTGACACCACCGCTCACGCCGCAGGAGGCCGCGCGCGTGGCCGCCGCGGCTCTGCTCGACACCCTCGACGCGGTGCTGCAGAGCGACGTCTCCCATCGAGTCGTCGCGTTCACCGGCGACCTGGCCGCCGCCGAATGCGGCCACGAATTGGCCACCGCCCTCGGTGAATTCGAGGTCATACCGCAGCGCGGCGACGGTTTCGGCGCGCGCCTCGCCAACGCCCACGCCGACGCCGCCCGCCTCGGCGCACCGGTCCTGCAGATCGGTATGGACACGCCACAGATCGGTCCAGAGGTGCTGACGGCGGCGGCAAACGAACTCGCGGCGGGTGACACCGCGCTGCTCGGCTTCGCCGACGACGGTGGTTGGTGGGCGCTCGGATTGCCGTCCGCACAGCCCGCTCGGGTGCTTGCGGACGTTCCGATGTCCACCGATCAGACGGGCGAGCTCACCCGGCAGGCTCTGCAGGACTGCGGATATCGAGTGGATCTGTTACCGCAGTTCAGCGATGTCGACACCTTCGCGGATGCGGTCCGGGTGGCGGCAGAATCCGGCGGCCGCTTCGCCGAGACGTTCCTCGAACTACGCGACCGCGGGTTGGTGCTGCGATGAATGCCACGGGCACAACAGGTTTCGCTGCTCTGGGCGAGTGTGGGGTGATGGCGCGATGATCGGCGCGGACTTCGACATCTTCGATCGTGCGTTGGCGGGTGAAAGATGTTGGATGCGTGCGGCGGATGGCACTCGGCACCGGTTGCCGACCGGGCGTTGGCTCGGACTGGCCGGTGGCGATCGTGGTGCTGATCGTGCGCTCACTGGCTGCTGTGACGGGCCGACGCTGGATCTCGGTTGCGGGCCAGGACGATTGGTCGCCGCGCTGTTGCAGCGCGGGGTGCTCGCGCTCGGCGTCGATATCTCGCCGACGGCGGTCGCCATCACCAGGTTTCGCGGAGCACCCGCGTTACGCCGGGATCTGTTCGGGCCGTTGCCCGGAGCCGGCCGCTGGTCCTACGCGCTGCTGGCCGACGGCAATATCGGCATCGGTGGCGACCCGCAGCGCATCCTCGCGCGCACCGCGGAACTGCTCGCGCCGGACGGTCTGGCGATCGTCGAATTCGGCCGTCCCGGTAGTGGTTCGGTGACCCGGCAGATCCGGCTGGAGTCCCGGTCCCATGTCGGGTCCTGGTTCCCATGGGCCTCGGTGGGCATCGATCACGCGGAACAACTCGCGCACACCGCCGGATTCCGGATGGTCGACACCGTCGAGGTCGGCGGCAGGCACATCGCGTGGCTCCGCCGTCATCGCGCCACGTCGGGCGGTGCCCGATGAGCGTGCGCGAAACCATTGAGCGCAGAGCCACCTCCGTGACCCGGTGGTTCCGCGTCTCCGACGCCCGCGGCCCGGAGGTCGCCAGCCGAGTCGGTCTCGCACTCGGCACCGCAATCCTGGTCTGCTTCATCACCGGCCTGCTCAGCCACTGGATCCAACACCCACCCACCTGGTTCTGGTGGCCCGCCCACCCGGTATGGCTGTACCGGCTGACCCAAGGGCTACACGTCATTTCGGGCGTAGCCGCCATTCCACTGCTGCTGGTGAAGCTTTGGGCGGTCTACCCAAGGTTGTTCCAACGCCCCATAATCGGCTCCCCCCTCCGCATGCTGGAGCGCGGCTCGATCGCCCTACTGGTCGGCGCAATCCTCTTCGAACTATCCACCGGCCTCCTGAACATCGCCCAGTACTACCCCTGGAAATTCTTCTTTCCCCCCGCCCACTACGCAGTCGCCTTCGTTGCCATCGGCGCACTGGCAGTACACCTAGCGGTCAAGCTGCCGGTCATCCGAGAAGCACTGAGTCGCCCAGTCGACTCGGACCCGCCCTCGACTGCGTCCGTGCACCAGGTGGAGGTTGTGCAAGAGGGACCCGATCTCGTTGGACCGCGCCATGTTTCGCGACGGACAGTGGTGACCGCGGCGTGGGTTTCCGCAGGCGTGGCCGCGTTGGCGGTGGCCGGTCAAACTGTTCCCGGTCTGCGGTGGGCCGCGGTGCTGGCGCCGCGCAGTGGGGAAGGGCCGCAGGGGGTTCCGGTCAACAGGTCGGCGACGGCGGCGGGGGTCGTCGAGTTGGCGCGGGCGGCGGACTATCGGCTGACGGTGCTGGTCGGCGATCGGCGGCGCAGCTTCACCAGGGATGAATTGCTGGCCATGCCGCAGGTGCAGGCTCGGCTGCCGATCGCCTGTGTCGAAGGGTGGAGTGCGTCCGCCGATTGGTCGGGTGTTCGGCTGCGTGATCTGCTCGCGGCGGTGGGCGCCTATCCGGGTGGCGACGTGCACTTCCGGTCGTTGGAGACCAGTGGCATCTACGCGAATTCGGTCCTGCCGCATCGGCATGTCGTCGATGCGGACACGTTGGTGGCGCTCTCCCTGAACGGGGCGACGCTCGATGTCGATCACGGCTACCCCTGTCGCCTCATCGCGCCGAGTCGCCCTGGTGTGCTGCAAACGAAATGGCTTTCGATGATCGAGGCACGCTCATGACTGCGATCCGAATCCTGTTGGTACTGGCCGGGCTGTGGCTCGGCTGGTACGGAATCTCCCTGTTGCTCGACTTTCCCCGAGCCGATCTGCTGTCGGTCGCTTTGTGGTTCGCCGGTGGCATCCTCTTGCACGACGCGGTATTCGCCCCGCTCTGCGCCGCTGTCGGTGCCACCGCCCGCCACGTCCTGCCCGGCACCTGGTGGGGTCCGGCCGCGTGCGGGGCGGTCTGCACGGTGGCGTTGTTCGCGATCGCCGTCCCCGTGCTCGATCGCGGACACGCCATGCCGGACAACCCAACCGTCCTCGACCGGAACTACCCACTCGGCCTCGCCGTGGCGCTCATCGTGATCTGGGCCCTGGTAGTCGCCGCAGCGGCGGTAAGACGTGCCGACGATCACCGATCCCGTAGCCCCGAAACCCCAAGGAGCGCACCATGACCAGCTACGACGACTTGCGGGCAGTCTTCATCAACTGCACCCTCAAGCGCTCGCCGGAGGTGAGCAACACCCAGGGCCTCATCGACATCAGCGCCCACATCATGGCGAAGAACGGCGTCCAGGTCTCGCATATTCGCGCGGTCGACCACGACATCGCGTTCGGCGTCTGGCCGGACATGACCGAACACGGCTGGCCCACCGACGCATGGCCCGCGCTGCAACGCCAGGTCATGGACGCCGACATCCTGGTGGTCGCGGGCCCGATCTGGTTGGGCGACAACAGCTCTGTCACCAAGCAGGTGATCGAACGCCTTTACGCGAACTCCTCGATCCTCAACGACCGCGGCCAATACGCCTACTACGGTCGTGTCGGCGGCTGCCTCATCACCGGCAACGAAGACGGCGTCAAACACTGCGCCATGAACATCCTCTACAGCCTCCAGCACCTCGGCTACACCATCCCGCCGCAGGCCGACGCAGGCTGGATCGGCGAAGTAGGCCCCGGCCCTTCCTACCTGGATCCCGACTCCGGCGGCCCCGCCAACGACTTCACGAACCGCAACACCACCTTCATGACCTGGAACCTGCTGCACCTGGCCCGAATGCTCAAGGACGCCAACGGAATCCCCGCCCACGGCAACCAGCGCTCCGAATGGGACGCGGGCTGCCGCTTCGACTTCCAAAACCCCGAATACCGCTGACCCACCCGCGCGGCGGCCCTCCGCAGCGCCCGTACGATCGAGGCGTGGCTATCGCTCAGTTGAGTCTGATCACTTTGAACTGTGCCGACAAGGAGGAGCTGGCGGCGTTCTGGGCCGCGTTGCTCGGAGGGGAGATCGTTTATCGCGCCGATGATTTGGCCGTCGTGCACACCGAACGCGGGTCGCTATGTGCGCTGACTGTGCCGGACTATCGACCGCCGACCTGGCCCGGGGGTAACACCCCGAACAACATCCATTTCGAGCTCAAGGTCGACGACCTGGACGACGCCCAGGCAGCGGCCATCGAACTGGGTGCCCGCCTCGCCGAGGTCCAACCGGACCCGAACGCCTGGCGAGTCCTGCTCGACCCCGCCGGACACCCGTTCTGCCTCGTTCCGCACGCCCCGCTGTTCCCCCTCGGCCCCAAGAAGGACGACGCCTGAGTCTCGGCACACCACGGCGGCAAACGCGAGTGATCCCGTCATGGTGTGCCACTCAGTGTCCGGGAATGGCGAGAGGGCCGCTGACAACGTGTCACCGGCCCTCTCGGGTCTTCTGATCAGCCGCGGAACGGGTACCGCTGGTCGAGGTCGAGGTTCAGCTCGACCACGTTGACGCGCGGTTCACCGAGGAAGCCGAGGGTACGGCCGCTCGTGTGCGCGTCCACCAGCGAACGCACCTGGTCAACAGAAATGTTGCGCGCCTTGGCAATTCGCGCGATCTGGATATCGGCATACCGGGGCGAGATGTGGGGGTCGAGCCCGCTGCCACTGGCGGTGACCGCGTCGCTCGGCACCGGGGTGTCGACGGGAGCAGCACCGAAGATCGGGACGATCCGCCCCGCCGAGTAGTCCTCGCCGGGCTTGGCGCACTCGACCTGAACACCCTTGTAGGTGGTCAGGAACGGCGTCGCCGGGCACGCCTCGTTGACGCTCACCACCTGGGTCGGATGCGAAACCTGACCGTCGGTATCGCGCGGTCCGATCACCGAGAGCACCGCGCCGACACCGTCTTTGGTGCAGAACGGACGTCCGCCGTCGACCCCCTCACGGTCGCCGACCTCCTTGCTGCGGGCGCACACGGTGGACAGCAGGCTCAGCTTCACGTTCTTCGGGTCGGCGTCGAGGGTGTCCACGATGCTCTCGGGCCCGAGGTTGCTTGCCGCGGTGGCCATCGGGTCGTATCCGTTGCTGCCCGCCGCGGACGGACGGCTCTGGAAGTACTGCACCAGCGCCTTGCCGTCGGGGTCGGTGAAGGACTGCCCGATCAGGCTGGAGCCGACCACCTTGTCGTCGACCTTGATCAGCGACCCGTCTGCCTTGTCGTGCAGGCCCGGTATCTGAGCGACCGCGAAAACCGCTAGGGGATAGACGATTCCGGTGATCACGGTGAGCACGAGCAGCGCACGCAGTGCGGCCAGGTGCTGCCGGATCCAAGTTGAAAACTGCATGTCAGGACATCCCAGGGAGGAGTTGGACGACGAGGTCGATGATCTTGATGCCGATGAACGGCGCGATAATGCCGCCGAGGCCGTAGATCAACAGGTTGCGGCTCAACAACTTCGACGCATTGGACGGCGTGTAGTTCACGCCGCGCAGCGACAGCGGGATCAGCGCGACGATGATGATCGCGTTGAAGATCACTGCGGACAGGATCGCCGACTGCGGGCTGTGCAGCCGCATGATGTTCAACGCGTCCAGCCCGGGGAACAGCGCGATGAACAGCGCGGGCAGGATCGCGAAGTACTTGGCGATGTCGTTGGCGATCGAGAAGGTGGTGAGCGCACCGCGGGTGATGAGCAGCTGCTTGCCGATCTCGACGATCTCGATCAGCTTGGTCGGATCGGAATCCAGATCGACCATGTTGCCTGCCTCTTTGGCCGCCGAGGTGCCGGTGTTCATCGCGACACCCACGTCGGCCTGGGCCAGCGCCGGTGCGTCGTTGGTGCCGTCACCGGTCATCGCGACCAGCCTGCCGCCGTCCTGCTCCTTCTTGATCAGCGCCAGCTTGTCCTCCGGCGTGGCCTCGGCGAGGAAGTCGTCCACGCCCGCCTCGTCGGCGATCGCCTTGGCGGTCAACGGATTGTCGCCGGTGATCATGACGGTGCGGATACCCATCCGGCGCATCTCGTCGAAGCGCTCCCGCATGCCTTGCTTGACAACGTCTTTGAGGTGGATCACGCCGAGCAGCCGGGCGGTGCCGTCCCGGACCTCGCCGACGACCAGCGGCGTGCCACCGGAGGCGGAGACGCCGTCGACGGTCACGCCGGCCTCGGTGGGCACGTTGCCGCCTTGCGCGCGAACCCATTCGATGACCGCGCTGGCCGCACCCTTGCGCAGCTGATGCCCGTCGTTCAGGTCGACACCCGACATCCGGGTCTGCGCGGTGAACTCGACCCAGGTCGCGCCCTTCAGCTCGCCGGGCGTGCGCTCGCGCTTGTTGAACGCCTGCTTGGCGTACACCACGATGGAGCGGCCCTCGGGCGTCTCGTCGGCGAGGCTGGACAGCTGCGCCGCGTCGGCCAGCTCGTCGGCCGAAATGCCCGGCATCGGAACGAAGTCCGAGGCCTGCCGGTTGCCGAGGGTGATGGTGCCGGTCTTGTCCAGCAGCAGCGTGTTCACATCGCCCGCGGCCTCGACCGCGCGGCCGGACATGGCGAGCACATTACGCTGCACGAGCCGGTCCATGCCCGCGATGCCGATCGCGGACAGCAATGCGCCGATGGTGGTCGGGATGAGGCACACGAGCAGCGAGACCATGACGATGCCGGTGATGCCGTTGACGTCCAGCGCCGAAGTGTCCGGCACCCCAGGGTTGTTCGCCTTGGAGAAGATCGCCAGCGGCTGCAGGGTGACCACCGCGAACACGAAGATGATCGTCAGCGAGGCGAGCAGGATGTTGAGCGCGATCTCGTTCGGCGTCTTCTGCCTGCTCGCGCCCTCGACCAAGGCGATCATCTTGTCGATGAAGCTCTTGCCGGGCTCCTGGGTGATCTTGACGACGATCCGGTCGGACAGCACGGTGGTGCCGCCGGTCACCGCGGAACGGTCACCGCCGGATTCCCGGATCACCGGCGCGGATTCACCGGTGATCGCCGATTCGTCCACCGAGGCAATGCCTTCCACGACATCACCGTCGCCGGGGACGACCTGTCCGGCCTCGACGACGACATGATCGCCGCGCTGCAGTTCCGGTGCCGCGACACCCTCCTCGACCACCTGGCCGCCGGGCGTCCAATCCACCAGACGCCGGGCGATGGTGTCGGTCTTGGCCTTACGCAGCGTGTCGGCCTGCGCCTTGCCGCGCCCCTCGGCCACCGCTTCGGCGAGATTGGCGAAGATCACGGTGAGCCACAGCCACACCACGATCGCCCAGGCGAAGAAGGTGGGATCGGCGATCGCGAGCACGGTCGACCAGACGGCGCCGAGCTCGACGATGAACATCACCGGGTTGCGCCACATGGTGCGCGGGTCCAGCTTGCGTACCGCGTCGGGCAGCGAGGTGAGCAGCATCTTGGGATCGAGCGCGCCGCGAGGGACGCGACCCGACTTGCTGTCCAGCTGCTTCTTCGACTCGTTGAACTCGTCGGGAACGGTGATTTCGGTAGTGGGACTGGTCATTTCAGTGGATTCCTTCGGCGAGCGGCCCGAGCGCGAGTGCGGGCAGGAAGGTGAGCGCGACCAGGATCACGGTGGTGCCGACGACCATGCCGATGAACTGCGGCCGGTGCGTCGGCAGCGTGCCGATCGACTCGGGGGTGTTGCCCTGCTTGGCCAGCGAACCGGCGAGCGCGAGCACGAAGATGATCGGCAGGAACCGGCCGAAGACCATCGCGAGGCCGAGCGCGGTGTTGTACCACTCGGTATTGCCGGTCAGGCCCGCGAACGCGGAGCCGTTGTTGTTCGCCGCGGAGGTGAAGGCGTACAACACTTCCGAGAGCCCGTGCGGCCCGGAGTTCGCCATTCCGGCGCGCTGTCCCGGCATGGCCATCGCGATCGCGGTGCCTATCAACACGATCAGCGGGCTGACCAGGAAATAGGAAGCGGCGAGCTTGATCTCGCGCGGCGTGATCTTCTTGCCGAGGTATTCCGGTGTGCGCCCGACCATCAGGCCAGCGACGAACACGGTGATCACCGCGAGGATGAGCATGCCGTAGAGGCCGGAACCCGTTCCGCCCGGCGCGACCTCGCCCAACTGCATGTTGAACATCGTCATCATGCCGCCGAGGCTGGTGTAGGAGTCGTGGAACGAGTCGACCGCACCGGTGGACGTCAGCGTGGTCGCGCCGGAGAAGGTCGCCGAATCGGCTACGCCGAAACGGGTTTCGACGCCCTCCAGGGACGCGCCGATCGCGGTGGGCACCGTGCCGTGGTGCGCCAGCTGGAAGATGTTGCTCAACGTCACGCTGATGATCGCGATGGTGCCCATCACGGCGACGATGGCGACGCCCTGCTTCTTGCTGCCGACCATCCGGCCGAAGGTGCGTGGCAGCGAGAAGCTGACCACCAGCAGCAGGAAGATCTCGATCCAGTTGGTCCAGGTGGTCGGGTTCTCGAACGGGTGCGCAGAGTTGGCGTTGTAGAAGCCGCCGCCGTTGGTGCCGAGCTCCTTGATCACTTCCTGGCTGGCCACCGGCCCGCCGGTGATCGTCTGCTCGGTCCCGTTCAGCGTCTGCGCGACCTGATCGTGCAGGTGGAAGTTCTGGATCACACCACCGGCGACCAGCACGATCGCGAACACGAACGCGATCGGCAGCAGGATGCGGATGGTACCCCGCACCAGGTCCACCCAGAAGTTACCGAGATCGCCGGTGTGCCTGCGGGCGAAGCCGCGCACCAGCGCGACCGCCACCGCCATGCCCACGGCCGCGGAAACGAAGTTCTGCACGGCGAGCCCGGCCATCTGCACCAGGTGACCCTGGGTCGATTCACCGGAATAGTTCTGCCAGTTCGTATTCGTGACGAAGCTGACCGCGGTGTTCCAGGCCAGCGCCGGAGTCATCTCGGTGCCGGGGTCGTTCAGGTGCAGCGGCAGCTTGCCCTGGACCAACTGCAGGAAGAACAGGAACAGAATGCTGACTCCGGAGAACGCCAGCACACTGCGGGCATACACGCCCCAGGTCTGCTCGACCTCGGGCTGCACGCCGATGGCCTTGTAGAGGACGCGCTCGGCGCGGGAGTGCTTGGTGTTGTTGTAGACCCGGAACATGTAGTCGCCGAGCGGTACGTGCACCAGGGCAAGCGCGATGATCAGGGACGCCCCGAAGGCAATCCCTGCGGTAGTCGTGTTCACCTAGAACCTCTCGGGGAAAAGCAGCGCCGCGACCATGTAGATCGCGACAGAGATGGCGAGAACCAAACCGATCAGGTTCGCGATCACAGCTTCTCCACCCCTCGCTGGATCAAGCCCAGCAGGGCGAAGATCGCCACTGTGAGCACCGTGAACACCACGACAGACATGTTTGACCAACCTCCATCAAGCGCTCGTGTTGTGGAGCGCGCCTTGGCGAGTCAAGTCTTCGATCCGGCGCGTGCCGAGGTTCCTTACGACTCCTTTGCGCGGCGAATGGTTGCCTTTGCGCTTCGTTTACACCCCGCATTCGATAGCTGAAAGGATGCCGTCAAAGTCTGCGGCGATGCCGTCAACACACCGTAAAGATCGGCGCGATCTTGCGATGTGGCGGTAGTAGTGGAGGGCCGGCCAGGCGGACCACTCCAGCGCAACCGGTTGTTCGCATTGGTCGCAAGAGAGGATCGAAATGTCGGCTGTCACCGTCGCCGTCATCGTGGGATTCGTGTGTTGCGCGCTGCTCATTCGCGCGCTGGGGGCACGGAGCGAGGACAGGGACGTGCAGAGCGTTGTCGTCGAGGACGACCGCGTGCGGGCGTTTCGCGCCCCGGATCGGGCACCGTTCGATGCGTGAGGATCTGGCGCAGCGCGCCGGTACGTCCGAGGGGTACTCGGTTCGGGGACCGCGACGCGCAATGATGAACGAGTGAAACGCGGGCAACTCCGCATCTACCTCGGCGCCGCGCCGGGAGTCGGCAAGACCTACGCCATGCTCGGCGAGGCGCACCGGCGGATCGAGCGCGGCCGCGACGTGGTGGCTGCGGTAGTGGAAACACACGGGCGGGCCAAGACCGCCGCCCTACTGGAGGGCATCGAGCGGATTCCACCCAAGGTGGTGGAGTACCGCGGTGCCGAGCTGTCCGAGCTCGACGTCGACGCGGTGCTGCGGCGTCATCCGACCGTGGCACTGGTGGACGAGTTGGCACACACCAACGCGCCGGGCGGCAAGAACGAAAAGCGTTGGCAGGACGTCGAAGAACTCCTGGATGCGGGCATCGACGTGATCTCGACGGTCAACGTGCAGCACCTGGAAAGCCTGAACGATGTCGTCGAGCAGATCACCGGCATCCAGCAGCGCGAGACGGTGCCGGACGCGGTGGTGCGCGGCGCGGATCAGGTCGAGCTCGTCGATCTCACGCCGGAAGCGTTGCGGCGCAGGCTGTCTCACGGAAACGTCTACGCCGCCGATAAGGTGGATGCCGCGCTGCGCAACTACTTCCGGCCCGGAAACCTCACCGCGCTCAGGGAATTGGCGCTGCTGTGGTTGGCCGATCAGGTCGACGCCGCGTTGTCGAAGTACCGGGCCGACCACAAGATCACCGATCTGTGGGAGGCCCGCGAGCGGGTCGTCGTCGCGGTGACCGGCGGGCCGGAGTCGGAGACGGTGGTGCGCCGGGCCAGTCGCATCGCGAGCAAGGCCAGCGCCGAACTCGTGCTGGTGCACGTGGTGCGCGGCGACGGATTGGCCGGGGTGTCCACCGAACGGCTGGCCCGGTTGCGTGAACTCGCGGCCAGCCTGGATGCGTCGCTGCACACGGTCACCGGTGACAACGTGCCGACCGCGCTGCTGGAGTTCGCCCGCGAGGTGAACGCGACGCAGCTGGTGCTCGGTACCTCGCGGCGGTCCAGGTGGGCCAGGATGCTCGACGAGGGCATCGGCTCCACCGTGGTGCAGCAGTCCGGCAAGATCGACGTGCACATGGTGACGCACGAGGAAGCCCACCGCGGTCTGCGCCGGTATTCGCTCATGCCGCGTCAGCCGATCCGGGCCTGGCTCGCCGCGGTGCTGGTGCCGCTCGCGGTGTGCGGATTCAGTTACGCGTTCCTCGACGGCTACCTGCAGCTCGGCGGCCTCAGCGCGGTGTTCTTCATCGGCGTCGTCGCCGTCGCGTTGCTCGGTGGTGTTGTGCCGGCGGCCTTTTCGGCGCTGCTGTCCGGTCTGCTGCTGAACTGGTTCTTCGCCGATCCGCGCTATAGCCTGACCATCGCCGCGCCGGACAGCTTCGTCACGGTGGTGGTGCTGCTGTTCGTCGCGGTCGCGGTGGCGGCACTGGTCGACGTGGCCGCGCGGCAGACCCGGCAGGCGCGCCGGGCCTCGCAGCAAGCCGAATTGCTGACGCTGTTCGCCGGTGCCGTGCTGCACGGCGCGGATCTGCCGAACCTGCTAGAGCAGGTCAGGGAGACCTATGGGTTGCGCGCGGTCAGCATGCAGTGCGGTGAGCAGGTGATCGCCGCGGTGGGCACGAATCCGCCGCAGCGGGCCGCCGACGCCGACACCGCGATTCAGGCCGGCGACGCGTCGAGCTGGCTGCTGCTGGCCGGACGGCCGCTGGCCGCCGCCGACCGGCCGGTGCTCAACGCGGTCGCCAACCAGGCGGCCGGGCTGGTGCGCCAATCCAGGCTCGCCGAGGAGGCCAGCGCCGCCGCCGCACTGCTCGAGGCCGATCGGTTGCGCCGGGCGCTGCTCTCCGCGGTCAGTCACGACCTGCGCACGCCGCTGGCCGGGGCGAAGGCGGCGGTGTCCAGCCTGCGCAGCGACGACATCGAGTTCTCCGCCGAGGACACCACCGAATTGCTGGAGACCATCGAGGAATCGGTGGATCAGCTGACCGCACTCGTCGGCAACCTGCTCGACTCGTCCCGGCTCGCCGTCGGCGTGGTGAAACCGCAGCTGCACCGGGTGTACATGGACGAGGTGGTGCATCAGGCGCTGGTCAGCGTCGGCATGGGCGCGCGCGGGTTGCGGCGCGCGGCGATGGATCGGGTGAAGGTGGAGGTCGGCGACGTCTCCGTGCGCGCGGACGCCGGGCTGCTGGAGCGAGTGGTGGCCAACCTGATCGACAACGCGCTGCGGCACGCCACGCGCGACACGCCGGTGCGGGTCACCGCCGAACGCGAGGGCGACCGCGTATCAATCGCCGTGGTGGATGTCGGTCCCGGCGTGCCGCAGGGCACCGAGGAACAATTGTTCGAGCCGTTCCAGCGGCTCGGCGACCGTGACAACACCACCGGCGTCGGGCTCGGCCTCTCGGTGGTGCGCGGTTTCGTCGAGGCAATGGGCGGCACCGTGCACGCCGAACCGACCCCTGGCGGAGGATTGACCATGATCGTGGACCTGCCTGCCGACGAAACGGAAGCGAGCAGCTGATGATGAGTACATCGACAGTGGGAGCACCGCAGCCCCGGACCACACAGGAAGCCGTGATGACCGACAAGAAACAGGATGCCCCGGCGATCAAGGTGCTGGTGGTCGACGACGAACCGCAGATCGTGCGCGCGCTGCGGATCAACCTGTCCGTCCGCGGCTACGAGGTGATCACCGCGGGAACCGGCGGCGCCGCGCTGCGTGCGGCCGCCGACAAGCACCCCGACGTGGTGATCCTCGATCTCGGGCTGCCCGACATCGACGGCATCGAGGTGCTCGCCGGGTTGCGCGGCTGGACCTCGGCGCCGGTGATCGTGCTTTCCGCGCGCACCGACTCGGCGGACAAGGTCGAGGCGCTGGACGCGGGCGCCGACGACTACGTCACCAAGCCGTTCGGCATGGACGAGCTGCTGGCCCGGCTGCGCGCCGCGGTCCGGCGCGGCGCCGCCGACACCGACTCGTCCGATCCGGTGGTGGTGACCTCGTC
The DNA here is from genome assembly GCF_042727395.1 of Nocardia sp. NPDC060255. Classification (NCBI taxonomy): domain Bacteria; kingdom Bacillati; phylum Actinomycetota; class Actinomycetes; order Mycobacteriales; family Nocardiaceae; genus Nocardia; species Nocardia sp. NPDC060255. The sequence goes on along the minus strand of NZ_JBHXAU010000003.1, from coordinate 314,307 downwards.
GTTCACCGTCGACCTCGCCGCCAAGAAGGTGACCAAGAACGACGAGACGGTGCATCTCACACCGACCGAGTGGGGCATGCTCGAGATGCTGGTGCGCAACAAGGGCAAACTGGTCGGGCGCAAGGAGCTGCTGCGCGAGGTGTGGGGTCCGTCGTACGCGACCGAAACCCATTACCTGCGCGTGTATTTGGCGCAGTTGCGGCGCAAGCTCGAGGACGATCCGTCGCACCCCAAACACCTGCTGACCGAGGCGGGGATGGGGTACCGGTTCCAGGAGTGAGTGGGCGAGATCGCGCCGTCCGCCGGAATGCGTGCACGCCCTCGCCGCGTTGCCACGCGTGAGTGGAACCCGACGAGAATGGCAGGATCGAGCTCATGGCTGAACAGACACCCGCGACTGCGGCAACACAACCGACCGAACTATGGGTCGAGCGCACCGGGACGCGGGCGTACACCGGGCGCAGTTCGCGCGGCGCCGAGGTATTGATCGCTTCACAGGGCGTGCCGGGCGCTTTCACCCCCGGCGAGCTGCTGAAGATCGCACTGGCCGGTTGCTCGGGGTTGAGCGCGGACTTCTCGCTCGCGCGCAAACTCGGCGACTCCTTCGACGCGACCATCCGGGTGTCCGGTGACGCGGATCGGGAGAACGAGCTGTACCCGCAGCTGGACGAGACGTTCGAGCTGGACCTCAGCGAATTGGACCAGGAGGCGAGGGAGCGGTTGCTGGTTACCGTGCAGCGCGCCATCGACAAGGCGTGCACAGTGGGCCGGACTTTGCAGGCGGGGACGAAGGTGACATTGTCCTTCGATATCGAAGCCTGATGGGCGAAGCCGCTGAGCTGGTCCGGCTGAGCGCGTGGGTGCACGGCCGCGTCCAGGGCGTGGGATTCCGCTGGTGGACGCGGTCACGTGCGTTGGAGCTCGGGTTGACCGGGCACGCGACCAATGCGCGGGACGGGCGGGTGCACGTGGTCGCGGAAGGGCTGCGAGACGACTGCGAGCGGTTGCTCGAACTGCTACGTTCCGGTGATACTCCTGGTCGGGTGACCTTGGTTGTGGAAAGCTGGGAGCCCGCGCGGGGTGATTTGACCGGATTCGAGGAGCGGTAGTGGTGGGCCGGGATAGGACGAGGACTCGACAGTGAGCACGCACAATCCCGGTGACGAGCGTCCGGGAAACGAGCCGAACGAACCCGCCGCCGCGGCGGAGCAACCGTCGAGCACGCCCGGGACGCACGAAGCGAATACTCCCGGACCTGGCAATACGGCCGCCTCCGGCGCGGACGATCCGACTCCCGGCGCGGCGCCAGCGCCCGTCCCCGGACCGCCCACCGTGATTCCGGAATCTTCTGCACCGCAACAGGTCCCACCGCGCCGCGGTAGCGTGCAGCGGCAGGAGCCCGGCATCACCCAGCCGCGCCCGCCGACGGTGGCCGAGGCGCGGGCCCGGGACAAGGCGCGCAAGCGAGCCGAGGAAGCGCAGCAGGCCGCCGTCGCGGCGGGAGAGGCCAAGAAGCGCACGCGCAAGCGGGTGATGATCGGCGGGGTCGCGATCGTCGGCGTCGCGGCGCTGGTCGGTGGCGGGTACCTCGGCTACCGGGCGTTCACCGCGCCCGACAAGGTCACCGCGTCGTGCGTGAAGACCGAGAACGGTCAGGACATCGTCGTCGACGACCGCTTCTGCGGGGACGGGCGTCAGGGCTTCGTCAGTGACGGCGGCATCGGACCCGGTCTGATCCTGCTCGGCGGTGGCCCGCAATACCGCTACTACTACGGCGGCACGCCGACCATCGGCAAACCACCGACCGGCGGCACCACTGTGAAGCCCAAGAGCGCGGAGATAAAGACCAAGAGCGGCACCACAATTCAGCGCGGCGGACTGGGTAGCAAGAGCACCGGCGGAGGGTCGTAGTGCGGCGAGTACGCAGTACGCCCCGGCCGGATTGGCAGCAGATCACCGAGAGCCAGGGCCTCGTCTACGGTGTGCCCGGCCGCGATGCCGGCGGTCGGCCACGGCCGTACTGGGACGAGTCGGTGTACTACGAGTTCGAGATGAACGAAATCCTCGCGCTGGAAGCCGATGTCGAGTTGCTGCACTCGATGTGCCTGGACGCCGTCGAGCACGTCGTGCTGACCGAGCGGTTCAAGGATTTCGGTCTGCCCGAATGGAGTTGGGGGCCGATCGCCGAATCCTGGCGGCGCAACGACCCTTACGTGTACGGACGGTTCGACCTGCGCTACGACGCGCGGCGTCCGGCGAAACTGCTGGAGTACAACGCCGATACGCCGACCTCGCTGCTGGAGGCGGCGATTGTGCAGTGGCACTGGCTGACCGCGCTGTACCCCGGCGGTGATCAATGGAATTCGTTGCACGAGAAGCTCGTCGAGCGCTGGACCGAGCTGCGCGACATCCTGCCGACCGCGCAGCTGCACTTCAGCTGGTCGGGGGCCGACGCCACCGGTGAGGACAACGTCACCACCGCCTATATGCAGGAGACCGCGGCCGAGGCCGGGTTCGACACCATCGCGTTGCCGATCGAAGAGGTCGGATTCGACACCGAGCTGGCACGTTTCGTCGACCTGGCCGAGGCGCCGATCGAGGCGATCTTCAAGCTCTACCCGTGGGAATGGGCCCTGGACGACGACTTCGGCAAGCGGGTGGTGGGCAGCCTGCCGCAGACCATGTGGATCGAACCGCTGTGGAAGACGTTGCTCAGCAACAAGGCGATCCTCGCGATCCTGTGGGAGATGTACCCCGGGCATCCGAATCTGTTGCCCGCCTACCTCGATCAGCCCAACGAGCTCACCGAATACATCCGCAAGCCGAAGCTCGGCCGCGAGGGCGCCAACATGACCATCGTCGGCGCAGGCCTGGAAACCGCCACCGGCGGCGTCTATGGCGAGGAGGGCTACGTCTACCAATTGCTCGATCCGCTACCGGAATTCGACGACATGCGGCCCGTGCTGGGCGCCTGGATCGTCGGCGACACCGCCGCGGGCCTCGGCATCCGCGAGACCGCCGGACTGATCACCGACGACGGCTCCGCCTTCGTCCCGCACCGCATCGCCCAATCCGCCTCGGAAGGATCATGATGACCACAGTCGCCCTCGAATCGGGGTACTGGAGCTCGCTCGGCGAGGGCGTGGGAGCGATCATCCTCTACGCCCTGATCGGCTTGGTACTGATGCTCGTCGGCTTCTACGCCATCGACCTGACCACTCCCGGCAAGCTGCGCGCACTGGTCGTCCAGGGCAAGCCCAACGCCATCATCGTCGCCGCCGCAGGCATGATCAGCATGGCCTTCATCGTCGTGCTCGCCATCCTCGCGGTCGGCACCGGCGGCAAACTCTCCGAAGGTCTCATCGCCGCCCTCATCTTCGGCCTCGTCGGCATCATCGCCCAGGTGGTCTCGGTCCGCGTCATCGAAAAGGCCCTCGGCATCGACATCGGCGCCACCCTGCACGCCGACACCTACACCACCGAAGTCCTGTTAGTAGCCGCCGCCCACTTCGCCCTCGGCCTAGTAGTAGCCTTCGCCATCCTCTAACCGCTACCTCCCGGCGTTACCCGTCGCTGCTGTTCAGCCCCACTTGTCGGACCCACCCCCTAACCTGCAACCGCATTCGCTAGATCAATCCTTATCAAGGAAATCCTTGAATCGCGGACGTTGGGGCGATACTGTCACTCATCTGACCGAGCGAGCTGAGGGGTTGCACCGATGACTACCCACCGTCGCTGGCGCGACACCGGACATCTCGAACGCGCGATCGAGGCCGCGGGCGGGCCGGAGGCTTTCGAAGAAGGCGTCGATCGCCTGAAAGACCGGGCCCGTGGCTGGCGACTTGCCGAACTCCGCAAACATCGTGGCCTGAGCCAGAAGCAGGTAGCGGAACACATGGGCGTGTCCGTGGCGCGTGTATCGCAGATCGAACAGGGCGAGGTATCCACCCGAGAGGTGTTGGACCGGTACGTATCCGCCCTCGGCGGCGTGCTGAAGCTCGTCGCCGACTTCGGCGACGAGCAACTGCGCGTTGGCTGACCGCGCGTAGCGCACCCAATTAGTGGCCGCGGGCGATCCAGTCTGCGAGAGAAGGCTTTTCGGTGCCGATGGTGGTGGTGTCGCCGTGGCCGGTGTGCACGGTTGTTTCGTCGGGGAGGGTGAGTAGGCGGTCGCGGATCGAGTCGATGATGGTGTCGAAGTCGGAGTAGGAGCGGCCGGTGGCGCCGGGGCCGCCGGAGAACAGGGTGTCGCCGGTGAAAAGGGCGGCGGCTTCGGGGAGGTGCAGGGAGACGGAGCCGGGGGAGTGGCCCGGGGTGTGCAGGATGTCGATGTCGGTGCCGCCCAGGGGGATTCGCGGTGTGTCTGCGAGCGAGCGGTAGTCGACGTTGGGGTGGGTCATCCGCCAGAGGGGTTCGTCGGCGGGATGCAGGAGGATCGGGGCGTCGAGGCGAGTGCTCAATTGAGGTGCGACGGTGACGTGGTCGTTGTGGCCGTGGGTGCACAGGATGGCGACGACGTTGCGGTTGCCGACGGCGTCGGCGATCGCGTCCGCATTGTGTGCGGCATCGATGACGAGGACGTCGTGGTCGTCGCCGATGAGCCAGACGTTGTTGTCGACGTCCCAGGTGCCGCCGTCGAGGGAGAAGGTGCCGGAGGTGATGACGCGGTCGATCCTCACAGGACCACCACCGAGCGCAGCACATCGCCGGCGTGCATGGCGGTGAACGCGGCCTCCACCTGGTCGAGCGAAATACGTTCGGTGACAAAGCGTTCCAGTGGCAGCCGACCCTGCAGGTGCAGGTCGATCAGGGTGGGGAAGTCGCGTTCGGGCAGGCAGTCGCCGTACCAGGAGGACTTCAGCGCGCCGCCGCGGGAGAACAGGTCGATCAGCGGCATCTCGATGGTCATGTCCGGCGTGGGAACGCCGACCAGGACCACGGTACCCGCCAGGTCGCGGGCGTAGAACGCCTGCTTCCAGGTTTCCGGACGGCCGACCGCCTCGATCACAACGTCGGCGCCGAAGCCGTCGGTGTACTCCTGGATCTTCTCGACCACGTCCTCGCTGGTCGCGTCGATGGTGTGGGTGGCGCCGAAGTCGGTGGCCCAGGCCAGCTTTCGGGCGTCCCGATCGACCGCGATGATGGTCTTCGCGCCGGCCAGCCGCGCGCCGGCGATGGCCGCGTCGCCGACGCCGCCGCAGCCGAGCACCGCGACGGTGTCGCCACGGGACACGTTGCCGGTGTTCATCGCGGCGCCGATACCCGCCATCACGCCGCAGCCGAGCAGCCCGGCCACCGCGGGATCGGCCGCGGGATCGACCTTGGTGCACTGTCCTTCGTGCACCAGCGTCTTGTCGACGAACGCGCCGATGCCGAGCGCCGGGCTCAATTCGGTGCCGTCGGTGAGCGTCATCTTCTTGCTCGCGTTGTTGCTCGCGAAGCAGTACCAGGGCCGACCGCGCTTACAGGCCCGGCATTCACCGCATACGGCCCGCCAGTTCAGGATGACGAAATCGCCGACCACGACGTGGGTGACCGCAGCACCGACGGTCTCCACGATCCCGGCGGCCTCGTGCCCGAGCAGGAACGGATACTCGTCGTTGATGCCGCCCTCGCGGTAGTGCAGATCGGTGTGGCAGACGCCGCAGGCCTGCACCCGCACGACCACGTCGTTGGCGCCGGGATCGGGAATCACCACGTCGACGATCTCGACCGGCGCGCCCTTGCTACGGGCGATGACACCGCGCACGGTTTCCGACACCTATGCCTCCTAGGGGTTTTCGTCGACGCGAACCCTGACCGCCCGCGCGCTGAGCATCGTCCATACTGCCGCGCCCGGGGTGGTGACACCAGCGCCGGGTCTGGTCCGGCGGCAAAGGGTTGACATTCCACATTGGAGGATGCATTGTTGTGGACATTCCACTATGGAGGGTGGAACCGTCGACAAGGAACCGCAGATGGAAATCTCGACTGGTACCCGCGCCTCGAACGCCGAACGTGAGAAGGTGGTGCGCCTACTCGCCCGGCACCTCGACGATGGGCGGATCGACCTCGCCGAGTACGACCAGCGCACCGCGCAGGTGTATGCGACCACTACAACGGAGGATCTGCAGCTGGTGCTGTCGGATCTGCCCAAGTTGCCGAAAGAGTCTGCCGGCAAGGCGGATTCGTCGCCCAGGATGCCGATCTGGCAGAAGATCGAGGGCTCGAGCTGGCTCGGCGTGAGTGTGCTCGTCCTGTTCATCTGGGGCGCGATTTCGCTGAGCGTCGGCGAATTCACCTATCCGTGGCCGATCTGGGTGATCGGACCGTGGGGCGCGGTGCTCGTGTTCCGCATGCTGACCGGGTTCGAATCCGGTCGGTGCGCACGTCGCATCAGCTGACGCGGCCTACGGCCAAGGTGGCGTAGCGCTCTGCGATGTCGCGTGGCGGCCCGAGCCCGCCGAATTCGGTGGCGGGCTCGACCGGCGGCGACGCGCGGGCGGTTCGTCGGGCTGGTCGGTCCATGGTCGGGTGTAATCGTCACGCGGCTGTTCCCGTGGCGTCTGCCGCTGGCGTGGCATGGATCGCTCGGGCCAGGACGGTTCCGGGTTCGGCGCGGGTCGTTGCCGGGGCGGCGAAGGTTGCTCGTATCGGCCCGATTCCGCGTAATCGTGCGGCAGGGCCGAACTTCCTCTGCGCTGTAGCGGCAGGTCTGGTTCGCCGCGCCGCGAATCATATTGGGGCTGTGCGGTTTCCCTGTGATATGCCCGTGACGGCTGCTCCGGCGAAGGTTGCTCCAGTTGCGACTGGATGGCATCGAGCCGTCGGCGCCGCGCCCAGGCGTCGGCCGGGTCCTCGTAGGGAGACTGCGCGGGTGCGTCGTCGTCGCGAGACCACTCGTTTGCCGGTTGCGCGGGCTGTGACCGTGTGCGCCGCTCGAGTGGGGGCCGTGCGTTGTCGTCCCGGACCGGCCAATGCGGTGCGGGATCCTCGTAGTGGGGTGCGGGCTCGTCCTCCCATCGGGCCGGTTCCTCGTACGGGGTGGGTCCGAAATCCTCACGCGAGCGCGCGGGGACGGAGGAAGGCCACTGCGAGCGTGCCGGCTCGGCCTGCGGGGCGGCATCCTCGTACGGTGACCGGGCGGGTTCGAATTCCGCACGCGGCAAGCGCACGGGCGCGGCGGGACGCCACCGCGCGTGTGCCGGTTCCGGTTCGTCGAACGGTGAGCGCACTGGTTCGGCCTCCTCGTACTGAACCCTGGAGGGCGCGAGGGGATCTCGCCATGCGCGTGCCGGCTCTGGGTAGTCGTATGGTGGCTGCGCCGGTGCAGAGTCGTCGTGCCGGGACCTGGAGGGCGCGAGGGGATCTCGCTGTGGGCGTGCCGGTTCCGGTTCGTCGTATGGTGATCGCGCCGGTTCGGCGTTTTCGTGCCGGGACCTGGAGGGCGCGAGGGGATCTCGCCGTGCGCGTGCCGGTTCTGGTTCGTCGTACGGCGACTGCGCAGGTTCGACGTCCTCGTATCGGGACCTGCCGGATGTGATCGGATCTCGCCGCGAGCGTACGGGCGTGGCCGGAATGGGGGCCGACTCTTCGTCGAGCGGTGCGGCATTCCGCGGCTCGGGACGGGAGCGCTTCGCTGGCAGCTCGTTTCGGTGTGCCCGTGTCGAAATGGGTTCCGCACGCCGGGGTGTCGGGCGGGGGAGGCCGGGCTGCTGGATCGGGAGTTCGCGGGTCTCCTGAGTCGCGCTCACGCCCTTCTCGCGATAGGTCGCCGGGATGTCGTGGGTGCGCAACCAAGCGCCAGGGTCGTGCCTGCCATGTCGATCTAGTTGCGGGACAACCTCTTCGAGCAGTTCGAGGATCTCACCCTCGTCATCGCCGAGGGCGGTACGGATGTCGGGGAAAGTTTCGGGGTGGAAGACCCACATCCATTCGTAAGGGGGATAGGTACCACCCAGGTCGTGGCCGTGGAAGACGAGGTCGCCGGACCGGGCGATCTTCGCGCGCATCGACCACCCCTCGGATTCGACCAGGAACTCCCGCGTCCCGGCCCGGTCGGCGAGCGGCTCACTGTCGTCGGCCCGGAGTATGCCGGGTATCCATCGGCTCTTGCTCGTGCGGCCATGCGTTGCGCCACGGACTTCCGCACGACCTTTGGCGTGGCCCCGGCGAGTCCCCACGCTGTCCCTGCGGTTTTCGGCGCGCTCCGCCTCGAGCTCGTCTTCGTCGTCCTCGCGATAGTCGGTCAACTTGATCTCGAACCACGCCGCACCGAGCCCGGCGGCCAACAACGCACCCGCGATGGCGACCTCGACCCACTTGTCCGCCAGCAGGGCACTCTTGCTGTTCTCGCACGCGTACAGAAACAACAGGCTGCCGAGCACGAGCGCCGCGATTCGGGCAAGCCGGAACGCCGTACTGGTCCCGGCTGGGGCTGGCATCCTGTGGCGCTCCAAACATTCCCGCTGGCGAATCAGACTGGATCGTATGCGGCGAGATCGCCGGGCGTCAGGGCGTGCGGCGAGTCCGTCGTTCTGTTGGTGTAAAGGTTCCGCTGACGTCTCGAGTTCGTTACCTGCGGGCATCGGCACGGCCTATGCTGGCGGGCTATCGTCCTGCATGTGGTGGGCGCGTCGGTCGCCGCGCCGGATCCGGTGCGGTAGACAGTAGGACGACGCGTCCGGCAAACCTCGGGCACATCGAAATACGCGATATCGCGGGATGACTCGATAACCTACGTGTATCGCCGAAGCACCATACGGTCACCCGCGCCGTCCCGCGTCGGGGGTATTCGACACTCGACGGATACCATGGCTGGTCGCCCGCGTCTGCTGACCAGGCAGAATACGGCGGCATGCGCGACGGGCAGGCGCGCGGAACCGACGAAGGCCGCCAATCGGAAACGGAAAGGTCGTCGAACTTGCATCTCAAGAGCCTGACGTTGAAGGGCTTCAAGTCCTTCGCGTCTGCGACGACGCTGCGGCTGGAACCCGGTATCACCTGTGTGGTCGGTCCGAACGGATCCGGCAAGTCCAACGTGGTCGACGCGTTGACCTGGGTGATGGGCGAGCAGGGCGCGAAGGCGCTGCGCGGCGGCAAGATGCAGGACGTGATCTTCGCGGGCACCGCGGGCCGCGCACCGCTCGGCCGCGCCGAGGTCACCCTCACCATCGACAACTCCGACGGCGCGCTGCCGATCGACTACGCCGAGGTGTCCATCACCCGGCGGATGTTCCGCGACGGCGCGGGCGAATACGAGATCAACGGCAGCTCCTGCCGGCTGATGGATGTGCAGGAACTGCTCAGCGACTCCGGCATCGGCCGCGAGATGCACGTCATCGTCGGACAGGGCCAGCTCTCGGCCATTCTGGAATCGCGCCCGGAGGATCGGCGCGCGTTCATCGAAGAGGCCGCCGGCGTGCTCAAGCACCGCAAGCGCAAAGAGAAGGCGGTCCGCAAGCTGGACGCCATGCAGGCCAACCTGGCCCGGCTCACCGACCTCACCACCGAACTGCGCCGCCAGCTCAAGCCGCTCGGCAGGCAGGCCGAGGTGGCCCGCCGCGCGCAGACCGTGCAGGCCGACCTGCGCGACGCGCGCATGCGCCTGGCCGCCGACGACCTGGTGACTCGTCGCGGCGAACTGGAGAGCCAGCAGAGCAAGGAAGCTTACGCGCGCGAGCAGCACATCACCGTGCAGAGCGAGCTCGACGCCGCCAATGCCGCACTGGCGCAGCAGGAATTCCAGCTGTCCAGGCTGACGCCGAGCGCCGAGGCCGCCGCGCAGATCTGGTTCCAGCTTTCCGCGCTGGCCGAACGGGTCAACGCGACCATCCGGATCGCGCAGGACCGCGCCCGTCATCTCGACACCGAAACCCCGGTCGGCAGCGGGCGTGACCCGGAACAACTGGAGGCCGAGGCCGAGCGGGTGGAGGCCGAGGAGGCCGAGCTGCGCGAGGCGGTCGAGATCGCGACCGAGACCCTCGAAGCGGCCAGGGACGCGCTGGGCGAACGCGAGCAAGCCGCCAAGGCCGCCGAGCAGGCGCACCTCGCCGCGGTGCGCGCGATCGCGGACCGTCGCGAAGGCGTGGCGCGACTGGTCGGCAAGGTCGACACGTTGCGCACCAGGGCACAGTCTTTCGATGGCGAGATCGCCCGGCTGACCACGTCGATCGCCGACGCGCGGCAGCGCGGCGAGGCCGCGCAGGCCGAATTCGACACGGTGCAGACCGAACTCAGCGAGCTGGACGCGGGCGAGGCGGGCCTGGACGCGCAGCACGAGCACGCGACGCAGGCGCTCGCGCTGGCCGATCAGCGGGTGACCGAACTGCGCGAACAGGACCGCGAGGCCAGCAAGCGGGTCGCGTCCTTGTCGGCACGGATCGAGGCGCTCGGCATGGGCCTCGCCCGCCGCGACGGTGCGGCCTGGCTGGTCGAGCATCGGTCGCAGGGGCTGCTCGGACCGCTGTCCGGACTGTTGCGGGTGCACGGCGGGTTCGAAGCCGCGGTTGCCGCCGCGCTCGGTCCGCTGGCGGACGCCGTCGCGGCGGACACCGGTGAATCGGCGCACGACGCCATCCGCGCGTTGAAGGACGCCGATGGTGGCCGTGTCGCACTGGTATTCGGTGCCGAGGGCGGCAGTCGCCCGCAACTCGGCCCGCTGCCCGGTGCCGCCCGCTGGCTCGCCGACGTGGTCGAGTGCCCGGACAGTGTGCGCGGCGCGATCACCGCGCTGACCGCGGGCATCGCCGTCGCCGACGACTTGGCTACCGCCAGGTCGGTCGTCGCGGCCCGCCCGGATCTGCGGGTGGTCACCTCCGAGGGCGATCTCACCGGAACCGGTTGGCTCCTCGGCGGATCCGACCGCGCACCGAGCCAGCTGGAGATCCAGGCCGACATCGACGGCGCGAAGACCGACCTCGTCGCGGCGCAGCGGCGAGCCGAGGAACTCGAGGCGGCACTGTCCGGCGCGCTCGCCGAACAGGCCGATCGCAAGGACGCCGTCGACCAGGCGCTGCTCGCGCTGCACGAATCCGATCAGTCGCTGGTCGCCATCTACGACCGGCTCGGCAGGCTCGGCCACTCGGCCCGCACCGCGCAGGCGGACAGCGAGCGACTGCTCGCCCAGCGCACGGAAGCCGAAGCGAGCCGGGAGGAATCGCTCACCGCGCTCGCCGAAATCGAGGACCGGCTGCGCAATGCCGAACTCGAACAGTCCGAGATCGACTCCGACGGCACCTCCGCGGGCACCGAGACCGCGGGCCGCGAACGCGAAGAGGCCGCCGCGGCGCTGGCCGAGGCCCGCTCGATGGAGGTGGAGGCGCGACTGTCGGTGCGCACCGCCGAGGAACGCGCGGAATCGGTGCGTGGCAAGGCGGATTCGCTGCGCCGGGCCGCGCGCGCCGAACGCGAGACCCGCGCGCGCGCCGAACGCGCCCAGGCCTCCCGCAAGAAGGCCGCCGAAGTCGCTGCGGCGGTTGCCGAATCCGGTGCCCGGGTCGCCGCGGAGCTGGAAAAGGTGGTCGCCGAGGCGGGTACCCGGCGCGACGATCTGGTGCGCCGGCGCGGCGAAGCGGCCGCCCAGGTCGAGCAGGTCAAGGAGCGGGTGCGGGTGCTGTCCACCCAGCTGGCCCAGCTCACCGACGCGGTGCACCGCGACGAAGTGGCGAAAGCCCAAGCGGCGCTGCGCATCGAACAGCTGGAGACGACCATCTCCGAGCAGTTCGGTATCGCCCTCAACGACCTGATCGCCGAGTACGGCCCCGACGTGCCGCTGCCGCCGACCGACCTGGAATGGCAGGAGTACGAGCAGGCCAAGGAGCGCGGCGAGCAGGTCACCGCGCCCGCGCCGATGCCGTACGACCGGCCCACCCAGGAACGCCGCGCCAAACGCGCCGAGAAGGACCTCACCACCCTCGGCAAGGTGAATCCCCTTGCGCTGGAGGAGTTCGCCGCGCTAGAGGAGCGCTACAACTTCCTGGCCACCCAGCTCGAAGACGTCAAGAGCGCGCGCAAGGACCTCCTAGAAGTGGTCGCCGAGGTGGACGCCCGGATCCTGCAGGTGTTCACCGAGGCATGGGAGGACGTCGAGCGTGAGTTCGTCGGCGTGTTCGCCAAGCTGTTCCCCGGCGGCGAGGGCAGGCTGATCCTCACCGACCCGTCCGACATGCTCACCACCGGCATCGAGGTGGAGGCGCGGCCGCCGGGCAAGAAGGTCAAGCGGCTGTCGCTGCTGTCCGGTGGCGAGAAGTCGCTCACCGCGGTGGCCTTGCTGGTGGCCATCTTCCGCGCCCGCCCGTCCCCGTTCTACGTGATGGACGAGGTCGAGGCCGCGCTCGACGACACCAACCTGCGCCGCCTGATCGGCCTGTTCGAGCAGCTGCGCGAGAAGAGCCAGCTGATCGTCATCACCCACCAGAAGCCCACCATGGAAATCGCCGACGCCCTCTACGGCGTGAGCATGCGCGGCGACGGCATCACCCAGGTCATCTCCCAGCGCCTCCGCGGGCAGAACGTGGCCCCGGCCCCCGTGGGCGCCGCCGCCAGCTGAGCCGCACACCCGCTGACCTCCCGCACCGGGTGGGCTCCGCCGCACCATTTTTGGTTTGCCGCACCGAGAATCGCATGCGAAATTCGGTGCGGGAAGTTGGAAGGCGTGCGACTGGCGTTAGTGTGCTGCGCTGGCTCGGTCGCCGTCCAGCAATGACTTGATCTGGGCGGCACCGGTTTCGGTGAGCCAGGTGTCGAAGGTGCGCAGGCCGGGGTGGATTTCGCGGATGGCGGCGATGTCGGCGCGCCAGCCGCCGGTGGCGCGGATCAGGCGCCAGGTGTGTGCGATCGAGTCGCCGAGTTCTGCGGCGGCCGCCTCGTCGAGCTCCTGGTAGCGGACCTGGTGGCCGGTGGCCTTGGTGATCGCTTCGGCTGCGGTGGGCGGGGTGAGTGCGTCGCCCGCGAGTTCCAGGGTTTTGCCGTGCAGGCGGTCCGGGTCGGCGAAGGCCAGGGCCGCGATGTCGGCGATGTCGGCCAGGGCAATGACTTTCATCGGTTGATCGGCGGGGAACAGGTGCCGGTGGACACCGTCGACGATGCCGTCGACCGGGAAGTCACGCATGAGGTAGTTCTCCATGAAGCGGACCGGGCGCAGCAGGGTGTAGCGGGTGCCGCTGGCGGCGATGGCGGCCTCGATCCGGTTCTTGCCGCTGGCGCCCCACGTGTTGTCGCCGTTGAACGAGGCGATGCCGGTGAAGACGATCTGTTCGACGCCGGCGCGGCGGGCGGCGTCGACGAGTGCCTCGCCGCGTTGCGCTTCGAGTTCGACATCCCAGCCGTGCGGGCCGTAGGCGGCGGGCGGCACCGCGAAAAGCGCTGCGGCACCAGCGAGTGCGGCGGGCAGGGTGCCGGGAGTGTCGAAGTCGCCGACGGCTAGTTCCGCGCCCGCTGCGGCCAGTGCCCGCGCGGCGGGGGCGTGCGGATCGCGGACCAGCGCCCGCACCGCCCTGCCGTCCGCGAGCAGCCTGCGGGCGGTCGCGCCGCCCTGCTTGCCGGTGGCTCCGGTGACCAGGACGAGGTTGTGCTGAGGGGACATGCTTGCCTTCTCTGTCGATAGAATCGGGTCGGACAACCCGTATTTCGGACCATACGGGTGCCGTGACCCGGTTGACCAGGTCAGGCAAGGGAAGGCCGTAACGAAATGACCGCTTCAGTCGACGCCGCACCGGGTACCTCGGCGCGTGCCGACGCCCGACGCAACCGCGCTCTGGTGCTCGCCGCCGCGCAGCGGGCGTTCGCCGAATACGGACCCTCGGTGTCGCTGGCGGAAGTGGCCCGCCGGGCCGGGGTCGGTGCGGGCACGGTCTATCGGCACTTCCCGACGAAATTCGATCTGCTGGAAGCGGTTATGCAGCAGCGCGTCGACCGCCTGGCCAAGCTGGCCGCCGACCACCTCGACGCGCCGGATCCCGGCGCCGCCTTCTTCGACTTCTGTACCGAGGTAGTGGCGTCGACGCCAGGCAACGAGGCGCTCTGTGAACTGATGCAGTCCGATGACGGTTGGCCGCGTGCGCTGCTGATGAGCGCGGGTGCGCGTTTCCATAAGGCGCTGGGTGGGCTACTGCTGGCCGCGCAGCGTCAGGGCACGGTGCGCGCCGATATCGAGGTGTCCGATGTGCTGGCCATCTTCACCGGATGTGTTGCCATCCAACGTCTTCAGCAGTCCAAAGGCCGGATCGATCGCACTGCCGCGATCGTCCTCGACGCTATGCGCGCCACACCGGGCGTGACGAATCGTGGCACTGAAGCCAACCCGCGTAACGAATCATCGGATCGTAACGAATCCGGCGACCGCCACTGCCCCGTATGCGACGCGACGGTTCGGCACACCGGAACCGGCCGCCGCCCTCGCTACTGCTCGGCCGCTTGCCGTCAGAAGGCGCACCGGCAACGCGTCGCTGCCCGAGCCTGACTCGTCGGCAACCGCCGCGCTCTGGGGATCTGCGCCACTCACGGGCACCCACGGTGGGTGCGGATACCGCGAGCTGGCGCAGATTCGCGGCGATCAGCAGCGGTTGCGTGATGTGAATCGCATTGAGCGGGGACGAGTTCGGATGGCACAAAAGTGACGTAGGTCAGAATCGGACGGTACCGGTGGACAGGGCCGGTCGGCAGCCGGGGCGTGGGCCACGGGCTGCCGCCGGGAATGGGCGATTTACAACAGGTCGCTGACGTCGTTGGGCACGTCCACGGCGTATTTGCGGAGGATGTCCATCGAGATCACTTCCAGGGCGTTTTCGTGCGTTGCGGCCAGCACCACGGGTGCGGCGACACCGTCCTCATGCGCATGCAGCCATCGCACCGCCACCACGCACCACCGGTCTCCTGGTTGTAGGCCCGGGAAGTTGTTCTCCGGGCGCGGCGTACTCAGATCGTTGCCGATGGACGCCTGGTGCTCCAGGAATTCGGCCGTGACGACGGTGCACACGGTGTGGCTACCGAGATCCTCCGGCCCGGTGCTGCAGCAGCCGTCCCGGTAGAAGCCGGTGAGAGGATCGGTGCCGCACTCTTCCAGCGGCCCCCCAAGCACGTTTCGATCGGTCACGTCGCCGATCCTATTGCCACCTCGCGAGAAGTTCCGCAGGACAAGAAATCTCGGGGGTTGTGTCTCGGCCCCGGGGCGGCGTGGTAAAGCAGGTCGCTGCGTTCTGCAAGGATGGGCGCGTGAGTTCCGAAGCCTGGATCCTGATCGCCGTCGTCGCCGCCCTGCTGCTGGTGGTGCTTGTTGTCGGATTTGTCCGGTACAAGCGCTCCCGGGTCTCGCTGACGCCGCCGCCCGTCGACAAAGAACTGACCGACAAGTCCGGTGGTTACTCGGCGTCGGGGGGATTCAGCTTCAGCCAGGGCGGCACCGCGACCAAGGAGCCGCAGCCGGTCGAGCGGACAGACACGGACGGTCAGCCGCACGTCGGCGACGACGCGGCCATCCCGCGCGACGCGCCGAAGCGGGGGATCACGAATGTCACGCTGCCGGAGACCGACGTCGCCGAGGTGCCGGAAACCGAATCCGGGGCGACTGCGCCCAAGAGAACGGACGCGACCCAGTCGGTACAGACGGACACGACTCCGGGCACTGCCGAATCGGGCACCGCGTCGTCTGAATCGGGCACGGCGTCGTCTGAATCCGGCACGGCGTCGGCCGAATCCGGCACTGCGCCTGCTGAGTCGGGCACTGCGTCTGCTGAGTCGGGCACTGCGTCTGCTGAGTCGGGCACTGCGGCCGCTGAGTCGGGCACTGCGTCTGCGGAATCGGACACGGCTGAGACGGGTACCGCCCAGACCGAGACAGGCGCTCCTCCGACTACGACAGGCTCAACCACAACGGGTGCATCCCCGACCGGAGCTTCCCTGAGCGGAACGGATGCGGCTCCGACCGCAACCGCCGCCCCCGACACCGCCGCAGGCGCCGAAGCCCCGATCCCCCTCGAAGACATCGATCCCACCGCAGGCCGCCTGGTCCGCCTGCGCGGTCGCCTGTCCCGCTCGCAGAACGCGGTCGGCAAGAGCCTGCTCGGCCTGCTCGGCGGCGGCGACCTCGACGACGACTCGTGGGAAGAGGTCGAGGACACCCTCGTCCTCGCCGACCTCGGCACCGCGAGCACCGCCGCCGTGGTCGAGCGGCTGCGCGCCGAGATGGCCGCCCGCAGCGTCCGCACCCCCGACGCGGCCCGCGCGGTCCTGCGCGATGTGCTGATCGAGGCGCTGCGCCCCGAGCTCGACCGCTCGATCCGTGCCCTGCCGCACGCCGACCACCCGTCGATCCTGCTCGTCGTCGGCGTCAACGGCACCGGAAAGACCACCACCACCGGCAAACTCGCCCGCGTGCTCGTCGCCGACGGCCGCCGTGTGCTGCTCGGCGCGGCCGACACCTTCCGCGCCGCCGCCGCCGACCAGCTGCAGACCTGGGGCGAGCGGGTCGGTGCGGACACCATCCGCGGCAAGGAATCCGCCGACCCGGCCGCCGTCGCCTTCGACGCGGTGACCGCCGGTATCGAGCGCGGCGTCGACGTGGTGATGATCGACACCGCAGGCCGTCTGCACACCAAGACCGGCCTGATGGACGAGCTCGGCAAGGTCAAGCGCGTCGTAGAGAAGAAGGCCGCCGTCGACGAGGTGCTGCTGGTGCTCGACGCCACGGTCGGCCAGAACGGCCTGATGCAGGCGCGCGTTTTCGCCGAGGTGGTCGACATCACCGGCGTGGTGCTCACCAAGCTCGACGGAACGGCCAAGGGCGGCATCGTCTTCCAGGTCCAGCACGAACTCGGCGTCCCGGTGAAGCTGGTCGGCCTCGGCGAGGGCGCCGACGACCTCGCCCCCTTCGAACCGGGCGCCTTCGTAGACGCCCTCCTCGGCTGACTCACCCGGTACCCCCAAGATCTGCACCCTCACTCGGGATCGGCACTCGGAATAGGGCCCTAGAGCCGGTGCGGCTCCCGAGAGAGAGTGCGGATTCTGCTTTCGATGCGCGGAATTCTCCTACGTTCGAGTTCGTCCTGGAATTGGGCTCGGGATCCGTGGTGTTTGCGGTAAATCGCATCGAATACGGAATGTTTGCTAGCTGTACTGGCCGGTAACCGCTTATCCCTTTTGTCCGGAGCTAGCCGCCGATCCGCCCGAAAACTCGGGGCGTAAACCACGAAACGTGGAAGCAACACAACTGGCCCATCCGTTCACGCAGGTGAAACACGCCAGCTCTGTGGATGAAACACCAAGTGACCACCCTTCTGTGCAGGTCCATTTGCCGGAGTCGGCAGGGCCCGAGATGAGGAGGACTTCAAGGTGGCTTTTCCCCTTACCGGTGCACCGGACACTGGTGACACCGCATGGATGCTGGCGAGTTCAGCGCTTGTGTTGTTGATGACGCCCGGTCTGGCATTTTTCTACGGCGGCATGGTCCGTTCGAAGAACGTGCTGAACATGATCATGATGAGCGTCAGTGCCATGGGTTTGGTCGGCGTCCTGTGGTCGCTGTACGGATACTCGGAGGCATTCGGCAACAACAAGTTCGGCGTGATCGGTGACCCCGCGCAGTTCTTCGGACTGAAGGGTCTGATCGGCGGCAACTCGGTTGCCGAGGTCAAGGACGCCAGCGGCGCGGTCACCACCGCGGCGGTGAACATTCCACTCGCGGGCACTATCCCGATGAGCGTGTTCGTCGCCTTCCAGCTCATGTTCGCCATCATCACGGTTGCTCTCATCTCGGGTGCGGTCGCCGACCGCCTGAAGTTCGGCTCGTGGCTGCTCTTCGCGGGCATCTGGGCCACGGTCGTCTACTTCCCGGTCGCGCACTGGGTCTTCGACTTCGACGTGAAGGACGCGGACGGCACCGTCGTGCACGAGGGCGGTTGGATCGCGAACAAGCTGCAGGCGGTCGACTTCGCCGGCGGCACCGCGGTGCACATCAACGCCGGTGCGGCCGGTCTCGCGCTGGTGCTGGTGCTCGGCAAGCGCAAGGGCTGGCCGACCACCGCGTTCCGCCCGCACAACCTGCCCTTCGTCATGCTCGGCGCCGGTCTGCTGTGGTTCGGCTGGTTCGGTTTCAACGCGGGTTCCGCGGTGAGCTCGGGCGGCCTGGCCGGTTCGACCTTCATCACCACCACCTTCGCGACCTGTGCGGGCATGCTCGGCTGGCTGCTGGTGGAGAAGTTCCGTGATGGCAAGCCGACCTCGCTCGGTGCGGCCTCGGGTGTCGTGGCGGGTCTGGTCGCGATCACCCCGTCCTGCTCCTCGGTGAACGTGCTCGGCGCGCTGACCATCGGCGTGGTGGCCGGCGTGCTGTGCGCCCTCGCGGTGGGCCTGAAGTTCAAGTTCGGCTTCGACGACTCGCTCGACGTGGTCGGCGTGCACCTGGTCGGCGGCATCGTCGGCACCCTGATGGTCGGCCTGGTCGCCGCGCCGGAGGCGGGCGCGGGCAAGACCGGCCTGTTCTACGGCGGCGGCATCGATCAGCTGTGGCGGCAGGCGGTGGGTGCCGGTGCGGTACTTGCCTTCTCCTTCATCGCCAGCCTGATCATTGCCTATATCGTGAAGTTCACCATTGGGCTGCGAGTCAGCGACGAAGCCGAGGCAGTGGGCTTGGACGAGTCCGAGCACGCGGAAACTGCCTACGATTTCGCCGCGCTGGGCAGCACGGCACGTTCGGCCGTCAAGGAGGCATGACGAACATGAAACTGATCACCGCAATCGTCAAACCGTTCACACTCGAGGACGTCAAGACCGGGCTCGAGCAGGCGGGCGTGCTCGGCATGACTGTCAGCGAGGTGCAGGGTTACGGCCGCCAGAAGGGTCACACCGAGGTCTACCGAGGTGCCGAGTACTCCGTGGATTTCGTGCCCAAGGTCCGGGTCGAGGTGGTCGTCGACGACGCGTCCGTGGACAAGGTCGTCGAGGTGATCGTCGAGGCTTCCCGCACCGGCAAGATCGGTGACGGCAAGGTCTGGGTGACTCCGGTCGACACGATCATCCGGGTGCGGACCGGCGAACGCGGTACCGACGCTCTGTAACGAATATCGATCGAGCGGCGGCCCCGCCTCCCACCGGAGCACCGGTCGGGGCGGGGCCGCCTTGCATGGACGGGTGGTGGGTTGTGGGCAACAACGAGCACGGCGCCGGAGAAAGCAACGGCGGCAAGGTATCCAATGGAGCGGCCGACCTGGTCCGGGCCCGAAACCAATTGCTCGACGGCGGTATGCCGCGCAACCCACGACTCGATGCCGAATCCTTACGACAAGCCTTGGTCGACCTCTATGAACTGTGGCTTACCAGCAAGGGCACCGAGCTCGGCATCACCAAGGAGAGCGGCCTGGCCGTGGTCGCCGTCGGCGGGCTCGGCCGCAGGGAGATGCTGCCGTACTCCGACCTGGACCTGGTGCTGCTGCACGACGACGTCGACCCCGCCAGGGTCGCCGAGGTGGCCGACCAGCTCTGGTATCCGCTGTGGGACGCCCACATCAAGCTCGACCACAGCGTGCGGACCGTCCCGCAGGCGCTGCGGGTGGCCGCCGACGATCTCATCGCCGCGCTCGGCATGCTCGAGGCCAGGCATATCGTCGGCGACCACGACCTGAGCAATCTGCTGATCGGCGGCGTGCGCCGGGAGTGGCGGACCGGAATCCGTTCGCGGTTCGACGAATTGATCGCCCAGGCCGAGGCGCGGTGGCAGCGCAGCGGCGAGATCGCGCATCGCGCCGAACCCGATCTGAAGAACGGGCGCGGCGGCCTGCGCGATATCCAGCTGCTCGACGCCCTCGCCATCGCCCAATTGACCGATGCCATGCCGGGACTCGGTCCGGAAGTACCGGGAGGTGGCCTGAAACAGGCCCATCGTCGTTTGCTGGATGTTCGCACCGAGTTGCACCGGGTGGCCGGTCGAGCCCGTGACCAGCTACGAGCCCAGGATGCCGACGAGATCGGGGCCGCGCTGCGCATCGGCGACCGGTTCGATCTCGCCCGCACCCTGAGCGATTCCGCGCGGACGGTGAGCTATTCAGTGGATGTCGGATTGCGTACCGCGGCAAACGCTTTGCCGCGGCGCGGGCTGGCCCGCCTCCGTCGCATGCCGGTGCGCCGACCACTCGATGAGGGGGTGGTCGAGCACGCGGGGGAGGTGGTGCTGGCCAGGGACGCGCGGCCGCAGCGCGACCCCGGCCTCATCCTGCGGGTGGCGGCCGCATCGGCGCAGACCGGGCTGCCGATGTCGGCCACCACCCTCAACCGGCTCTCCGAAGACGCGCCCGAGCTACGCGAACCGTGGCCCAAGGACGCGCTCAACGACCTGCTCGTGCTGCTGGGCGCGGGCCGCGGCGCCATCGATGCGATCGAGGCGCTCGATCGAACGGGCTTGTGGGGCAGGCTACTTCCGGAATGGGGCGCCGTCCGCGACCTGCCGCCGCGCGACGCTCTGCACACCTGGACTGTGGATCGGCACCTGATGGAGACGGTGTCCTATGCCAGCGCGATGAGCACCCGGGTCGCTCGGCCGGACCTGCTCGCCCTTGGCGCGCTCCTGCACGACATCGGCAAGGGCCGCGTGGGCGACCACAGTGTGGTGGGTGCCGAATTGGCCACCCACATCGGCCGTCGCCTCGGCCTGTGGCCGTCCGACGTGCGCACTCTGAGTGCCGTTGTGCGCCACCACTTGCTGCTTCCCGACACTGCGACTCGTCGCGACCTGGCCGATCCTGCCACCGTCCAACACGTCGTCGACACGCTGGGCGGCGATCCGGAACTCCTCGAACTGCTACACACCCTGGCCGAAGCGGATTCCCTGGCCACCGGTCCCGGCGTATGGGGCGACTGGAAGGCCTCGCTGATCGGCGATCTGGTCCGGCGTTGCCGCCTGGTCATGGCGGGCGGCGAGCTGCCGACACCCGAACCGATCGCGCCGGAACTGGTCGCCAAGGCCAAGGCGGGCGGCGTGCACGTCGAATTGAAGCCGGGGGAGGGCAAGTACACCTACACGGTCACCGTGATCGCGCCGGACAGCGCGGGCCTGCTCTCCGACGCCGCCGGGGTGCTCGCACTGCACTCGCTGCGGGTGCTCTCGGCCTCGCTCGGCGTCGAAGGTGATTCCGCCTTCGACACTTTCGTGGTGTCGCCGAAGTTCGGTGACCCGCCGGATGCCGGACTGTTGCGCCAGGAACTCATCCGCGCCATCGCCGGTGACCTGGACGTTCCCGCCGTGCTCGCGAAACGCGAGCGCGAGGCGGGCGGCATCGGGCCGAGCCAGTACGCGCAGGCCCAGCCTCGGGTGCTCTGGTCCGGTACCTCGGTGCCCGGTCAGGTGCTGCTGGAACTGCGCGCCGAGGACCGGATCGGTCTGCTGAGCAGACTCGCCGCCGCGTTGGAGGACTGCGGCGCCGACGTCCGCTGGGCCAAGGTGGTGACGATGGGTTCGGCCGTTGTCGACACCTTCTGTCTCGACCTCGGTTCCGCGGACAGTCCGGACCGCAGGGCGGACATCGACAAGGCGATCTTGGCCGTCGTCCCGCGACCGGCGCCGAAGAAGCCCGCGGACGGCATGCCCGGCCCGGAGATCATCGGGTCCTGACCTTCGCTACCAAGTAACCAATCTGTTGCACATGATTTGCTGGAACCGATATCTCGAGGGTCCCTCACGTTCTAGTATCAGAGCGTCTGGCTATCGCTAGCATGAGGGGAGCACGTCGGTGGCAATTGAAGTTGTTGCGGCGTCGATGATGACGAGCGACGAAACCACGCACATGGCGCGGTGCGTCGGCGGGGATCGCTGGGTTGTCTCCTGGCTACCGGGTCGGACATTGACCGGACAGCAGGCTGTGACCGCCATGACCATCGCCTCCACGGTCGCCAACTCACGCATCCCCACCACCACGGAATGGGCCATCCTCGACGACCTGGCACTCGAGCTGGGACTGACCGCACGCGAGGCGGTATACATGGTGGCCAAGGAGAATCACGACTACCGCAAGACGGCCAAACCGCGTCGCCGTTCGCTCGAATAAGACCGGCCGTCAGCGTGGGAAATCCGGCGACCGGGCAGCGAAACGCCCCGGTCGCTTTTCCGTGCGTTCATCCCCGTGCGCAGAACTGTCGGCTATCCCATTACCCTGGGAGGCAATTGACGTCCCCCGAGATCAGGAGCGCGATCGGTGTTCGAATCCCTGTCCGACCGGCTTACCGGTGCCCTCAAGGATCTGCGTGGTAAGGGGCGTCTGTCACCGGCCGACATCGACGCCACCTGTCGTGAGATCCGGCTTGCCCTGCTCGAAGCCGACGTCGCGCTGCCGGTGGTGCGTGGTTTCATCGCCCGAATCAAGGAGCGCGCCAAGGGCGCCGAGGTCTCCGCCGCGCTGAATCCGGCGCAGCAGGTCGTCAAGATCGTCAACGAGGAACTCGTCGGTATCCTCGGCGGCGAGACCCGCAGGCTGACCCTGGCGAAGAACCCGCCGACCGTGATCATGCTCGCCGGTCTGCAGGGTGCCGGTAAGACGACCCTCGCGGGCAAGCTCGCCAAATGGCTGAAGGGACAAGGACATCAGCCGTTGCTGGTGGCCTGCGACCTGCAGCGGCCCGGCGCCGTCACGCAGCTGCAGGTGGTCGGTGAGCGCGCGGGCGTGCCCGTGTTCGCGCCGCACGGCGGCACCTCCATCGGTGGCGGCGACAACGCGCTCGGTGTCTCGGCCGCCGACCCGGTCGAGGTCGCCCGTGGCGGTATCGAAGAGGCCCGCGCCAAGCAGTACGACGTGGTCATCGTCGACACCGCCGGTCGCCTCGGCATCGACGAAGAACTGATGCGCCAGGCCGCGGGCATCCGCGACGCGGTGCAGCCGGACGAGACGCTGTTCGTGCTCGACGCGATGATCGGTCAGGACGCGGTCGCCACCGCCCAGGCCTTCCGCGACGGCGTCGGCTTCACCGGCGTCGTGCTCACCAAGCTCGACGGCGACGCCCGCGGTGGTGCCGCGCTGTCGGTGCGCGAGGTGACCGGCGCGCCGATCATGTTCGCCTCCACCGGTGAGAAGCTCGAAGACTTCGACGTCTTCCACCCGGACCGGATGGCCAGCCGCATCCTCGGCATGGGCGACGTGCTCAGCCTGATCGAGCAGGCCGAGCAGATCTACGACCAGGAACAGGCCGAGGAAGCCGCCCGCAAGATCGGCAGCGGCGAGATGACGCTCGAGGACTTCCTCGATCAGATGCTCGCCATCCGCAAGATGGGCCCCATCGGCAACCTGCTCGGCATGCTGCCCGGCGCCGGCCAGATGAAAGACGCGCTCGCCGCCGTCGACGACAAGTCGCTGGACCGAGTGCAGGCCATCATCCGCGGCATGACCCCCGCCGAACGGGACAACCCGAAGATCATCAACGCCTCCCGCCGCCTGCGCATCGCCAACGGCTCCGGCGTCCAGGTCTCCGAGGTCAACCAGCTCGTCGACCGCTTCTTCGAAGCCAAAAAGATGATGGCAATGATGGGCCGCCAGATGGGCATGCCCGGCGCCCGCCGGTCCAACAACAAAAAAGGCAAGAAGGGCAAGAAGGGCGGCCGCGGCCCGACCCCGCCGAAGGTGCGCGGTGGTCTGCCCGGCATGCCCGCTGGCATGCCCGGACTGCCCGCAGGCATGCCGGACATCTCGAACATGCCCGCCGGCCTGGACCAACTGCCGCCCGGCCTCGAAGGTTTCGATCTTTCGAAACTCAAGTTCCCCAAGAAGTAGACCGACTTGTTGCGCCGCGCACGAATTGGCTAGTTGATTCGTGCGCGGCGCGAGAAGCGATGCGCAGCGCTGTCGCTCTTGCCGAGGTCTGGCTGCTGTCAGCAGCGTGACGGGTCCGGCAGGTCATCAGCGCCGCCGAGCTCCCGCGCGCGTTGTGTTGCGCCGCGTCGGAATTCGCTAGCTGATTCATGCGCGGCGTGCGAGTCGGTGCGCGGCGTCCTGCTGGGCGGCGTTCGATCGGAAGTCTGCCGATAGCTACGGTCTGCCGTGGCGGTGGCCCTGAGTCGCGGTAGTTCTCGGGCGGTCTGGTGCGTGACGGTCAGGGGGATGGACGTTAGGTTGGTGGGAGCCGACGACGTCCAGGAGGTTGCTGTGCATCTGCGGGGTGTGGTTCTCCCTGGTGAGGAAGTCCGCGATCTCTGGGTGCGGGATGGGCTGGTTTCGTTCGAGCCGGTGCCGGAGGCTGAAACACTGTGTCGCACAGGGTGGATCGTGCCCGGGCTGGTCGATGCGCACTGTCACGTCGGGATTCGGTATGGCGGGGGAGACGAGGATCGGGACGGGGCCATCGCGCAGGCCGAGACCGAACGGGACGTCGGTGCGTTGCTGTTGCGTGATGCCGGGTCGCCGATCGATACCCGGTTCATCGACGATCACGAGGAACTGCCTCGGATCATCCGCGCGGGCCGTCACATCGCCCGTCCCCGCCGCTACATCCGTGAACTCGGTATCGAACTCGACGACGAACGCGACCTGCCGGAGATCATCGCCGAACAGGCCCGGTTCGGCGACGGTTGGGTGAAGATCGTCGGCGACTGGATCGATCGCTCCGTCGGCGACCTGCGTCCACTGTGGAGCGACGCCATCCTCAAGGAGGCCATCGACGCCGCCCACGCCAACGGCGCCCGCGTCACCGCACACGTCTTCGGCGAGGACGCGCTGCCTGGCCTGATCGACGCGGGCATCGACTGCCTCGAACACGGCACCGGCCTCACCGACGACACCATCGAGATGATGGTCGAACACGGCACCGCCCTCGTACCAACCCTCGTCAACATCGACACCTTCCCCGAAATCGCCGACAGCGCAGGCAAATTCCCCACCTACGCCGCCCACATGCGCGACCTGCACCGCCGCGTCCGCACCACCGTCGCCAACGCCCACGACGCGGGCGTCCCCATCTTCGCGGGCACCGACGCGGGCGGCTCCATCCGCCACGGCCGAATCGCCGACGAGATCACCGCCCTGTCCGGCGCCGGTCTATCCCCGCACGACGCCCTCGGCGCCGCCTCCTGGAACGCCCGAACCTGGCTGCGCCGCCCCACCATCGAACCCGGCGCTCCCGCGGATTTCGTTGTCTACCAGGAAGACCCACGCCTCAACCCCGAGGTCCTGAACACCCCCTACGCCGTCATCCTCCGCGGCCGCCTCTACGCACACCACAACCCCATCACCGGCCACCGCTAGCACAGGCACTCTCCAACGAATCCTCGTCTCAGCAGCCCATCGAGCGCTGCCCCGGCGGGCGACGGTGCCGCCGAGATCTGCACTCTGTCTCGGGATCTGCACTCGGAATAGGGCCGAATTCTCAGTGCAGATCCCGAGTGAGGGTGCAGATGTTGCTGAGTCTGCGAGTTCACGAGCGGCGGTAGGGCGAGTTGGTCCCGGGGGCGGGGTAGCTTGGCGGTTGCGCCGCCGGGCGGATCGCGGGCGCGCGTATCGTCGGGCGGTATGAGCATTCGTCTCGGTTATCAGATGCCCAACTTCAGCTATGGACAGCCGGTTTCTGAGCTGTTCCCGACGGTCGTCGCGCAGGCCAGGGAGGCCGAGGCGGCGGGGTTCGACACCGTGTTCGTGATGGACCATTTTTATCAGTTGCCTGGTATCGGGACGCTGGAGGATCCGATGCTGGAGTCCTACACCACGCTGTCCGGGATCGCGGCGTCGACTGAGCGAATTCAGTTGTCCGCCTTGGTGACCGGTAACACCTACCGCAATCCGGCGATGCTCGCGAAGACCGTCACCACGCTCGATCTGGTCAGCGCGGGCCGTGCGATTCTCGGCATCGGGGCGGGCTGGTTCGAGCTGGAGCACAAGTCGTTCGGTTTCGAATTCGGCACCTTCACCGATCGTTTCGAACGCCTCGACGAGGCCTTGCAGATCATCAAGCCGATGCTGCGCGGGGAGCACGCCACCTTCGACGGCAAGTGGTATCACACCGACAACGCCATCAACGAGCCTCGGCTGCGCGACGATCTGCCGATCATGCTCGGCGGCTCGGGCGAGAAGAAGACGTTCGCGCTGGCGGCCCGCTACGCCGACCACCTCAACATCATCTGCAACGCCTCGGAACTGCCGCAGAAGATCGCGGCCCTGCATCAGCGGTGTGCCGAGGTCGACCGTGATCCGGCCACCCTGGAGGTCAGTTACCTGTGCTTCCTGATGGTCGACGAGGACGGCGATCAAGCTCGCAAGGAACAGCGAGACATGTTGCGGGGCATCGGCGTCGACGTGGACAACCTCTCGGAGGAGGAACGCAAGCAGAGCATCGCGGACCGCCAATTCGTCGGTGCGCCCGACGAAGTCGCCGAGCAGTTGCAGACCAGGGTGCTCGACCACGGCGTGCAGGGCATCATCGTCAACATGATCACCAACGGCCACCAGCCCGGCGCGGTCGATCTCGCCGGACGCACCCTCGCTCCGCTGGTCCGCTGAGTATTCGAGCCCTGAAAAGTGTTGGGGCGCGAAATTTCTCGAGCTCGATACAATCGGCCTTGTGACGGCGAACACATCGCGGCGGGCGTCCTACGGTTTCGACGCGCCGCCCATCATGCTCATGCTCGGTGTCCTCGCGGTCGGTTTCCTGGTCGCCGCGATCGTCAACGCGCTGGTCGGCAATGCCGTACCGGCCTGGGTGACGTTCCTGGTCGGCCTCGCCATGGCCGCGCAGTTCGGACTGTTCCTGCATGCGACCAGGCGCGGCAAGTTCCGCGCCTGGGACGGCCTGCTCGACGACCTCGCCCTGCGCGGCGACGAACGCCTGCTCGACCTGGGCTGCGGCCGTGGCGCGGTGCTGCTCGCCGCCGCGAAACGGCTGCCCGAGGGACGTGCGGTCGGCATCGATCTGTGGCGCTCGGTCGACCAGTCGGGTAACAGCCTCGCCACCACCGAACGCAACGCCGTCGCCGAAAACGTCGCCGACCGAATCGAATTGCACACCGGCGACATGACCGCGCTGCCGTTCCGCAACGGCGAGTTCGATGTGATCGTGTCCAGCCTCGCCATCCACAACATCAAAGCCTCCGCGGGCCGAGCCGCCGCGGTGCGCGAGGCGCTGCGGGTGCTGCGGCCGGGCGGGCATCTCGTGCTGGTCGATATCGGCCGGACCGGCGAATACGAGACCACGCTCACCGCCAACGGCGCCCAGACCCTCACCGCGCGTTCTCTCGGCTGGCAACTGTGGTGGGGCGGGCCGTGGACGCAGACCCACGCCCTCACCGCCGCGGCACCGGGCGCATGAGACACCGATGAATTCGGTTGGGGTGGCGCGTCTTCAGTAGGAGAGATTACCGGCTGAAGGAGCGACGATGCGGGATCTGATAGTCACCGAGAACATCACGCTGGATGGCGTGATCGAAGCCGCGGAGTGGTTCAACGTGGCCAACGCGGAGGGGGTCGATCAGTCCGACCTCAACGCGGTGCTGAGTGCGCACATGGCGAGCTCCGACGCGGTGTTGTTCGGGCGGATCTCGTTCGAGCAGATGCGCGGGTACTGGCCGAACCAGACCAACGACACCAGCGGTGTCACCGACCACCTGAACAAGGCGACGAAATACGTCGTGTCCAGCACCCTCGACGACCCCGAGTGGGCGAACACAGTGATCCTGCGCGGCATCGACGAGATCCGCGCGGTGCAGGATCGGCCGGGCAAGGACATCGTCGCGACCGGCAGCATCCAGTTGGTCCATGCGCTGATCGCCGCCGACCTGGTCGACGAGTACCGGCTGTTCGTCTACCCGGTCGTCCAGGGAGCGGGCAAGCGGTTGTTCGCCGACGGCCTCGAGATTCCGGCGCTGCGACTCGTCGAGACCCGCCCGTTCAAGTCCGGGGTCGTGCTCCTGCGCTACCGGAAGTCGTCGCGATAGCTTGTGGTCGACCAGGGGCCGGACCTAGCGGCTGATTCCCGGCGAGTTGCCCCACCGCGTCCGAGCCGGACTCGGAGATCCCACAGTTGAGGGTGGTTGGGAGCTTGCTCTAGGCGACCCCCTGATTTCGTCAGGACATGGGTAACTCACCGGGGACCGGCTAACTCCCTCATTCCCTCGCCGCCGGTCGCCGACGCTACAGTCGACGCACCTGAGTCTGGCCTGAAGTCGCGGAGAGGCGGATAGGCCGATTTCAGGTGAACGCGGCCCATCTGGCAGAATGAACAACCGTCCTTCCGGACAAGTGTCAGCCCGTCTCCGGTTACGTACCGCGCGGCGGTCACACACTCCATGCGCTAAACCGGGCTCGCAGACCGTGCGGGTCGCTGAATTGCGCCGTGACCAACCTACGAAAGAGGCAGAACAAGCATGGCTGTTCGCATCAAGCTCACCCGCTTGGGCAAGATCCGCAACCCGCAGTACCGCATCGTCGTCGCCGACGCGCGCACCCGCCGGGACGGCCGGGCCATCGAGTCCATCGGCCTGTACCACCCGAAGGAAGAGCCGTCGCTCATCGAGATCGATTCCGAGCGCGCTCAGTACTGGCTGGGTGTCGGCGCGCAGCCGACCGAGCCCGTGCAGCGCCTGCTGGAGATCACCGGCGACTGGCAGAAGTTCAAGGGCCTGCCGGGCACCGAGGGCACCCTGAAGGTCAAGGCCGAGAAGACGTCCAAGCTGGACCTGTTCAACGCCGCGCTGGCCGCCGCCGACAACGCCCCGACCGGCGAAGCGGTCACCCCGAAGAAGAAGGCCGCCAAGAAGGAAGAGGCCGCCGAGGCGCCCGCCGCTGAGGCCGCCGAGTAATGAGTGCCGTCGTCGCCGATGCCGTCGAACATTTGGTTCGCGGCATCGTCGCCAATCCGGATGACGTCCGCGTCGAGCTGATCACCGGCCGCCGCGGACGCACCGTCGAGGTGCACGTGCACCCCGACGACCTGGGCAAGGTGATCGGTCGCGGCGGTCGTACCGCGACCGCGCTGCGCACCCTCGTCGCCGGTATCGGCGGCCGGGGTATCCGGGTCGACGTGGTCGACACCGACCAGTAGATGGAACTTGTCGTAGGACGGGTCGCCAAGTCGCACGGCGTGCGCGGTGAACTGGTCGTCGAGATACGCACCGATGAGCCGGAGGCCCGGTTCGCGCCGGGTAGCACGCTGCGCGGGCGGCTGGCCCGGTCCAAGGAAGTCCGCGACTTCACGGTGGAGTCGGCCCGAGAGCATTCGGGCCGGCTTCTGGTGTTTCTCGCCGGAGTCGGCGACCGGGACTCGGCCGACGCGCTGCGCGGCACGCTGTTCTTCGTCAACAGCGAGGATCTGCCGCCGGGCGACGACCCGGACGAGTACTACGACCACGAACTCGAGGGGCTGACCGTCCAGCTCACCGACGCCACCGTGGTCGGCACCGTCAGCGAAGTGCTGCATTCCGCTGCGGGAGAACTGCTTTCGGTGAAAGCCGCCGACGACGGCCGGGAGATCCTGATCCCGTTCGTCAACGCCATCGTGCCCACCGTGTCGCTCGCGGACCGGCTGATCGTCATCGATCCGCCCGAAGGACTCCTCGACCCGGAATAGCCGGGTGGGCTCGGGTACCTACTCAATGTCCCGCAGAACACGGGGGATCCCATGAAGCTCGACGTAGTCACGATCTTTCCGGAATACCTGGAACCGCTGCGAACGGCGTTGCTCGGCAAGGCAATCGACAAGGGCCTGATCTCCCTCGACGTGCACGACCTGCGTGGCTGGACCCATGACGTGCACAAGTCCGTCGATGACTCGCCCTACGGCGGGGGACCGGGCATGGTCATGAAACCCACCGTCTGGGGCGACGCGCTCGACGAGGTCTGCCCCGACGACGCACTGCTCGTCGTCCCCACGCCCGCCGGCGTCCCGTTCACCCAGCAGACCGCGCACCGCTGGGCCACCGAGGATCACCTCGTCTTCGCGTGCGGCCGCTACGAGGGCATCGATCAACGCGTCTTCGACGATGCCGCCCGCCGGGTCCGCGTCGAAGAGGTCAGCATCGGCGACTACGTCCTGATCGGCGGCGAGGCAGCCGTCCTGGTCATGACCGAAGCCGTAGTCCGCCTCCTCCCCGGCGTCCTCGGCAATCAACAATCCCACCAAGAGGATTCGTTCTCCGACGGCCTCCTCGAAGGCCCCAGCTACACCCGCCCCGTCACCTGGCGCAACCTCGAGGTCCCCCCCGTCCTCCTCTCCGGCGACCACGCCAAGGTAGCCACCTGGCGCCACCAACAATCCCTGGACCGCACCCGAGCCCGCCGCCCCGACCTCCTCCCCGACGCGGACTAACTGCCAAGCACACGCACGCCTCTTGATTTCCCGCACCTGGAATCGCATGCAATTGTCGGTGCGGGAAATCAAGAGGCGTGCGGCATTTCGTTAGGGGAGGAGGCCGTGGCGGCGGGCGGTGACGACGGCTTCGTGGCGGGAGTGGGCGTCGAGTTTGGTCATGGCGTTGCGGAGGTAGCTTTTGACGGTTTCCGGGGCCAGTGAGAGGCGTTGGGCGGCTTCGTGATTGGTGCAGCCGAGGGCGATCTGGGAGAGGACGTCCAGTTCGCGGCGGGAGAGGTGCGGAGCGTCGGGGAGCGGGTCGCCGACCATGACTCGGGTGAGACGTTCGCAGACAGTGTGCAGGCGACCGCGCAGTTGGTCGTCGCCGGCTGTGCGCGCCATGCCGCGGAGTTCGGCGTGGATGTCGCGCAGTTCCTCGGAGACGGCGGGGGCGGTGTCGGCGGTGGGGATGGTCGTTTCGAGCAGCCGCAGGCGGCGGTCGACCTCGTCGCGGATGGTGATCTCGGAAGCCAGGCGGCGACCGGCCTGCACCACGAGGTCTGCGGTGCGGTCGCCGAGCGGACTCGCGCTGCGGGTGGCGGCGTAGAGGACGGCCCGCGAGCGTTTGTCGACGACCACCGGCACCGCGACGATCGAGCGGAGACCCTCGCCGGAGACCGGGCCATCGTAGTGGTGGGTGATGCTGGAGGTGTTGACGTAGTCGGCGACCGAAGCGGGCCGCCCGGAATCCATCACCCGGCCGCCGAGGCCCGAGGTGCGGAGCACGGAAAGCCCGCGCAGCCCGTTGGTCAGCGTGCCGACGAACTCCGACAGCAGCAGCGCGTCGTCGTGCACTTCGCCGCCGAACGCCACCGGCACCCCGGCCGTGCCCGCTACCCAGCGGATCTCGGCACGCAACGCGTCCGCGTCGCGCGGCCGCAGCAGGGCGGTGTATGTCATGACTCCCTCGCTGCGCTCGGTCATGTCACTCACCCCTTTTCGGGGGTAGTAGCGGAATCGGTGTGACCCACATCCTATTGGGTGAGCTGGATCACGATGAGGAGTGGCGAAGATGGGTACCGACCTGAAGCCCCGGGTGCGCGAACTGCTGGACATGTATGACCGGCCCGAGGCGTCCGCGGCGGATCTGCTGTGCGATCGGCATCCGGCGGACGGCATCGCTTTCACGATCGTGGAGCGCGATCTGTCGTCGATCGACCTCACCTACGGCGAGCTGCGGGCGCGTTCGACTCGCTTCGCCGCGGGATTGGCGGAACTCGGGATCAAGCGGGGTGACCGCGTCGCCACGTTGATGGCGAAGTCGACCGACCTGGTGGTGGCTTTGCTCGGGATCTGGCGTCTCGGGGCGGTGCATGTTCCGCTGTTCACCGCGTTCGCGCCGCCCGCCATCGCGTTCCGGCTGGAAGCGAGCGGCACCTCGATCGTCATCGCCGATGCCGACCAGGCGGTCAAGCTGGCCCCCGGCCCCGACATGCCCGCTGCCGCGACGTGGCAGGTCATCGTCAGTGGCGACGCACCCGAGGGCACGCTGGGCATGGTGGATCCGCAGGCCGACGACGCGCCCCACCAACCGGCGGCGGCGGTCGGCGGCGACGGACTGCTGGTCGAGCTGTTCACCAGCGGCACCACCGGCACCCCGAAGGGCGTGCCGATTCCGTTGCGCGCGCTGGCGTCGTTCCAGGCGTATCAGGAGTTCGCGCTGGACGTTCGCGCGGACGATGTCTTCTGGAACGCGGCCGATCCCGGCTGGGCGTACGGCCTGTACTGGGCGATCATGGCCCCGCTGGCCAGCGGCGTCCGCAGCATTCTGTTGCACGCCCCGTTCTCGCCGACGCTCACCTGGCAGGTGCTGGAACGTTTCGGCGTCACCAACTTCACCGCCGCCCCGACGGTGTACCGCGCACTCCGCGCCGACTCGGCCGCCGGGCCGCTGCATGCCACGCTGCGCCGCGCCTCGTCGGCGGGGGAGCCGCTGACCCCCGAGGTCGTCGCCTGGTCGCGGGAGCATCTGGGTGTCGCCGTGCGCGACCATTACGGGCAGACCGAGCACGGCATGCTCATCTGCAATTCCTGGCACGACGCGCTCGACGCCGACGTCCCCGCGGGCTCGATGGGCCGATCGCTGCCCGGCTGGACGTGTGCGGTGCTGTCCGACAACACCGACACCATCGCGCCGACCGGTGAGCTCGGCCGCGTCGCCATCGACACCGATAACAGTCCGCTGCTGTGGTTCCTCGGCTACCTCGACGCCCCGGAACGCACCGCCCAGCGCTACACCCCGGACGGTCGCTGGTACCTGACCGGCGACGCTGGCTCGCAGGACGAGAACGGCTTCTTCCGCTTCTCCGCCCGCGACGACGACGTGATCATCATGTCCGGCTACCGGATCGGCCCGTTCGAGGTGGAAAGCGTGCTCGTGCTGCACGACAAGGTCGCTGAGGCGGCCGTCGTCGGCATGCCGGACGAACTGCGCGGCGAGGTGCTGGAGGCCTTCGTGGTGTTGCGCGACCATTCCGTGATCGGCACCGCGCTCGAGGCCGAATTGCAGGATCTGGTGAAGAAGAAATTCGCCGCGCACGCCTACCCGCGCACGGTGCACTTCGTGACCGAATTGCCGAAGACACCGAGTGGCAAGGTGCAGCGATTCGTGCTGCGGCAGAGGGGAAACAAGTGATGCCGAACCCGAGCTATGCGTCCGGCGCTTCGGATACGCCGCTACTAGGTGACACCATCGGCGGCAATCTCGACCGCGCCGTTGCCGCCTTCCCCGACCGGGAAGCGTTGGTGGACAAGCCGTCCGACCGTCGCTGGACCTACCGCGGGCTCGGTGCCGCGATAGACGCGCTCGCCACCGGACTCGCCGCACGCGGCATCGGGAAGGGCGACCGGGTCGGCATCTGGGCGCCGAACTGCGCGGAGTGGTTCTTCGTCCAGTACGCGACCGCGAAGATCGGCGCGATCCTGGTCAACATCAACCCCGCCTACCGCACCAACGAACTGGAATATGTGCTGCGCCAGGCGGGTGTGCGGGTGCTGGTCGCGGCGCCGGAGTTCAAGACGTCGAACTATGTCGCGATGATCGACGAGGTCCGCCCGAACTGTCCCAAGCTGGAGCAGGTGCTGGTGCTCGGCACACCGGAGTGGGATGCCCTGGCGCAGACGGTGATCGATGCGGACCGCTTGGCCGGCGTCGCTGCCGAACTGTCCATCGATGACCCGATTAACATCCAATACACCTCGGGCACAACGGGTTTCCCTAAGGGCGCCACGCTGAGCCACCACAACATCCTGAACAACGGCTTCTTCGTCGGCGAGCTGTGCGGCTATACCGAAGTGGACCGGATCTGCGTGCCGGTGCCGTTCTACCACTGCTTCGGCATGGTGATGGGCAACCTCGCCAGCACGAGTCACGGTGCGACAGTGGTGATTCCGGCCCCGGCGTTCGATCCGAAGGCGACACTGGCCGCCGTCGAGTCCGAACGCTGCACCTCGCTCTACGGCGTGCCGACCATGTTCATCGCGCTGCTCACCGAATTGGATTCCGTCACACCGGATCTGTCCAGCCTGCGCACCGGCATCATGGCGGGCTCGCCGTGTCCCGTCGAGGTGATGAAGCGGGTGATCGACCGGCTCGGCATGGACGAGGTGTGCATCTGTTACGGCATGACCGAAACCTCGCCGGTCTCCACCCAGACCCGCCGCGACGACGGCATCGACCGGCGCACCGCCACCGTCGGCCGGGTCGGCCCGCACCTCGAGGTCAAAATCGTCGACCCCGCAACGGGTCTCACGGTGCCGCGCGGCGAGCCGGGCGAACTCTGCACCCGCGGCTACTCGGTGATGCTCGGCTACTGGAACGACGAGGCCAGGACCGCCGAGGCCATCGACACGGCCCAGTGGATGCACACCGGCGACATCGGCGTGATGGACGACGACGGCTATCTGGCGATCACCGGCCGGATCAAGGACATGGTCATTCGCGGCGGCGAGAACGTCTACCCGCGCGAGATCGAGGAATTCCTCTACACCCACCCCGACATCTTGGACGCCCAGGTGATCGGCGTGCCCGACCCGAAATACGGCGAGGAACTGATGGCCTGGGTCCGGATGCGCGAGGGCGCAACGCCGTTGGACGCCACCGCGGTCCGCGAGTTCTGCGCGGGCAAGCTGGCGCACTTCAAGATTCCGCGTTATGTGCACGTGGTGGACGAGTTTCCGATGACTGTCACCGGCAAGATCCGCAAGGCCGAAATGCGCGAGCTGTCCCGAGCACTGCTGGGGCTGTTCGACGAGACCTGATATCGGGTGCCCCGATTACTGCGGTCATGTGGCTCCACGAGGTAACACATAGGGTGAGACAAGTTCGTTCGTCGGGGATCTGATTTATCTGGTCGCGAAAGGGCTTACATGTCAATCGGTTCGTTTTCTCGTGTCGTGTCCTGTGTCATCGCCAGCGCCGCACCACTTCTCGTCTTGGCACCGGCCGCAGTCGCTCAGCCGGGTAGCCCGTACAGCTGCTCGGGCCTTTTTCTGACCAGTGATGGTTCCGCGGAAGTGGAATCGTGCATTTATGCAGAGAACGGTGTGCCGCGCGCATTCGGTGGACTCAATATCAAAAATGATTCCATCAACGACAAGAATTGCACCATGGTCGTTACCGTCGTGGATAAAGACGCATATGCGGGCGGCGGCACCAATGAACAAATCGCAACCAGCGGTCCGTTCCCTTGCCTGAACGGCAGGTACCCTTCGCCGCCACTGACGGTGGACGCGGTATTCGCCAAGCCGGGGCATCGGTACGTCAGCTTCACCGCCGTCACCAAGAACGGTCAGACGTTCAGTCCCATCTACAGCCCGGAATTGGTCCTGCCGTAGGCAATACGGATGCGTTGGAGTTTCCGAACCAGGCCGAGCACGCTCGGCCTGGTTCGGTGCGGCCTGCCGCCGGACCAGCGCTGATGCGGCACGCGCGACCCGGTTCCGCCGGGTGTGAGCCTCATGTCAGGCGGTCCCGGTAGTGTCTCCGGACGTGACGACAGCGCCCGAGACCGCCAGTGCAGAGTCCGACCCCGCCGTGCTTCCACCCGCGACGTCCGCCGGTGTCATGAGCCAGGCCAGCGTGAACCGTCGCATCGCCGACGAGCTCGCGGTGCGGGAGAGCCAGGTGCGTGCCACCGTCGAGCTGATCGATGGCGGCTCGACCGTGCCGTTCATCGCGCGATACCGCAAGGAGGTCACCGGCGGTCTCGACGACGCGCAGCTGCGCCTACTGGACGAGCGGCTGCACTACATTCGCGAACTCGACGAGCGCCGCGGCGCCATCCTCGAATCCATCCGCGGCCAGGGCAAACTCGACGACGCGCTGCACCAGCAGATCATGCTCGCCGAGACCAAGGCCCGGCTCGAGGACATTTACCTGCCGTACAAGCCGAAGCGGCGCACCAAGGCGCAGATCGCGCGCGAAGCCGGCCACGAACCGGTCGCCGACGCGCTCATCAACGACCCGACCACCGATCCCGCGCAGTACAACGCCGAGCAGCTCGACGGTGCGCGGTCGATCCTGGTCGAGCGTTTCGCCGAGGACGCCGACCTGGTCGGTGAGCTGCGCGAGCTGATGTGGAACCGCGGTCAGGTCAAGTCGACCGTGCGCCCGGGCAAGGAGGAGGCGGGCGCCAAGTTCGCCGACTACTTCGAGTTCGACGAGCCGTTCACCAAGCTGCCCTCGCACCGGATCCTCGCGCTGCTGCGCGGCGAGAAGGAAGACGTCCTCTCGCTGCACCTCGAGCCGGACACCGAAGAACTCGAGCCGGGCGAGCGGTCCATCTACGAGGGCCGGATCGCGATCAAGTTCAACATCGCCGAGAAGGGCCGCGCCGCCGACACCTGGCTGCTGGACACCGTGCGCTGGGCGTGGCGGACCAAACTGCAAGTGAGCCTTGGCATCGACACCAGGATGCGGCTGCGGCAGGCGGCCGAGAAGGACGCCGTCGACGTGTTCGCGGCGAACCTGCGCGACCTGCTGCTCGCCGCGCCCGCGGGCACCCGCACCACCATGGGCCTCGACCCGGGCTACCGGACCGGCGTGAAGGTGGCCGTCGTCGACGCCACCGGCAAGGCGGTCGCCACCGAGGTGATCTACCCGCACAAGCCGCAGGGACAGACCGAGAAGTCCCTCGCCGTGCTCGGCGCGCTGGTCGCCCGATTCGGGGTCGAGCTCATCGCCATCGGCAACGGCACCGCCTCGCGGGAGACCGATGCCCTTGCCACCGAACTGATCTCGCGCATTCCGGAGAACAAGCCGACCAAGATCGTGGTGTCCGAGGCGGGCGCCTCGGTGTACTCCGCCTCGGCGTACGCCACGCAGGAACTGCCGGACATGGACGTATCGCTGCGCGGCGCGGTGTCCATCGCGCGGCGCCTGCAGGACCCGCTCGCCGAGCTGGTGAAGATCGACCCGAAGTCGATCGGCGTCGGCCAGTACCAGCACGACGTGTCCGAGACGCTGCTCGCGCGTTCGCTGGGCGCGGTGGTCGAGGACGCGGTGAACGCGGTCGGCGTCGACGTCAACACGGCCTCGGTGCCGCTGCTGTCGCGGGTCTCCGGCATCGCCGGGTCGGTCGCGGAAAGCATTGTCGCGCACCGGGATCAGCACGGCCCGTTCCGCAGCCGGACCGCGCTGCTGGAGGTGCCGCGGCTCGGCCCGAAGGCGTTCGAGCAGTGCGCGGGCTTCCTGCGGATCCGCGGCGGCGACGACCCGCTGGACACGTCGTCGGTGCACCCCGAGGCCTATCCGGTGGTCCGCCGGATCATGGAGACGACCGGACGCGACATCACCGAGGTCATCGGCAACACCACCGTGCTGCGCTCGCTGCGCGCCGACGACTTCACCGACGAACGCTTCGGTGTGCCGACGGTGACCGACATCATCACCGAGCTGGAGAAGCCGGGCCGCGACCCGCGACCGGAATTCAAGACCGCGGAATTCGCCGCGGGCGTGGAGAAGGTGGCCGACCTCGAGCCGGGCATGGTGCTGGAAGGCGTCGTCACGAACGTCGCGGCCTTCGGTGCTTTCGTCGACATCGGCGTGCACCAGGACGGACTCGTGCACGTTTCGGCCATGTCGCACAACTTCATCAAGGATCCGCGCGAGGTGGTGAACACCGGCGACGTGGTCAAGGTGAAGGTGCTCGAGGTCGATGTGGCTCGTCAGCGCATCGGGCTGTCGCTGCGGCTGGACGACGAGCCGGGCGCCACCGCGAAGGGGGAGCGGGGCGAGAACCGGCAGCGTGGCCAAGGTGACCGCAAGGGCGGCGCGCCCGAGCGGCAGAATGGACAGGGCAAGACCCAGCAGGGCCGCAACCAAGGGCAAAAGGGCCAGGGCCAGGCACGCGGCGGCGGCAACCAGCGCCGCAACGCGCCCGCGCCGACCGGTTCGATGGCGGATGCGTTGCGCCGGGCAGGTTTCGGGCAGTAGGTCGGACGGAGGTTTCAGGCGGCCATGCGACGATGGCTCAGTGAGGATGTGATCGCGCAGGGCAGGCTTCCGCTGCTGTGCTTCCTTCTAGGGTTCATCGTCGGCTTCCTGTTGATCCGGCTCAGCGTCCGGCTGATCCGGAAAAAGGTGCGCTGGTGGCCGGGCAACCTGCGCTCCGGCGGGGTGCACATCCACCACATGGTGTTCGGGGTGATTCTGGTGCTGGCGTCCGGCGTCGGCATGGTCACCCTGTATCAGACCGCCAGTGTCACCACGGCCGCCGTGCTCGCCGCGTTCTTCGGGGTCGGTGCCGCGCTGACCCTCGACGAATTCGCGCTGATCTTCTACCTGCGCGACGTGTACTGGGAGGAGCAGGGGCGGACCTCGGTGGACGCGGTGTTCGTCGCGCTCGCGGTCACCGGCTTGCTGCTGCTGGGTTTTCATCCGCTGTGGTTGCTCGACATCAACGACTTCCGCAGTGACCCGAGCATCGAAGTCCGGGTGTTCGTCGTCTTCTTCGCGGTGGTGAACCTCGCGCTCGCCGCGATCGTCATCGCCAAGGGCAAGATCTGGACCGGCCTGTTCGGCATGTTCTTCCTGCCGCTACTCGTAGTCGGCGCGCTCCGGCTGAGCCGACCGGGCGCGCCATGGGCCCGCTGGCGCTATGCCGACCGCCGCCGCCTCATGTATCGCGCCATCGTCCGCGAACGCCGCTACCGCCGCCCGGTGATCCGCGCCAAGATCTTCGTCCAAGACCTGGTCGCCGGTAAACCGGACGTCGAACACGTCCGCACCGCCGCCGAGGCCGAGCTGACTCGTACCGTGGTCCCGGCCCCACCGGCTCCCCACCGCCACCACCTCTCCCTCTTCTCCTCCGACGAAGAGCCCGAACCCATAGCCCACGGCTCTGATCGAGACTGAGCTCCACCGGGGCGGGCTGTTACCTTCGCGCCTCGCCTTCCGTCAGACAGATAGCAACGCTGACGGAAGGAACGAATCATGAACACCAAAGACCTTGCACTGCGTGTCGCCTACCTGGGTGCGACCGGTGTCGTGCTCACCGAATCGGTCGTCGGCTCCTACTGGGACATTGCCCGGATCGATTACGTCCGTGAGGTTTTCGATCGACTCGAATACCCGATGTACTTCGCGACGATGCTCGGCGTCGCCAAGGCGGCGGCGGTGGCCGCAATTGTGCTGCCCGGTCACCCGCGCGCAGAGGAATGGGCTTATGCCGGATTGACTTTCGTCTACGGCGGCGCGGCGGTGTCACACGTCGCGGCCGGTGACGAGCCGAAGGCGTGGATCGGGCCGTTGGTGTTCGCCGGTCTCAGCCTGGCGTCCTGGGGGCTGCGCCCGCCCGTTGGTCAGCGCAATCCGCTGTCGCTGCTGCGTCGTTCGACGGCCGCCTGACAGCGCGGAAAGGAGCACAACTGTGAACGACGTATATGGCACTGTCGCACCGGGATTCGAGTCTGTCCGTGACGAATTCGCCGAGGTAGTCGCCGAGGAGAACGGCGAATCCGGTTCTCAGCTGGCCGCTTTCGTGCATGGCAGGCCGGTGGCCGACCTGTGGGCCGGTGCGCAGGTGACCGGCGATACGCTGACCGGCTTGCTGTCCTCGACGAAGGGGGCCGCGACGCTGGTCGTCGCTCTGCTGGTGCAGGACGGAATGCTCGATGTGGATCGTCCCGTCGCCGCGTACTGGCCGGAATTCGCCGCCGCAGGCAAGGCCGCCATCACCGTGCGACAGGTACTCACCCACGAATCCGGCGTGATCGGGGTCGACGGCGGTTTCACCCGCGCCGAACTCGCCGACGACCAGCTCATCGCGCGACGCCTCGCCGATCAACGCCCGTTCTTCCGGCCCGGCGCGGTGCAGGGCTATGGCGGCTTCGTCACCTTCGCCATCCTCGACGCGGTGCTCCGCCGCTTGCTGGGCAGCTCGATCCAGGAGTTGTTCGAGGAACGCGTCAGAGCCCCCTATGGAGTGGACCTTCATCTCGGATTGCCTGCGGCACTGGAGGATCGGTATCTGCCGATCCTGCCGTGGTCGGCAACTCCGGAGATGCAGGCGGCATTCGAGGCGAATTCGCCGAGCCCGCAGAGCATTCCGGGCATCTCCTACAATCTGAACGCCACCGGATTCAGCCCGAACGATGTGCTCACCCTGCCCAATGATTCCGAGTTGCGGGCCAACGGTCCCGCCTCGATGGGTGGTGTGGGCAGTGCGCGTGGCTTGGCGACCATGTACGCGGCAGCGATCTCCGGAATCAACGGCCGGTCAGCGCTGTTGAAGCCCGACACGCTCGCCGTGTTCACTACCGTTCAGACCGCAGGCCACGACCTGGTCCGTGGCGACAACTCGCCCTATCTGATCGGGTTCGAGGCCAAGGGCCTGCACTACCCGTTCCTCGGCGCGAACGCCTTCGGTCACACCGGCGCCGCCGGTTCCGACGGATTCGCCGACCCGCACAGCGGCCTGGCCTACGGATACACCCGCCGTCGCGCCGCTTTCGCTTTCAACGGTGCGGAAAACGCGAGACTGGCCGCGGCGCTGCACCGCTGCGCTCGAAATATGGAGGGCTAGAAGGAGATTCGCCGCATGCGTGGCGGTGTGGCCGTGTCGTCCGGCGTCAGCGCAACGTGCATGCACGCGGCAATCAGTGCGGTCTCGGCTACCGCGCAGAGCAGTGACTGCGCCAAGGGGGCTCCCGGGTCGGCGGTGACCACGTCGAACCACAGGTCGATCACCGCGATACCGCCGACCGCCGACGCCACCAGCCGTGCTCGGGAGTCATTGCAGCGCAACAATCCTGTGGTCAGCGCGCATCCCGCGGCCAGAAACAGGTCCAATCCGACCCACGCCGCCGACCAGTTCCGCACTTGCACGGTGCCCGGCAGCGTATTCCAGAGGACCGCGGCAAATGGGATGAGCGCGAGCGCGCTGGCGGCGATGAACCAGCGGGCCCTGTCTCGGGCGTAACGGGTTCGGGAGGGGAGAAGTGCTGTTCTTCGCATGACGGCTACGCTACGTCCGCAAAGATTTCTTTGCAAACATTTATTTGCAAAGAACTCTTTGCTATCCTTCCGCGTATGGCACCGCGTAAACCTGACGACATGACCAGCGCCGAGCGCACTGCGCTCTATCGCACGCTGGCTCATCCCTTGCGTGGCCGAATCCTGCAGTACCTGGGCAAACACGGCGAAGCCAATTCGGCGACGCTGGCCGAGGTGCTCGGCGAGAGCACCGGCAGCACCAGCTACCACCTGCGCAAACTCGCCGAACTCGGCCTCATCACCGAGATCGCGGAGAAATCGGCGGGCCGGGAGCGCTGGTGGAAGTCGCTGCCGTTCGAGCACACCATCCCCGACCCGGCGACCATGGAACCGGCCGAGTACGCGGCGGCCGAGCATCTCGGCAGGTTGAAGGCGGGCCACGATATCGACCTCTACCTGCGGGCGGTACGCGAATGGACGGGCCCCGACGGCTGGGCGCAGGTGCAGCGAACCGGAACCTACATGGTGAAGGCCCAGGTGAGAGAGTTCGTCGAGGAGTACAAGGCGTTGCTCGCGCGGTATAGTTTCAGTCGCGAAGACGCGCCGGCGGATGCCGAGCCGATGAGCGTTCGACTGTTCGCGGTACCGGACAAGCCGGCCTGATCCAGGGGCCGATTTTTCCCGCGAGCCGCTGATCTGGCACAATACTCAGGTTGCCCTGGGAGAGTCTCTGCCCGGCGCACCCCCTTAATCGGAGCATGAACCGGTCGAGCACGTCCCGTGCCGCCAGGGTCCTCTGTTCGCGCGAACCCATAAGGATGGAAATGAACACCCTTGACTTCGTCGACGAGAAGTCGCTGCGCAGCGACGTCCCCGACTTCCGGCCGGGCGACACCCTCAATGTGCACGTAAAGGTCATCGAAGGCTCGAAGGAGCGCATCCAGGTCTTCAAGGGCGTCGTCATCCGACGCCAGGGCGGCGGCATCCGCGAGACCTTCACGGTCCGCAAGGTGTCGTTCGGTGTCGGCGTGGAGCGCACCTTCCCGGTGCACACCCCGAACATCGACCACATCGAGGTCGTCACCCGTGGTGACGTCCGCCGCGCCAAGCTGTACTACCTGCGCGATCTGCGCGGCAAGGCCGCCAAGATCAAGGAAAAGCGCTGATATAGCTTTTCCGCACGATAGAGCGTCTGGTAGCCCGGCGTCGGAACTCAGTTCCGGTGCCGGGCTACTGTTTTCGGTGTGACAGAGCACAGTGCGTCCGCGGCGGAGCCGGGTGACCAAGGGGCAGGCCGTCGGCGCGGGCGGCGCGGGAAGAAGCAGCGGCCGTTCTGGCAGGAGCTGCCGGTCCTCGTCGTGATCGCGGCGGTGATCGCCGCGTTGCTGGTCAACTTTGTCGGGCGGCCGTATGTGATCCCGTCCGAGTCGATGGAAACCACGCTGCACGGCTGCGCCGGTTGCACGGGGGACCGCATCTACGTCGAGAAGTTGAGCTACTACTGGGGCGACCCGCAGCCGGGCGACGTCGTGGTGTTCGTCGGGCCGTCGTCATCGTGGAATGACACCTACCGGTCGACGCGTTCGAGCAACGCGGTTGTTCGTGGCGTCCAGAACTTCTTTTCCTTCTTCGGTCTGGTGCCGCCGGATGAGAACGATCTGGTGAAGCGGGTGATCGCGGTCGGTGGCCAGACGGTGCAGTGCTGTGATGCGCAGGGCCGCGTCCTGGTGGACGGCAAGCCGCTTGACGAGCCCTACGCCACGTACACCATCCCGTACACGCCCGGCCAGCCGTTCGGCGCCGGCGGCGGGCGGGAGTTCGCGCCCATCAAGGTGCCCGAGGGCAACCTGTGGGTGATGGGCGACAACCGCAACAACTCGCGCGATTCCCGCGCGCACACCCGTGATGAGCTCCACGGAACCGTCCCCGTCAGCAACGTTCGGGGCAAAGCGGTGTTCAAGATCTGGCCGCCGAGCCGGATCGGGCCGGTGCGTTCGCAGGACCCGCAATCGAAATAGTGTGACGCCGATCGCCCGGCGTCGGACGACTCACAGGGTGCCGGGCTAATCTGTTCGGCGTGGCAGACGAAAGTGGGTCGGTGTCGGTGTCCGATTCGGACGACGAGGGGGTGCGTCCACGTCGCGGCAGGCGGCGGCGGGAGAAGAAGC
Organism: Nocardia sp. NPDC060255; assembly: GCF_042727395.1. Lineage (NCBI taxonomy): Bacteria > Bacillati > Actinomycetota > Actinomycetes > Mycobacteriales > Nocardiaceae > Nocardia > Nocardia sp. NPDC060255. The sequence continues at coordinate 271,425 of NZ_JBHXAU010000003.1, read as the reverse complement.
AGCGGCCGTTCTGGCAGGAGCTGCCGATCCTCGTCGTCATCGCGGCGGTGATCGCCGCGCTGATGGTCAGTTTCGTCGGACGCCCGTACGTGATTCCGTCGCAGTCGATGGAAACCACGCTGCACGGTTGCGCCGGGTGCACCGGCGACCGCATCTACGTGCAGAAGCTGAGCTACTACTGGGGCGATCCCAAGCCGGGCGACGTGGTGGTGTTCGTCGGGCCGTCGTCCTGGAACACCCATTACCAGTCGATCCGCTCCGACAACGCCGTCATGCGCGGTGTGCAGAACTTCTTCTCCTTCTTCGGCCTGGTGCCGCCGGACGAGAACGATCTGGTGAAGCGGGTGATCGCGGTCGGTGGCCAGACGGTGCAGTGCTGCGACGCGCAGGGCCGCGTCCTCGTCGACGGCAAACCGTTGGACGAGCCATACGCGCGCTACCTGCTCCCGTACGTTCCGGGTCAGCCGTTCGGTGCCAGCGGCGGACGCGAGTTCAAGCCGGTCAAGGTGCCCGAGGGGAACCTGTGGGTGATGGGCGACAACCGCAACGAGTCCGCCGATTCGCGCGCCCACATCACCGACGAACTGCAGGGCACCGTGCCGGTGGACAACGTCCGCGGCAAGGCCGTCTTCAAGATTTGGCCGCCCAGCCGGATCGGCCCGGTGCGCTCACAGAACGCCCAAGCGAACTGATCATCAGCGGCCGCAGCATAATTGGACGGTGGGGCAGAGCCGAGTGGTACAGAGCAATGGGTGGCCGCCGCGCGTGGTGATGCGGAAGGCGAGTGGGTTACGCACGCTCGAGGCCGCGTTGATCCGCAGCGGGCTCGGCCCGGTCGCCGGCGTCGACGAGGCGGGTCGCGGACCGTGCGCGGGGCCGCTGGTCGTCGCGGCCTGCCTGCTCGCGCCCAAGGCCTACGACAAGTTGTCCGGGCTCGACGACTCGAAGAAGCTCACCGAGGCCGTCCGGGAAGAGCTGTACCCGGTGATCATCCGGTTGTCCCTGGCCTGGAACGTGGTGGTCATCCCGTCCTGGGAGATCGACTCGATCGGCATCCACGTCGCCAATATCGAGGGCATGCGCCGCGCGGTCGCCGGGCTCGGCCACCCACCGGGATACGTGCTGACCGACGGATTCCGGGTGCCCGGCATCCCCGCGCCGTCGCTGCCGGTGATCGGCGGTGACGCGGCCGCGGCCTGCATCGCCGCCGCCAGCATCCTGGCGAAGGTCACCAGGGACCGGATGATGGTCGAGCTGGACGAACGGTTCCCCGGCTACGGTTTCGCGACCCACAAGGGCTACAACACGCCCGACCACCTCGCCGCCCTGCGCCGCCTCGGTCCCAGCGACGAGCACCGGCGTTCCTGGCGCAATGTGCGGGAGCTGGCGGGCCTGCGGCCGGTCGCCGCGGTGGCCGATGAGGCCGACGCCGTGGTCGCCGGCGAGGCCGACCCGATGCTGTTCGATGAGTTCCACGACGTGCGTCCGGATAGCCGAGTGGCTACCGGCGCTACCCATGCGCGATGATGTCAGCACACGACGCAGCGCGGCGAGAAGGAGGACGTCCCACCCGATGAGTGCCGAGGACCTCGAGAAGTACGAAACCGAGATGGAGCTCTCGCTGTACCGGGAGTACAAAGACATCGTCGGTCAGTTCTCGTACGTGGTGGAGACCGAGCGCCGCTTCTACCTGGCCAACTCCGTGGAGTTGCGCCCGCAAAACGCCGACGGCGAGGTGTATTTCGAGGTTCGGATGAGCGATGCCTGGGTGTGGGATATGTACCGCCCGGCCCGCTTCGTCAAGCACGTCCGAGTGATCACCTTCAAGGACGTCAACATCGAAGAGCTCGAAAAGCCGGACCTGCGCCTGCCGGAGTAACCGCCTAGCACGGCCCACCGACAACTCGGCGTGCTCAGATCCTCACGCATCGCGAGTTGTGCACAGGGCAGCGGCTATCCCCAAGGCCGGTATTTGCCCAGGTCGACGCCCGGAGTCGCGGCGCGGTGCCGAGCACGCTGGCCGAGTGACAGACAGAAAAGCGCTCGGCGCGCACGGAGAAGAGCTGGCGGCACGGTTCCTGCAGGCCGCCGGGATCGAGATCGTCAGCAGAAACTGGCGATGCAAATACGGTGAACTGGACCTGATCGTCCGCGACGCGGGCGTCACCGCGTTCGTGGAGGTGAAGACCCGGTCCGGGCTCGGGTTCGGCATACCGGCCGAGTCGGTCACCTTCACCAAGCAGCAGCGGATTCGGCGGCTCGCCCTGCTATGGCTGGCCGAGCAGGACGGCCCGTGGCGGCACATCCGGTTCGACGTCGTCTCGGTGCTGCTCACCCGAGGGCACGAGCCGGTGATCGATCACCTCAAGGCGGTGTTCTGATGGCGCTCGGCCGAGCCCACTCGGTCGCGGTGACCGGGGTCGACGGCCTACTCGTCGAGATCGAGGCCGATATCGGGCAGGGTCTGCCCTCGGTGCACCTGGTGGGGTTGCCGGACACGGCGCTGCAGGAGTCCCGGGACCGGGTGCGTTCGGCGGTGGCGAACTCGGGGGAGAAGTGGCCGGACGGACGGGTGATTCTCGCGCTCTCGCCTGCGACACTGCCGAAGATCGGCAGCGTTTACGACCTGGCCCTGGCGATCGCGGTACTCGACGCGTCGGGCGCGGTTCCGTCGGAGCGGCTGGCGAAGACGGTGTTGCTCGGTGAGCTCGCGCTGGATGGCCGGGTCCGGCGGGTGCGCGGCATCCTGCCCGCGGTGATCGCGGCCCGCAACGCGGGGTGGCCTGCGGTCGTGGTGCCGGAGGAGGCGTTGGCCGAGGCCGGATTGGTCGACGGGGTCGCGGTTTTCGGGGCATCGAGCCTGCGCGCCGTGGTGGCCTGGTTGCGCGGCGAAGGCACGCTGCCCGAACCGAGTGGGCAGCTGCCCGAGCCGGAGCGGTCCGGCGGTGATCTGAGCGAGGTGGTCGGGCAGGACGAGGCGCGCTGGGCGTTGGAGGTTGCCGCGGCCGGCGGGCACCATCTGCTGCTCACCGGTCCGCCCGGCATCGGGAAAACGATGTTGGCGCAACGTCTTCCCGGCCTGTTGCCACCGCTGTCGGAGTCCGAGTCGCTGGAGGTGACCGCCATCCACTCGATGGCGGGGGTGTTGTCCGGTGATCATCCGCTCATCACCATGCCGCCGTTCGTCGCACCGCACCATTCGACCTCGGTGACCGCGATGGTCGGCGGCGGGTCGGGCACCGCCCGGCCGGGCGCGGTGAGCAGGGCGCATCGCGGCGTGCTGTTCCTCGACGAGTGCGCGGAGATCGGCACCAAGGTACTGGAGGCGATGCGAACTCCGTTGGAAGAGGGCGAGGTTCGCATCGCCCGCCGCGATGGGGTCGCCCGGTACCCGGCGCGATTCCAGCTGGTGCTTGCCGCCAACCCCTGCCCGTGCGCGCCGGCTCGGGACGTCGACTGCATCTGCGCGCCACTGGCGCGGCGCCGCTATCTCGGGAAACTGTCCGGGCCCCTGATGGATCGCATCGACATCTGGGTGCAGATGCGCGGCCAGTCCGGCGCCGCGTTCAGCACCGAAGAGGCGGAAAGTAGTGCGGTGGTGCGGGATCGGGTCGCCGTGGCGCGGCAGGCGGCGGTGCGGCGCTGGCAGGAGCACGGCTGGCTGACCAATGCCGAAGTGCCCGGGCACATTCTGCGCCAGCAATTCCGCCTGCCGCGCGAGGCGATCGCGCCGGTCGAGACGGCACTGCGCCTCGGACGGATGTCCGCCCGCGGTGCCGATCGCGCGATCCGGGTTGCCTGGACCATTTCCGACCTGCGTGGTGCGCAGCTGCCGACCGCTCAGGATGTGCTGGCGGCGTTGAACTTTCGGCAGCGGGGTACGCAGTGACCGCGGTCGCCGCGAGCGGTGGGCCCGCACTGTGTCAACGCGGCGGGATCGAGGACGAAGTGCGTGTTGCCGGAAGCAGTTCCGCGCCCTTCGATATCGATGCCTACGCGCGGCGGTTGGCGTGGGTGTATCTGTCCCGGGTGGTGACGGGGCCGTGTGCGCCGCTTTCGGCGTTGATCGAGTCGGTGGGAGTGGTCGAGGCCGCGCGTGCCGTGCGCGAGTGCGCGCTACCGCAGTCGTTGCGCGGACCGACCGAGCAACGGCGCGGAACGGATTCGGCCGCACGGGATCTGGAGGTGATGGAGCGGATCGGCGGGCGGGTCGTCACCCCCGACGATCCGGAATGGCCGTCGTGGCGGCTGCTGGGCCTCGCCCAACTCGATCCGAGCCGGGACCGAGACTGCGCCGTGCCACTGGTGCTGTGGGTGCGCGGTCCGCGGTCGCTGCTGGAATCGAGCGACCGGGCCCTCGCCGTTGTCGGCGCGCGATGCAGCAGCGGGTACGGAAACCAGGTCACCGGCGAAATCGCAGGCGATCTCGCGGCCAAAGGCTGGACGATCGTGTCCGGGGCGGCCTTCGGGATCGACGGGATGGCGCATCGCGCGGCACTGGCCGTCGGCGGCCCCACCATCGCGGTGCTGGCCTGCGGTGTCGATCGGCCCTATCCCGCGCAGCACGATCGGCTGCTGGCCGAGATCGCCGAGACCGGGCTGGTGGTCAGCGAGTATCCGCCGGGAACCACCGCGCACAAGCACCAGTTCCTGGCCCGCAACCGGCTCGTCGCCGCCTTGGCCGACGGCGTCTTGGTCGTCGAGGCGGGACTGCGCAGTGGGGCGCGCAACACGGTGAAATGGGCGCGGCGCCTTGGTCGTCCGGCATTGGCGGTCCCCGGCCCGGTCACCTCGGCCGCCTCGGTCGGCTGCCATCGGATGATCCGCGAGGGCGAAGCGCTGCTCGTCACCCGCGCCGAAGAAGTGATCGACGAAGCGGGCCCCCTCCGCCTGCCACTGTCCGGATCCTCGGGTCAGGCCAGCTGCCCTGAGGATGCACTGTCCGGTGACGAAGCCCTCGTCTTCGCCGCGCTGCCGAAAATCGGTTCCCGCCTGCCGCGCGACCTGGCCCAACAGTCCGGTCTTTCGCTGCCCGCCGTTCGTTCGGCGCTGCCCGCCCTCGAACTCGCCGAACTGGTCGGCACGGACGAGGGCGGTTGGTACCGAAAGCACACCGCTCACCGGCCCCCAGAGGACAAGTGACCGAATGCCCCTCACCCCAGAAAAGGAAGCTACCCACCATGTATGGCACTGGTACCATAACCACCATGCTGAAAAAGACGACAGTGATGGTCGACGAAGAGGACTTGGCCCTCATCAAGGCGGCTGCCGCACGGGAGGGCAGGCCCGAGTCCGAGATTTTCCGCGAGGCATTCCACATCGCCGCACTGCGCACCAAGCGCTGGGACGACGAGTGGGACATTCCGACACTCAATTCCGGCAGGTCGCGGACCGCGGAAGAAATGCGTCAGGTGGTGCACGAGGAGATCGTCCGGCGGAACAGTTGATCGTCATCGGCGATACGTCCGCTCTGGTCGCCGCTTTCGACATCGCTCATTCCGAACACGAACGCACTCGGACCGCATTGGCCGCGGCATCGCTGACGGTTGTCTGCTCGCTCGTGCTGCTCGAGATCGAACACATCGTGACCCGGGATTTCGACCGGCCGACGGTAGGCGTCATCAACGACTGGCTGCTCGCGCAGGAACCGCTCGGCCGGGTCGCCGTACCGGCGCTGCCGAGCGACCAGCTACGCAAGGCACGCAGGGTGCAGGATCGCTATGCCGATCTGCAACTCGATCTCACCGACGCGGTCAATGTCGTCCTGGCAGCCGAATACGAGACCGACGTGATCCTGACCCTCGACCGCAAGGACTTTCGCGCGATCCGGCCACTTACCGGCGCCGAGGCCTTCCGGGTGCTGCCCGACGACCTATGACCGGCGCGGTGGCTTGCCAACGGAGACGACTGTCGGGACGGTGGTGAAATGGAAGAACTACCCGAGGACTTGGCGGCACTGCTGACCGAGTACAGCAGACACCTGCGGCTGGGCCGGAACCGGTCGGCGCACACGGTGCGCGCCTACCTCGGTGACGCGCGCTCGCTGCTCGCGCACCTGTACGCCAGGTCGGCGGATTCCGCGGTGCGCGAACTGGATCTGCTGCTGCTGCGCTCCTGGCTCGCGCAGCAGGCGCAGGCGGGGGTGGCGCGGACGACGATGGCGCGACGGGCCTCCTCGGCCCGGACCTTCACCGCGTGGCTCACCCAGACCGGACGGTTGACCGTCGATCCGGGACTGCGACTCGGTTCCCCCAAAGCGCACCGGGTGCTGCCCGCCGTGCTCGGCCGCCAGCAGGCCCTCGGGGCCATGGATGCCGCGGAATCGGGTGCCGCACAGCATGATCCGATGGCATTGCGGGACCGGTTGATCGTGGAGCTGTTGTACTCCACCGGAATTCGAGTCAGCGAGCTGTGCGGCCTCGACATCGACGACGTCGACCGCGAACGCCGGGTGGTCCGCGTCCTCGGCAAGGGCAACAAGGAACGCTCCGCGCCCTTCGGCATCCCCGCCGACGACGCGATCGGCAACTGGCTACAGCATGGCCGAGCCGCCTTCGCCACACCCGATTCCGGCCGTGCCCTCCTGCTCGGCCGCCGCGGCAAACGCCTCGACCAGCGCCAAGCCAGAACCGTTGTGCACGAAGTAGTCTCATCCATTCCCGGCGCCCCCGACATGGGCCCGCACGGCCTACGCCACACCGCCGCCACCCACCTCCTCGAGGGCGGCGCCGACCTTCGCGTCGTCCAGGAACTCCTGGGCCACGCCAGTATGGCCACCACCCAGCTCTACACCCACGTTTCCATCGAACGCCTCAAGAAGGTCCACGACCAAGCCCACCCCCGCGCCTGACGCGCGATCGCAGTCAGCGGTCACCGCGATAGAACAATGCCACTGCCGCGGCCTGGACTCAGCCAGATCGCGCGGCAATCAGGCTGCGGTGCAGCGGTTTACGAGCGTCACCGCCGCCCCGTACCAGCCGGTGGGGCGGCGGCGACATTACCTAGCTGACCTCGACCGCGGACTCCTGCGGCTGATCGGCGGGCGTGCGCCGGGCGCGGAGCAGGGTCACGCCGAGCAGTGCGGCGGCGACGCAGAAGCCGGCACTGATCCACGAGCCGGTGGACATGGCGGTGGTGAAGGCCGCCTTGGCGGGCTCGGCGAACCCGAGTTGGAATGCGGCGCCGATGGATTCGCGCGCCGCATCGGGGACGTCCGCAGGCATGTTCTCGGTGAACACGCCGGCCAGCACGCTGCCGAGGATGGCGATGCTGATCGCCATGCCGACCTGCTGCAACGTGTCGTTCATGGCCGAGCCGACGCCCGCGTGTTCGAGCGGAATGGCGCTCATGATCGCGGCATAGGCGGCCGGACCGGCCAAACCGCCACCGATTCCCATCACCAGCATGCTGACCAGGATCATCAGGTATCCCTCGCTGACGGCGAGGATCGCGAACGCCCCGCCCATCACCAGCAGTCCGGACACGATGAGCGTCTTGTTGCTGAGTGTCTTGCCCAACGTCGCGCCCAAACCATTGAATACGGCGGCGGCCACCGCATAGGGCAGCAGCGCGAGTCCGGCCTTCATCGGCCCGTAGCCGAGCACGAACTGCAGATACTGGGTGAGCATCAGCATGACCGCACCCATACCGAACACCATCAGCAGCAGCGTGAGCGCGGTGCCGGTGAAGTCCCGATTGCGGAACACCGCCAGCGGCAGCATCGGATGCTCGGACCGGCTCTCCCACACCACGAACCCGATCGCGGACAGCACCGCCAGCGCGATCATGCCGATATTCCACTCGCGTTCGATGATCACGTAGACCGTCGAGACGAGCGCGACCACCGACAGCAGCACGCCGATCAGGTCGACCGGTCGCTGCTCGCCCTTGGTCTCGGGCATCAGCACCACCGCCGCGACGATGGCGAGCACCGCGACCGGGATATTGAGCAGGAACACCGAGCCCCACCAATAGTGCTGCAGCAGCACGCCACCCAGCGTCGGCCCAGCGACGATGCCGACCATCGAGACGGTGCTCCACCAGGCCATCGCCTTGCGTCGCTCGTCCTCGGCGAAGGTGGTCATCAGGATGGACAGGGTCGACGGCATCAGCAGCGACCCGCCGACACCCATCGCCACCCGCGCGACGACGACATGCCACGGCTCGGTGGCCAGCACCGCGACCAGCGAGGCCACGCCGAACACGGCCAGACCGCAGATCAGCATTCGCCGCCTGCCGAATCGGTCCGACAGGCTGCCCGCGGTGAGCAGTAGTCCGGCGAAGACCAGCACGTAGGCGTCGAGGATCCACTGCACGTCCGACGGCGTGGCTCCCAGTTCGCGAATCAGCGACGGGATAGCGAGATTGAGCACAGTGCCGTCGAGCATCAGCACCAGCAAGGACAGGCAAAGGACCCCCAGAATCCACCAACGGCGAGGGTCTCGTACATCGTTCGATTCCACTAGAACACCGTACGATGAACTCGAACGATGTGCGACTGAATATAGGATTGGCCGGTGACCAAGCAGTTCACCTCGGTATGGCTTCGCGAACCCCGGCAGCCGAAGGCGTCGGGCTTGCGCCTGGACCACATCATCGGCGCCGCCGTCGAACTCCTCGACGCCGAAGGGCTCGAGTCGTTGAGCATGCGCAAGATCGGCGCGAAACTCGACGCGGGCGCCACCAGCCTCTACTGGTACGTCGCCAACAAGGACGAATTGCTCGAGTGGGTGCTCGACGAGTTCTGGGGCATGGTGGAGGTTCCGGAGCCGGACGAGGCGGCGTGGCGGGAGGTGCTGACGACATTCGCCTACAACTTCCGGGACACACTCCGTGCGCACCGGTGGGGTGCCTCGTTGATCGGTCAGCTGCCCAGCATGGGGCCGAATGCGTTGCGGCTCAACGATCGGCTGCGCCGGGCGTATGTCCGGGCCGGCTTCCATGGCGTCGACATCTATCTCGCCAGCGGCACGGTGATGTCCTATGTGCTCGGGGTGGTGACGCCGGAGCTGGCGTGGGAGAAGACCTACGGCACCGTCGATATCAACCGGGAAGAGATGGTGCAGATGATGGAACAGGTGACCGCCGGAGACTATCCCGAGATGATGGCGGACTATCGGGAGATCTCGCCGACCAGCCCCGATGCCGCGCGGGCGATGGCGTTCGATTTCGGATTGCTGTGCCTGCTGGACGGTCTCGAGCATCGTTTGCCTGGCGGCTCGGGGGAGCGACCCGGGGGATAGAGCATCCAAACGCGTCGTGGTTGGTTCCGGATCGGGCGGTACGCGACTCGACTCGGTTCCGGGCCGAAATCTAGTACGTGTTCGTTTAGCTTCCGTGGGTGTCTAGCGCGACCTATGTTGCTAATCTGAAACAAGTTCTAGTTTTTGGCGGAGCCTGTGAGTTCCGGAAATGCGGTGTACCTCCACGATTCCCGACGTGGGTGCACAGAAAGGCGTTCGCGTGAGCACCCACACCGTCCTCGGTCAAGAAGTGCGGATGCCGGTCCGCATCCGCCTCGCGCGCGCGTTCATGGCGAGCTACCTGGTCCCCGCCGATGCCGCACAGCAGTTGATCGACTATTCCGGACTGCAGGTGCTGCGTCTGCCGGGCGGTCGCGCGATGTGTTCACTCGTTTTCGTCGACTACGTCGACGGTGATCTCGGCCCCTACAACGAGTTCGGCGTCTCGTTCATGGTCCGGCACCACACCGCCGATCCCGCCGTCCGTTTCGGCGACCTGCGCGCCTTGGCGACGAACCAGGCCGGAGTCCTCATCCACCGACTGCCGGTCGACGGCGATTTCACCCTCGCGGCCGGTCGCGGAATCTGGGGATTCCCCAAGGAACTCGCCGATTTCAGCGTGCGCCACGAGGCGGGAGTGCGTCACGGCGAGCTGCGTCAGGACGGCAAGCTCATCGTCGATCTGACGGTCCGCCAGGGCATTCTCACTCCGCAACGCCGAAACACCGCCTCCTCCTTCGATGCTTACTCCCACATCGATGGCGTCACCCGCTGCACACCGTGGCGGATGGAACCGTCCGGCATGCGCGCTCGCCCCGGTGGGGCCACCCTCGCCCTCGGCGACCACCCGATCGCCGACGAACTGAGGTCGCTGCGTCTGCCCCGCCGCGCCGTGATGACCTCGACGATTTCCCACCTGGCGATGACCTTCGAGGACGCCGCCACCGTGTAGTCACCCCCGGTGATGCGGCGACAACCAGCAGGAACGGGCCGAGTAACCGCATGATCACGGCCTAGCGCGGTTCGTGGACGCCCCAAGGATGTCCGGTTAGGGTGACGTAGCGGATTGTTTGCTCGCAGCACGAAGCCGACCTGTGTGGGAGAGGTGCCCGTGGATTCCGACGACCAGCGCCAGGTACTGCATCCTGGCGATAGTCCAGCGGAATCACGGGGCGCGGAGATGTGGGGCAAGTTCCGGGCGATGCACGGCCCGCAGCACCTCCTCGACGGGGCAGCCCCGGCGATCGGATTCCTGATCGGATACTCCGCGGCCGGCGCGGAGGTCGGTGTTTTCGTCGCGATCCTGATCGCCGTCGTGCTGGGCGCGGTGCGGCTGATGCGCGGCGATTCGGTGCGGGTGGTGGCGGCCGCGGTGCTGGTGATTCTGGTGTTCTCGCTGTTCGTCGAGATCACCGGGGAGGGGCGCGGTTTCTATCTGCCCGAAGTAGCGTTGAGTGTCGTGATGACCGTGCTGTTCGGCGCGACGCTGCTCACCGGCAAGCCGCTGAGCTGCACCGTGACCCGAAAGATCCGGCTCGAACCCGCCGAGCCCGCCGACCCCGCGGTCCGGCTGCGGCTGCATCGCCGAATCACCTTCGCCTGGTTCGTGTTCTGGGCGGTGCACGTGGCGGTGATGGTGCCGCTCTACCTGGCCGACAAGGTGGTACTGCTCGGTTCCTTCGCCCTAGTGTTCGGCAAGCCCGCGCTCGTCGTGCTGCTCGCGCTGACCTGGCTGTGGGTGCGCGACAAGTCCACCGTCCGAACCGGGGCCGTATGACGCTGCCGAGCCCCGACGCCGAATCGGCGGACGGGGAGGAAGAGGTCGACTACCGGTTCACCCTCGCCAACGAGCGCACCTTCCTGGCGTGGATGCGCACGTCGCTCGGGCTGCTCGCCGGTGGCGTCGCGGTGCACACCCTGGTGCAGCCGTTCCGGATGGGTGGCCTGCGGCGTGCGCTCGCGCTCAGCTGTCTGGTGCTCGCTGTGGTCATTGCCGTTGGCGCGTATGCGCATTGGCGGCGGGTGGGGGTGGCGATGCGGCAGGGGCGTCCACTGCCCGACACGGTGCTGGTGCCGGTGCTGTCCGCGGGTATCGCCGTCGTTTCGGTGCTCGCGGGTATCGCGGTTTTGCTGCGATGAGCCGCGCCGGACTCGCCGCGGAGCGCACGGCCCTGGCCTGGCGCCGGACGGCGGTGGCCGCCATGATCACCAGTGCGCTGTTCCTGAACCACGCGGTGACCAGCGGATGGCGTCCCGCATTGATCGCCCCGATCGGTGCGGCGATGGTCATGGCCGCACTGGCAGGCCTGAGTTATCTGCGCAATCGCAGCTTGCACGAGGGCCGCTACCGGCACGGCAGCTGGGCCGTCGCCACGGCGACCGCGGTGGTAGCGGCGGTCGCCGTCATCGCGGCAGTCATCGAGTTCACCGATCCATGGCCCTAGATCCCCACCGGCACACCACCTTGCACCGACTCGCAGGAGGATGACATGAGCGAACGAAGTGAGCCAATCATGTACCGGCGCGCGCTGCGCATGCCGGAGTCGAGCCTCGGCGAGGTGCGAGCAATAGTCGCCGTCACGAGTGTGCTTGTGCCGGAGTCGAGCGTTAGCGAGGTGGAGGCGTGAGTGAGCGTAGCGAGCGAGTAATAGATACAGCCACGAGTGTGCTCGTGCCGGAACCGAGCGTTCGCGAGGTGGAGGCATGAGCGCAGCGACTGAGCCGAGCGACTTCATCGTCGCGGAGCAGCAGCGGGTGGCCGCTGGAATGCCGTTCGCCGACAACGCCGATCTCGAGGACGCCGATCGCGGGTTCATCGCCGCGCTGGCGCCCGGCGTGGTGACCGCGGCGGACGGGACCGTGGTGTGGGACAACGACTCCTACGACTTCCTGCACGAATCCTGCCCCGCTTCGGTCAATCCGAGCCTGTGGCGGCAGGCCGGGCTGGTCGTCAAACAGGGGCTGTTCGAGGTCACCGAGGGGATCTATCAGATTCGCGGGCTCGACCTGTCCAACATGACGCTCGTCGAGGGCAAAACCGGTGTGCTGGTGATCGATCCGCTGATTTCCGCGGAGACCGCCGCCGCCGGGCTCGCCCTGTATCGGGCGCATCGCGGCGATCGTCCAGTGACCGGTCTCATCTATACCCATTCGCACGCCGACCATTTCGGCGGCGCGCTGGGCGTGACCACCACCGAAGACGTTGCGGCAGGGCGTTGTCCGGTGCTCGCGCCGGCCGGTTTCCTGGAAGAGGCTGTCGCCGAGAATGTTTACGCGGGTACCGCGATGGCCCGCCGGGCCGGCTACATGTACGGCGCGGTGCTGCCGCGGGGACCGCTCGGCGCGGTGGGCGCCGGTCTCGGGCAGACCACCTCGGTCGGCACGGTGACCCTGATCCCGCCGACGGTCGACATCACCGCGACCGGGCAGGAGGAGACGGTCGACGGGATCCGGATCGTCTTCCAGGTCACCCCGGGCACCGAAGCGCCCGCTGAGATGAACTTCTACTTCCCGGACCACCGAGCCTTGTGCATGGCCGAAAATGCCACGCACACACTGCACAACCTGCTGACCCTGCGCGGGGCACTGGTCCGTGACCCGCACGTCTGGGCGAAGTACCTGACCGAGGCGATCAACCTGTACGCGCGCCGGTCCGATGTGGTGTTCGCCTCGCACCACTGGCCCACCTGGGGTACCGACCGGCTGGTGGAATTCCTTGCGCTGCAACGTGATCTATACGGATACCTGAACGACCAGACCTTGCGGCTGCTGAATCAGGGTTACGTCGGCGCCGAGATCGCCGAGATGCTCACGCTGCCATCGGCGGTCGAGGACAGCTGGCACACGCACGGGTACTACGGGTCGGTCAGCCACAACGTCAAGGCCATCTACCAGCGGTACATGGGCTGGTTCGACGGCAACCCGGCGCACCTGTGGGAGCATCCACCGGTCGAATCCGCCGTCCGGCATGTGGAATTCATGGGCGGTGCCGCGGAGGTGCTGCGCAAGGCGCAGGACTCCTACGACGCGGGCGACTACCGGTGGGTGGCTCAGGTGCTCAACTACGTGATCTACGCCGATCCCGCCAACGACGCCGCGAAAGCGTTGCAGGCCAGCACATTCGAGCAGCTCGGCTACGGCGCGGAGAACGCGACCTGGCGCAACTTCTATCTCAGCGGCGCCTACGAACTGCGCTACGGCTCGTTCGGCACGCCGACCAAGGCCAACGCGCCGACCCTGCTCGCCGCGCTGACCGTTGACCAGATCTTCGACGCCATGGCGTTGCGGGTGGACGGACCGAAGGCGTGGAATCAGCGGGTCGTCGCGGATTGGCAGATCAGTGACGAGAATCGGGTGCATCGTCTCGAACTCCGCAACGGCCGGTTGACCCATTACGACCGGCCCGACGGGGTAACGCTGCCCGAGCCCGACGCGGCGTTCACGCTGAGCAAGGCGACGCTCATCCGGGTGCTGCTGGTGGGTGAGGATTTCGGTGTCGCGGCCGCCGCGGGCGACATCCTCATCGAAGGCGACGTCACCAAGCTGGCTGAGCTCGTCGGCGTATTCGATGCCCCGGACCCGGATTTCACCATCGTCACGCCACGGGGAACGATCGGTTAGCGGCCTCCGGAAATCTGTTCGACTCGGCAAGCGACTCTCCTTACGGTGGTGATCATGTCAACCGAACCGTCGACCGACCGGCCGCCGTTGCGCGAGCGCATGCGGGCCGCGCTGTCCGTTGCGATGAAATCCCGTGACCGTCAGGCAATCACGGCCCTGCGGTCCACCCTGGGCGCCATCGACAACGCAGAGGCAGTCGACGTCGGCGAGCAGCGGGCAGGCGCGGTGGAGAGCAGCGCGGTCGGCCTGGGCGTCGCCGAGGTCGCACGCCGCGAGCTGACCGAGGACGACATCGATCAGATCGTCCGCGCCGAGATCGCTGAACGCCACACCGTCGCCGAGGAGTACGACGGTCTAGGCCGCTCCGACCACGCCGAGGACTTGCGCGCACAGGCCAAGACACTGGCCGATCTGCTGTAGGCCGCCCGACATCGATCAGCCGAAGGTCGAACTCGAGCGTCGTAGTTCCGCAACGAGCCCCGCGAGTTGGGCCGCACGCGCGACTCTTCCCACTCTCCGCTCAATGCAGTCCAAGTCAGGCTGAGGTGGGCAGAGTTTTGATGTATCGCCCTGCGATGAAGCGTTGGATGAGGCGGACTATCGGACCGCCGAGCCGGGTGTACCAGGTCCCGGGGCGCGAGAACGCGGTGACGATGCCGTACACCGACTCGTCGGCCGGGTCGTATTCGACCGCGAACAGTTCCTCACCGATTTCCGGATGCCCGGGCAGCGTGCCGTAGGCGAACCCGCGCTGATTCGGCGCGGCGAGCACGTACACCACCCGGCACGGCGCGATGATCGCCAACGGCCCGAACCCGAGCCGCACCGTCAGCCGGGTACCCGGCTCGGCCCGCACGGTCGACGCATCATGAAAGATGCCCGTGCCCTTCTGCATCCGATAGTCGAGAATCGCCGTCCCCGCGTGCTCGAACAGCGCGCGCCCCTGCCCGATCCGCCGCCGCAGCCGAAATCGGTGATATCCCTCCGGTAGCTCGCTGCTCGTGGCACCAACTTCCGGATAGGTGAACGGCGGATCGCTGGATGCATGCTCCATGCTCTGATCTTCACCCTCCGTCGACACCGTTGGGAAGCGTTCGGCAGCGTCTGTTCGGACACGCCGCGCGCCTCGCACAGGCAGCGAACTCAAGGCGACGCAACCGGCTTCAGGCGTAGGGGAGCGAGGTGCAACAGGCCGAGCGGATCCAGGTATTCACGCCCGCGCCGACCACCACCCTCGCTACGCAGCCCCCAGTGCAGGCAGGTCCCGCAACCTTCGTGCCCGGCTTCCAGGGTGCCGATCCGGGTGCCCCGCGCGATCCGGCGTCCGACCGAAACCTCGGCGCGCACCGGCTCATACGTGGTCCGCAGCCCGCCTGGATGATCGATCGACACCACCGGCTTGTCGGCCACCATCCCGGCGAACACCACGATCCCATCCCCAGCTGCCAGCACCGCCTGCCCTGGCGCACCGGCCAAATCGACCCCGCGATGCCCCGGCAGCCAGTCCTGCGCAGGCTTGTCGAACCGCCGCAACACAGTCGGCCGAGGCTGCAGCGGCCAACTGAACGACCCCGCGGGCGCGGCAGTCGCGACCGGTTCCGCCGAGGTCAGCAGGATCAGTGCCAATGCTGCCGATCCAAGGAGCCGTGCCCGGTTGCTCGACATCATCCGAGATCACGTGGTCGGCAACGCCAACGGAGCAGGCGAGACGAGCCCACAGAACTCGGAATCACTCGGCGACATGAAAAACGGTGCGGGACCGACATATTCGCAGAACTCGGGATCAAGTGGAGATATCGCAAACGGATCGATCCCGCAGTCCGACGCATCCGCCGACGCGAACAAACCAGTCGGACCGAAGGACGCGCACAGTCGCGGAATATCTATCGGCGGCGATATCCGAATTCCGTCGCCCACCCGCAGCGGCGCCGGATGCAACAGCCCGCAGAACGAACCCGTGCACGCCCCGGGCACGGGTTCGTTCCACGGTCGCCCGCCGATCAAGGCCGCCGTGCTCGGCTCGACCACATCGTGCGCGGCAGCGGCACCAGCAGGCGGCGCAGTCAACACGGCGAGCACGAAGAAAAGCGGTATGACCAGCGTCGTCATCGAAGAAATCGGATTCGAAGGCATGCCACAAAGCCTCATCCGGCCATCCCGATCGCGGTACCCCCACCACCCGGATTGTGGACAACTTTCGCAACTGTGGACATCTCCCGTTCCACCTGCCGCGACCGCCACCACGTGCCCCTGACAGGCCGATTTAGTAGCTGGACTCCTAAGACGTAGACTGATCGGGCGGTCTGTGCGTGCATGGACCGACTTCGCGCGCCACCCCGTGCTTGTTCGCAACGGCGCTGTTCGAATCGACTCAGCAAAAATCGGTTCGTAGCGGTGCCTGTGCGGAGCAGGGAGTCGTCGGCTGGTCCCACCCTCGCGGTCGGGTCCGACGGTTCGGAGGCGCCAGGGCAGCGGATCACCGATTCGCTGCGTCAACCGGCAACGAAAGAGAGATACGGGAGCTATGGCTGTCGTAACAATGAAGCAGCTGCTCGACAGCGGCGCGCACTTCGGACACCAGACACGGCGCTGGAACCCGAAGATGAAGCGGTTCATCTTCACCGACCGCAACGGCATCTACATCATCGACCTGCAGCAGACGCTGACCTACATCGACAAGGCCTACGAGTTCGTCAAGGAGACTGTCGCCCACGGTGGCACCGTTCTCTTCGTCGGCACCAAGAAGCAGGCCCAGGAGTCGATCGCGGCCGAGGCGACTCGCGTCGGGATGCCCTACGTCAACCAGCGCTGGCTGGGTGGCATGCTCACCAACTTCTCCACCGTGCACAAGCGCCTGCAGCGCCTCAAGGAGCTCGAGGCCATGGAGCAGACCGGTGGTTTCGAAGGTCGCACCAAGAAGGAAATCCTCATGCTCACGCGTGAGATGAACAAGCTGGAGCGCACCCTCGGTGGTATCCGCGACATGGCCAAGGTGCCCTCGGCCATCTGGGTCGTCGACACCAACAAGGAGCACATCGCCGTCGGCGAGGCGCGCAAGCTGAACATCCCGGTCATCGCGATCCTGGACACCAACTGCGACCCCGACCTGGTCGACTACCCGATCCCGGGTAACGACGACGCGATCCGTTCCGCCGCACTGCTCACCAAGGTCGTCGCCTCCGCGGTGGCCGAGGGCGTGCAGGCGCGGGCCGGGCTGTCCTCCGGTGACGACAAGCCGGAAGCCGGCGCGGGCGAGCCGCTGGCCGAGTGGGAGCAGGAGCTGCTCGCGTCGGCCGCACCGGCCGCCGAGGCCCCTGCCGAAGCCGCCGCTGAGGCCCCGGCCGAAGCACCGGCGGAGGCGCCCGTCGAGGTTGCCGCTGTGGAGACCCCGGCCGAGGCCTGAGTCTCGTAACTCGCTGTTCCAGCGGTGATCACCAACGCGTGCGATGGTGATCACCGCTGCCCAGTACTCAAGCACTTTCTCCGAAGGAGGCTCGCCACCGATGGCGAACTACACCGCTGCCGATGTGAAGCGGCTCCGGGAGCTCACCGGCTCCGGGATGATGGACTGTAAGAACGCGCTGGCCGAGACCGACGGTGACTTCGAAAAGGCCGTCGAGATCCTGCGCATCAAGGGTGCGAAGGACGTCGGCAAGCGTGCCGAGCGCACCACCGCCGAGGGCCTGGTCACCGCCAAGGGCGGCGTCATGGTCGAGATCAACTCCGAGACCGACTTCGTCGCCAAGAACGCGGAGTTCCAGGCGCTGGCCGATCAGATCGTGGCTGCCGCCGCGTCTGCCAAGCCCGCCGACCTGGATGCGCTCAAGGCCGTCGATCTCGGCGGCCAGACCGCCGACGAGGCCGTGCAGGCGCTCGCCGCGAAGATCGGCGAGAAGCTCGAGCTGCGTCGCGTGATCTCGCTCGACGGCCCGGTCGCCACCTACCTGCACAAGCGTGCCTCGGATCTGCCGCCGGCCGTCGGCGTGCTGATCGAGTACCAGGGCGAGGGTGACGCGGCCGCCGAGGCCGCCCGTGCCGCCGCCATGCAGGTTGCCGCGCTCAAGGCGAAGTACGTTACCCGCGACGAGGTTCCGGCCGACATCGTGGAGAACGAGCGTCGCATCGCCGAGCAGACCGCTCGCGAAGAGGGCAAGCCCGAAGCCGCACTGCCGAAGATCACCGAGGGCCGCGTCAACGGCTTCTTCAAGGACGTCGTGCTGCTCGAGCAGTCGTCGGTCACCGACTCGAAGAAGACCGTCAAGGCCCTGCTGGACGAGGCCGGGGTCACCGTGACCCGCTTCGCCCGGTTCGAGGTCGGCGCCAACTGATCGCGCCCCGCGACCGTCCCGGTGCATACCGGGATGGACCCGCGGGACCGGGTCTAGCCGCACTCACAGCACCATAGCGAGCAGGCCCCCCGTCGACCGATTTGCCGGTTGACGGGGGGTCTTCTTATGCCGCCGAACACACATAAGGCAGGATAGGGGCCGCTCCGTGTTGAGGAGCCTTTCCGAGCTGCCGAATTCTATGACGCACTTGCCTGCCGAGAACAACGTTGACCGCCGAAGGAGAAGAACACCCATGACGGACCCGGGGATCGATCGCCCAGGATATCGCCGGGTGCTTCTCAAGCTAGGTGGGGAGATGTTCGGCGGCGGCCGGGTCGGCCTCGACCCGGACGTGGTGCAGACGGTCGCCGAGCAGATCGCCGAGGTGGTCGCCACCGGCGTGCAGGTGGCCGTGGTGATCGGCGGCGGCAACTTCTTCCGCGGCGCCGAGCTCGAGGAGCGCGGCATGGAACGCGCCCGCTCGGACTACATGGGCATGCTCGGCACCGTGATGAACAGCCTTGCGCTGCAAGACTTTCTGCAGAAGCAGGGTATCGACACCCGGGTGCAGACCGCGATCACCATGGGCCAGGTCGCCGAGCCCTACCTCCCGCTGCGCGCCAAGCGGCACCTGGAGAAGGGCCGCGTGGTCATCTTCGGCGCGGGCATGGGCATGCCGTACTTCTCCACCGACACCACCGCCGCTCAGCGTGCGCTGGAGATCGGTGCCGAGGTAGTGATGCTGGCCAAGGCCGTCGACGGCGTGTTCACCGCTGATCCCAAGGTCGACGCGGACGCCACCATGTACTCCGAGATCACCCACAAAGAGGTCATCGAGCAAGGGCTCAAGGTCGCCGACGCGACGGCCTTCAGCCTGTGTATGGACAACCAGATGCCGATTCTGGTGTTCAATTTGTTGACCAAGGGCAATATCGCCCGAGCGGTCGCCGGTGAGAAGATCGGCACATTGGTTCGGTCCTGACCCCGCGACCCGCGGATCATGACGATGACGACGCTGTGGAGGAAACGGTCGTGATTGATGAAGCGCTCTTCGACGCCGAGGAGAAGATGGAAAAGGCTGTCACGGTAGCGAAGGACGATCTCGCAGGCATCCGCACCGGACGTGCCAACCCGGGGATGTTCACTCGGATCGTCGTCGACTACTACGGTTCGCTGACTCCCATCACCCAGATGTCCAGCATCACGGTGCCGGAGCCGCGCATGGTCGTGATCAAGCCGTACGAGCAGGCTCAGCTCGGCGCGATCGAAACCGCCATCCGCAACTCCGATCTCGGTGTCAACCCCACCAACAACGGTGACATCATTCGCATTTCGGTGCCGCAGCTGACCGAGGAACGTCGCCGCGAACTGGCCAAGCAGGCCAAGGGCAAGGGGGAGGACGCCAAGGTGTCGATCCGCAATGTCCGCCGCAAAGCCATGGACGAACTGTCGCGCATCCAGAAGGATGGCGAGGCGGGTGAGGACGAGGTCGGGCGCGCCGAGAAGGACCTCGACAAGACCACCGCCAAGTATGTCGGCCAGATCGACGAACTGGTCAAACACAAAGAAGCTGAACTGCTCGAGGTCTGACGCTGACGTCGGCGCGCCGCCGATCGAACGCAGCAGGCCCGCCGGGCGGGGGACGAACGGAACGACGAGTTGAGCGACGGGACAATCGTGGCCGAGAACGCCGCCGCGACCGGTGCGGCTGAGGAGCCGAGGCCGGTGAACGGCACAGCTGAGACGAGGCAAGAGCGCGTGCGCGATGCGGAAGCGTCGAGTTACGAGCCTTTAGCCTCGGTTGCGGCGTCCGATCACGACGCTCCGGCCACCGATGGTGTTTCGTCGCCGGGCGCGCACGACGGTGCTGCGCCGTCCAGCGTGTCCTCTTGGGGACCGGATGCGGTGATCACCGAGCAGGCTGTGCCGGCTGTCTCCGCCGCCGAGCACGACCCCGAGGCGCACGGTCCCAACGCGGTGCTCGCCGCCGCCCCGGCGTCCGGTTCCCGCGCGGGCCGGAACCTGCCCGCGGCGCTCGCCGTCGGTTTCGGTCTCGGTCTCTCGCTCATCGCGATCCTGCTGTTCGTGCCGAAGGTGTTCATCGGTGTCGTCGGAGTCGCGGTCGGCGTCGCGACCTGGGAGGTCGCCAAACGGCTGCGCGAAGCCGATGTGCTGGTGCCGCGGATTCCGCTCATCGTCGGCGGCCAGGCCGTGTTCTGGCTCGGTTGGCCGTACGGTGCCAGCGGTGTCGCGGGTGCCTTCGCGGCCACCGCGCTGACCTGCATGGTGTGGCGCCTCTTCGACCACGGACTGCAAACCGCACCGCGAAACTTCCTGCGCGACACCGCCATTGCCATCTTCACGCTGGCCTGGATCCCGCTGCTCGCCTCGTTCGCGACGCTGCTGCTGCTCGAACCGGACGGCAACCTGCGGGTGCTGACCTTCATGATCCTGGTCGTCTGCTCCGACGTCGGCGGTTACGTCGCCGGGGTGCTGTTCGGCAGGCATCCGATGGTGCCGTCGATCAGCCCGAAGAAGTCCTGGGAGGGTTTCGGGGGTTCCCTGGTCTTCAGCGTCATCGGCGGCCTGCTCACCGTCACCCTGCTGCTCGACGCCAACTCGATGATCGGCGTCGTCCTCGGCGTCGGCCTCGTCCTGGTGGCCACCTGCGGCGACCTGATCGAATCCCAGATCAAACGCGAACTCGGCATCAAGGACATGGGCACTCTGCTCCCCGGCCACGGCGGCATCATGGACCGCCTCGACTCCATGCTCCCCTCCGCCTTCGTCTCCTGGCTGGTCCTCAGCACCCTGCTCTGACCAGGAACTATAAATTCTTGCCAGCCTCTCTGTAAAAATTTATACTCGCAAGATGTCCGAGACCAGACTGTCGCGCGCTGAGATCGCTGTGCTGTCGTTCCTCCTCGGCAGCCCGGCTCCCCAACGTCAGGTCGGCATCGCGGAAGCCACCGGCGTGACGCAGGCGCGAGTCTCCCAAATCCTGTCTGCCGCTGATGCGCAGGGCTGGACGGAGCGGGCAACGGACGGCTGGCAGGTTCGGCGTCCACGCGAGCTGTTCGAACGTCTCGTCGCCACTCGCCCACCCAAGGTGGACGCCGTCGAGGCCTGGTACAGCCTCGACACGATGTCACGACAGATCGAACTCGCGTTGGAACACGCATCCGCTCAACGAGTTTCGCTCCAGGTCTGCGGTGACTGGGCGGCTGATCGGGTAGCGCCGTGGCGTATCCCGGACATCGTCTACCTGCATGCCGACGCGCGCGTGGAGCTGGAAACGGCCGGTTTCGTCCCGGTCGAAACGGGCCCCGCCGATGCGACCGTCGTGGTGACCGTCGGCAAGATCGCGCCAGGACTGCACCTCGACCCGGCGATCGCCACGGCGATGGGCGGGCCGCCTGCACAAGCGTGGCCGCTCGCACCCATCACCGAGATAGCCCGGCACGTCCTCGCCGGCGACGGCCCCGACGCTGCCGAGGCCGTGGCCGAGCTCGAACAGCGGTTCCTCACGGCACGCAGCGAGCTCGTCGCATGATCGAACTGGAGATCGAGAGCAGTTCGCGAGCCGAGGACGGTGCCTATCTCGCGCTGGCCGATGCTGCGTCCGCGGCGACCGCACTGGATTCGTGGGCGGTGGTCGGCGGCCATATGGTCAATCTCCATGTGCTGCGCAGCGGCGTCTCGATTCCATTGCGCGCGACCAGAGATGCCGATCTCGCTGTAGAACTGCTCACCATTCGAGACGGTGCCCTGCTGGATCGATTGCGCGGCATGGGCTATGACAATCCACGGGCCGGCAACCGGTTCGAACGTTCGGTCGGTGGCACCGCCGCAACGATCGACCTGCTCGCGCCCTCGTTCACCAACCGGCACGTCCCTGATCTCGACGCGGGACCGATCGCCGTCGACGGCATCCCCGCGCTGCACGTGGCACTGGCGCGCACGCCGATATGGATTGCCCTCAGCGCCAAACTGATCGACCGCACCCGGGTGTCCGCCCGAATCGCGATCCCGGACATCGCGACCGCCCTCTGCCTCAAGGTCTTCGCTTACGCACAGCGCCTCGCGCCGCGTGATGCCGAAGACATCGGGCGGCTGCTGGAGTGTGGATATGCCGACCGGGCGTCCTGGCCCAGCGGAACCACCTTCGCCGATGCACTCGACCTGTTGCGGGAGTACTTCGACAAGCCGGGACACGCGCTGCGGAAGTGGACCGGAAATCCGGCACGCATCCGCGCCCTTGTTCGTGCACTCGCTCTTTGACGGTCCAGCGGTGTCGCCCGTCTGCTCGCGACTATTTCTTCGCGGCGCGTCGCAGTTGGAGGATGCGGACGCCGCCGACCAGTGCCATCACCAGCGCGCCGCCGATTACCGACAGGAGGACGGCGACGCCGAGTGGCAGGGAGAAGTGCCAGAAGAACAGGCCGACGTCGACCTGGTCGAGGTTCTGCAGGATGAAGACCAGCAGCACGATCAGGATCAGTGCGCCTGCGATCAGGGCGATCCAGGTGTTGCCGGTGCGCGAGGACAGCGACTGGCGGTGCTTGGCGGCGGGGACTGCCGGTGGGGTGGTGGTGGCGGGCGGCCCGGCTGCCGGGGGAGCCGAGGTGATCGGCTCGTCCGGGAAGGCCGGTTCGGGATCCGGCAGGTGGTCAGCATTGGTGGACATATTCCGATCATTGCCCACTGCTATGACAGTTACACGTATTTCCCGGCAACGAACTGGTCATGTCGGAGGCGCCAGCGCACGGGCGAGTGTGCGGCCTATTCGCCCAGATGGGAGAATGGAGTAACTATGACCGTCTCCCTGCCCCTCGTTTTCGATGCTCCGCGCCGTGGCATGCCGCCTCGGCACCTCGCCGACCTCGACGCCGAGGGCAGGCGGGCGGCCATCGAGGAGCTCGGATTGCCGAAGTTCCGGGCCGACCAGATCGCCCGCCAGTACTACGGCAGGCTGCAGGCCGACCCGGAACAGATGACCGACCTGCCCGCGCCGGTGCGCGAAAAGATCGGCGAGGCACTGTTCCCGCCGCTGATGTCGGTCGTGAAGCACGTCGCCTGCGATGCGGGCGAGACGCGAAAGACCCTGTGGCGCGCGGGCGACGGCACCCTCCTGGAAAGCGTCCTCATGCGCTACCCGGACCGCGCCACCCTCTGCATCTCCAGCCAAGCAGGCTGCGGCATGGCCTGCCCGTTCTGCGCGACCGGCCAGGGCGGCCTGAACCGCAACCTGTCCACCGCCGAAATCGTCGACCAGGTCCGCGCCGCAGCCGCCGCCATGCGCGACGGCGAGGTCGCCGGCGGCCCCGGCCGCCTATCCAACATCGTCTTCATGGGCATGGGCGAACCCCTGGCCAACTACAAGCGGGTAGTCGCCGCGGTCCGCCGCATCACCTCCCCGTCCCCCGACGGTTTCGGCATCTCCCAACGCAACGTCGTGGTCTCCACCGTCGGCCTGGCCCCAGCCATCCGCAAACTCGCCGACGAAGACCTCTCGGTCACCCTCGCCGTTTCTTTGCACACTCCTGACGATGAACTCCGCGACACCCTCGTCCCGGTCAACAACCGCTGGCCGATCTCCGAGGTCCTCGACGCCGCCCGCTACTACGCCGACAAGAGTGGCCGCCGAGTCTCCATCGAGTACGCACTGATCCGCGACATCAACGACCAGCCATGGCGCGCAGACATGCTCGGCCAGAAGCTGCACAAGGCGTTGGGCTCGCGCGTACACGTCAACGTGATCCCGCTCAACCCGACCCCCGGCAGCAAGTGGGACGCCAGCCCGAAACCCGTTGAGGCCGAGTTCGTTCGCCGCGTCAACGCCCAAGGTGTCCCGTGCACCGTCCGCGACACCCGCGGTCAAGAAATCGCTGCGGCTTGCGGACAACTCGCTGCCGAAGGCTGATTTCGACGCGGCCGATTGGCGGGCCGAAGGCGAACAATCTCAAGCGTTCTCCTCGTCGACAACGCCGATCCAGAGATAGTCGCGAGCGCGTGTCGCGGCAACCGGACTCTGACGGTCCCTGTGACGAGTGGTAGTGGCGTGATTCCATTGAGAACAGGTTCAATCGCCAGTAGACCGGGTGGGTTGGCGCTTAGGGTGACCGGCATGGGGTCGCGAGCAGAGATCGTTGTCATCGACGCGGGGACACAACGGAAGTTCTACACCCACTGGGGTGCTCGATCGCTACACCTGGATCTTTTGCCGGGAGCACAGAGCGCCCTCCGGTTCGTTGCCGCGCAGGAAGAGGTCCAGAATTGGATCTACGACCTCGAAGCGGCGGCGGTGATCGACGTCGACCGGCGAATGCTGTTGTGGTACTCCAGCGTGTGCGAGGAACGCCCGATTCGCTCCGCTGTCTTCGAGACGATGCGGGAAACCTGGCCGGATTGGTGTCTCCATTGGGCGGAATTCCGAGAAGTGGACCTCAGCGACTATTGCGCTGGCCGTTGGCCGCAATGCATCGTCACGGTCGTCGGTGCCGACAAGTCCCGGGTCTACACACCTGCCATCGATTTGACACAGCTGTTGGAGCAGGGACCAGTACTAGTCGACGTCATCACCGGCTGGGAGGAGGCCAATCGCTTGTCCACTATGCCGGCGTACGGTCTCCGTCTCGATCCTGCGCGGAAGTCCGGCGCGTGGTGGTCACTTGGCGACAATTCCGGTGTCCTGGAAGCGATCACCGGACAATGGCGCGGTTGGTCCTGGGAGAACTGGGATGACCGGCTGGCCAAGGCGACAGCTGCGGCCGACCCCGGTCCACACCCAG
Organism: Nocardia sp. NPDC060255; assembly: GCF_042727395.1. NCBI lineage: Bacteria > Bacillati > Actinomycetota > Actinomycetes > Mycobacteriales > Nocardiaceae > Nocardia > Nocardia sp. NPDC060255. Next base: position 246,444 of record NZ_JBHXAU010000003.1, on the reverse strand, counting down.
AGTTGATGAATGCGTTCCGGGCCCTGTCCGAAAGTTTCGAGCGGCATCAACTGATCGACGCGGGCACCGAGGCATCGGCGGCCCTGTTGAACGCGACGAACTGGCTCCACGATCTGGCCCGCACCGCAGGACAGACAGTGACCACGATCGAGGACAACGCGTTCACCCACCGCCCGATCGAGCTCTCCCCAACCGAGTTGAACGACACACGCCAGGCTATCGCCGCAGCGACAATCCGATCGCAGCCCTGAACCGGAATCGCGGATCGACCGAAACTCGTTGAGAGCGAATCCATACCTTGGTCATTTGGTCGACCGGACTGTCGAGTGGGACGACAGTCCGGTGGCGTTTGCGTCGCGATCAGTTCGGACTGCGCAGCTCGGTATCGGTCGTCGTGTCGCTGCAGCCGGATTGATCAGGCGTCGCCTGCGGCTGCGGGGAGGTCGCTGGTATCGAAGAGGGTTGTCCAGAACTCGTGTTGCACGGCATTCCACAAGTCTTGATGCTGCGGTAGCTTCTCGCGCGCGTCGGCGAGGTCCAGTGAGGATGTGTCGAAGACGATCGTTCCTGGCTGCGCTAGCGGTAGCGGTTTGTCCGGCCATTCGACCGCAGGGCAGGGGTCGCTGAAGAGCGTTATTCGCAGGATCCACGGGCGGCGCCGAATCAGTTGCCAGTCGGCGGCTTTCCGGCCGTCAGCCGTTGTGGTTGTGCGTAGTCCTGTGCGTCTCATCGCAATTCCCCCGGTCGGTGATGCTTCCCGATGCCGGGGGAGGCATCACCCCGGCATCGGGAAGATTCGTACGCTGACCTGCGGGCCGTGAGCGCGCGAGTACTCGACAGGTCGGCCGAGGGCCACATGGTTGTCGATGTGGAATCCGAATTCGCTTGTCCGCCAGCACAAGTGGCGCAGCTTTCGCGTCCGGAGTGGCTCGGCCATGTTGGCATTGCGACTCGGAGGTGGCGCACGCGCGGATCGACATCGGTCCTCGGGACAGGAAGCGAGTCGGCTGCCTGTTCGTCGAGACGATCCATGCCGTGTGTCCTTCTGTGGTGCAACAGCGTTCAGCTGCCCACGCTGCACTCCCGTGGAGCGATATGGGCGATCACAGTGTTTCAGACACTGTGCGCAGATGCAACGGCACCTGCTCCTGCACCTGCGAACGCACGTACATCTGCACGTGCGTTGGTGTGTACAGTGTTTGGTGAGTGGCGTTAACCAGAAAGTCGAGAGTGTCATGTCGGAGAAAATTGCGGCGCACGAGCTACCTTCGAGCGAAATCACCTGGCGGAAGAGCTCATACAGTGGTCCACACGGCAATTGTGTTGAGGTGGCACAACTTTCGGCCGATCGGATCGGATTGCGCAATTCGCGGCACCCGCGAGGAACGGTGCTGACGTTCGACCGCACGGAGTTCGATGCGTTCGTCGCGGCGATCAAACACGGCGGCCTCGATAGCCTGATGCTGTAAAGTATTTCGTTGGTGTGGGCTACTGGGACGTGGCTCCCAGGCACATCGGCGGCGATACAACATCGGAGACGACTTGATGGCAATCAGGCCGGAACAAGCAAGTCCTGCGGTACCGGATCTGTCTGCTGCACGAGGGCCGACGGTTTTGCGGATCGCGCTCGGCGGCCAACTGCGCAAGCTTCGTGAAGCGCGCGATATCAGTCGGCGCGTCGCCGGTGAAGCGTTGCGGGCGTCCGAAACCAAGATCACGCGGATGGAGCTGGGACAGACCGGGTTCAAGGAACGTGACATGGGGGACTTGCTCACGTTGTACGGGGTGCTCGACCTCGACGAGCGTGAGCGCTTCCTGGACCTGGCGCAACAGGCCAACCAGCCCGGCTGGTGGCATCGCTACGGTGACCTGCTCCCATCCTGGTTCGAGACGTACGTCGGCCTGGAGCAGGCCGCCCAGCGGATCCGAATCTACGAAACCCATTACATCCCAGGCCTTTTCCAGACCGCCGACTATGCCCGATACGTCTTCGGGCTCGACTCGGCGCAGGAAGCGCAGCGCTTGGTCGATCTGCGGATGCGACGGCAGCGGATCCTGACCCGCGAGCCGGACGCACCGTCGGTGTGGGCGGTCGTCGATGAGCATGTGCTGCGGCGGCTACCGCCGAACCCTCGAATTGCCCGCGATCAGCTGGAGTATCTCCTCGAGCTGATCGAGCGGCCGAACATCACCCTGCAGGTGTTGCCGGAGACGGCTGGTCCCACTCCTGCTGAAGGTGGCTCGTTCAGCATGCTTCGATTCCCCGAATCGGAGCTGCCCGACATTGTCTACCTCGAACAGCTCACGGGCGCACTCTATCTGGACAAGAGATCGGATCTACAGCACTACCGGCAGCTGATGGACGTCCTGAGTGCGGTCTACGCCGCGCCACCGGAGGACACACCCGCCGTGCTGCAGAAGCTCCTTGCGGCCTTGCCGTAGCGCTGGCGTCGCACCGCGCGCTGGAGTTGCGCGCGGGCCGGCCGGAGTCAGGGTTTGCGAGCGATCGCACCGATCATGAGGCGTTCGGCGATGGTCAGGTTGTCGCGGACGATGCGGTCCGGACGCCATTGCGGCAGATAAACCAATCCGGGATCGACCATCTCGAGGCCGTCGAACAAGGCCGCGACTTCGTCGTGCGTGCGGAAGCGGCCGGTGCCGAGGAAGGTGAGGAACGTCTTTTCGAGTTCCCGGGCCTCGGGACCCGAATCGCAGAAGTGGGTCAGGAACAGGTAGCTGCCCGACGGCACCGCACTCATGTAAGCGTCGACGATGCCCTTCGGGTCCTCGTCGTCGTGCAGGTGATGCAGCATGCCCACCAGCATCACCGCCACCGGTTCGGTGAAGTCGATCAGTTTCTGGACGCGAGGTGAAGCCAACACCCCCGCCGAATCGCGCAGGTCAGCCGTTACCACGTTGGTGAGTCCATTGGTAGCCAACAGGGCTCGCCCGTGCGCCAACACGATCGGGTCGATGTCGACGTACACCACCCGCGCGTTCGGGTCGACGCTCTGGGCGACCTGGTGGGTGTTCTCCATTGTCGGCAATCCCGCACCGAGATCCAGGAACTGCCGGATCCCGGCTTCACCGGTCAGGTACCGCACGCCGCGGCCCAGGATCGCCCGGTTGTACCAAGCGAGTTCGCCGATCTGGGGCATGGTCTCCCGAAGCCGATCAGCCACCACTTGATCGACATCGTAATTGTCCTTGCCGCCCAACACCGCGTCATAGGCCCGCGCAATGCTGGGCCTACTCAAGTCGATCCCCTCCGGCACTTCGGGATTGGCCACCGCCCCCACCTCTCTGAATGTGCGCCCCAGCGGGTCGCGATCGGACACCACAGCGGGTAGTCCGTAACCGATCATGCTGCTGCTCAACAACATTAGCACCGTGCTTGCGGATCGGTGGCTTAGCGCACAGGCACGCCAATGTATGGGAAACGCCCGGAATGTGTTGCGGATGCGTCGAAGTCGCAGAAGGCGGCGAGTCTGGATTCGCGAGAAGCCGGAGGAGTTCGGCAAGTAGATCTGCGCGTCACGGCTGGTCGTTGATGTCCCGGATAGGTGGCGTACTCGATCGAGGTCCGTCGGCCGGTGCTACCCGTTAGGAGTGCAGTCCTAAGAACTGAGGAATCAGATGACGACGAAGCCAGAGCACATGCGGTGCCAGCTTCAGCGGTGCGCTTCGTGAGAGCGCTGATCAGGACTCGGACGTGCTGCTCATCGGGCTCGCCCAGCTATATAGCCGAACATGAGTGGTCGCTTGGTAGGTGGACGAGGGTCGGTGTGCGTGGGATGCTTTCGCGATCCGATCGCGGGGGACGCGACGTGGGCGTAGGGGGAGTCGAAGTGGATGGATTTGTCGCGCCGTCACCGGTGCCGAATATCGAGCCGCCAGTGACGGACTATCGGCGATGTACGGGGGTGGCGGGCTTGCGTGCGGGCCCGCCTTGTCACCCTCGACCGACAGCGCACGGCGACCGGTGTCGGCGGGCCGACAGGACTGATCCGTGTCGCCTGCCCCGCCCAAGGCGCGTCGGGGCCCGGCTGATCGATGAATCAGACAGCGATGCAAGACAATTCGCTGGACGTGCGTTGCGACTCGCGCTCGAGGTGCTCGATCGCCGCCGACCGGTCGCCCACCTCGGCACCATGGCCGACGCGTCGGTGGTGTCGGCGGTAGGCACGCTGGTCAGCGGCGGTTTCGTGCCGGGTCACGCAATGGGCGTGGCGATACTGACCCGAGTCGACGTCGTGATGGTCAACGATGTCGCGGCGGAACTGTTCGCCGCGTACGACCGCGGCCACCGCCATTTCGCCCTGGCCGCACGCATAACCCGCACTCGCGGTCGCGGCTGGCGCCTGACTGCCCTCCGAGTACGGTGACTGAGCCCTGCGGCGCGATATTGCCGACTCGCCGGAATGTCCTTCCCGAGCGCCTGAGCCTATGTCCGCTTGTCAGGGGCACCTCCCAGGAATCGCCGAGGGCTAGATTCGGACGCGGGCTTGCTTGCGCCTGGATCCGTTTCGTGTGTTCCGCGATCGAAGGGAAATATCCCGCTGTGAACGAGTTTCCGTACCCGCCCGGCAGACTTCCCGTGCTCGGTGACATGTTGTCGATCAACCCTCGTAAGCCGGTTCAGTCGATGGCCAAGCTTTCGGAGAGGGTCGGCCCGATCTATGAGTTGCGTTTCGGTCCGATGCGAATGGTGATCGTCAACAGCGCGGACCTGGTTGATGTGGTGCAATCGGAATCCCTGTGGGAGAAGGAGTTCGGGCCGCCGATCCGGCGTCTGCGGAATGTGGTACCCACCGGGCTGATTGCCGCGTCCACCGACGATCCGCAGTGGGGGGCCGCGCACCGCGTACTCATGCCTGGGTTCACTCGCGAGGCGATGCGCGGGTACCACGCCGTGATGGTGCAGGTGGTCGGCGAGCTGATACGAAGGTGGGAACGCTCCAGTGATCCCGTCGACGTAGTAGGCGAAATGAATTCCATGGCACTGGAAGTCATCGCCCGCGCGGGATTCGGGCACAGCTTCACGAAGCTTGACCAGCCGTCCGCAGAGCAGCATCTACCGGTCGTGAAACTGATGCTCGACGTGCTCCGGTATGCCAGTCGGCCGGTCTCGATCAATTTCGTGGATGCGACGATCGGTCGATTCGCCCTACGCCGCCACCAGCACGACGTCGCGAAGCTGCGGCGCATCGCAGATGACATGATCGATAATTGCCGGACCGCCGCCGCGGAACCCCCTAATCTTCTACAGCGCATGATGGAAACCTCGGATCCGACCACCGGATACCCGCTGTCGCGAACAGTCGTACGGGACCAGGTACTCACCTTTCTGATCGCTGGCAACGAAACAAGTGCAGGCACATTAACTTTCGCTCTCCACGCGCTGGGGGACCGGCCCGACATCGTCGAACGCGTGCGCCAGGAGGTCGACACCATCGCCGGTGGCGACCCGACGACACTCACTTACGAGCAGGTGCCGAAGCTGCAGTATCTGCGTCGAGTAGTCGACGAGACTCTACGATTGTGGCCGGTTGCGGGCGGATACTTCCGGCGACCCAAACAGGACACGTACCTCGGCGACTACCGCATTGGGCGCGGCGAATGGGTGTATGTGAATCTCCTCGCCGTCCATCGTGACAAACGCGCGTGGGGACCCGACGCCGACCGATTCGATCCGGATCGGTTCGCCCCGGACGCAACCCCACGGCGCATGGCGGCGGCGTACAAGCCGTTCGGTATCGGATTGCGTTCGTGCATAGGGCGCCAGTTCGCTATCCACGAAATCGTCCTGACCCTGGCGCACGTGCTGTGCGCGTTCGACTTGGAGCCGGATCCGAAGTATCACCTCGAGGTCGACGAGCTCGTAACTTTGAAGCCCGCTGGACTCAGGATGCGGTTGCGCTCCCGGGATTAGATCCCGGCCCCGGGACCGGACACCTAGCCGAGGTCAGTCGGCTGAGTTGCGCGAGTTCGGGGGAACCGGTTTGTCGGATCGCGCTGACATGCGGTGATCCGAACCCAATGGGTCTGCGGTTCAGCAGGTTTGACGGGAGAGGCCGGAAAACTGGAACCTGTTGCGGTTTGTGCTGCATGATCGTCTGTGGCGGGGTGACCCCTTGCCGCAGGGGAGGGCACCACAGTGTGCGCCTGTGCCGATCGAGACAAGCAGGGGCTCGCAGATGACCACGTCGCATAATTCGCCGCCGCGCGTGCGGTTGCCCGACGATTTCTTCCGCCGTGCGTACGAGATCTACCCGAGTTTGCGGGAAGCCGGTGGCGTCCATGAGGTGACGTATCCCGGTGGTGGTACCGCGATCCTGGTCACCGACTACAAGCTGGCCCGGCAGGCGCTGGGCGAGCAGAGTCTGCGGAAGAATCCCGCCGCGACCACCAGCTCCGAGGTCAAGGAGTTCGCTGAGCTCACGTTGCCTGCGCTCGCGCTGGGGGAGCGACTGCCGTGGTCGGATCCGCCTGAACACACTCGCCTGCGGGCGCTGGTGGCCGATGCGTTCACGCCCCGGACCGTGGCCGCACTTCAGCCGCGTGTGCGGGAGATCGCCGAGCAACTGCTCACCGACCTCGCCGCGGCCGAGACGCCGGTCGATCTGCTACCCGCGTACGCCACACCGCTACCGGTGCAGGTGATCTGCGAAATCCTCGGAGTTCCGGCCGGCGATCACCAGCAATTCGGCGAATGGGTGCAGACGATGTTGCTGTCCCAGAGCCCAGGTCTGGAACGCGCTCGCGCAAGCAAGAAGTTCGCCCACTACCTCGTGGAGCAGGTGCGTCACCGCCGACAGCGAGCCGACCTGGTGTCCTGGACGCCGGACGATCCGTTGCCGGCAGACCTACTGGGCACGTTGATCATTCGCTGCGATGCCGCAGTCGCAGCGGACCCCGCGACTGCCGGGCTGTCGGCCGCCGACCGGATCATCGCGGCCGATCGCGCAATCGCAACGAACACCACCGTGCTCCTGGCCGCCGGATACGAAACCACCCGCGGGCTGATCGCCAACAGCATCATGCTCCTGACACCCGAGATCCGCGACGAACTCGCCGCCGACCCGGATCGCATCGACACCTATGTCGAGGAGGTGCTGCGCATCCTGAGCCCAGGACCGTTCGCCACCATGCGATACACCACGGCCCCATTGTTGTTGGGGCAGGTGGAGATTCCGCCTGGGCGGGTCGTCATCGTGGGGCTCGGCGCGGCCAACACCGATCCCGCGGTCTTCGACGACCCCCTGCGCGTGCACTTGGCCGACCGCACCGGCCCGATCCATCTCGCGTTCGGCCTCGGCACGCACTACTGCATCGGTGCACGATTGGCCCGGCTCGAAGGACAAGTGGCACTACGGGCCCTGCTCGCGCATTACCCCGATTTCTGTCTCGCCGCCGCCCCCAACACCCTCCCGATGTCCGAGTCGATCCTCACCGCAGCCCCGCAGTACCTACCGGTCCAGCTCACTCCGTCTCGAGTCTGAGGTCCGCGCTATCGTTCGGCGCTGCTGAGCAGATCGCTACGGTGGCTGCAGATGGAACCGAAAACTACAGCAAGCGATCCATAGTTGCGTTTGTGGCCTAAAAAGTACGCTATCGCCAGCCAGCTGCGCACCGGCATGTTCAAGGCGTCGTATGTCGGACCGCGGCCGCCCGATGCTCCAGAATCTGTTACCGCGGCACGCATCTGGACTGGCAGTTGGAGGCTGAGTGTCGTGCCTATCCTGCGTGAACGCACAGGTCGGCTTGTACCACCTTGTTACGATCGGCGCGCTACCGAGGAGGTGGGGTGTCGGACTTCAGGCGGGAGCCGATGGGGGTTGATCCGTATAAGCCGAGTTCGGCGCGGATCTACAACTACATGCTTGGTGGCAAGGACTATTACGCCGCGGATCTGGAGTTTGCCGAGCGGGTGCTGAAGGTGGCGCCGGACTCGAAAGCGTTGGCGCAGATGAGTCGTCGGTTTTTGCTGCGGGGTGTCAAGGTGGCTGCCGACGCCGGCGTCCGTCAGTTCATCGATATCGGTGCGGGGATCCCGGTTTCACCGTCTGTCCACGACGTAGCCTGCAAGATCGATCCGTCGGCGCGGGTGGTCTCGATCGATTTCGACCCTGTTGTTTTCGCGCACGCCACCGTGTCGAGTTCGTCCGGCGATACGCCGATGTTGGCCGACCTCCGGCAGCCCGACACGATCATCGACCGGTTGGCCGCGGAAGGGTTGATCGACTTCGCACAGCCGGTCGCGTTTCTGCTCGTCGGCGTCCTGCATTTCATCATGGACGATGAACATCCTGCCGAGATCATCGCCCGACTGCGTGCCGTCATGGCGCCGGGCAGCTACCTGATCCTCACCCACGTCACGAGTGACTCCGACTCGAACTTCATCAGACAGGCCATGTCGGCCACCAAAGGCAGTTCAGCCGCTCCGGCGCTGCGCTCGCGCGCCGAAATCGCATCCCACGTGGCCGGATTCGACATTCTCGATCCCGGATTGGCCCCCATCCAAGACTGGCTCGACGATGACTCGCCCGCCACGCGCGTAGAGATCCTGGGCTGCATCTGTCTGAAGTCGTAGATTTTCAACCTCGCGGTTCCCATGCCTCAAGCAGGTCAGCAGGTGTGAACACCGCGTCGAGATGTCCGGTTGTCACGCCGGATCGAGTGACAGCGATCAGTGGGATCGGTTCATCGGTGACTCGATAGCGGTGACGCTGGAGTTCGCTCAAGTCGTGATTGTCGAAAGGTGAATTCTCCAGCCACTTGATTGAACCTAAGAAGTAAAGCTCATGTGCGACGGGCTCTCTGTCCGCGCCAACGATGTCGATTTCGACATCGTTGCTTCGCGTCCAGTATCCACCGATGGCAGGCGTTGCCGGGATGCCGTACGCCGGCAACAGGCGCGCCAGTGATTCCCGGACCAGCGGTTCCACGGCGCGGCCGCGCCAGCTCGTCCACCCGCGGTGAATGCGCTCGAGCGTGAGGTCGGGCCGCATGCGGTCCAATTCGGCTAGGTTCGGGCCCAGGAACGTCAACCAAAAGCGCAGGTACGGGTCAGTTATCCGGTACCGGCGTTCCTTAGACGGTGTGAGGCTGATCGGCAGCTCCGCCGCGACGATGCCTTTGTCGGTCAACAGATCCGTAGCACGGGACAGCGTGGAATGTGCGATGCCGCCAGCAGCCCTGGCGACGTTCGTGAATGTGCGCTCGCCGCTGCCGATCGCCGCCAGGACATGTCGGGCTTGGGTTTGATCCGGGAATTCGGCGGCCAGCGACAGTTGCGCGGAAACGACCAATGGGCTCACCGGATCGGCGAGTTCTCGGGAAAGGAACTCCCAAATATCTTCGCCTGAACGCCAGCGCGCGCAGATGACGGGCAGCCCCCCGGTCACCAGGGTGGCGTCGAAGGCGGCCGCCGGTTCCAGGCCGGTCATCGTGGCTACGTCGTTGGGGTTGAGCGGGCCGAGTCGCATCTCGGTGCCGCGCTGGTGGAACGGTCGTCCGTATGAGGTGAGTGCGTGCATCATCGCGAGATCGGAGCCGATGAGGATCAGCAGCACCGGCTTGCGTGACAGTTCACGATCCCAGGTTCGCTGCAGAACGCTCTCGAACGCCCCGGCGGGGTCCATCAAATACGGCAGCTCGTCCATCACGACGACACACGGATGGTCGTCGGGCAGAATGCTCGCGAGTAAACGGAACGCGGCCGTCCAGTTGCCGGGTACAGCCTCGGCGAATACCTCGGCGTCCGGCAAAGAGGAGCTGCGCACGGCGTCGACGAACTCCGTCAATGGGTCGGTGCCGAACCCGATCTCACTGGTATGAAAGACATTTGGTACTCGGCGCCGATGCACGAACTCTTCAACTAACGCAGACTTGCCGATTCTGCGTCGTCCACGCAGAATCAGGCAACGCCCCGGCTTTGCCGTGCCGATTTCTGCCTCTACCCCGGTCAGTGCGGCGTCAAGAGTGTTCAGTTCGCGCTGACGTCCGATGAAGTCGACCAAGCGACACCTCCCCTACACTGACTTCCATTAGAGATACTATCGCGTTCGATAGTATCTCAGACGATACAGTCGTGGCAGGTTGAAGTGACCTGACCTCCTGGCCGGCGACGAGCAGATCGTCGCGTGTTGAGGCTGGTCAGGTGATTGATCGGGTGGCCAGGTCCCCCTATGCGGCCAGCGCGCCGCCGAGCAGGATCCCGCCGAGGATGATTGCGGGCACACCGAAGACGATGGTGCCGACGATGGCGCCGAGGGCGGCGCCGGGGATGGCGGTCACGATGCAGCCGCCGAGGAAGCCTGGGATGGTGAGGACGCCGAAGGTGGGGAGGGTCGCGGCGCCGCCGACCAGCAGGCCGCCGAGCAGGCAGCCGAGGGAGGCGCCGACGAGGGTGCCGATGACCGTGCCCAGTGCGGTGCCGATGCCGATGATGGTGGAGAAGGTCGACAGCGCCGCGCCGAAGGCGGGGGACTGCGGGTCGAGGGCGATGTCGTTCAACTGGTCGGTGGTGCCCGGCGCCGGTGTCGCGCTGGCTGGGTCCACACTCGGTGTCAGGGTCGCGGTGTTGCCGTCGATTCGGGCCGCGATCGGCCACCGCTGATTATCCCGGTAGTAGCCGAGCGGGAACGCGACCATCAGGTTGCCGTTGTCGTCGCGGATCTCCAGCCGGTCGTCGGCGGTATCGAGGGAGCCCGCGTCGGTGGTCAGGGTCATCGAGCCGCCGACTGCCTGTGCTGTGTAGTGCAGGCCGGCCGGCTCGTCGTCGGCCTGTGCCGTGGTCAAGGAACCCGCCACGATGGCGGCCGTAAGCACTGACACGGCAACGAATTTCGTCGATACATTCATGCGCACACCACCTTAGATTCGGCCTGTTGGCACGGTGGTACCGCGCATCAGATCGGGTTTTGGACATGTCACGAGACGTCGTGGATGCCTCGCAGTCCCGCTGACGATAGCTATCCCGAATGACGATATAGGTTAAACCTAAGTCGGCGAGTCGTCACAGACAAGGCTTGCTGATTGTTAACTGTGGCACAGTGTCGATGCTGGTCGGCGAAGACGAAGCAGTCGGCAGCCGCATCAACGAATTACGATCGGCGAATGAACGCCGAGGACCCGGCCGGGCAGGTGGACGGTCGACAGGTGACCGACCGAAGTCGAGTTCGGCAGCTCTCACCCGCATTGAACCCGCTGTGGCGGGCGCTACACGAGCGATTCTCGGCAGGCCGCGTCGTGCAGAGGGTGCGGGTCGGACCGCTCGATGCAGAGCAGCGAGGCGCGATCGCGGATCTCTTCGGACTCTTGCGGCTCCCCGGCGAGTACACCACCGTCACGCTGGCCGACCTCGATGACGTACTCGACGATGTCACTGGTTGCACCGCCTATGAAGTCGTAGCACAGCTGGTGGGACCGATCGGCGACCGTGCCGCCGAACGTCGCAGCGCTGCGACGGCGCGAAATAGCCTGTGGGAGTGGCTGTCCGGGCATGAGGTCGTGCAAGCACAGCCTGCGCTGGCGGCCTGGGTGGTGGCGATGCGGCGGAACGGACTCATCGAAGGATCGGTCGAACGGACACGCGAACTGCTCGGCCACGCCCTTGGCGTGTTGAAGGAACTGCCCGGTGTCGGGATTCCGCTTCCGGTGTTCGCCGACACGGTGCTCGGCGATCCGCACGCCCTCGACGAGGGCACTCGACTGCACACGATGGTGGTCCGCGCATTGGCTGCGCTCTACAGCGTCGATCCACCGTCGGATGCCGGTGGCCTGCGCGCGCTGTGGGACCGGGCCAGTATCGCCGATGACGAGTTGTCCTCGACCGTCCTGACCGCTGGGCTGCGTATCACCACCGAACGCGCGGCAATCGGGCAAATCCTTCACCTTTGTGCGGAGGCAGGGCAGGCCGCCGCGCTGACTTTGCAGCAGCTCCGCGCATCCGCGCCGATTGTCGGCGCACCGACCCGGGTCTGGGTGGTCGAGAATCCGAGCCTGCTTGCGTTGGCACTGGCCAGATTCGGAGTTCGCTGCCCGCCGATGATCTGCACGTCCGGGTGGCCGAGCAGCGCCGGCGTGCGGTTGCTGCAGCAGCTGAGTGCCGGGGGAGCGGAGCTGCACTATCACGGCGATTTCGATGGTGAAGGGTTGCGCATCGCGGCGAACATTGTCGCCAGAGTCGGTGCCATTCCCTGGCGGATGAGCAGCGCCGACTATCTCGCCGCAGTCGGTGGTGCGGGCCCTTCCGTCGGGCGGGTGACCCCGGTGCCCTGGGATCCGGATCTCTCGGCACACATGATTCGAGTGGGCACGGCGGTGCCGGAAGAGCGCGTTGCGAATGTGTTGCTGGACCAGCTCGAACAGCGGCAGGTATCGCGTGCCGGCACCGAGGTCTAGTCTGGACCGCTGTACACCAGCCCAGGGGAGGCGCCGTGGACCCCATTCGTGTTCCGCCGGAGATGTTTCGCTTCACCAGCGGTGATCGTGCCGGCCTGTATGTGTCGGTGCTGCACGCTTTCGGGGAGGCCAACGAGCGACTGATCACGGCGCTCGGCATCGATGACATCAGAGCTCGACTCCGGTCGGTGGGCTGGCTGGCGGCACTCGAGGACGACGACCTCACCACGGCATTGGATCAGCTGCGCGCCTGGAAACTTGTCGATGTCATCCAGAACCACTCCGAGAACTACCGGACCGCCGGCGAATATGAACGCCGCAACCTGCAGTATTCGCTCACCCGGCAGGGAGAGGCCGCGTTCGCCGGAGTGGTGCACGCGATGACCGTGCTCGCGTCTACCGGCGCGCTGCAGACCGCCGTGTTGGACGCGATCGCCGATCGACTCGGTGACCTGATCGAGGAGTTGGCGTCCGGCACCGACCGGCGGGTGTTCAGCACGCTGAGTGAACTCGAGTCGCATCTCGAGGCTTTGCGCGGAAACACCAAGCAGTTCAATGGCGAATTGCAACGCCTGTTGCGTGCGGAGGGCGCGGACTTGGCGGTCTTCCACGAGGTCAAGGCCGCGACGGTGGCCTATCTGCAAGAGTTCCTCACCAACATCGAGCATCGCAGAAATGCGATAACCACCCGTATTCGCACGATCGACGATTATGGCGTCGGACGGATGCATCATCGTGCCCTGCTCGGTGCCGAACTACCCCAATTGACCGGCACCGACCCCGGTTTGGCGTGGCTGGAACACCGCCGGGCGCGCTGGGAGGGGCTGCAGGCCTGGTTCCTGCCCGCCGACGGTTCGGTACCGCGCATCGAACAGCTGCATCTTGTCGGCCGCAAGGCGATCATCACCCTGCTGCAAGTGCTCGATCGGATCACCGAGTCACGTCGGCGCTCCAGTAGCGCCGTGGCCGACTTCCGCGAATTGGCCAGGTGGTTCACCCTGGTACCGGAGCAAGATGATCTGCACCGGCTGTGGTCGACAGCATTCGGGCTCAGTTCGGCGCGGCACGCCCACTTGGCGCACCCGGATCCGGAACTGGTGAGCTCGACCTCCGCATGGCCTGACGCACCGCCCGTCGAGGTATCTCCGTTGCTGCGTACAGCTGGTCGGACGGAACGTTTCAGCCGGACCGGTCGGGTGCGGGACGTGTCCGCGATCAAAGCCGCCCGCGCCGAACAAGCCGCCGCCGAGCGCGTCGAACTGGAAGCGGCCTGGGATCTGCTGAATACCGATGGCGCCGTTCGGCTTTCCGCGTTCGGTCGGCTCGACCACGCGGTCTTCGAGCGACTGCTCGACCTGCTCGGACGAGCGCTCGGCACCGCGCCGGAGCCGGACGGCACCCGGCGCGGCAGCACCACCGACGGACGGATCGAGATCGTGCTGCGACCGCCGCGGGACCGCGCTCGGGCCGAGCTGAAGACGCCGCGCGGCGTCTTCCACGGACCCGACTATCTCCTGGACATTGTGGTGCCGGGGGAGCGAAAAGGGCGGCGTGCGAGCGGAGGACGGGCATGAGCGAGCTCGCGAATCAGCTGGTGATCGCCGAACGTGAGGAGGTGTCGCGCGGTATTCGGCAGCTGCTGGCCAGCCCGCTCATCACCGAGCGCGGTGCGCCGGAACCGTTCGACCTGGTCCGGCGTCGGCGCGAACCGATCGCGAAATGGTTCGACTACTACTGTGGTTGGACGCTCACGGTCGAGCCCCGTCTCGGCTACGCGCGCCTGGTCAAGGTGCGTCCCGTCACGGATCCCACCCGCCCGGCGCGCCGATTGCGTTCGGCGCGAGCCCCTTTCGACCGCAGGCGGTACGTCCTGCTGTGTGTGGTTTCGGCAGAACTTTTCGCGGCGCCAGTGACGACGATCGGACTGCTCGCCGATCGAGTGCAGTCCGCCACCGCCGCGGATCCGGTGCTGGCCGACTTCGAAACAGCGAGCCGCAGCGAGCGGATGGCATTCGTCGACGCGCTCCGGTTGCTCGAATCGTATGGCGTACTGGACGCCATCGATGGTTCCGCCGAGTCCTACATCGAATCGAACTCGGCGAAAGTGCTGTACCGCGTGGACACCACACTGCTGCTGCGCCTGCTGGCGGCACCGGTGGGCCCCTCGCAGCTCGGCGTACCTACCCACGAAGTCCCGCTGCGGGTCGAGCAGTTGCTCGGTGAGGTATCCCGCGAACGCCGCTACGGTCTGGCGTCAGGCAGGCACGCGGACACCGCGGGTGTCTCCGATGTGCAACGCAATCTGTGGTTGCGCCACTGTGTGTTCCGTCGATTGGTCGATGACCCGGTCGTCTATTACGACGAACTGTCCGACGACGAACGTGCCTACCTCGCCTCGCCGACGGGTCGGCGGCTGCTGCGCCAAGCCGCTGAGCAGGGCGGCTTTCTGCTCGAGGAGCGGGCCGAGGGCGTGCTTCTTGTCGATGTCGACGGCATCGCGACCGACGGCCGGTTCCCCGACGACGCGGCGACCGCAAAGGTGGCGGCACTGCTGCTGCTCGACGCGATCCCCGGGGCGACGACCGTCGAGCAGCTGCGTCGGTCGGCAACCGAACTGCTGGAACGATTTCCGCGCTGGGCCCGCAGCTATCGAGGGGCCGACGGCGTCCGCCAGCTCGTGTCCGACGCGATCGCCACGCTGTCGGCCTTCGGTCTGGTCCGGACCACGGATTCCGGGCTGGTGATACCGCTGCCCGCCGCTGCGCGCTATCGCGTCAGCGGTGTGCGAACGTCCGACAGTACCGAGGAGTCGTCGTCATGACCGTGACAGCGTTGCCGCGCCCCGCCGCCGATGCGGATAACGAGCACCCGGTGCGGTGGATCCCTTCGCGCGCAGGCATTCTCAATGTGTGGCGGTACTACGACGAGGTATTCGAATTCCACGAGGGCCGACTGCTGTTGCGTGGCCCGAACGGTAGCGGCAAGTCCAAGGCGCTGGAACTGTTGTTGCCGTTCTTGTTCGACGCGAACCTGCGCGCCAACCGGCTCTCCACCTTCGGTACCGGTGAGCGCACTATGCACTGGAATCTGATGGGGGAAGGCGCAACCGGGACCACCCGGGTCGGCTACGTATGGTTGGAATTCCGACTGCCCGGCGACCCCGAGCGGTGGTTCACCTGTGGTGCGAGACTGCAGGCCAGCAGTCACACCACGACCGTTCATCCCGACTACTTCAGCACCGATCTGCGTATCGGCGATGGCCTGGGACTGACCATCGACGGCCGGCCGTTGACCCGCTCGGCGCTGGAAGAACGGCTCGGCGCCCGCGGCGTCGTCCACGCCAACGCGAGTGACTATCGTGACGAAATCCGCTCGGTGCTTTTCCCTGCCTTGAACGAGCAACGCTACGACGCGCTCATCACGGCGATGCTGCAGCTACGGACCCCGAAGTTGTCGCAACGACTCGATCCCACGCTGCTGTCGACCCTGCTGTCGCGGGCGTTGCCGCCGCTGGGGCAGGACGAGATCGCTGACCTGGCAGAGGGTTTCGAACGGCTCGACGCGCAACGGGAACGGCTCGCGCGATTGGCGGAAGAGGTCGCCGCTACGCGAATACTTGCCCGCCAACAGAAGACATACGCCCAGCGTGTCCTGCGGGCGGGCGCGGCAGCGCTCATCTCGGCGACCACTGACTTGGAGAGATTGTCGAACGCTGCCAAGAGATCTGCCGCGGAATGCGAGTCGGTCGCTCAGCGCAAACAGGAGATCGAAGCTCAACTGGAAAGCCTGGAAGCGGAACGCGCGCAAGCGGAGTCCCGCAAGGAAGGGCTGATGCTATCCGAGGCCTACAAAAAGGGCCAGCAGCTGGATCGGCTGCGTCAGGACACCACCACGGCAAAGGACCGCGCGGCTGACATCCGCGTCGACGCCACCTCGCGCCGAACCACCGCACAGGACGATGTATCGAAGCATCAGGCTGCTGCCGCAGCCGAACAGCGGCAGGCGAAGATAGTCACTGAGCTCGCCACCGAGACCAGGCAGGCGGCGGCCCGCGTCGGCATGTCGAGCGTGTACGAAGAGATATCGGCGGCACTCGAGACCGGCCGGACGCGGGCATTGCTGCGGGGTGCCGTGCGTGGCAAACGAGATCAGATCGGTGCCACCGTTCGAGCGCTGGACGCGCACGAGCGTGCGGTGATCCTGCGGGGGCAGGCCGAGCAGGAGCTGGAGCGGGCCAGGGAAGCGTATGCCGACGCCGAGGCCGCGCGGATAGTAGCCGTCGAGGGACGTCAACAGGCGCTGGAGACATTGCGAATCATGTTGCGGGAGTGGGTCGTCAGCTGTCGTGAACTCGGTTTCCTCGATGCCGAGGCACTGGCCGAGGTGGCCGATTCCGAGTCGGCGGTGCTCGATGCGGTCAACGCGGCGGCGACCGTGGTCCTGGAGGGGATCAGCAAGCAGGAAACACTCCGGGAATCCGCCGCGAGCACCGCGCGCGCCGAGCGGGAAAAGCTTGTCGCGGAACGGGTTCGACTGTCCGATGAGCAGGACATCCCGCCAGCCGCGCCGCCGTGGCGCACGACGGATCGCGCGCACATGACCGGCGCTCCGTTGTGGCAACTCGTCGATTTCGCCGACGACGTTTCCGAGTCCGCACGCGCCGGGGTCGAATCCGCGCTGGAGGCAGCGGGATTGCTGGACGCGTGGGTCGGGCCGCGCGGTACCGTCGTCGGTCACGACGTGTTCGCCGATCCCGCTCTCCTGCCGGCCGTGCCCGGACGTTCCCTCGCCGATGTACTGATTCCGTTGCCGGACACGGTGATCGAGACCGACGTGGTGTGCCGGCTACTGTCCGCGATCGCGTACGACGAGCGGTTGCCCGCCGATTCGATCGTGGCCGTCGCGGCCGACGGCGCCTGGCGGACCGGCAACCTCACCGGCAGCTGGTCCAAGGAACAGGCCGCATTCGTGGGCGCGCTCACCAGGCAGCGCGCACGGGAACGCCGTATCGGTGAAATCGACGAGCAGATCGCGGAATATGACGCTGTGCTGGCGCGATTGGCCGATGATGTGCGGGCGCTGGACGCACGTCGCCGAGCCGTACAGGCCGAGCGTGCTGCGAAGCCGAGCCACGAGGCGCTGTCGGCCGCCCAATTGCTCCTCACCAGAACCGAATCGGATCTGGCCGCAGCGGATGGCGTTGTCCGGCGGCGAGTCGACGATGTTTCCGGCCGCGAGCACGCCGTGAAATCTGCGTTCCTGGAACTGGCGAGCCTCGCCGGCGAGAACGGGTTGCCGACCGAGCGGGTAGCCCTGGACCGAGTGACGGACGCGCTCGACGCTTTCGGCGGCCAGGCCGAGGCCTGGCTCGACGCTTCGGGTGCGTTGCAGTCCGCGCGCGGCCAGACCGAGCTGCGCGCCGAACAAGCCAGGAGCTCAACGGGTCTCGCCGAACAGCGAGAGAACGAAGCGGCCCGCGCCGAGGACGAACACCGGCAGTTGGCCGCGAGACTCGACGCCATCGAAAGCGCCGTCGGGCTCGGCTATCTCGAGGTGCTAGACGAGATCGACAGTCTGCGAAAAAGGATCGGTGAACTCAACGGCCGTATTCGCGCCGACGGCGTGACGATGAACGGCCTTGCAGAGAAGCTGGGCGAGCTGGGGAGCAGGCGGATCACCGACGCGCAGGCGCACGACCATGCCGAAGCCGCGAGAGACACTGTGGCGCAACGATTCCGCCACTTGGCAGCCGGGGTGTTTCCGGCCGACAGCGAGATCGCCGAGCTCGTCAAGTTCCAGAACACGCTCACCGGATCCGAAGGGGTCCGTGCCGCTCTCGATGCCGCCCGCTTGGTGGCCGCGGCCTGGCCGACCATCCCGCACGCCCCCGCCAATCTCGGTGAGGCGCTGCGTAGGCTGGCCGATTCCGTGCACGACTGCCGCACCGCCCTCAGCTCACGCGCCGACCTGGACCTCGAAACCGACGAAGACATCCAGGTTTTCACCGCCGTGGTGGACGGCGTCCGCGTGGGCGCCGCCGAATTGCTGCACATTCTGCGCACGGAGGCCGACCAGGCCAACGACGAAATCACCGAGCAGGAGCGGCAACTCTTCGACCAGACCCTGACCGGCGACACCCGCCGCCACCTCGCGGCACGGATTCGTCAGGCCAACGAACTCGTCGACGGGATGAACGCCCGCCTGGAGCGCGTCCGCACCGCCTCGAATGTCGCGGTGCGGCTGGTCTGGCACATCGCACCCGACCTGCCACCCGGCACCAAGGCTGCCCGCGATCTCCTCCTCAAAGACCCGGTGCGACTCACCGAAGCTGATCATCAGTCACTGCACCGGTTCTTGCGTGATCGCATCGAGGAAGCCAAGGCCGACGACACCGCGACCAGTTGGGAGCAGCAGCTCGCGCAGGTCTTCGACTACACCGCGTGGCATCGGTTCGTGGTCAAGGTCGACCGGGGCGGCGGCGAAGGCTGGCAGCTCCTCACCAAGAAGCTGCACGGCGCGCTGTCCGGCGGCGAGAAGGCCATCGCACTACATCTGCCACTGTTTGCCGCGGTCGCCGCGCACTATCAGGCCGCACCGGAGGCACCACGAGTGATCCTGCTCGACGAGGTATTCGTCGGGGTCGACACCACAAACAGAGGCCAGATCTTCGCGTTACTGTCGGCATTGGATTTGGACCTGATGCTCACTTCCGACCATGAGTGGTGCACCTACGCGGAGCTCAGCGGGATCGGTATCCATCAAATTCTGACCGGTGATGGCGACGATGCGGTGACGACGGCGCGGTTCACCTGGGACGGCCACGACCTGCACGCGGATTGATCACGGAGGTTCGCGACGGTGTCACGGTCGTTGCCGTGCGGGGCGTCCGGTGGCGTCGGCCTGTGGAAGCTACGTCGCGGGCTGATGAAGTTCCATGCGTCGCTCAGCGAGGAAGGTCATCATATGGTCGGTAGTCTGGTCGTCGAACCCTATGTCGGACACTCGCTCTCCCCAAGGTTCTGCCGCCTCGACGATCCGCGCCAAGCTGCGGTTGACAGCACGCTTCGGAACACCGAGGTGAGCCGCCGCCTCTATCCACCACCGGTACGTGAGCTTTCGGTCGCGTCCGTAGAGCGACAGTGCCATCGGGTCATTCCAGCTCAGATACGGCTGGGTGCTCAGTAGGTCATAGGCGGGGGTTACTTCCCAGATGCCGTCGCGGTTCTGCCGGACAGACAGGTTCTTGCCGTGCAGGTCACCGTTTCCGATGAGGTAACTGAACGCCGCGATTTCGAGCATCTGCAAGGTGGCCGCCGGCCGTGAGCCGCCGCCCTCCGTGGCTGCCTCGGCAAGGCCGCTGATGGCTTCTTGCAGTGTGATTCGGTACTTAGCAGCCGGATAGCGGCCCAGGACCTGACACGCATCCTCCTGGGCCAGGCGGCGAAGCCTGCCGTGCTCGATGACTCGGTCGAATCTGTCTACGAAAAGTGCTGTGCGGCCGTTCTTGTCGGTGGCGAGCTGGTGGTCCGGAACGCGTAGGCCACAGCCGTCGGCCATCTCGAGGAAGAAATTCTCATTCTCGACCAGCAGCGGATACTCGGGTGGGTTGAGTTTGAGAATGGCCGGACCGCTGGTCGTTGCGACGGGTGTAGAGATCATTTGTGCGGACACTTTGATCTGAACGCCGGGCAGAGCGGTTCGATCGAGGTCGTTGACATCGGCCGACGTAGCGCGGGCGAACAGTGTCGTGAAATCAGCGTCCGTGGTGTCCGGCGTCCGGATCGGGCGCTGCGGTCACTGTCGGCCGACCTTGGTCACGCTCAGTTCGGCAACGTTGTCCGGCAGCGTCCGGACAGCAGCCCGTGGCATGCTGGCGAGCGTCAGTCCGAGTGCATCCAGGATGCGCAGAGTCATCTCGAGGGTCGGCGAGGTCTGACCCGCCTCGAGCCTGCGCACCGATGACACACCGACGTCGGCAAGGTCGGCTACATCGAGTTGGGTCAGTCTCAGCGCGCGTCGCCGCTCCGCGATGTAGCTCCCGAAGGTGGCGAGCGGCGCTGTCTCGTTGCGCGCTCGTCGGCGAGGTGCTGGTCTACTCACCGACCCTCCTATCGTTGCTATTGCAGCGTTAATGTTTATGACCACGGGAGTCGGCCTGCTGAACCACTACACTCCGCATCTTATAGATCTTATAGCAACGATAGCATCACTAGTCGCGAGATTATCCGTGATGTCGTGGGCTAATCGTTGCTATGAGAGTGTTATGCCGTCAGCGATCGTCTGATTCGGCACGTCGTTCGTAGCGGGCGCGGGCGCGGTGGTAGGCGGTTTGCAGGAGCTCGCGGGTTGGGGCGTCGGTGTGGGTGCCGGGGTTGACTACTGCGAGCCAGCCGGCGGAGCTGTAGGTGGGGTGGGGGATGACGGTGTCGGTGACGCTGTAGTCCACGTCGGTGGCGGCCTGTCTCGGCGCGCGGCCGATCCAGTTGGTGAAGGCCTCTTTTCCGGCGGCGATATTGACTCGGAAAGTGTTGGGGCGGGTCAACTGTGAGCTGGGTTCGTCGGGGTAGTCCTTGGTCACGATCGTTGCGAAGGGTTGGGTGTTGGTGGGGATGACGCCGTCGGGGGAGTAGTAGAAGAAGGTGTCGCCCCAGCTGATTTCGGGCCATTCGTCGCTGGCGGTGGGGCTGAGGGTCAGCACGCCGTCGAGGTTGGCAACGAAGTCGATGATTTCGTCTATGGTCATGCTTCCAGCGTCTCATTCAAGTGCTTGTGTGGACTTGGTGCGAGATTACGAGGAGATTTGCGTGGGAAACCTCAAATCGCAGTTCAGGCGCACTGTCGATATTGCGCGGCAGGCCGGTTACTCGGTTCAGCAGGTGCGCAATCTCGAACGGGACGGTGTGCTGCCGCCCGCAACCCGCACCGCGACCGGCCACCGGATCTACGGGGAGGTGCACCTGCGTTCGGCACTTGCCTACCGGGCACTCGCGGTCGGCGCAGGGCCGACCGAAGCCAAGCGGATTCTTCGAGTGGTGCACTCGGGTCCGATCGCAGAAGCCCTCGCGATGCTCGACGCGGCGCACGCCCGACTGCACGCCGAGCGCATCGAACTCGGACACGCGAAGCGGGCCGCCGCATCGATCTCGGGCGAGCCGATCGATGACGTGCACAGCTCCGACTCGATGAGCATCGCCGAACTCGCCGACGCACTCGGCATCCGCCCATCGACGTTGCGGCACTGGGATTCCGAAGGCCTCGTCCGCCCCGACCGCACCCGACAGGGCGCGCGCCACTACACGCCGAATCAGGTTCGAGACGCCCGGATCGTTCATCAACTCAGAAAAGCGGGCTACCCGGTCGAACAGCTCCGCGCCGTGCTGCCGGAGTTGCAGCGCGCACACAGATCCGAGGACGTGCAATCCGCACTGGCCGCCAGGGACGCCGGCATCACCGCCCGCGCTACCGCGTTCCTCGACGCCGCCGCGGAACTACGTGCCGTGGTCTCGCTCACGACACCGATCGAATGACGCTGCATTCAAGCGAAACAGGTTGAACACAAATAGAATTCGAAGCAACGTTGCCCGCTGACTTGCGATCGCTCGGCGGCAATGGCACGATTCGCACGTTCGGGGGGCTCGTTCGGAATCGCCCAACTCTGTGTTCGACTACTTCTATGGGGGAAAATCCGTGAATCTGGACTTCAGCGCCGACCCGCAGTTCTCGTGGTACGTGGTTCTGCTGTTGGTGAGTGGTGTGGCAATGATCGTCCTGTCCTTCGCCAAATCCCAGGGCAACGTCGGTCAGATACTCAACGCTGTCTTCGGCACCTTGTTCGTGGGTTACGGCATCTATCTGGCGTTCATTTTCGAGGGCGGTTCGTACTGGATGTTCTTCCAGGCATTCATCCTGCCGGTGCTGCTGGTGTTCCAGTGGTTCAAGTCGCGGACCCGTTCCGCGTAGTGCCTGACCGCTAGCTGACCGGATGCGGTCAGCGTCACAATTCGCTCCTGACCAGGGCGAATGTGTCGGTCGCCGAGAAAAATGGTTTCGCCGACCAGTATGTGGCTACCCCTTGGAGAACGCCAGTGCTGGTCGGCGATGCCAATGACGGCGTTGGCGGCTGGTAGGCGGAATACAGTTCGCCAGTACATGGCGGACTGTCACGACAGCGGGAAGGAACCACATTCATGTTGATGCTCACCCCCACCGCCATCGAGGTTGTTCGCAACATCACGTCCGGGGAGGGCGCGCCGGAAGAGGCCGGTCTGCGCATTTCCACCGCGGACGGCGCCGAAACGCTACAACTCGAAGTGACCGCGGTACCGGCTGAGCAAGACCAGATCCTCACTGCCGAAGGATCGCGAATCTTCTTGGACCGAGCGGCCGCCGAATTCCTGGACGACAAGGTCCTCGACACCGGAACTGACCGCAACGGCGAAGGTGGCTTCGTCATTGCCCAGCAGAGTCAGTTCACCACGGGCAACTAGGTTAGCCCGCCTCCGCGTATTCTGGCCAGACTTAGGCAGTGGACGCGGTGACGTTGGCGTTCGGCGGTAGCGCGGTGGATGGGTCAGCCCGTTCCCGGCGATTCACCCATGTGCTTATGAAATCAGTAGAGCGGCTTCTTATCTCAGGATAGGAAGCCGTTCTCGTATTACGCGACGAGGGCGAGGTGAGCGCCGCTGCCTGCACCGCCTGCTCGCGTCATCAGCCGAGCGACGGCCTCGGCGACCCGCCCCGGCTGCTCCATGATCACCGAATGCCCGGCACCCTCGACCAGCACGAAATCCGAGTACTCGACGGCCGCGGCCATCGCGACGGAATGCGACGACGGCGTCATCAGATCCGCGGAACCACACAGCACCAACGTCGGAATCTCCGACAGCACCGCAAGCGCGTCCGTCTGGTCATAGACCATGAACCCACTCAAGAAGCTCGCCATCGTCACGATCGGCGTCTCGTTGTGCATCGCGTTGGCCAGTGCTAGCACCCGCGGACTGACCTTGCGGTCACCGAACTCGGCCATCCGGATAATCGGCGCGAACACCTTGCAGGCCAACAGCTTTGCGTGCTGCATCAGCACCGGAGCCCGCCGCACCGCGGCCTGGAAGACCGAAACGACCGGGTTGCGCAGCAGGCGCCCGAAACCGGCGTCGGCCAGCCCGCTCGCCGCGGTCGCGATCAACGCGACACCGACGATGCGAGTACCGATCTCGTACGGACGCTGGCTGACGTAGGTCAGCACGGCCATGCCGCCCATCGAATGACCGACGAGAATAACCGGCCCGGTCGGGGCGACAGCATCGAGGACGTCACGCAGATCGTGCCCGAGCTGCTCGAGGTTGTAAGTCTGCCGGGACGCCGCAGCCGAATCGCCATGGCCCCGATGGTCGTAACAGACCACCCGAGCGCCGGTGTACTGGCGCAGCAGCGCATCGCGAACGTAAGTCCAGGACTCCGTGCGCAGGCAATGCCCGTGCAGCAGAACGACTGTCAGCTCCGCATTGCGCGGCCCGTACTCGCGAACCGCAAGCGCCACCCCATCTTCGGTCGAAACCGTGGCATGACGTGCCGCCGAGGTGAGGCTAGAGATCGACATCGCTGACTCCGGTTCGCTGGGATGACACGTCTAACTGTCCGCCGCAGCCGCCCCCGATATCAGGACCCCGAGTGCTGAGCCCGGTCCTCCAAGGTGGAGCAGATCACCACCCAGGGTGCGGTAGATCCGAGGATGGCTGGAGCAGTCGTTCGTTGAGCTGTTTGCGCACCGCGTCGACGTCGATCGGCTCGCCGGTGGCAATGGCCGCGCCCAACTCGACGCAGGCCTGGGCGGCCGCGGTGGAGCGGGGAAGCGTGACGGATTCGTAGGCGCGCACGGCTTCGTCGAGGGTGGGGTGGGTGGCGATGGCGGCTGCCAGGTCGATGCCGTCGAGCATGGCGAGGTTGGCGCCGATGCCGAACGGGGGCATGAGGTGGGCGGCGTCGCCGAGCAAAGTGAGGGCGGGGTGGTGGTTCCAGGTGTGGCCGACCGGTAGGACGAACAGCGGGCGGTTGGCGAATCCGCCGTCGCTGCAACGCAATAGGTCGAGCAGGCGGTCGTGCCAGCCGTCGAAGATGGCCAGGAGGTATTCGCGCACTCCCGTGCTGTCGTTCAGGTCCAGACCTGCGGTGACGTACCAGTCGTGCGGGATCTCCAGCCCGGCGTAGACGCACAGGTGGCCGCCGCTGTTGCGCTGCGCGGACAACATGGTGCGACCGGACTTCGCGATGACGGTCCCGTCGCCGACCAGTTGGGCCAGCGCGGGGTGGCGGGCGTCGGCGTCGTCGAGGAAGGTTTCGACGAGGGTGGTGCCGGTGTGGGTCGGGACGGCTGCGGAGAGGGCGGGCCGGATCCGTGACCAGGCGCCGTCGGCACCGATGACGAGATCGAACCGCTCGGTTGCGCCATCGCGGAACCGCAGTACAGCGCCATCGGTGAGCGAACTGACCGACTCGACGGCTTGCCCCCAGCGAACGGTGCCGGGCGTGAGGGATTCGAGGAACAGGTCGCGCAGCTGGCCTCGATCGATCTCCGGCGCGTAGTCGTCGGTGGGTTGCTGATGGTGCAGGATCTCGGCGGTGCGGGGATCGAATACGCGCAGCTCCTGGCCTTCGGGTCGGGCCAAGGCACTGAACTTCTCGAACAGCCCGGCCGCGCGCAGGGCGACCTGTCCGGTGTCGGTGTGTAGGTCGAGGGTCCCGCCCTGGGTACGAGCGGTGGGAGAGGTCTCTTGTTCGAAAACGGTGACGGCGCGGCCATGCAGTTGGAGGCCACGGGCGCAGGCCAGGCCGCCGAGGCCCGCGCCGACGACAGCGATGCGGGGATCTGAAGAGCTCATGCCATCTATAAAACCTAACTCACTAAAAAAGTTCAACCACTAAACTTTTTTAGTGAATGAACCTAAGTTGGGTAGAGTGGCACTGTGGACGAACCGATCGGGCGCCGCGAGCGCAAGAAGGCCCAGACCCGCACGGCACTGGCCGACGCCGCGCTGCGACTGTTCCTCGAACACGGCTACGACCAGGTCGGCGTCAAAGATGTCGCCGAAGCCGCCGACGTCTCGGTAACCACGTTGTTCAAGCATTTCCCCAGTAAAGAGGCGCTGCTGTTCGACCTGGACGAAGACTTGGAAACCGGACTTGTCGCAGCGGTCCGCGACCGGGCCCCCGGCCAATCCATCCCACAGGCCTTACGCGAGCACATCCTGTTGCGGGCGAACAAGGTCCGCGCGGAGGCCGCGCAAACTGCCGCCTTCACCCGCATGATCGCCGACACCCCGGTCCTGCGCGAATACGCCCGCCGCATGTGGCTGCGGCACGAAACCGCTTTGGCCGAGGCGATCGCAGCAGACGTCGGTGCCCCCAGCGACGACATCTCCTGCGCCGCACTGGCCCGCTTCGCTCTCGACACCAGCGACTTCATCGAACGTAACCCCGACCCGCGCCGCGCCGCGGACGAGGTCTTCGCTCTCCTCGAAAATGGCTGGAACACAGCGTATTCCGCTTAGTGAACCGCCCCGCAGCTTCGATGGCCGGTGTGATCGGGGCTTGGCGGATCTCGGAAATAGGGAACTGCGGCCTACCATGCAGGCTCAGGTGGACCCGCCCATCGCGAATCGGCCGCACGTTATGCTGCGCTCGATCTGAAGGCGCGATGGGAGGGGGCGTGGTGCTGGCGGTGGGTGACTCGTTCGCCGGTTACCTTGTCGAGGGTGTGCTCGGGCAGGGTGGCATGGGAACTGTTTATCGGGCTCGGCATCCGCGCTTGCCGCGACTGGTTGCGCTCAAACTCTTGCACCGTGCGGTGTCCGAGGACGAGGAGTTGCGGCGCCGCTTCGAACTGGAAGCCAATGTTGTTGCACGCCTGGATCATCCGGGAATTGTCGGGATCTATGATCGCGGTACCCAGGACGGGCATCTGTGGATTTCCATGCAGTACATCGCTGGTACCGATGCGGCGCGAGTGGATCCTCGAACTGCGCCACCGGGACACGTTGTACAGATCATCACCGACACCGCGGACGCCCTGGACTACGCCCATGGCCGCGGCGTACTGCATCGTGACATCAAACCCGCGAACATCCTGCTGTCCGAACCGCAATCAGGGCGTGGACCGCGCGCAATTCTCACCGACTTCGGTATTGCTCGAGTGCTCGACGCCGACACCAAGCTGACGGCCACCGGAACCTTCACCGCCACACTCGCTTACGCATCACCGGAACAGCTATCCGGCGAGCAGGTGGATCACCGCGCCGACCAGTATTCGCTCGCCTGTACGCTTTTCACCCTGCTGGCCGGGCAAACTCCCTATCCCGCAACCAATCCGGGGCAGATCGTCGCCGGACACATCACCAAACCCGTCCCACGGCTCAGCGACCGTCGCCCCGATTTGCCGGCGTCGCTCGACAACGTGATCGGTCGCGCGATGGCAAAGCCGCGGCACGAAAGGTTCTCCAGCTGTAGTGAATTCGCGGAGGCGGCGGTGGCGGCCCTGTCCGGCCGACCTGCTGTGCTGGGATCCCGAGCGTCGCCGACCGTGCTGAACAGTCGACCCTATCCGGCACCCGCTACCGATGCCGATCCGCGGCGTCGCACTGCCCCGACTGTGCTGAACCACCCATCGGGTCCGGTCGGCGGGTCCGGGCACCCGCGGCAGATGAGGCCGGTGGCGGATTCACCCCGACCGTCGGGCTGGACCGCGAGAACCGCCGCCCTTCTTGCCCTGCTCTTCGGCCTGATCATTGGAGTCGGCGCTGTTGGCGCAGTAATCGAGATGGATACCGGACCTGACGCCGATGAGGCTACTCAGATCACCGTGGCGGTCATCGCCGCCTCACTATCGCTGCTGCTGACCGGCGGTTCCCTGGCACTACTGGCGCGAAAGCGCGCCGGACGGCTGATAGTCGCTGCCGGCTCCGTGATAGTCACCGTCATCGGTTTGGCGGCCATAGGTGCGTCCGTCACCGACCGTGATTACTCCGGCTTGGCGATTATTGGTTGGGTGCCGGTAGTTTCGCTCACCACATTGTGGTGGGCGGCGTCTACCACGACCGGCCCATCGCAAGCCGGCAAGCCTAGATGAGCTGGCCTGCATAAGGACTCGGCGTGACAAAGGTGGGCCTCGACGAGCGAGACCCACCTTTGCGTTCGCGACTCTTACTTCAGGGTGATGTCATCCGCGCTGTAGGAGCCTTGGCCGTACCAGCCGTGGACCCAGACGGTGACCTTGGTGGTTGATGCGCCGGTGGTGAATTTGGTCGAAAGTTGTTGGTACGCACCGCCGGTTCCTGGAGTCCAGGTGGACGTGTCGGTAGTGCCGGAGCCGGTGACGCCTAGGTAGACGTAGTTGCCGTTGACCCATGCTGCCAACGTGTAGGCGTGGTTCGGTTCGACCGTGATCTGTTGTGCGCATTGGGCGGTGTCGCCGCTGCTCGTCGCGCCGGTGAGGGCGTTCTTGCCGCCGTGTACCGGGCTGGTGACGATCGAGCCGAGGTTGCCCGTGCAGGACCATGGGGACAGTGCGCCGGTTTCGAAGTCCCCGTTGATCACGCCGTTTCCGGTGGGTGGCGTGGTCGTGGTGGTCGGCGGAACGGTCGTTGTGGTGGTTGGCGGAATTGTGGTTGTGGTGGTCGGCGGAACTGTGGTTGTCGTCGACGTCGGCGGTGTGGTCGGGGTGGTCGTCGGCGGGGTGCAGCCGGCGGCGCTACCGTCGACCGTCTTGATGACCTGGTTGAACAGGGTCGACGCCGCATCCAGGTTCTCCAGCGAGTACATCATCGCGCCGCCGAGTCCCTTGCAGTGCAGGTAATCCGACTTGGCCTGGATGGATTGCAGCGAGTCGCCGCCCCAGAAGTTGGTGCCGTCGTAGAAGTAGGCGGCCTGCGCTACCGGGTCGTAGAAGGTACGTGAGGGATTGTCGACGACGCCGGCCAGCTCCTTGTACATCCGGATGCCGGCGACGTTTCCGGAGGAGGGTCCGCCTGGCGCCGGACCGGTCGCGGGTTGGAACAGCCCATGGTTATTGCCGGGCTGCACACCCGTCCAGCCGCGGTAGTAGAACGGATAGCCGATGGTCAGCTTGTTCGCCGGGAAGCCACCGGGGATGCCGTAGGAACTGTCACCCGTGGTCCACGCGGTGACCGCCTCGTCGATGTTGTATTTCGCGGTGCCCGGCGGGACCGGGTTCATCGGGTCGTCCGGCCTGCTGTAGATCGGATCCTGGAAGTTGGTCGGGCCCTTGGCATCCCACGCGCCGTGCATGTCATAGGTCATGACATTGACGAAGTCGAGGTTGGCGCCGAGCTTGTCGGTCTCGTAGTTGCGGATCTTGTCCTGTCCCGCCCCAACGGCCGCGGTCAGCGCGTAGTGCTTTTTGTCCACGACACCCTGCGCGTCCAGCTGCTTGCGCAACTCGGCCGTCAGCAAGGTGAAGTTGGCCCGGTCGGCGGGCGAGGCATGGTTGCCGAGATGGCCGCCACCGCCGGGATACTCCCAGTCCAGATCGAGACCGTCGAAGATACCTTTACCGGTTCCCGGGCCGCCGTAACCGTCGGCCTGCGGCAGGTTGCCCTTGATGAACATGTCGATGCAGGAGGACGCGAACTTCTTGCGCGAGGCATCGGTCGCGGAAATATCGGAGAAGAACTTCGAGTACGTCCAGCCGCCGATCGACAAGAGCACCTTCAGATTCGGGTGCTTCGCCTTCAGTTGCTTGATCTGCTTGAAGTTGCCGACGATCGGGTCGTTCCAGGCGTCCGCGGTGCCGTCGACGCTGATGTCCGCGCCGAATGACTTGCCGTAGTCGGCGAATGAATCACCCGCGCCGTCACCGGCATTCGGGTTGTTCTCGTCCTGGCTGGCCGCCTTGTTCGCCTCGAAGCAGGTCAGGTCGGTGGGGTGGATGTTCGCGAACGCGTACATCATGTAGTCGAGTTTGCCCGCCATCCCCGAGGTATCGACGTTTTTGGGGTAGAAAGCGTTCTCGTAGACCGACCACTGGTTGTAGTAGCCGATTTTGACACCGCCGGAGGTCGGGGGAGCCGCGGCCGCGGTCTGGGCCGGCGCGTTGGTGAATCCCACCAACACCGCCGCTATGCCGATCAATAGACTCGCGACCATTGCGACGAGCCCGGTAGATTTCGCCGTTCGCATGGGGTCCTCCCTATGGGGACGTCGGATCGGTCCCCGATGAACGAAGTCGCGGAAAGGTCAGCGAATCGTTCACCGCGACATTTCTGTGTGCGCGCGGCGATGGCCCGAAGATCGTAGGCGAACGAGAACCGAAATATGTTGTGCTAGTGGTTGTTCCGGACCGAGGGGGTGCCGCCGAGTCTGGCCAACCGTTTGAATCATGACATGAAAACGAGCGCCCGAGTCCCCAGTGCGAGAGTGGGGAATTCGGCACGTCAGCGCGTAATTTCCCCAGTTCCGGCGGTATGGACGCGCGGTTGTCGGCGGGGGATTCTGGTGCCGATCCGACTCGGTGAAAACGCCCGGTTCCTGCCGGCGGGACCGCCGACAGGAATCAGGACATCGCATTTCGCATAGCAGGATCAATCATCCGGTGACGAGGCGTCCCATCGAGTGAACCTCATCGACGTCACTGCTGGTGATGAAGGACCACGGAGCGGTGAAGAATCCGTTGGCACCCCAGCCCGAGCCCCAAGAATTCTCGATGGTGACACCGTTCTGGTCGTATCCGACGATCGTCACCTCGTGGCCGCCCACCGTGCGCTCGTTGCGCGACGGGTTGTAGCGGGAGTTGCTCGAGTTCAGATCCATGAAGCTCTGCCTGACCTCGAATCCGATCGGGACCGGCAGGCCCGACGAGATCGCATTCTTGATGTTGGTCACCCGATCGCCGGAGGACAGATCCTTGGCGCCGGAGAGCTTGTAGTGCGCGGCATTTGCCCGCTCGGACGAATCGGGCTGGGTGGTGTAGTCGAAATCGCCCTGCCAGTAGTGGGATTTGGTGTCGATCCCCTGCTTGGTCTCCATCGGCAGTGCGACACCGGCCCAGGTGCCCTGGTCATCGCCCTGCGCGATCTGCGCGTAGATGAACATCGGCGCCATCGGGCCGCCGGCGATCTGCTGCTCGTTCATCAAGATGCCGTAGCCGGTGTAGCCGGTCGCCCAGGTCACGCAGGAGCCGACCGCGCCTTGGTCGCCGGCGGGCTGCGCGTACTGCTTGAGTGAATAGGACGCCGGTGCCACGGCGGAGCCGACCCGGACGGGCAGGGCGAATCCGGTGCTGGTGTCCTTGCCCTTGTTGGCTTTCGCAGCTTTCACGTCGAAACCGAAGGCATGGTGCTTGAGTTCGGGCGTCGTGGGTGGTTGCGCGGTCGCGATTCCCGCTGACACGAGTCCGACGCCCACCGCGAATGCCACGGCGGCAGGCATGAATGAGTAACGCATGATGACTCCTGATTTTGGTGATTTGTCCGTTTTGTCGACTTGGGGCATATTGCCCCGATGCGCACCGGACGTCGAGAATTGTTGAACTGTGGAACAGTTCGGACGGCTCCGTTGCTACATTGCGAATGCTCCTCGCAAAACATCAGTGCGGCAACAGTATTCGGTGTTGACATCTTGTTTCTGATTGGGGACGTTCCCCACTTGCCGCCGTCGGAAGTTGCGGCGTAGCTTTTCCAGAAATTTCTGCAACCCGAAAGAGGGTGCCCGAGTGCTGCCGCGAAGAAAACTCCATGCCTTACTCATCGCCGCGACAGTGGTGATCCTTTCCTGCGGCCAAGCCACCTCGGTCGCCGAACCAATTTCTGCCGGAAAGGATTTCGGATCGCGCTCGACCGGGCTGAAGGTCAGCACCGCGCTACCCGGCGTGATCGAACCACGAGCCATGGCCGTCGGTTCGAAAACACTTCCCTACGCCCAGCAGGTGCAAGAGTGGAATCAATGGTGCTGGGCCGCCGACGGCGCCTCGATATCCACCTACCTCGGCCACCGCATCGCGCAGACCGACTACTGCAAACTCGTGCACGACTCCGCCAAGGGCAAGCCGTGTCCCAACGAGAGCGCGTCACTCGAAGAGATCGCCAGCGCCTTCAAAAAGATCGGCTTCACCGCCTCGGTGGGCTCACCGTTCTCCATGACCAAAATCGCCGCCGAAATCTCGGCAAATCGCCCGATCCTCACCGGAATAGCCTGGGCCGCAGGCGGCGGTCACGCCCAGGTCGTCTACGGCTACGACGCGGACGCAGGCACCATCACCTACGGAGACCCGTGGCCGACCTCGCGGCGAATCGTCACGCAGACACTCGCGTCGTATACCCAGAACTCCGAATGGGCGTGGTTCGGCGAAGATTACGGAATAACGAAAAACAAATGAGCCGGCGCTCGCTCTGCACAGCAGCACTCCTGTGCGCCGCCTTGGCAATTCAGGGATGCGCGGCCTCGCCGCCCACCCCGGCAATAGCCGATGTCAATTCCACAACCACCCCGGATGCCGACACGATCGACCGAGTACTCGAATCACCTGCGACAACCCAATTGGCCGCCTCATTCCTAAAATCGCAAAACCCACCCACCACCGAAAACCCGCCGACTCTCCACCAAACCGGCCCCCACGTAATGGTCTACGCAACCAACCCGACCTTCGCAACCGATCCCCAGTCCCCCCTGCACAACGCAGGCACCCCGTCCTACATCGCCATACCAGCAAAAATCGACGAACGAACCGAGCCCGACACAATCCAACTCAACCCAACCGCCCCCTACACCCCCCGAGCCATCGCCACCGGAACAGAAGAATCCCAAGCAGCCCAGGCCCTACAACCCAACGCCCACCTGCTCCTCGACTACCCCTCCCACACCTGGTTCGCCTGGACCGAAACCCACGTCACCGCAATCTCATCCAGCACCTACACCAACCTGAAGGGCCAAGAATTCGACACCAACCAATTCAAGCAATGGCTGGCGTCGCGCTGAGTTCCCGCCACCGCGTATGGTCTTGGCGCGGTGCAGCGGATTGGCGGCCGACCTGATCGAACTCGCAGGTTACGGCCTTCAGTGACCAGCAGAACCGCTACGCTCGGGTGACAACACTGTGCGGGAGGGCGCCTTGAGCGACGTCGGATCGTTGTGGAAAGCACTGGACGAGCTGTTGCTGCCGTTGCTCCGCCGATACCGCCGCAACCTCGCGTCACTGCAGGTCGATATGAAAGCCGACAACACACTGTTGTCGGAGGCTGATCTGGCCACTCAGACGGCCATCATCGAAACCGTCAGGCGACACTTTCCCGGGTCTCGATTCGTAGCGGAAGAAGACGAGGCAGAGCTGTCTGGCTCGGGCGAGCCGACTTGGATCGTCGACCCGATCGACGGCACCAGTGAGTTCGTCGCACCTGATGGACGCGAATTCTGCAGTGTTGTCTGCCTTCTCGAAGGAGGTGTACCGACGGCGGCATATGTACTCGCGCCCGAGCTCGGTCCCGATCGCACGCCGATCACGATCCACTGGTCGGGAGACGTCATCGTGAACGGACAAACGGCTGAGCCGCTCAACCATGCAGCGATACCAAGGCGGGCCTCGGTCACGCGAAGTAAGGGCTCTGCCGCACGGAAGTTCGAGATCGACCTCGCCGATGTCGGCTGCGTTATGAAGACCCGCACCACATCCCAGACTCTCGACATGGTCAGAACCTGCATCGATCTCACCGCCTGGACGCAGGCTCCGGAACATCAGTTCGACCTGTTCTACCGGCGTGATCAAAAGGTATGGGACGGAGCGGCGGGCATCGGACTGGCGATGGCGATGGGCCGAACAGCGACCGACGGTGGCGGGGTCAGCCCGTTGCCGCTTGGCGAGCAGTTTCTGAACCAGCGTGAGCCGACCTTTTCCGAGACGATTGCTGGCGACCCCGATTGCGTGCGATGGTTCGTCCAGTTGCTGGCGGAGTCCCGGAGCAGCTGATGTCGAATCCTCAATCCGGTCCCAGCCGACTATGGCGACTTTCCTCGAATACTTCGCCATCTCTTCGATCTGCGAATCGCTGTACCGTTGTCGATCGGTCTCAGCGAAGAGCCGGCCCTGGTCACCGCCGAGCGAGCCGCGATGGAGACGCTCAAAACGACCGGCGTCGAGACCATGCTCCGGTTCATCGACAAGACCCGTCGCGCCGATCGTGAGGTGCAAGAGCGTGGTGGTGGGCAGCGGATGCTGGCGAACATCGCGGCGTGGGCGGACTATCAGTGGGAGAACGTCAGGGTCGAGGGCCATCACCGTGCTCGTATCGGCGGCGCCGATGGTGTGGAACTCGACCCCTTCGGCCAGTGGGCACGTGCATCGTCGTTCGCGATGGAGGGGCAATTCCGCAGCCTTATCGCTGATAGCGAGCAGCAGCTGTGGCTGATTGCCACGCTGGTGCGTTCGCTGCGCTACTCGGCGCGGGCGAAGGTGAAAAGCGTTGCGTACACGCCGCATCCGCTTCGACGTGACTTCTCGGTGATGTTCGACCTCTTCGATGACGGTGTCGCGGAGAGCGCAATCGAGGAAGTGATTTCGGCGGTCCGCGGGATACCCAGCGAGATCCGCAAGGTCGCCGGGGCGCGGCAAGGGCGTCGCTTACAGATGCTGGAATACCAACTGCCACTATTAGGCGGAAGGTTGTGGTCGCTGCGCGACCGAGGACGGTTCACCGACGAGCGCTGGCTGCAGATGATCTGCGGCCGTATCGATGAATACCGTTCAAGGGCAGTCGATTTCCGGCGCGCACTGTCTCGGTGTGACACCGAAGAGGAAGCTCGTCGCTTGGAACTCGATGTGGAAGGCGTTCGCGACCAGCTCCTCAGGCGCCTGGGTCTCGAGTCAGCTGAGCCGAACGAAACAGAGACCACGTTGATCGAGGCCGCAGCTTCGGTAGCGGAACTAGTCGGCCCGGGGATACCCATCACCAGGCCGCTCCGTCTCGCTTTGGTCCCCTTCCGGCGATACGCGGGAACGCTGGAGAGCTTGCACCAGAAATTCCTCTACCGCGAGTTTGTCAGCGGGATGTGAGGATTCCGAGAGCTGACGAAGGCCCTACGTGCGGTTTTTGGCGGGGCGGTTGGTGGCGGCTCGGCGGTCGGCTTCCTTGGCGGCGATTCGCTCGTTTTCTTTGACTACTTCGGCGTAGTTTTCGCGCTCGCGGATGAGCCACTCGGGGGGGTCGGCGAGGAGGGTGGCGATTTCTTCGGCCGTGAGGGCGTCGGAGACTTCGGCGCGGGAGAGGCCGGAGTTGGAGACGCCTAGTTTGCGGGCGGTGATGTCGCGGGGGAAGGGGCCGGTGCGGCGGAGGTCGGTGAGCCACTCCGGGGGGTTGGTGCGGAGGGCGTCGAGGTCGGCGCGGGAGAGGGGGGTGTTGCGGAAGGATTCGGGGGCCGCGGGCAGGTAGATGCCGAGCTTGTTGGCTGCGGTCAGGGGCTTCATCATCTGGGGGTTCGGGTCCGGGCTCACCGAAGCAGCTTATCGGGTGGCGATATGGTTCCTGGCATGAGCCGGTTCGAGTCGATTGATGTCGTGCGGCTGCGGTGGTTTGTCGCGGTCGCCGAGGAGCTGCATTTCGCGCGGGCGGCGAAGGGGTTGAACATTTCGCGGCAGCGGTTGAGTCAGACGGTGATCGAATTGGAGGGGGAGCTGGGGGCGAAGCTGTTCGTGCCGGGGGCACAGCCGACTCAGTTGACCGAGGATGGGCAGGAGTTGCTGGGGGCGGCGCGGGAGTTGATCGCGCGGGCGGCGGAGGCGGCTGTCGAGGAGACGCCGGATGGTCCTGCCGCGTTGCGGGTCGGGTTCGTGCCGGGGGTGACGGTGTCGAAGTGGACGCGGATCTGGAGTGAACGTTTTCCGGATACGTCGCTCGAGGTGGTGGCGGTGCCGATGGGGGAGCAGGAAGCGGCGTTGCGGGAGGGGCGGGTCGAGCTGTGCTTTGTCCGGTTGCCGATTGACCGGGACGGGATGAGCGCGATTCCGCTCTATCGGGAGGTGCCGGTGGTGGTGGTGCCGAAGGATCATCCGATCTCGGTGTTCGAGCAGGTGAGTATGGCGGACCTGGCCGATGAGCGGATGCAGGATGCTTCCGATATCGACGCTGTCGCGGGTGCCATCGAGCTGGTCGCGGCCGGGGTGGGTGTCGCGGTGGTCCCGCATTCGATCGCGCGGCTGCATGCTCGGCGCGACCTCGTGTACCGCACGGTCACCGATGTCGCGAATACCGAGATCGCCTTGGCGTGGCCGACTGATCGGACCAGTGATCTGGTCGAGGATTTCGTGGGGGTTGTCCGAGGTCGTTCGGAGCGGAGTTCTCGGTCGCCAGCCGTTCGCGCCAAAACCTCTGAGCCGCAGAAGAAGTCGGCGGTGAAGCGAACCGGCGGACGGCCGAGCCCGGCACGGAATTCGGTCGCCAAGAAGAAGCCCGCGAAACGCCGAGGGCGTTAGGTCCTGGGCTGAAGGTTTGATCTGAACCGTCTCGATGGGCCGTTAACGGCGTACCTGGACGGGCGGGGTCGGCTGAACCGGACCGTCGAGCGGAACATGACTGCGGCACAACAAAAGTGCGATCATGGCCCGCTCGACGACATCGGATCAGCCTGAATGCCGTTCGGCCGCAACATCATCGAGCCGTGCCTGAACGGCGGCAGTTACGGCAGAGCCGAAAACTGTTCGCCTACAGGCGGATTCAGCTATTAGCTCCGCAGACACGATTGAGCTGGTCGGTGACGGGGTTCAAGTCGGTAACGTTGTCATCGGCCAGCGCGTTGGCATAGGCGATGATGACGTCCTTCTCGGCCTGCTCCCCACCACTCGCCGCGATGGACAGCAGCGTGACGTGCAGCGCCTTCGCGACGTTCTCCTCCAGGACGCCGTTCGGCGATCCGGCGATGGCCTTGTTGATCGCGTCGACGGCACGGCCACAGGTCTCGGATTGGGCGTGGGCCGGGGCGGCGGGCAGCAGCAACAGCGAACCGACGGCGCTGGCGGTCAGCAGCGCGGCGGCGAAAATCTTGGGCATAACGTCCTCACGGTCTGGTCAGCAGCGAAGGTCCGCGTCCCGAATCGG
>NZ_JBHXAU010000003.1:0-209937 GCF_042727395.1 Nocardia sp. NPDC060255 | reverse complement strand
GGGGCCATAAGCACCTCACCCCCCCCGGCGGGGGGGGCCATCGGCGGGCCGCCTAAATGGTCTGTCTTACCCAACGCCGGACGTGCACGCCAGGGACCCCCCGCCACCTATCCGGCGGGCCCCACCTCTCGACGCAAAACCGTACTAGACCGTTCGGTCTGGTGAAAGCCGATATATTTCAGGGCATTCGGCCGGTGCCGACCCGACTAGCGCGGCTTGCGGCGCAGGAACGAGTCCCGGACCAGGATGCCGACGATGGCGAGCGCGAAGCCGACCAGGAAGATGTCCTCGACATGTCCCTTGTGGTTGCCGATGACCATCGCGACCAGGATGAACGCGACGATCCAGCCTGCGGCGCGGAAGGTGCGGGGCGATTCACCGCTCCACCCCCACGCGGCCGACGGAACCTCGGCGGTGTCCACGTGAGTGACGATGGCGCGCTCGGTGCTGGCGGGTTCGAGTTCCGTGGCGGCCACGATTCGCTCCTTAGCTGGTTCGGGATGGACTACTACTCGATATCGTGACATACGACGGTGCGTCGTTGTAAGTCGGGACACGCCGTCCGGCGGACGGTGGGCGGCGGGGCGGGTACGCATCGGGCCCGTTTTCTAGTGCGCCACAATGAACCCGTGTCCGACATCGTGAGAGTCCTGCTCCTCGGCAGTACCGGATCCATCGGTACCCAAGCGCTCGAGGTGATCGCCGCCAACCCCGACCGGTTCGAGGTGGTCGGCCTGGCCGCGCGCGGCGGCAATACCGAGCTGCTGGCCGCGCAGATCGCGGCCACCGGGACCCGCAATGTCGCGGTCGCCGACCCGAAAGCCGCTCAGCAACTGGGCATTCCGCTGGTAGGCCCGGACGCGGCGACCGAACTGGTCCGCCGCACCGAGGCCGATGTCGTGCTCAACGCGCTGGTCGGCTCGCTCGGCCTGGAACCGACCCTGGCCACCCTGCAGTCGGGCACCCGGCTCGCGCTGGCGAACAAGGAATCGCTGGTGGCGGGCGGCTCGCTGGTCACCCGCGCCGCGGCGCCCGGCCAGATCGTGCCGGTCGATTCGGAGCATTCCGCGCTGGCCCAGTGCCTGCGCGGCGGTCGCGCCGAGGAGGTGGACCGGCTGGTGCTCACCGCCTCGGGCGGCCCGTTCCGCGGCTGGACCGCCGAGATGCTGGAATCGGTGAATCCCGCTGAGGCCAAGACGCATCCGACCTGGTCGATGGGCCCGATGAACACGCTGAACTCGGCATCGCTGGTCAATAAGGGCCTGGAGCTGATCGAAACGCACCTGCTGTTCGGCATTCCCTACGACCGCATCGACGTCACCGTGCACCCGCAGTCGATCGTGCACTCGATGGTCACCTTCACCGACGGTTCCACCCTCGCCCAGGCCAGCCCGCCGGACATGAGACTGCCCATCGCGCTGGCCCTCGGCTGGCCCGACCGAGTCCCCGGCGCCGCGCTGGCCTGCGACTTCGGCACCGCCGCCACCTGGACGTTCGAGCCGGTCGACAACGAGGTCTTCCCGGCCATCGACCTGGCTCGTCGAGCAGGCGAGGCGGGCGGCAGCGTCACCGCCGTCTACAACGCCGCCAACGAGGTTGCGGTACAAGCCTTCCTGGACGGCGTCATCCGCTTCCCCGACATCGTGCGCACCGTAACCGCCGCCGTCGAAGCCGCTGATCAATGGCGCACCGAACCGAACTCCCTCGAAGAGGTACTCGCCGCGGACAGCTGGGCTCGCGAATTCGCCCGATCCCGGGTGCACGCCTAGCCAAGCCTCGGACTCGCCTGCCGACCACCGCCTGGCACACTGAACACGCAGGCCCGGTACAGGTCCGGTTACTGTGGTCGAGGTGCTCGCGGCCGTGACGGGATGTGCGGGTCCAGGTTTGTGGGCGGCCGATCCGGCGGTCGCACTTCATCAAGGCGAGCTGCGCTATGCAGGAGGGCTGCTAAACACATGGTCTACGCGTTGGGGTTCGTGCTGTTCGCGCTAGGCATCACGATTTCGATCGCGTTGCACGAATGCGGGCACATGTGGACCGCTCAGGCCACCGGCATGAAGGTGCGGCGGTACTTCATCGGCTTCGGACCGAAGGTGTTCTCCTTCCGGCGCGGTGAGACCGAATACGGCCTCAAGGCGCTGCCGTTGGGCGGGTTCTGTGACATCGCGGGCATGACCGCCCTGGACGAGCTGGAGCCGGAAGAGCTCGACCGTGCCATGTACCGCCAGGAAACCTGGAAGCGGATGGTCGTGATGTCGGGTGGCATCGCGATGAACTTCCTGCTCGGTTACATCCTGGTGGTCATCCTCGCGATCGGCTGGGGCCTGCCGCGGTTCGATCAGCCGCCGGCCACCGCGCTCGGCAACATGAGCTGTGCGGCGCAACAGAATCCGGACGGCAGCCTCCAGACCTGCACCGGTGATGGCCCGGCGCAGCGTGCGGGTCTGCAGCGCGGCGACATCGTCAAGTCGGTCAACGACGTGAAGGTGACGACCTGGAAGGACTTCCAGTCCGAGACCCAGAAGCAGACCGCCCCCTTCACCTACACGATCGAGCGCGACGGTAAGACCCTCACCGTCCCGGTCACCCCGGAACGTGTCATGCGTTACCCGGAGGGCGGCGGGGCGGGCCGCGAGGTCAGCGTGATCGGCGCGGGCTCGGACTTCTACGCGCCGGTCAAGTACAACGTGCTGAGCGCGATCCCCGCCGCGGGCGCGTTCACCGGCGACATGTTCGTGCGCACCTTCCAGTCGCTGGCGCAGCTGCCGCAGAAGGTGACCGCGCTGTGGAGCGCGGTGACCGGCGGCGAGCGTGACCCGGAAACCCCGGTCAGTGTCTACGGCGCGAGCAAGATCGGCGGCGAGACCGCCGAACGCGGGCTGTGGGGCGTGTTCATCCTGGTCCTGGCCAGCTTGAACTTCTTCCTCGGCGCCTTCAATATCCTGCCGCTGCTGCCGCTGGACGGCGGCCACATGGCGGTGGTGCTGTACGAGAAGATCCGCAACACCATCCGCGGCTGGAAGGGCCTGGCACCCGGCGGCCCGGTGGACTATCTGAAGCTGTTGCCGTTGACCTATGTCGCGGTGGTGATCGGCGGCGCCTACATGGTGCTGACGCTGGTCGCCGACATCGTCAATCCGATCAAGTTGTTCTGAGTTCGTACGGACGCGGTACCCTGTCGCCGGCACTTGGGGGACAGCACGTTGTCGTGGGCGTCACAGGGTGGTCGTTCGGCGTGCGCGACTAAGCTCGGAAGGCGAACGGCCCACAATGTACGTACGAAAGTAGGCAGCCGAAAGTGACCAGCACAATCGGATTGGGGATGCCCGCCGCACCTGCGGCCGTTCTCGCTCCTCGACGCAAGACTCGCCAGTTGCGGGTGGGCAATGTCGGGGTCGGAAGTGATCACCCGATCTCCGTGCAGTCGATGACCACCACCAAGACCCACGACATCAACGCCACCCTGCAGCAGATCGCGGAGCTCACCGCGTCCGGCTGCGACATCGTCCGGGTGGCCTGCCCGCGTCAGGAAGACGCGGACGCGCTGGCGACCATCGCGCGCAAGAGCCAGATCCCGGTCATCGCCGACATCCACTTCCAGCCGCGCTACATCTTCGCGGCCATCGACGCCGGTTGCGCCGCGGTGCGGGTGAACCCGGGCAACATCAAGGAATTCGACGGCCGGGTCGGCGAGGTCGCCAAGGCCGCGGCCGCGGCGGGCATCCCGATCCGTATCGGCGTCAACGCCGGTTCGCTGGACAAGCGAATGCTGGAGAAGTACGGCAAGGCCACCCCGGAGGCGCTGGTGGAATCCGCGCTGTGGGAGGCGAGCCTGTTCGAGGACCACGGCTTCGGCGACATCAAGATCTCGGTCAAGCACAACGACCCGGTGATCATGGTGGAGGCCTACCGCCAGCTGGCCGCGCGCAGCGACTACCCGCTGCACCTCGGCGTGACCGAGGC
This sequence comes from Nocardia sp. NPDC060255, assembly GCF_042727395.1. Taxonomy (NCBI): domain Bacteria; kingdom Bacillati; phylum Actinomycetota; class Actinomycetes; order Mycobacteriales; family Nocardiaceae; genus Nocardia; species Nocardia sp. NPDC060255. The sequence goes on along the minus strand of NZ_JBHXAU010000003.1, from coordinate 205,971 downwards.
GGGCCCGGCGTTCCAGGGCACCATCAAGTCCGCGGTGGCGTTCGGTGCGCTGCTGTCGGAGGGCATCGGCGACACCATCCGGGTCTCGCTGTCCGCGCCGCCCGCCGAGGAGATCAAGGTCGGCGATCAGATCCTGCAGTCGCTGAACCTGCGCCCGCGCAAGCTCGAGATCGTGTCCTGCCCGTCGTGTGGCCGCGCCCAGGTGGACGTGTACAGCCTTGCGAACGCGGTCAGTGCCGGTCTGGAGGGCATGGAGGTGCCGTTGCGGGTGGCCGTGATGGGTTGCGTCGTGAACGGGCCCGGCGAGGCGCGGGAGGCGGATCTCGGTGTCGCGTCCGGCAACGGTAAGGGGCAGATCTTCGTCAAGGGTGAGGTCATCAAGACCGTGCCGGAGGCGATGATCGTGGAAACCCTGATCGAGGAGGCGCTGCGCATCGCCGAGCAGATGGGCGTGGAGGCGGGCGCGGGCGAGCCGGTCGTGACGGTCGGCTGACGACCTTCCCGGGTGGTAGCCGGACTTCGCCTGGTTCAGTGGAACACTCTGCGAACTGTTGCGTTCGGCATAGCCGTACCACATCGCCGATTTTCGTGGCAGGCTGACAACGTGCGGAGTCTGCTTGAGCCGACGCGCAGGGCGAAATACGTCCCCGCGCGCCAGCTCGCGAACCGGGACCTGGGACAGGTCCTCCGAGTGCTGGATGCCGATCCGGTGGCCTCGTGCATGGTCGCGGCCCGGTTGCAGGAATTCGGCCTGGATTCCACCCGGTGTGGGCAGGGCGAACTGTGGAGTCGAGGCGGCCCCTCGGAGTCGCTGTGTTTCTCGGGTGCGAACCTGGTCCCGCTGCGCGGTGACCACGACGCGCTGCGGGCGTTCGCGGACCGCGCGCTGCGCTGGCCACGGATCGCCTCGTCGGTGGTCGGACGCCGTGAACTGGCGATACCGCTGTGGGAGATGCTGGCCGACCATTGGGGTCCGGAGCGGGAACTGCGCGGCGAACAGCCGCTGCTCGCCCTCGCCCAACCGCCGCTGGTCGCCCCCGACCCGAATGTCCGGCGGGTGCGGCCCGACGAACTCGAACGCTACCTCTGCGCCGCGATCGCCATGTTCATCGAAGAGGTCGGCGTCGATCCCCGGGCAGGTGACGGCGGTCGCGGCTACCGCCGCCGCATTCAGAGCCTGATCGAATCCGGCCGCGCCTGGGCACGTTTCGAGGACGGCGAGGTCGTCTTCAAGGCCGAGGTCGGGTCGTTGTCCCGGCGCACCGGCCAGATCCAGGGCGTCTGGGTGCATCCCGAACATCGCGGCACCGGACTCGGCACCGTGGGCACGGCCGCGATCGCCAACGCGGTGGTGGCGTCCGGCCGCACCGCGAGCCTGTATGTGAACGACTACAACGAGGTCGCGCGCCGCGCGTACGGCCGAGTCGGCTTCCGGCAGATCGCTACCTTCGCCACCATCCTGCTCGACTGAGCCCGCCCACGCTGAAAGCTGTTTCAGTGGAAAGAAACACGGAGCGGCGCGGAGGTTTGCTCAGCGTTGGCTACTACCATCGGTGCCGATGTCGACCAGGACCGATCCGCTGAGGACACCGCTTATTGCCACGCTGGCTGTCGCGATGCTCGCGTTGCCCGCGGCCGGCTGCGCGCGCGGCCCGCAGGGACCGGTGCCCGCGGCGGACGACTTCGTCGCGGCGTTCGCCGGACACGACCTCGCGGCCGCGGCCGACCTCACCAATCAGCCCGAAAAGGCCAGTGCCGCACTGGGTTCCGCATGGGATCACCTGCAGGCCGAGAAGCTCTCGGCGCACACCGGCTCGGCCAGGGTCAGCGGCGACACCGCGACCGTCGACTACACCTACGAGTGGCACCTGCCCAAGGATCGGACCTGGCGCTACACCGGTCAGTTGCAGATGGGGCGCAGCGGCGGCCGCTGGAAGGTCCGCTGGACCTCGTCGAACATCCACCCCAAGCTCGGCGACACCCAGACGATGTCACTGCGCGCCAACCCGGCTCCCCGCGCAAGGGTGAACGAGCAGGCGGGCAGCGATGTGCTGGTGCCGGGCAAGGTATCCCGGGTCGCGTTCACCGCGGCGAACGCCGCCGACCCCGGCGCGGTCGCGACCGCGCTGGCGGCGGCACTGAGCCAATTCGACCCGCAGCTCACGCCGGAATCCGTTCGGGACGCGGCCGTCGCCGCCAAGGGCGCGTACACCGTCGCCATGCTCAGCGAGAGCGAATTCGACCAGGTCAGTACCGATCTCATCGGTTTGCCCGGCGTCATGATCACCCCGGAGTGGGACCTGGTGCCCACCGACCGCGCGTTCGCGCCGGACCTGATGGCCCAGATTCGCAAGACGGTGATCGCCGAGGTGGACGGCAAGGCGGGCTGGAGCGTGGTCACCATGAACGCCAACGGCGCCGACACCGACGTGCTCACCGAGGTGCCGTCGCAACCGGCGCCGTCGTTCTCGCTCAGCGTGGATCGCAACGTGCAGAACGCCGCGCAACGCGCCGTCGACCTGCGCGAAGAGCAGGCGATGCTGGTGGCGATCCGCCCGTCCACCGGCGCGATCCTGGCGATCGCACAGAACAAGGCGGCCGACCAGGACGGCCCGGTCGCGACCGTCGGCCAATACCCGCCGGGTTCGGTGTTCAAGACGGTGACCGCGGCCGCCGCCATGTCCACCGGACTCGCCACGCCCGACACGATGCTGCCCTGTCCGAGCCGAATCACCATCGGGGACCGCACAATTCCCAACTACAACCTGTTCACCCTCGGTGACGCGCCGATGATCACGGCTTATGAGCGGTCGTGCAACACCGCGTTCGCCAACGTGGCCAGCCGGCTGCCGGGGGCCGCGCTGCACGACGCCGCCGCGAAACTCGGTGTCGGCCCGAGCTATACGGTCGACGGCCTGCCGACGTTCTCCGGCTCGGTGCCGTCCTCGGATGAGCTGATCCAGCGCACCGAGGACGGCATCGGCCAGGGCAAGGTGGTGGTCAGCCCGCTCGGCATGGCGTTGATGGCGGCCACCGTCGCGCACGGCTCGGTGCCGGTGCCGTACCTGATCGCGGGCCGCGCCACGACGGTCGACGGCGCGGCGCCCGCCCTCGCGCCGCAGGTGAGCACCGGGCTGCGGGCGATGATGCGCAGGGTGGTCACCGGCGGCACGGCCGAGCGGATCGCCGATCAGGGGGAGGTGTACGGAAAAACCGGTGAGGCCGAGGTCGACGGCGGGTCGCACTCGTGGTTCGTCGGCTACCGCGGCGATATCGCGTTCGCGACGCTCTTGGTCCGGGGTGGCAGCTCCGACAACGCGGTCGCGGTCAGTCGCGATATGTTCGCCGCGCTGCCACCGGGTTACTGAGCCGCGCGCTCGTGCGCGGCTGCCGGGTTGCTGGACGACGCGGCGTTATCCATGATCACCGCACCGGCGTCGCCGCCGTCGAGGATCTGGACGGTCGCGGCGCCGCCGAGGACGATGGCCACGCTGGCCAGAATTGTGGTGGAACGCTTCATTGTTCGGCTCCCTCAGGGTCAGGGGTGTCGACGGGGGAAGGGTTCTAGCTTTTTTCCGCGCAGGGATTACCGCGCGAAGTTATCTGAAAGTTTGCTGACTTTCGAACCGTAGACCGGGATCGTTTCGCCGAACAAGCGTGAGTGACCGATGGCATATGGCAGCAAGAACATGCCGTGGGTCACATTTCGGACGAATCCCGGTGAGAGTACCCCTGAGCGCGTCGGAATTTTCGTGGAATTCGCCAATCGCGAAACAACTCCATGGAACCGGCTGTTCGGCCAGATAATGTTTCGGATCCTGCACCGCTCGGCGGAGGGTGTGCGGGCGAGCGTGAGTTATTCGGCGCGGCGCAGGGTGGCGGCGAGATGGTGTTGCAAGGGTTCGCCGACCGCTGCCATGCGCAGGGTGTAATCGATGGTGTCGCCCTTCAGTTGGAAGGTGCGGCCGAGGGCGGTAACGAGTTTGGCGGTGCTGGAGCGGCCGATGCTGGTGGAGTCGAATTCCATGTGCAGCGCGCCGTCGGCGACATTCAGTGCGCCCTCGCATATTTCGGTGATGCCGGTGGGGTGCGCCAAGATCAATTCGACCCGGTCCGGGCTCGGGCAGCGCAGATAGCCGGTTTCGGCGTGCATCGGGCGGCTGCCGTCGGCGGCGCGGGTGCGCTGCCGATAGGTGAGGAACGGGCGGCCGAGATGGCCGAACCGGATTTCTTCCAGGTAATCGAACGACTGGATGGTCGGGTATTCACCGTGCCCGTCGCCACGCCAGGTGCCGAGCAGCGGCGCCAAGGGAGCGATGTCGGGATGGGGTGCGATTGACGGTTGGGGTTCGACCACGGCGCACAGCCTAAACCTGTTGGTGCACGGTGGCTTCGTATACTGCCTAATTCGGTGCGTCGCTTAGGTTAGCGTCGCCTTAACGCCAATTGTGTTGTTCGGCAGAAATTCCTGGTCGGCAAGTTCGCGGCTATGGCTGCGCCTGCGACGAGGCAAACGGCCCGCACGCCGAGCAGTGCGGGCCGTTCGCGTTCGCTCAGAAGCTGCAGTCGGCGTTGCCGCCGCCCTTCAGGATCCAGAGCACCCCGCAGAAGATATCGGCCGAGGACGAACCGGTCGGCGGCCCGGCGACCGGGCCGACAGCGGTCGGTGCGGAGACGGGTTCCGCTGCGGCGAGTCCGGCTGGTGCGGCGAGCCCGGCGATCATGGCAGCTATCGCGACTGTCTTCTTCATCAGGCGTCCCCTTTTACGTCGTATGATCCTGTCCACGAGGAGTATTCGGTGGATCAAGTGCGGACGCACGCCCCCAATTACATGGCCCTGCGGTGCGGTCCGGCAAACGCCGAGCACGTCAGCACCGAGCGACGCTGGTGCTTCGGCTAGCCACGGCCGGTCGGGGCGGAGGCTCGTGGGCGGGTGTCTTGCGCTTCGACCGCTGCTTCGACTTCATCGACCGCTCTGCGGATCGTGGTGCCGTAAGCGGTGTCGGGGAGGGCGTGCAACGTGGCTCTGGCGGCGGCGAGTTCGCGTTGGGCGGCGGTGAAGGAGCTCAGCCTGCGGTAGTTGTCGGCGAGGTTGAGGTGCAAGGACGGGTAGAAGCCTTGGACGTCCAGCGATGCGTCGAATTCCTGTGCACGGGTGTTGGTCAGCGAATCGGCGGCGTCCAGGGCACGAATGTCCCAGGTCAGTGCCTCGGCCGCGTCGTCGTGCAGGTCGGCGAGGTAGTGGGCGAGGGTGCAGCGGTGCAGTGGATCACCCTGGGGGGCAAAGGAATTCCATAGGGCGAGCAGTGATTCGCGGGCTGCGTCGGGTTGGCCTTCGTGCCCGAGTGCTACCGCGCGCGTGATGGCGGTCATCGTGTCGTCGGTCATGGGGGTCCTATCTGTCGGCTGGGTGCCAGGTCGGCATGGCCAGGGTGGTGAGGTCGCCGTCGGTGGCGGAGCGGAGGACGACCGGGTGGTCGGCCGCGGTGATGTCGAGCATGAGATCGGGGCCCAGGGCGGTGTGAATCGCGGGGAGCAGTGTGGTGACGTCGAAGAAGAGGTCGATGTCGGAGCCGGTGACCGTGGCGGGCAGGTGATGTCGGTTGCTGCTGTGGGACACCGTGAGACCGGCGTTGTCTATCTCGAATCTGACTGTGGGGGCGCTGTTTTCGAGGAGCGCCAGCAACGGCAGGCGGGCCGTCAGCACGCGGGTTCGGACCGGTCCCAGGCTCGACAAGACTGCTCGATAGTCAGGAAACGGCTCATCGATCAGTTGGCACTGTCGCTCGGCATCGTCGCCGACGAGCAGCAGTCCCTGATCGGTTGGGGCGGCGACGATTTCGTCGAGCCGCCGAAGCCAGCCGATGATCGGCGCGAGATCGCCTGCCTCGACGACCACCGACCAGTCGCTGCCCTGTCGATCCCGCGACACCACCGTCCGAGTCGAGAGCCGGTAGCGATCGGTGGCGGTGAGCGTCAGCGAATTCGCGCCCGCCTCCAGCAAAATTCCTGCGAGAACCGGGATTTCGCGAGTGCCCGCCGCGGCGGATCGCACCTGCTCGAACGCGTCCGCCAGCAATGCGGCAGGCAACGCGACGCGATCATCCAGCGACCCGATCGTTAGTGTCCGCTTGATCTTCGCGGCAATGTCGGCGGCCGCCCGCGCTCGTCGCTGCAGCTCACCGACGTGCTCGTCCAGCAGTCGCGCAGCGCGCTCGACCTCGCCGGACAGGATGTTCGAGATGGATTCGAGCGGTACCTCGATCGCCCGCAGGCGACGGATCAACGCTGCCCGTTCCTGCTGGGCCTCGGTGTAATACCGATATCCGGTGAGCGGATCGACCCGCGCGGGCACCAGCAACCCGCAGTCGTCGTAAAACCGCAGCGCACTCGCCGTGAGCCCGCTCGCTCGCGCTAAAACACCTATCGTGATCAACCCGTCGTCTGCCACCCGACCATCGTGAGGTCTCAGGTAGGCCGAAGGTCAACTCGCTCAGTCGGTGAGTGCGGCTTCCCACTTCCGCGACCACTGCCAGACGTCCTGCAGCGCGGTGCCGAGTTCTGTTCCCGCGATGGTGAGTTCATAGGACTTGTCCGCGTTCTTCACGATCAGCCCCGCGCCCTGCAGATGCTGCATCCGCACCGAAAGCATGCTGGACGAGCAGTTGTCCATCCGCCGCCGCAGTTCGAGGAACCCGAGTTGTCCGGGCGCCAGCTCCCACAGGATGCGCAGGATCCACCGCTGTCCCAGCAGTTCCATCGCGGCCAATACCGGCGGATCGATCCGGCCGGTGGGCGGCTTCGCCCCGCTTGCGCTTCTCATTCAGAACTACCATAGTGATTCTGATTTAGAAGCAGTCCGCCGGGCCGACGGTCCGTAATCGAGAGGGAAACGGTGGGTCATCCAGCCGGACAGCGAGTCGTTCTGATCACCGGTGCCTCTCGCGGCATCGGCGCCGAAACCGCGCGCATCCTCGCCGACCGAGGCGACCACGTGATCCTCAACTATCGCGAAAAGCTCAGGCGCGCTGAGACACTCGCCGACGAGATCAACGCCGCGGGCGGCAGCGCCTCGACCGCGGGCGCCGACATCTCCGACGAAACCTCCGCCCGCACCCTCATCGAAACCATCACCGAGCAGTACGGCCGACTGGACGTCCTGATCCTCAACGCCTCCGGCGGCCTCGAACGCAACGCCGCCCCCGACTACGCCATGTCGATCAACCGCGACGCCCAAACCCGCCTCGTCGAGCTGGCCCTACCCCACCTGCCGTCCGGCTCCCGCATCGTCTTCGTCACCAGCCACCAGGCCCACTTTCACGGCCGCAAACCGGTCCCCGCCGAATACGAACCCATCGCCGCCAGCAAACGCGCAGGCGAAAACGCCCTCCGCGCAATGATTCCCACCCTCACCACGCACGGCATCACCCTGCACACCGTCTCCGGCGACATGATCGACGGCACCATCATCGTCCAACTCCTGGAACGCCGAAACCCCGCCGCCGTCGCCGCCCGCCGCACCCAAGCCACCCTCCCCACCGTCACCGAATTCGCCACCGCGGTAGCCGACGCGACCACCAGCCCCACCGAATCCGGCGACACCACATACGTCGGCGGCCCGGACTATCTGGTCGCCCACTCCCATTGACACATAGGCAGGTATCGCCCCGGTCGCCATCGACGCGTTCGTGTGCGCGCTGGCGGGGTACTGGGCGGTTGGTTCCCGGCAACCGCCACCGCCTCGCTCGCCGCACCTGCGCGCTCATCAAGCGAGATTTGCCCGGCTTGCCCGGGATTGGTTGCGGCGTCGGGTCGGCTGGGCATAGCCGCAGGTGATTACTTCCGAGTGGCAGATTAAGGTGTGGTCACTCGAGGTTTGCCGAGCCCGATCGATGCGGCGGCAGGCTGGTGGGGAGGCGGTTGACCAGCGCGTGTCGGACGAACGGAAGTTGGTGAAATCTACGTGAAGGGGGGCAGTCTCGTTCACGCTATCGATGTGTGCCAGGTGCGGGATGTGCTGCGGCGACGTCACCACCCGAGGGGCGGGGCGCACCGACGCGCGGCCGGGCGGGGGCGCTGAGGTGAACCCGGACCGGACGCTGCCCGCGAAAGATCTGTTGCTCGCCGCCTTCCGCGGCTTTCCGCACGACGACCATCCGATGCTGGAGGCGGCGGGCGAACTGGCCCAGTTGCACCTGGTGCGCGAGCGCACTCCGGCCGCCGAGGCGGTCAAGATCGATCAGCGGCGCCTGCAGTTGGTGCGCACCATCGATCGCTGGGTCACCTTGGCGACCCCGGTCCCGGAGATCGCCGCACCCGAGCACACCGAAACCGTCGGCAGAATGGTGGACCGGCTCGCCTGCATGACCGCGCAGGCCTTCGCGGCGCTGGCGTTCGCCCCGGAGGCGGTCTTCTACGACGCCTGGGTGCAGATCGAGGAAATGGCCGACGGCTACCAGGACCTCATCGAGGATCTGCGCAACGGCATCCGGCGGCTACCGGATGACCCGTACGACCAGTGGTGACTTACTTCCCGCGCCCGAACAGCCGGAACGACCGATTCCGGCGCTGTGGCAGGGTGGCGTAGACCATGGTCATATCGGCGAACACCTCCGCCTCCCGCTCCCGATCGACCCCGAATTCGCTGCGCCCGAGGACATGCTCGACCGACTGCGGCGAAATCGAGGGCAACATCAGGGTCAGCGTCGGCGGCACCGGTGTGCGGCGATCGGACTCCTGCGTGCCATGACCGAGCAGCATGTGCCCTACCTCGTGCAGGATGATGTGATCGGCGTTGCGATCGGTGGCGTCGGCGTCGTAGACGATGAGATCGTCGTGTTTGCGCGCGACCCACAGACCGCCTCCGCCGCAACCGATCTCGTTCACCAGCGCCTTGGACGCGGTGTGCAGGCTGATGGAGCGGCCACGGTGTGCGGCAACGGCGGCGAGGTAGGCGGTCAGATTCCACGGATTGGGGAGGGGCACGGTCCGGGGCGCGTCACCGAAACGAGCTTCCATGCTGGTCATCTCGGCACACATTACTCACAGGGTTGCGCGTAGTCATCTACCGATCCGGACGAACCCGACGTGACTTGCTGCACTGTCGGAACACAGCAGCGCGAACGCGAAGAATTGGACGCTGCAGGCTGTGTGACGCGATGAACCGAACCGGACGCTATCTCGGTATCTCTTAGGACGGCCGCCCGCGACATGCGGACAAGTGCCGGTTCCCGGCAAACCGGCGCGGATATCCGCAGGATGAGAGCGTGCAGATGAGCCTGCTGACGGTGCCGTCCCGGCCGCGGATCGGCGCGGTCGGGCAATGGTGGGTGCTCACCTGCCGGCTGATCCGGCCGTCGTGGCGCAACGGGGAATTGGTGACCGCGGTGGTCGCGCCGACCGTGTTCACCCTCGGGTTCTATGTGCCGTTGAACCTGGTGATGAGCGTGTACGGGCACGGACTCAGCAGCTACGCGCAGTTCCTGATGCCGATGATCGTGATGCAGGCGGTGGCGTTCTGCGCGACCTCGGCCGCGTTCCGGGCGGCCAGCGACGCCAAGGACGGGCTCACCATCCGATTCGGCTCGATGCCGATGCCCGCGGTGGCACCGCTGGCGGCCCGGATCACCGCCGCCATGTATCGCGCGATGATCTCGTTGGCCGTCGCGGTGCTGTGCGGCCGGGTGATCGGCGTCGAGTTCTACGGAAGCTGGTGGGAAACAGCAGGATTTATGGCGTTCGCGTTGCTGGTGGCGTTGGCGCTGTGCCTGGGCGCGGACCTGATCGGCAGCCTGGCCAAGAGTCCGGAGGCGATCACGCAGGTGCTCATCTTCCCGCAGTTGATCCTCGGCCTGGTATCCACCGGTCTCGCGCCCGCGCGCCAATTCCCGTCCTGGCTACAGGGTTTCGCCCGCAATCAGCCGGTATCGCAGTTCGTGTACGGGCTGCGTGCGCTGGCCGGTGATCCGAGTGGCAACGCGGGAGTCGTCGGCTGGCCGGTACTCGGGCCCGGCTTGGCCTGGGCGACAGGGCTACTCGTGGTGTTCGGGGTGCTCGGCGCGGTGGTCGCCGTGCGGAGGTCGGAATGACCAAGACGGACAACCACATCGCGGCAGCGAATCTACCGCTGGTGTACGGCAAGACCGAGACCTGGCGGCTGCTGGTGCCGCAGACCGTCATCCAGACCCGACGGCTGTTACTGCGGTGGTGGCGTGACCCGCTGACGATGGTGCAGTCGCTGGTGTTCCCGGCATTGCTGCTGATCGTGTTGAATACCGTGCTCGGCAAGCAGATTTCGACATTCTCCGGCGCGAGCGCGCTGTACGGCTCGGTGCCGATGGTTGCGCTGGTGGGAGTGATGTCGGGGTCACTGGCCGGCGCGATCACGCTCGGCCGGGAACGCGATCAAGGCCTGCTGGCCCGGCTGTGGGTGCTGCCGGTGCATCGCGCGTCCGGGCTTGCCTCGCGAATCCTCGCCGAGGGCGTCCGAATCCTGTTGTGCACCATGGTGTTGTTCGCGGTGGGTATGGCACTCGGCTTCCGGTTCGAGCAGGGCGTGCTCGCCGGCATCGCCCTGTTCGGTGTGCCGCTGCTGTACGGGCTCGGCTTCGCGACATTGGTCACCGCCGTCGCGGTATTCAGCGCGAAAACCGCACTGGTGGAGGCGGTTTCGCTCGGATCGTCGATCATGATGTTCTTCAGCACCGGATTCGTGCCGCTGACCGCGTATCCGCGCTGGGCCAAACCGATCGTCGCGCATCAACCGATGACCTACGCGATCGATGCGATGCGTGGGCTGTCGCTGGGCGGGGCGGTGCGCGCTCCGCTGCTGGCCACCATCGCGTGGTCGGTCGGCGCGATCGTGGTGTTCGCGGTGCCCGCGGCCGTCGGTTACCGGCGGGCCAGCCGGAGCTAGCGGCCCATCCGCGCCGCGGCTTCGATGATCATCTCCGCGGAGTCGCGCGGGCTCAACGCCATCGCGCGCAACTGATCGAAAATCACGCCGAAGCGCCGGATCTCGGGATGACCCTCGATCAGCTCGTCGCCCGCGATGCCCTCCACGTACACCAACTCCGGATCGGCCGGGTCGTGGAAGTCCAGCAGCGTGAACGAACCCGCCATGCCGGGATGGGCGCCCGCTTCGAACGGCAGGATCTGCAGAATCACGTTCTTACGCTTCGTTTCCTGTAGTAACCGATCCAACTGGCCGTGCATCACTGCGGGCCCGCCGACGGTGCGCCGGATCGCCGCCTCGTCCATCACCACCCACAGCTCGAGCGGCTCCTCCTTGGTCAGATTGGCGGCCCGATCCATCCTGGCGCGCGCCCGATCCTCCATGATCGCCGCCTCCACCTTCGGCATCGAGGTGTCGATCACCGCCGTCGCGTACTCCATCGTCTGCAAAAGTCCTGGGATGGTGGAGGTCTGATAATGCCGCGCGGACAACGCCTCGGCCTCGAAGTTGATGTACGCCGCGTACACCTCCGACACGCTGCCCTCGTACGCCCGCGACATACCCGGCTTCAGCGCGTCGGACAGCAACTCCATCGCGTCGTCGCGCTGTTCCTCGCTCACCGCATACAGATCGAGCATCGCCTGGAGGGTGCGCCGCTGCGGCCGCGCCTGCGCCGTCTCGATCCGATATAACGTGGTGACGTTGATCCCGGTCTGCGCACTCACCTCCTCTTTACTGAGCGAGGCGTGTTCGCGCATTTCGTGCAGCATCGCGGCCAACCGGCGCAATCGCACGGTCAGCACGGTGCGCTTGCCTGCCATGACACCATCCCTTCGATCCACGCACTCGGCACGCACTATCGCGTTCGCGCCTGGGGGAGAGCCCGCGTGCGGCGGCAAATGTGCGACCGCGAGCGCGTTCGTAGGACGAAAGCGTACGCTGTCGAACCCGCTGGGTTCCAAGGTTTCCGGTTCCGGCATCGGCGGTTCCCCCGAAAGGATCGGCACCAAGGCTTCACGGATCGGAAACCTGCGGAAACCTGGTGTTCGACTTGGGCCCGTAGTTTTACTCGGTATGACTGGGGCGGGTTCGACCTCGAAGCGGTTCGTGCACATTCTCGCTGTCGTCGCGGCGGCGTTGTCGTTGGTCTTCGGACTGTCGGCGGGCGCGCAGGAGCATTCGCCGAGGTCCGTGCGGGGCGAGGCGGTCACGCTGGTCAGTGCCGCCGTTCCGCAGCGGGCCTGGGACACGCTGGCGCGGATCGATGCGGGCACCTGGCCGCCGAACGACGGGTCCGGCACCAAAGGCGGTGGGACCTGGTCGAATCGGGAGGGGACGCTGCCGAGCGCCGATGCGGCGGGGCAGCGGATCGCGTATCAGGAGTGGGACGTCAACATCAAGAAGCCGGGGCAGAACCGCGATGCCGAACGCATCGTCACCGGAAACGATCGATCCGCCTGGTACACCGGTGATCACTACGTCTCGTTCACCCGAATGCGCTGAGCGAGAGTCAGAACAGGGCGCTGTTCGCAACCCACCTTGACATGTTTCGCGGCGGAAACCGCCGTCTTCTCGACCGGTAAGCAACCGGTCGGCATCCCTTCCGGCGCATACTGATCCGCTATCAGGACGCGCGATCGGCGCGCCGCGCCCCGCCCGTGCCCACATGCGAAGTAGGCTCTCGCATCGCCCGAGGTCATCGGCGACGCCCCGGTTCACCAGGCGTTGAAGCTGTTGTCCAGCTGAGAAACCGAGCGTGTGAAGGTGCGCTTACAGACGAGTCGCAGCAATGCAGACGCACTCTTGCGTTCTTGCATCGGTAAGTGCATGATCCAGCTAGCCTAGTTGTGAACAACCGATCCGATGACCGGGATAACCGAATCGAGAGCCAATTATGTTGGTACAAAGCGTGTTGGTGTCGGGCGAGCTCGAGGTGCAGGCATGAGCGCGCCAACGGTGGGGGTTCTGCCTACCGCTCCGCAGCTATTGTGTGCCTTTCAAGGACGCCGTTTTCAAGATCGGGAAATGCTGCGGTCCGCGCATGCACTTGCCGAGCTGCATGCGCGCAGGCAGCAGGTGCGCGATGCCACATTGATCGTCGAAATCGACTGCCGCCGTAGCGAACTCGTCGATGATATCAATGATTGGATCGGCAAGGAGATCCCGCAGCACCGCAACGGCGCGTCGCTGCACACGGAAAGCCTCGGTGCGGTGGTGGACCGGATGGCGCGCAGCTGGGTGGACGCGAACCAGGCCATCGACGTCGACGGCGCGCGCAGCGACAATACCCATAAACATTGGTACCACTTGGCAGAACTCGTCGATGGGTACACTGATTTGGTAACCGACGTGGCCGGCGGCCGTCGTCGATTGCCCGAGCAGTGATCTTTCGACTGACGGATTTCACCGCGATAGTGACACTGCCCCGACAGCGTCGCTTGCACAAAGGCGATGTCCCAGGTTTGTCATCCGACCAGTGACGCACTCTGGACGATTACGTCGCCTGCACAGTGACGGCGGGCGCAACGGGGCGCCCCGCCCGGCGTGCCGCGTGGTCGACTGGCGCGGCACGCCCGCTGGGAATTTCTCGGCAATCACTCAGCAATAGTGAAGATTTCGTGCGCCGCCACCCGGACAATGCTCTGCCCGTGCGTGCGCATTCGAGCGAGTAGCTCCAGCCAGGCGGCTGTCCAGCCGAAGTGGTTGCCACACTGCGAGATCAACGTCAGCGCGGCCAACGCGGTCGCACTGTCCACGTCGGTGGACAGATCCCGAGCCACGGTTGTCATGGTCTCTGCATCGACCATCTGCCCGGTCCGCGCCAACTGCGTCCGCAGCTGTTCGGCCGGATAGACCACCAGGGCTCCTCGCGCCAGACCACACGCCTGCTGGATCGATCGCGCGCTCGACGCGGCATCGGCCCAACGGATCTGGGCGAGCAGCAGATCGATCGCGAACCGTCGCCACTGCGTCTCGCCCGCCAGCCGCTTGGCCACGACCACCGCCGTCGCGCGCGCCTCATCCGAGCTCAGCGCCGCGCTGCCGAGACTGCTGACCAGCGTCGAGAGTCGCTGGCGCGCAGGCAGATCGCGCCCCGCGATGACGATGTCCTCGGCGGCGAGCAGCCGATCCACCGCGGCGGGCAGCTCCGCCCGGAAATCTCCGCCGACCAGCACCCGCGCGGCCTGCCGCCACAGCCCCGCCTCACCGAGATCGGCGAGCCTGCGCACCAGCATCTCGCCGGTGTCGGCGGGCGCCCAGCGCTGCCACGCGCTGAGCACCCGCATCGCCTCGGTGGCCAGCTGGACATCGGCGCCGCCCGCCATCTCGCGCACCAGCTCGGCCATCTTGCGGCGCTGTGGAATCGGCAGCAGTTCGGGCGTGAGATTCAGGGCCTCGCTCGCTACGGCCGGGTCATGGGAGGCCTCGGCGAGAATCTGCCAGGCCTCGTCCTGGTCGAGCAGCCAGCGGCACGCGAAGACGACCGCGCGTTTGACGTCGCGATGCTGGTTCGGGCGGTCCCAGATCGCCCGGATGGTGGCCATCGCCTCGGGCACGTGCAGTGCCGCGAGCAGCCGCACCCCCTCCTTGAGCGAGGTGATCTTCGGCGAATCCAGCAGTCGCGTGAGCGCGCCGGCGAGCCGATCCGGGGCGATGCTCCTGGCGCGGGAAGCGATGCCGCTCACCGCGACTCGCGCCCGATCGGAGTCGACATACCGGCCGAGCACGCCGATCGCGGCCTCGGCCTCATCGCTGCGGCCGAGCGCGGTGAGCGCCGCCTCGGCCACCGTGAGCTCGGGGTGATCGGTGTAGCCGACGAGGCGCGCGACGCTACCCGGTAGATGGCCCAATCGCCGGACCGCCCACGTCTTTTCCCATAGCGAGGACTCCTTCGACCGCACCAGTCCGGTCAGCGCTCGCGCGTACAGTTCGACCTGCCGTGGCGTCCAGCCGTCGAAGCCTGCCGAAAAGTCGGGCACCAGGCGCACTTTCGGCGCGATGAAGCGGCCGGGCGTGGCACCGCTGAGCACCATGTCGAGCAGATCCGTGCGGCGCGTGGCGATCACATGCTGCACCCGCGGCAGTGAAATCAGTGAGCGGTCCCGGTTCAGCAGGATCGCGAGGTGCTCGTCGCGGGTGGCCGGGTTGGCCAGCACCAGGTCGACGGCGCGGTGGATCACGGAGTCGTTGCGGGCGCCGCAGGCCCGCAGCAGAAGCTGCTGCAAGGGCGCGACGTGCCATGCGCGCTCGTTCAGACCCATGGCGAGGCCGAGCGTGAGGCTCCACTCATCGCGCACCGCATCGCCGTCCAGCCGCCGACGCAGTGCCGCGAATAGTCGATGTTCCGCGCCGCGCGGCAGATCACGGTCCAGGCCCCACAGCGAAATCGAGCTGGCATGCGCCGCAAGGCTTTCGATCAACCGAAGCGCCGACTCCGTGCAGGCCGGATCGTCGGCGCGGGCACCGTGCACCAGCAGCCCGCGCGCCAGCACGCCGACCGCGTCGGTGGTCATCGACGATCGATCGCGGGCCTGCAGCGCGTCGGTGCCCAGGATCTCCAGCGCGGGCAGGTGTTCGGCGCGCAACAGCGTCAGCGGGATCTGATTGATCGCCTGTAACGCGGTGCGCCGCACCGGGTCCTGCTCATTGCGCAGACGACGCAGCGATTCGAGCAGCGTGCCGACCACCGCGGGATCACGGCTGCCGACGGCCGCGACGATCAGCAGCGGATAGGCCTCGGCGCGCTCGTCGGCCGTTGGGCGGCGGATACTTTCGTGCAGGACGGGCTCGGCTTCCTCCCACGACAACCGGGCGATCAGCCGCTCACGGACCGGCCGATCGTCGGAACCGCCTTGGCGAGACAGCAGTTCACGGGCAAGCGTCGCCCGATCGTCCCGGGGCAGGCTGTCGAGTGCGTCGAGATCGACGTGCGCGGCATCGACGCCGGGCCGGATGAACACCTGCCGCACCAGCTCGGTGCGCCGGCTCGGCGGCAGGGCATGCAGGAATCGCCGCCGGTGATAGCCGGAATACGCGGCGCACACGGCGGTCAGCCGATCGTCGGGGAGCTCGCGCAAGGCCAGGAACACCGCGCGTCCGGCGAGGCAGTTGCCGCGACCGCTCGGATGCAGGATCAGTGCGACGACGGCATCGGGGGCGTGCCTGGTCAACTTGCCCGCGATCGCGTCCAGGCCGCGGATCTGCACGTACCGCACCGCCTGCGCGGCCAGCGCCAGCAGGCGGTCGGGCGCATGCAGCGCGAAGGCGCCCGCGCCGGCGGCGATGCGCGGCCACAGCTCGGGCCAGTCGGACTCACCCGCCTGTGCTGCCAGGTCTGTCAGGTAGGTGAGTACTGCCTCGGTGTGTCTGCGGCTCAACGTCTGCCAGTTCGGCGCGGCGTAGGCGAACTCGGGCAGCTGCTCGACGACCAGCCGCGTCGAGCAATAGGGCAGAATCCGCGCCGCCTCGGCGTCTCCGAACAGTCGCCGGACCTCGGGCAGCAAGGCATCGGTCAGGCCGGGGTCCAGTGTGCGCCGGCCGACCGCGCGATACAGCACCTGCCGCGTCCGCTGCGCCATCCGCGGCAACCGCTCGACCAGCACCCTGGGCTCGACACCGAGCCGGACCAGCGCGACGACCGCGCGCGACACGAACTCCTGACCCGGCGAATCCAGTTGCCCGACAAGATGTTCGCGGTCGGTGGCGATCGAGGCCAGGTGAATCGAGAGGATCCGCTCGTAACGGCCCCGCCCCGCCAGATCGGTCAGCAGCGCGCCGAGTTCCGCGGTACCGGCCAGCCGCAGCGCCACCGTCGCGATCGCCCGCCGCCGCTGCGGCGCGGACAACGGCTCGATGTCCTTCACTAGCTTCGTCGCCGGTGCTGCCATTGTTGGACCGCCAACCTTCTCTCAGATGCGGAGGGAACCCCGTAGTCGTTGTGAGGATATGTCGCGCGCACGGGGTTTCGCCGGACCGAGATCAAAAACGGCGCCCGCCCCGCGGTCAGATCGTGGCCGCGCTGCGTGCCTCCCGGCGCTGTCTGCGGCGGCGCAGGTAGCGGTGGATGCGGGTGGCGAGGAACGCCACCAGCAGCAACCCGATCACCAGCAGCACGCCCGCGATAATGGCCGCCGGGAGCGGGTGGAAGATGGCGAGGGTCACCAGGCCTGCGACGGAGATGTCTTCGGCGGTGCTCGTCACGATATTGGTGACCGGTTCCGGCGAGGTGTTGATCGCCATCCGGGTGCCCGCCTTGACCAGGTGGCTCGCCAGCGCGGTGACGCCGCCGACCGCGCCCACCGCGAGCTCGGGCAGCGAACCGTCTTGTCCCGCAAGCAATGCCGCCACGACAGCACCCGCCGCGGGCCGGACCACGGTGTGGAACGAATCCCAGAACGAATCGAAGTACGGGATCTTGTCGGCGACCGCCTCGATCAAGAACAGGACCGCGGCGGCGATCAGCACGTCGGTGCGCTGCAGGGCGTCCGGCACCGAATCGGAGAGGCCGGTGCGGCCGAACAGCCCGAGCAGCAGCACCACAGCGTAGGCGTTGACCCCGCTCGCCCAACTCGCGGTGAAGATCAAGGGAAGTGCTGACACGTCGCCATCCTAGGTCGACACGCGAACCTGCGCCCGGACCGCCGCGCGCCGCACTACCCCCATCAGGAGGCGTGCGGCTGTGGTCAGCGCAGGGCGGCGCGGCTGCGTATGCGGCCGAGGAGGATGAGCGCGACGAGGGTGACCAGGACCAGCAGCGTGGTGCTCGCGGCGGCGTCGAAGACCTCGCCGCGGTCGGTTTCGGCGAAGATGCCGACCGGCAGCGTCTTCCAGGTGGCCGGGTACACCATGATGGTGGCGCCGAGTTCGCCCATCGACAAGGCCACGGCGAGTCCGGCGGCCGCGCCCAGCGCAGGCAGCAGCAGCGGCAGCGTGACCTGGCAGAGCACCCGGACCGGACTCGCGCCGAGCGATTCGGCGGCCTCGCGGTAACCGGGGTCGAGGCGGTCGAGGGCGGCGGCGACCGCGCTGAACGCGTAGGCCAGCACGAGCACCGAATGTGCAAGGATGACAATCCATTTGGTGCCGCCGAGCAGCACGGGGCGCTCGTTGAACGCGATCAGCACACCGAGGCCGATGGCCACCGACGGCACCGCGACCGGCAGATGGAACACCGCGTCGGTGCAGCGCCGCCACCAGCCGGGCGCCTCCCGCGAGGCCAGCGCCGCCCAGGTGCCGAGGATCAGCGAAACGGCACCGGCCATGAGCGCGGTCTGCAGGCTCACCGAGAGGCTGGCCGCCTGCTCGCCGGACAGCGCGCGCCCGAAGTTGGCGAAGCCGAGGTCCGATGGCAGCGGGCCGGTCCAGTGCCCGGCGAACGCGGCGCCGACCACGGTGGCGATCGGCGCGACGAACACCACGAACACGACGAGCGCGAAGACGGCGAGCACGATGGCCCGGCCGCGCTTGGTCCACATCAGCATCGCGTCAGTGCTCCTTCCTGGCCATGAACCGAGCGAAGATCAGCCGGTAGCCGATGTACAGCGTGAGCGACAGCAGCACCTGCACCGAGGCGAGCACCGCCGCGCCGGGCAGATCGAAGGTGACGATGCCGCGGGTATAGATCAGCGCGGGCAGCGTGATCACGCCCTTGGCGCCGGTGAACAACACGATGCCGAACTCGTTGAGCGTCAACAGCAATACCAGGCTGCCGCCCGCCGCGAGCGCGGGCCACGCCTCGGGCAGCACCACCTGGCGCAGCACCCGCCACGGCGATGCGCCGAGACTCGCCGCCACGTCGAGCTGTTCACGCGGTAGTTGGGCGAACGCGGCGAGCAGCGGGCGCACCACGAACGGCGTGAAAAAGGTGATCTCGGCGAGGATTACGCCGAGCGGGGTGCTCAAGAAGTTCAGTGTCGGTTCGTTGTTGCCGGTGAGGTGGGTGATCAGCGCGTTCACCGCGCCCGCCGTGCCGTAGAGGAAGGTGAACGCCAGCGTGACGAGAAACGACGGCAGCGTCAGCACGGTATCGATCAGCCGACCCACCACCTGCGACCCGGGAAACGGCACGAAGGCCAGCACGATCGCCAGAAACGTGCCGAGCACCAGGCAGCCCGCGACCGAGCTCACCGCGATGAACACGGTGCGCCACAACGCATCCCGGAACGACTCGGAACCGAGCACCTGCGACCAGACCGACGTGCCCCGGCCGGACGGCGTCACCGTCGACTCGGCGAGCACCCGCACGATCGGGTACACGGCGATGAACAGCACCACGAGCAGCGGCGGCAGGGTCCACAGCACCGGCTTCCAGTTACGCTGCCGCGCAGGCTGACTCGATGACTCAGGCGCGGCGATCGGTTCGAGGACCGCGGGGATGCTCATGACCGGCCGCCTTCCACTGACCCGCGCGAACGCTGGCCGCGCGTCATTGCGGAACCTCGATGGGGGTGGTGCGGCCGACCGGGCGGGGGATCAACACTCCGGCCGGATCGGGGAAACGGACACCGACCACGGCACCGATGGCGGTGTCGACCTGGCCGGGGACGTCGGCGGTGACCTCGTCGGCCAAGCCGTCGACCGCCACGGTCAGACGGGTCGATGCGCCGCGCCAGACGGCGGAGGCCACTGTGCCGCGCAGTGCGTCGCGCTCGGAGGTGGCGACGATGCGCACGGTGTGCGGGCGCACGCACAGCAGGGCGGGGGCATCGAGAACCCAGTTCTCTTGGCCGACACCGGGTGTGGGTGCTTCCGCGCGCAAGGTTTGGGTGCCGACGGTGACTAGCGCGGATCCGCCCGAGAGGCGGTTCACCGTGCACGGCAGCAGGTTTGCGCCGCCCAGGAATGCGGCGGTGAAGTCGCTGGGTGGTCGCCGCCAGAGGTTCTCGGCAGAGTCGATATCGATCAGACGCGAGTCGCGCATGACCGCGATGCGATCGGCCAGCGCGAGCGCTTCGGATTGGTCGTGCGTCACGTACAGCATCGCCGTGTCCGGCAATGCCTTTCGCAGCTGCTGCAGTTCGCCGAGCATGGACTGGCGCAGTTGCGCGTCCAGCGCGGCGAGCGGCTCGTCCAGCAGCAGCACCTTGGGCCGGATGGCGAGCGCCCTGGCGATCGCCACTCGTTGCTGCTGGCCGCCGGACAGTTCTCTCGGCAGCCGCTTGGCGTAGGCGCCCATGCCGACCATGGCCAGCGCCTCGCTGACGCGGTCGCCGATCTCGTTGCGCGGCACTCGATGTGACTTCAGCCCGAAGGCGACGTTCCCGTGCACGCTCATGTGCGGGAACAGTGCGTAGGACTGCACGACAACACCGATGCCGCGTTTGGCGGGCGACAGGTCGGTGACGTCGCGCCCGGCCAGCCGGACCGCGCCCGAGGTGGGCCGGACGAATCCGGCCAGGGCCTTGAGCGCGGTCGACTTGCCGGAGCCGCTCGGTCCGAGCAGGGCGACGGTCTCGCCCGCGGCGACGCGCAGCGTGAAATCGGCCAGCGCGACAGTGGTTTTGCGGCCGCTGCGGTAGCTGACCCCGACCCGATCGAACACGATCGCCGGTTCGCTGGCGGCGGGTAGGGGCGGGGCGGAGGTGGTTGATTTCGTGAGCGCGTCACCGGTGGACATGTCGACTCCCTTGTGGTTGACGGCGTTTCAGCTACCGGTGGCCTTCTGGTAGGCGGCGATGTCGCCGTCCAGGTCGGTGAGCACCTTGTTCCAATCGACCGGAAGCACCTCGACACCCTTGAGCGACGCGCTCGGCGACGGCCCCGATCCGGTGACCGGGGCATCGCGCAGTTCCGCGCGGGCGGGCACCGCGAAAGCGTCCGGGCCCAGCGTCTTCTGCACCTCGGCGGAGAGCAGGAACTCCATCAGCTTCGTCGCGTCGGACTTGTGCGGGGCGCCCTTGGCCAGGCCCATCACGTAGGGGACCGCGACGGTCGACTTCTTGCCGTCGGCGGCGGCCGGGAAGAAGACGCTGAACTTCGACGCCTTGTCCTTGATGGTGCTCAGGTTCATCTGCACATCGCCGTTGGCGACGGTCAGTTCACCCTTGTCCACCTTGGCCTGCAGCTTGCCCGTCGAGGAGGACGGCCCGACATTGTTGGCCTGCAGCTTGTTCAGGTAGTCCAGCGCGCCCTGCTTGCCGAGCAGCTTCTGCAGCAGGATCAGCACCGCGGTGCCGTCACCGGCCTGGCCGGGCGTCGAATACTGCAGCTTGCCTTTGAATTCCGGCTTCAGCAGGTCGTCCCAGGTGAGCTTGGTGGCGTCCACCGACGGGTTGGCGATGAAGCACAGGTAGTTGTTGGCCAGCGTGACGTACTTGCCCTCGGCGTCCTTGTCGGTCGCCGGGACGGTGCTGGTGTCGACGCCGCTGTCCTGCAGCAGCCCACTGGCTTTCGCCTTCTGGATGAACGGCGGCAGCGTGACGAGCACGTCGGCCTGCGGGTTGGCCTGCTCCTTGTCGACCCGGTTGACGACCTCGCCGGAGCCCGCCTCGACCAGGTTGACCGCGATCCCGGTCTGCTTCTGGAACGCCGCGAACTGAGTCTGGTACCAGGGCCCGACACCGTCGGCGGAGTAGACCGTGACGGACTTGCCGCTGGCGCTCTCGGTGCCGGTGCCGCCGCAGGCCGCGGTGGCCGCGACGGCGGTGGCGGTCGCGACGACCAGTGCGGTGCGGGCGAGGGTGCGTGCCAGCTCGGCCGGCTTGTACGAAGTACGCACGATGACTACAACTTTCGGTTCGTGAGGAGTGTCGGAGTCGAAGGGGCGGGTGGACCGTCGGCGGCGCGGGCCGGTCGACGGAGTCAGGTGTGCTCGGCGAGCACCAGGTCGGCGAACTCGACCACCGAGGGCACGATGTGGGTGGCGCCCGCCGCGCGCAGTTGCGCCGCGTCGTGCGCGCCGGTGAGTGTGCCCGCGACGATCCGTGCGCCCGCGGCCAAGCCGGTGGCGATGTCGCTCGTCGTATCGCCGAGCACCGCAACACGATTCACGGCATCCGCCTGCAAACGCAGCAGCGCGGTGAGGACCATGTCGGGGTAGGGGCGCCCACGCCCGGCGTCGGACGGGGCCAGCGTGAGGTCGGCGATGTCTTTCCAGTCCAGTGCGTGCAGCAGGCGGTCCTGGGTGCCCCGGCTGAAGCCGGTGGTGAGCGCGACCTTGACGCCCGCGTCGCGCAGCTTGGTAATGGCCTCGGCCGCACCGGGAATCGGAGTGATGTCGACCTCGTCGATCAACGCCTCATAGGCGGCCTCGAAAGCCAGGTTGGCCTCCTGGGCCCGGTCTTCGTCGCTCAACAGCGCACGGAAGACGGTGATCTTCGACTGACCCATCGTGTCCAGCACGTACTTTCGGGCCTGTTCACGTTCGGGTCCTTCCGCGTCGATGCCCGCCGCGGTGGCGGCGGCGTCGAACGCGCGCAGCACCAGTCCGCCGTCGGCGACGGTGGTGCCCGCCATGTCCAGCACGGCCAATTGAATGGTGTTCTCAGACAACGCAATCCTCACAAGTTCAGCAGGTCGGCGGTTTGCTCGCCGAGCGCGGGGCCAAGGGTCATGCCGCGGCCGCCGGGGCCGGTGATCACCCAGGTGTGCTCGCCGGCCTTGGCGCGGGTGACGAGCGCGGTCGGGTCGAGGCTCTGGCTGTACACGCCGGCCCAGCGCCGAACCACCTGCGGCAGTTTGCGTCCGAGCAGTTCCTCGGTGACGGCGGTGAGGTGCTCGTAGGGCGCCTCGTCCACGTCGAACGCGAACGGCTCGTCGTATTCGTGGGTGTCGCCGATGGTGAGCCCGCCGTGCAGCCGCTGCACGCAGAGCAGCTGCATCTTGTGCTCGGCGGCGGTAGCCGATTGGGACTGTTCGCGATTCAGCGTGTCCACCTCGTCGCCCGCGAAGCCGGGGTAGTACCGGAAGCTGTCGCCGTCGGCGATGGCGGTGGTGAGCGGCTCGCCGAGCGGCGCGGTCTGCATCATCTGCAGCCGGACCCGGCGCACCGGCAGGTCGTCGACCAGTTCGCGGGCCAGGCCGCTGTGCGCGGCGCCAGGGCAGGCCAGCACCAGATCGGCGTCGAAGCGGCGGCCCTGATCGTCGCGCACGGTGGCGCCGGCGGCGGTGTCGATGACCGACCTGGCCTCGGTGCCCGCGTGGAAGGTGTAGCGGCCGGTGGCCGCCAGGTAGGCGCGCAGCGCGGGCAGCGCCTGCCGCGACTCGACCGCGGCATCGGTCGAACAGTGCAGTCCGGCAAAGAATTTCCCGCGCAGCGCCGGGTTGATCGCGCGGACCTGCTCCGGCTCGAGCAACTCGAATCCGCGGGCCTCGGCCGAGGCGCTGGCCGCGGCGGCTTCGGCGACGGCCAGCTCGACGGGAGTGCGGACAAGCGTGATGGAGCCGTTGGCGCGGAACCCGACGCCGGGTACCTGGCCGCCGATCTCCTCCCACAGTTCGCGGGAGCGCAGCGTCAGCGCCAATTCGGCGGCCGAGCGCCCGGACACCCAGACCAGGCCGAAGTTGCGTACCGTGGCACCGCGGGCCTCGGTCTCCCGCTCCAACTGCACGACCTCGTGACCGCGGCGGACAGCGGCCAGGGCGTGTGCGGTGCCGAGGATCCCACCTCCGATGATGACCAATCGCATGGTCCCTATGGTGCACATTGGTCTAGACCAAGGGGTGTTTCCCGCGCAAACGCTAGGTTAACAATTGGTATAGACCAATTGTGGGTATGCTGTGCCACATGGAAGCAACGGAGGTGGACGGGGTCGGCGCCGCGGTGGCACCCGACGAGATACTCGGCGGGCGCACCGAATTCGCGCTGCCCGACCGGCTGCCGAAGTCGTATCGCGTGCGCACCGAGCTAGAAACGATTCTCAGCGACCTGGCCGAGGGCGATCCGGTGCCCTCGGAACGCGATCTGGCAGTCCGGTTCGAGGTGGCACGCGAGACCGTCCGCCAGGCGCTGCGAGATCTGCTGGTGGAGGGCCGAATTCGCCGACAAGGCCGCGGCACCGTGGTGTCCCGCCCGAAAATGGTGCAGCCCTTGTCGCTTCGCTCCTACACCGAGGGCGCCATCAGTTACGGCCGCGTCCCCGGCCGCCTGCTCGTCAGCTGGGACGACGTACCCGCCGACGCCGACACCGCCCGCGATCTCGCTGTGCCCGTGGGTACTTCGGTCATGCACCTGGAGCGAGTACTACTCGCCGACGGCGAACGCATCGGCCTGGAAAGCACCTTCCTCCCACTACACCGCTTCGCCGACCTGCGCACCACCTACGACCCGACCACCTCCCTATACGCCGCAGTCCGCGGCTCGGGTGTGATCTTCGGCCGCGCCACCGAACGCATCGAAACCGTCCTCGCTTCCCCGCGCGAGGCCGCACTGCTCGAATGCACCACAGCCCTACCGCTTTTACTGCTGCACCGCCGCAGTCTGGACGCCGACGGCGCCCCGATCGAGCGAGTCCGCGGCCTTTACCGCGGCGACCGGATCGCCTTCGAAGCGCACCTCACCAAATAGCTCAGGCGGGGAGTAGGCGGCCCATCGAGTGGATTTCGTTCACGTCGGCGCTGGTGATGAAAGACCAAGGGGCGGTGAAGAAGCCGTTCTTGCCCCAGTTGGGGCCCCAGGAATTCTCGATTGTCACCCCTTTTGCGTCGTAGGCGACGATGGTGACCTCGTGGCCGCCCAGGATTTTCTCGTTGGGGGAGGGGTTGTAGTTGTCGTTGGTGCTGTCGAGGTCTTCGAAGCTTTCTCTGACGTCGAATCCGAAGGGGACCGGCAGGCCGGAGGCGATCGCTTTCTTGATGTTGGTGACGATGTCGCCCTTGGTGAGATCCAGCGCTCCGGACAGTTTGTAATGTGCGGCGTTCGCGCGTTCCTTCGCGTCGGGCTGGGTCGTATAGTCGAAATCGCCTTGCCAGTAGTCGGATTTCGTATCGATGCCCTGTTGCTGTTCGATCGGCAGGGCGACTCCGGCGTAGGTGCCTTGATCGTTACCCTGGGCGATCTGCGCGTAGATGAACATGGGGGCCATCGGGTCGCCCGCGATCTGCTGTTCGTTCATCAGCACCCCATACCCGGTATATCCAGTCGCCCAGGTGACGCATGAGCCGACCTGCCCCTGATCGCCCGCGGGTAAAGCGTACTGGCGCAGCGAATACGAGGCGGGTGGTGCACCGATCGCGCCCACTTGAACCGGCAGCGCCGAACCGACGGTGGTGTCCCGGCTCAGGCTGTCGTGGGCGGCCGCGCGGTCGAGTCCGAACGCGTGATGCTTGAGCTGCGGGGTGGGTACGTCCGGGGCGCCGTGTGCGGTGGCGGATACCGCCAAACCGATTCCCAGGGCTGATACGAAGGCGGTGGACAAGCGTGAATAAAGCAAGGTTCCTCCTGCTGAGCCCCATGATCCATCACTTCTGGATGGAATGATCGGCGAACTGAACAGGGAGTGTTCCACGTCGTTTCGGCGGCGACAATATAAAAGTCAGCCTGATTCATTTAAGTCGTTGTTAACGGCGGTGTCTCGCAAGTAAATTCACCCAAGTCGCCCAAATACCCTGTTATTCGATGCGACGGTATTGCGGCCGAGTGCAGAGATATGTAGCGTGCCATGGTATTTCCGCTCGGAAGGATGAGGCGTGGCGTCGAAATGGAAGTTGTTCTGCTGCTCGGTCGCGGTATTCCTCGCCTTCGCACTGCACGGATCGGCTGCGGCCGAGCCAGGTTCCACGGTCGGGCATCCGCACGGTTTGGTGGTGACGCCGAACCTGCCCCGGGTTCCGGAACCGCGCAGCGCCGTCTTCGGTGCGCAGACACTGCCCTATCTGCAACAGGCACAGACCGCGGATCAGTGGTGCTGGGCTGCGGATGGGTCGTCGATTGCGACGTATCTGCACCGGCCGATCAGCCAGAATCAGTACTGCGCACTGGTACACGGCGTCAGCGCCGACGGCGGCTGCCCCAATGACGAGGCCTCGCTCGAGCAGATCGCCTCGGCTTTCCGGGGGATCGGCTTCGATGCGGCCGTCGGTGCGCCGTTGTCGATGACCAAGGTCGTCGATGAGATATCGGCCGATCGGCCGATCCTCACCGGCATCGCGTGGGCGGCCGGCGGCGGGCACGCACAGGTCATCTATGGCTTCGACGTGGATGCGGGCACCATCACCTATGGGGATCCCTGGCCGTCCTCGCGACGCAGCGTCACGCAGTCGATCGACTCCTACACCCGGAATTCGGACTGGACGTGGTTCGGCGAGGATTACGGCATCGCGCCCCGATGAGCGCATCGGTTCGACGCTTCGCGATCGGCCTCTGTGCGGTCGGGCTGGCCTTGTCAGGGTGTTCGAATCACGATCCACCCGCGACGGCGTGGGAGAGCGAGCCGGACAGCGGTGCCATCGACCGCGCGATCGATACTCCGGCGGCGCAGCGCCTCGCGGGATCGTTCCTTCGATCGGTGGATGCGTCGAATGACGCAGGGGCCACGGTATTTCGGCGGGATGGCACACCGGTCACGGTCTACGCGACCGATCCGTCGTCCCGCGACGAGCCAACCCTCGACCGCGCCGGAAAGAAGTCCTATCTCGCGGTACCGGTGCACGTGGCTGGGCGCAGCACCACCGACACGGTGCAGTTGGAACCATCACCGCCGTACCTGCCACGTGCCATGGCAACGGGAGTGGAAGAGACAAGCCAACCGCATGCAGCCGATGCCCGACTCCTACTCGACTATCCGACCCACACTTGGTTCGCCTGGACACGAACTCGGGTCACCGTCATCTCCTCGGGGACGACTCCGTCCTTGGCGGGCAAAGAATTCGACAGCGCGCAGTTCCGCGCCTGGCTCCAATCCCGTTGACCCGCCAAGTAGTTCGCTAGCGGGTTCCGTTCAGCTGACCTGCGGTGCGACCTTCGCGCCGAGCAATTCGATGTTGTGCAGCACCTTTTCGTGCGGCAGGGTGCCGACGCTGGTGTGCAGCATGAATCGGTCGAGGCCGAGGGTGTCGCGGATGTCGGCGATCTTTTCGGCGACGTAGTCGGGGGTGCCGACGAACAGCGAGCCCTCTTTCGAGCGCAGACCGTCGAACTGGGCCTTGGTCATTGGGCCCCAACCGCGTTCGCGGCCGATGACGCTCATGGCGAGGGCGTACGGCTCGTAGAAGTCGGCGACCGCCTGCTCGTCGGTGTCGGCGATGTAGCCGTGCGCGTGCACCGCGACCGGCTGCTTCTCGTGGCCGCCCTCGGCGAGCGCGCGGTGGTACAGGTCGACCAGCGGCTTGAAGCGGGCGGGCTGGCCGCCGATGATCGCGATCGCCAGGGGCAGGCCGAGCAGTCCGGCACGGACCACCGATTCGGGGCTGCCGCCCACGGCGATCCAGACCGGCAGTGGCCGGTTGTCGGTGCGTGGGTAGACGGTGGCGTTGCGCAGCGGTGCGCGGAACTTGCCGCTCCAAGTGACCGGCTCGTCCTCGCGGATGTGCAGCAGCAGCGCCAGCTTCTCCTCGAAGAGCTCGTCGTAGTCCGACAGGTCGTAACCGAACAGCGGGAACGACTCCGTGAAAGAGCCGCGCCCGGCCATCAGCTCCGCGCGACCGTTGGACAGTCCGTCCAGCGTCGCGAAATCTTGGTACACCCGTACCGGATCGTCGGAGCTCAGCACGGTGACCGCGCTGGTCAGCTGGATCTTCTCGGTCCGGGCGGCGATGGCGGCCAGCACCATGGCGGGCGAGGAGGCGGCGAAATCCTTGCGATGATGCTCGCCGACGCCATAGACGTCCAGTCCGGCCTGGTCGGTGGCGACGGCTTCCTCGACCACCTGGCGCAACCGCTCGGCCGCCGTCGGCGCGGGCCGGTCGCCGACCGGGTACAACTCGGCGAAGGTCGTGAGTCCCAATTCCACGGTCGAGCCTCTTTCCTCAGTAGTGTCGATGTCAACCAATATGGTAAACGGACCGTAGTCCGTAGGTATTCCGCCTGGCCTCCGCCACGTGTCGGTCTGGCGCTCGAGCACTCGCGGCGAGCTCCGATTACGCTGTTCGCTATGTCTGTCCGCACTCGCAAGCCGCTCGTTCCCGGCACCCAGTCGCCCACCCGCGAGGTCCCGCGCACCATCGAGCGCCCGGAGTATGCGTGGAAGAAGACCGTCAACGAGGGGCGGGAGCCCTGGGTGCAGACGGCCGAGACGATCGACAAGATGCGGATCGCGAGCAAGATCGCGGCGCAGGCGCTGGAGGAGGCGGGCAAGGCGGTGGCGCCCGGCGTCACCACCGACGAGCTGGACCGGATCGCGCACGAGTACATGTGCGACCACGGCGCGTACCCGTCGACCCTGGGCTACAAGGGCTTTCCGAAGTCCTGCTGCACCTCGCTGAACGAGGTCATCTGCCACGGGATTCCGGACTCCACGGTGATCGAGGACGGTGACATCGTCAATATCGACGTCACCGCCTACATCCACGGCGTGCACGGCGACACCAACAAGACCTACCTGGCCGGCGACGTGGACGAGGACGTCCGGCTGCTCGTCGAGCGAACCGAAGAGGCCACGCTGCGGGCGATCAAGGCGGTCCGGCCGGGCCGGGCGCTGAACGTGATCGGGCGCGTGATCGAGTCCTACGCCAACCGATTCGGCTACGGCGTGGTCCGCGACTTCACCGGGCACGGTGTCGGCCCCACTTTCCACAGCGGCCTGGTGATCCTGCATTACGACCAGCCCGCCATCGAGTCGATCATCGAACCCGGCATGACCTTCACCATCGAGCCGATGATCAACCTGGGCGGCATCGACTACGAGATCTGGAACGACGGCTGGACCGTGGTCACCAAGGACCGCAAGTGGACCGCCCAGTTCGAGCACACCCTGGTGGTCACCGACACCGGCGCGGAAATCCTCACCCTGCCGTGAACCCCAACAGCCGCACGCTTCTTGATTTCCCGCACCGGAAATCGCATGCGAAGTCAGGTGCCGGAAATCAGAAGGCGTGCGGCTGTCGGTTGGCGTGGTGAAGGGCGCGTTGCTCGTCGCGGGGACGACATCCGACGCGGGCAAAAGCGTTGTGGTGGCGGGCATTTGCCGGATGCTGGCGCGGCGCGGGGTGCGGGTAGCGCCGTTCAAGGCGCAGAACATGTCGAACAACTCCGTGGTCACCCTCGACGGCGGCGAGATCGGGCGGGCGCAGGCCCTGCAGGCCCAGGCGTGCGGGCTCGAGCCGAGCGTGCGGTTCAACCCGGTGCTGTTGAAGCCGGGCAGCGATCGGCGCTCGCAGCTGGTGGTGCGGGGTCAGGCGGTCGGCACGGTCGGCGCGCGGGACTACTTCCAGCACCGGCAGCGGCTGCGCGAGGTGGTCGCGGACGAACTCGCGTCGTTGCGTGCCGAATTCGATGTGGTGATCTGCGAGGGCGCTGGTTCGCCGGCCGAAATCAATCTGCGGGCAACGGATCTGGCGAACATGGGCCTCGCCCAGCCCGCGAAACTTCCGGTCCTGCTCGTCGGCGATATCGATCGTGGTGGCGTGCTCGCCCACCTCTTCGGCACCGTCGCCATCCTGGAACCCGAAGACCAGCAACTGATCTCCGGGTTCGTGATCAACAAGTTCCGCGGCGACGTCGAACTGCTCCGCCCCGGCCTGGACCGGCTGACCGAACTGACCGGCCGACCCACCCTCGGCGTGCTCCCATACGCCGAGGAGCTCTGGATCGACGCCGAGGACTCGCTGAGCACCGTCGCGGACGCACCGGTCGGCCGCCCGCGCCCACCGGTCGGCACCGACTGGCTGACCGTCGCCGCCATTCGCCTGCCGCGCATCTCCAACTCCACCGACATCGAGGCGTTGGCTTGCGAGCCGGGGGTTTCGGTGCGCTGGGCGAGCGAGCCGTCCCGGCTGACCGAGGCCGACCTCGTCGTGCTGCCGGGTAGCAAGGCGACCGTGTCGGACCTGGAGTGGTTGCGGCGCACCGGAATTGCCGACGCCCTGTGCGCCCGTGCCGCGGCGGGCCGCCCGATCCTCGGCATCTGCGGCGGCTATCAGATGCTGGGCAAGCGGATCGTCGACCCGATCGAGTCGGGCGCCGGAGCGGTCGACGGACTCGGCCTGCTCGACCTGGAGATCGAATTCGCCGATCCGAAAGTGTTGCGCCACAGCAGCGGCCACGGCACGACGGGAATTCCGGTGCACGGCTACGAGATTCACCACGGACGGGTGGTCGGCAACGGCGATCCCGCCTGGCTCGACCTCGACGGGGCACCGGAAGGCAGTGTGCGCGGCACACTCTGGGGCACTCACCTGCACGGCCTGCTCGAATCCGACGAGTTCCGCCGCACTTGGCTGCAGTCGGTGGCCGCGGCCGCGGGACGAACGGGTTTCGTTGTCGCCGAAGCTACTTCCGTCGCCGCTGTCCGCTCGAACCAGCTCGACCTACTCGCCGACCTCATCGAGAACCACCTCGATCTAGCCCAGCTGGACCGCCTGCTCACCGACGGCGCACCCATCGATCTGCCCACCCTGGCGACCCGGGCGCTCCCCATTTCGGCAACCTCGCGTACCTGAACTGTTGACGCGACGTACGCCGCCCCTTACCTTTCAGTAAGGAATTCGGCTCCGGGTAAGGCGCGGGTCGGTGGGCGTGGGAGAAGCACGGGTCGGTGAGCGAAGTGGCAGCAGACAAGAAGACCAACGGCAGAGCGGGAAACGTGGTGTCCGCGACCGTGACCAGCAAGGGGCAGATCACCATTCCGATCGACGTCCGGGTCGCGATGGGTCTGCGTGCCGGGGTCCGGGTCGCCTTCGTGCCCACCGTCAACGGCACCTACGAACTCGTGCCGGAGACCCGAACCATCAAGTCGCTCAAGGGAATAGTCGGCTGGTCCGGCTCGCCGATCAGCCTCGAGCAGATGAACGAGGCGATCACCGGAAACGTCGTGGAAGGCAAGCAGAAATGATCGGTCTGGACGCCAATGTGCTGATCCGCTACCTCACCCAGGACGATCCGGCGCAGTCCGCGCGCGCCAATCAGGTGATCGACGGCCTCAGCGAGAGCCGTCCCGGTTACGTGACGATGATCGTGCTCGCGGAGATCCACTGGGTGTTGCGCCGCGGCTACCAGCAGGACCCGGAGGCGGTCACCGACGTGCTGCTCGGCCTGCTCGATTCGACCGAGATCGTGGTCGAGCGCGCCGACACCGTGCGCCAGGCGCTGCGCCAGGCCGCCGACGGTGCGGATTTCGCCGACGCGCTCATCCAGCAATTGGGCCAGGAGGCGGGCTGCGACCTCACCGTCACCTTCGACCACAACGCCGGTGAACGCGCGGGCATGCGGCTGCTGGCCTGACAAGAAGACAGGACTTCGTTCAGGAGACCCGTGTAGCGTCATTCGGCATGAAATCTCGGCAGATCACGGTGGGCGATCGGGCATGGACCGTGCGGGTAGACGGCCCGGAATCCCGGCACAGCGTGCTGTTGCTGCCCGACGCGAATGACCCGGCGGACGTCTACGACCAGGTGTGTGCTCGATTGCACAATTCGGATCTGCGGACCGTGGTGCTGGAGTCCATCGACGGCCTCGACGCCGCAGGCGTCACCGCCATCCTGGACCAGATCGGCGTGCCGTGGGCGAACGTGGCCGCCCGCGGCACCGGCGCGGAACTGGCGTGGCGGGCGTGCGCGGCCGGATTCGGCCGCTTCATCAGCCTCGTGGTGGCCGATCACGGCCATCCGGCGGCTCCCGGGCCGGATGGGACCGTGGCCGACGCCACGGTCCGTCCAGTGGAGTTGCCGACCACGGTGCTGGTGACCAAGAACCTGCCGCGCTCGGTGGCCGACGCCTCCGGCCGCTTCGTCTACGGCGAATTCCGGGTGGTCGACATCGACGTCACCAATGTGGCGACCGAGGCCGACCACGAGCTGGCGACCGAGATCGTGCTACGCACCAGCACTTGGTGAACCGGACTTGGCCCGGTAAACCGCCAGCCAGTCCAGCCAGCTGTCCAGTTCGGCGAAGGCGTGTGCCAGCGGCTCGGCCGAGGACAGGAACACGTCGTGCTTGGCCCCGTCGATCGGCACGATGTTGGTGCGGTCGCCCAGGCAGCCCGACCAGCGCTGAATCTGCTTGACGTCCAACACCGCATCGGCCACGTCGACGGCGGGGCCGTACCGGCGGGCGAACCGCGTTATCCGAGAACGCAGGATCAGCGACGGCACGCCGATGTCGAGTCCGGCGTGCAGTCGCGCGTGGCCGTTGCGGATCGCGCGCAGCCAGCCGAACCGAACAGGGAAGCCGTGCAACGGTTTCCAGTCCAGGTTGTAGTCCCACTCGCCGGCCACGCTCTGGTGCAGGCTGTCACCGTAGGTGCTGACCTTCGCGCTCGGCAGCTGGAACGTCTTCCGAAACCGGCCGAGCCCCTTGATGATCGGCGTCCCGATGGTCCGGTAGTAGGACGGCCCCTGCAGATCGAACCATGGGCTGTTGAGCACCACACCGGCGACACCGGACGCCGCGGTGCCGTGCGTCCGATTGAGTCGATCCAGCCA
The DNA here is from genome assembly GCF_042727395.1 of Nocardia sp. NPDC060255. Taxonomy (NCBI): domain Bacteria; kingdom Bacillati; phylum Actinomycetota; class Actinomycetes; order Mycobacteriales; family Nocardiaceae; genus Nocardia; species Nocardia sp. NPDC060255. The sequence continues at coordinate 173,503 of NZ_JBHXAU010000003.1, read as the reverse complement.
CAGCGGCAGGATCAATCCGCCGGTCGAATGCGCGTTCAAAACGACCGGAGCGCCGGTCTCTTCCCGCACGATTCGCAATGCTTCGTTCAACTCGTCGTCATACAGTGCGAGATCGGTCACATAATGCGGTGTCTGCCCGTCGCGCAGTGACCGTCCGCACTTACGCAGATCGAGCGCGTAGAAGTGGTACCCCAGTGCCGCGAAATGCTCCGCGAGATGTTCCTGAAAGAAGTAGTCGGTGAACCCGTGCACATAGAGCACGGCCCCCGCGGTGGCCTCGACCTCGCCGCCCGGCAGATAGCGCACCAAGGTGGCCACTGCCTCGCCTTCTCCATCGGGGTCGGGCCCGAAAGTCAGCGTGCGCTGCTGGTACTTCTCGCCGAGGACATCGGCTTTCCACTGGCCATCGCCCTGGGTGTCGGATTGCGGAGCGGCAAGTGAAGTTTCCTTTGTCACATACACAATCTAGGTCACATTCGGCGGGTTCGGCGCGGGGGATCGACGTGGTGAGGTGCACAATTGGGGCTAGGTGAACGGCGGGTAACCTAACTCCCGCCATGGTTTACGAACCCGAACCGAGGCAATAACACGCAAGCACCGTGCCCAGGCAGGTCCACCCGCCCGGTGGGCCCGCGTAGAAGGACAAGGAAGTCGATCTAGCCGTGCCGAACGCTGCCATCACTGAAAAGACCGATGTTGTACTCATCGGCGCCGGCATCATGAGTGCCACCCTCGGTGCGCTGCTGCGCCAGCTGCAGCCCGATTGGTCGATCTCCCTGTTCGAGCGGCTCGACGCCGCATCGGCGGAGAGCAGTGACCCGTGGAACAACGCGGGCACCGGCCACTCCGCGCTGTGCGAACTCAACTACAGCCCGCAGAACCCCGACGGGTCGGTGGACATCAGCAAGGCCATCGACATCAACGAGCGGTTCCAGGTGTCGCGGCAGTTCTGGTCCTACGCCGTGGAGAACAACGTCCTGGGTGACCCGTCCCGGTTCATCAACCCGATCCCGCACGTGAGCTTCGTGCACGGCGCGGACAACGTCGACTACCTGCGTAAGCGCTACGAGGCGCTGTCGCGGCATCCGTTGTTCGAGGGCATGGAGTACATCGACAGCCCCGACGAATTCGCGCGGCGGCTCCCGCTGATGGCGCGCGGCCGGGACTTCTCCGATCCGGTCGCACTGAACTGGACCGACGGCGGCACCGACATCGACTTCGGTTCGCTCACCAAGGAACTGCTCGCCTACCTCGGCGCCAACGGCGCGGACCTGGCCTTCGGCCACGAGGTGCGCGACCTGTCCAAGCAGGCCGACGGGTCCTGGCTGGTGCAGGTGCGTAACCTGCGCACCCGCGAAACCCGCACGCTCATCAGCAAATTCGTCTTCGTCGGCGCGGGCGGCGGCGCGCTGCCGCTGCTGCAGAAGTCCGGCATCAAGGAGATCGACGGCTTCGGCGGCTTCCCGGTGAGCGGTCAGTTCTTCCGCTGCACCAACCCGGATCTGATCCGGCAGCACGAGGCCAAGGTGTACGGCAAGGCCGCCGTCGGCGCGCCGCCGATGTCGGTGCCGCACTTGGACACTCGCGTCATCAAGGGCGTGCCCGGCCTGCTGTTCGGCCCGTACGCGGGCTGGACGCCGAAGTTCCTCAAGGAGGGCAAGCTCACCGACCTGTTCAAGTCGGTGAAGCCGAACAACCTGTTCTCGCTGCTCGGCGTCGGCGTCACCGAACTGGGGCTGACCAAGTACCTGGTGAGCGAGCTGCTCAAGTCCGAGGCGGGCAAGGTGGACACGCTCAAGGAGTTCATCCCGCGCGCCGACGGCCGGGACTGGGAGCTGATCACCGCGGGCCAGCGCGTGCAGGTGATCCGGCGCAAGGGCGCGGGCGGCGTGCTCGAATTCGGCACCGCCGTGGTCGCCGCGGCCGACGGCTCCATCGCGGGTCTGCTCGGCGCCTCCCCGGGCGCCTCGACGGGCGTCACCGCGATGCTCGACGTGATGCAGCGCTGCTTCCCCACCGAGTACGCCGGCTGGACGCCGAAGCTCAAGGAGATGATTCCCTCATTGGGCGTCAAGCTGTCCGAGGATCAGGCGTTGTTCCACGAAGTGTGGGATTGGACGTCCAAGACGCTGAACCTCACGGGTGGCACAGATAACACGCCCAAGCACGCGGGGGTCGCGGCAAACCGCTAGGTGTGATAGCAACAGGCGATGATGTCAACGGTTGCTCTCAAACGGTCATGGGCGTTGGATCTCGACACCGCCACCCTCTATCAGCTGTTGAAACTTCGCGTAGAAGTCTTTGTCGTCGAGCAGAAGTGCGCGTACCCGGAGTTGGATGGGCTCGACCTGTTGCCGGAGACCCGGCACTTCTGGCTCGATGACGAGGGCGAGGTGATCGCCACGCTGCGGTTGCTGGAGGAGCACGAGGACGGGGTGAAGTCCTTCCGCATCGGCCGGCTGTGCACTGTTCCGCCGGCTCGTGGCCACGGCTACACCACCCGTCTGCTGCAGGCCGCGCTGGCCGAGGTCGGCTCGGCGACCGTGCGGTTGAACGCGCAGAGCTATCTCATCGACATGTACGCCAAGCACGGGTTCAAGCCCGACGGCGAAGAATTCGACGAAGACGGGATCCTGCACACGCCCATGCGCAAGGGGTGATCGTCGGGCCGCCGCCCTCGTCGCACACCCTGCGACGAGGGCGGCGGTGTGTCCAGACGGCGACACGATGCGCAGGGCAGCGTCGGTCGGTGCGGCGCGCGCGCATAGAGTTGGGGCGTGTCTTCGTTCTATGCCGGTACTGTGCCGTCGCCTCATTCGCTGACCGGAGCACGCACGCGTCCGGCGACCGACGGAGAGGTGGGTTTTCCGTTCTCCGCCGTGGTCGGTCAGGAGCGGCTGCAACTCGCGCTGATCCTGTGTGCGGTGCATCCCGGCATCGGCGGTGTGCTGGTGCGCGGCGAGAAGGGCACCGCGAAGTCGACCGTGGTGCGTGCGCTGGCGCAGTTGCTGCCGCCGGTGGTGGACGAGACCGGTGCGCGGCCCGCGCGGCTCGTCGAGCTGCCCGTCGGCGCCACCGAGGATCGCGTGGTCGGCTCGCTCGACTTGGAGCGGGTGCTGCGGGACGGGGAGCAGGCGTTCCGGCCCGGACTGCTGGCGGCCGCGCATCACGGCGTGCTCTACGTCGACGAGGTCAATCTGCTGCACGACCATCTGGTCGACGTGCTGCTCGACGCCGCGGCGATGGGCCGGGTGCACATCGAGCGCGACGGCGTCTCGCATTCGCATCCGGCGCGATTCGTGCTCGTCGGCACCATGAACCCCGAAGAGGGGGAACTGCGTCCGCAGCTGCTGGACCGGTTCGGGCTCACCGTCGACGTGGCCGCCTCACGGAACGTGGACGTGCGAATGTCGGTGGTGCGCAGGCGACTCGACTACGAGGCCGATCCGGCCGGGTTCGCCGACAGTTACGCCGCCGCCGACCGCGCGGTGGCCGAGCGCATCCTCGGCGCCCGGGATCGGGTCGCGCAAGTGCTGCTCGACGACGGCGAGTTGCGCCGAATTGCCGCGCTGTGCGCCGCATTCGACGTCGACGGCATGCGCGCGGACCTGGTGGTCGCGCGGACCGCGACGGCGCATGCCGCGTGGCGTGGTGCGGACGCGGTGACCGAGGAGGATGTGCGGATCGCCGCCGAACTCGCGCTGCCGCATCGGCGTCGGCGTGATCCGTTCGACGAGCCCGGTATCAGCGAGGATCAGCTCGACGACGCGATGCGCGATGCCGCTGAAGAAGTGGATCGCGAAGCGCAGTCGCCCAGTGCGACAGAAGAATTCGAGTCGAGCGAGTCACCCGGAGCGTCGGACGGTGCTGATCAGTCGCCGTCGGCGGGTGACAGCGATACCGATCCGGAGGACGACCCGGACTCGCCGCCCGACGGCCCCGGCGACGGGCAGCGGCCGAGCGCTCGCGAAGGCCGCAGTGGCGCACCGACTTCCGCCGCCGCGAAACCGCCGCGCTGGGAGGTGCCCGGCATCGGCGAAGGCGCTCCCGGCCGTCGTTCCAGGGCCGAGTCGCGGCACGGTCGTGTCGTTCGGCCCAGCACCGACACCGCCACCGGCCTGCACCTGCTCGGCACCGTCTTCGCCGCCGCGCCGCATCAATGGTCGCGTGGCCGTGGCGACGGTCCGCTGAAGCTGGCCGCCGAGGACCTGCGTGGCGCGTATCGCGAAGGGCGCGAGGGCAATCTGGTCGTCTTCGTGGTGGACGCCTCCGGGTCGATGGCGTCCAGGGATCGGCTGTCCGCTGTGACCGGCGCGGTCGTCACCTTGCTGCGTGATTCTTACCAGCGGCGCGACAAGGTCGCCGTCATCACCGTCCGTGGGCAGGAGGCGGAACTTGTACTGCCGCCGACGTCTTCGGTCGATATCGCCGTGCGCCGCCTGTCCGGGATGCGCACCGGCGGCAAGACGCCACTCGCCTCGGGTCTGGTGAAGGCGCGCGAGATCGTGCTGCGCGAGCGGGTCCGCGACCCGCGCCGCCGCCCGATGCTGGTGCTGCTCACCGACGGTCGCGCCACCGGTGGTGTCGACCCGCTGCCGCGGGCCCGTGCGGCCGCCGCGCGCCTCGCGAACGACGGGGTCACCTCGATCGTGGTCGACTGCGAGCGCGGGATGATCCGGCTCGGTCTCGCCGCCGAGCTGGCTCGCGAACTCCGCGGCGGATATCTGAAATTGGCCGAGCTGACCGGAGATTCGGTCGCCGACGTGGTGCGCTCGGGCGTCGGGTCCGCGACCCGCGCCGCGTGACCCGCGGCGTGCCGACGACGGTGCGGTAGCGGTTTACCAGGACTATCAAGGAGATTCGATGCCCAAGGGTGTTCCGGAGACCGTGCCCGAGGACGGACTCACCACGCGCCAGCGACGGAACCAACCGGTGTTCGCGGTGCATACGGGGCCGGGCAAGGGGAAGTCGACCGCGGCGTTCGGCATGGCGCTGCGGGCCTGGAACCAGGGTTTCGATGTCGCGGTGTTCCAGTTCGTGAAGAGCGCCAAGTGGAAGGTGGGGGAGGAGGCGGCTTTCCGCACCCTCGGCACCCTGCACGACGAGACCGGTGCGGGCGGCGCGGTCGAATGGCACAAGATGGGTGAAGGCTGGTCCTGGACCCGCAAGCCGGGCACCGACGAGGATCACGCGGCCGCCGCGCTCGCCGGGTGGCAGGAGATCGCCCGCAGGCTGAAGGACGAGCAGCACCGCTTCTACGTCCTCGACGAATTCACCTACCCGCTCAAATGGGGTTGGGTCGATGTCGATGAGGTCGTCGAAACGCTCACCACCCGGCCCGGCAACCAGCACGTGGTGATCACCGGCCGCGACGCCCCGCAGGCGCTCATCGACGCCGCCGACCTCGTCACCGAGATGACCAAGCTCAAACACCCCATGGACGCGGGCCGCAAAGGCCAGCGCGGCATCGAATGGTGAACTCCCGCACTCTCTCTCGGGATCCGCACCCGGTACGGGGCCCTAGAGCCGGTGCAGGTCCCGAGAGTCGGTGCGGATTCCGCTACCAGGGGCGTGGCTGGTGAGCGCGGGTGTGCCTGCGGTCGTGATCGCGGCGCCTGCGTCCGGGAGTGGGAAGACCACGGTGGCAACGGGGTTGATCGGGGCGCTGCGGCGGGTCGGGCATCGGGTCGCGCCGTTCAAGGTGGGGCCGGATTACATCGATCCCGGATACCACGGGCTGGCGGCGGGGCGGCCGGGGCGCAATCTCGATCCGGTGCTCGTCGGCGCGGAACGTGTTGTGCCGCTGTATCAGCACGGTGCGCGGGACTGTGATCTCGCGGTGGTCGAGGGTGTGATGGGGCTGTTCGACGGCCGCATCGATGAGAACCATGCGGGGTCGGTGGCCGAAGGGTCTACCGCGCAGGTCGCGAGTTTGCTCGGTGCGCCCGTGGTTTTGGTGGTCGATGCGCGTGGGCACAGTCAGAGTTTGGCCGCGCTGCTGCATGGTTTCGCCACCTTCGACAGCAGTGTTCGGCTAGGCGGAGTGATCCTGAATCGGGTCGGCAGCGAACGGCACGATCAGGTGCTGCGTGCGGCCTGTGATCGGGTCGGAATTCCGGTCCTGGGCTCGTTGCCCCGGATGACCGAATTGGAGGTGCCCTCGCGGCATCTCGGGCTGATCCCAGCCGTTGAGCACGGTACCGCCGCCACCGCCGCGGTATCCGCGATGACGGATCTTGTTGCGGCGCACGTCGACCTAGGTGCGATCGCGGCGCTGGCCCGCTCGACCGCGAGCGGTCCAGCCTGGGATGCGGTGGAAGCCGTGCGAGGGGAGTACGCCACGGACGGTGCGAATGGCGATACGGACAACACGGGAACTGTGCTCGGCGCCAACGAATTCGGCGTTGCGGATATATCGACCGGGGGAGTCGGCGGTCTGACGCACGGTCCGGTCGGAGACCGATCTGCTGCTATCGCGGACCTGTCCGTAGCCTCTGGACCGCTGATTGCGATGGCAGGAGGGCCCGCGTTCACTTTCGGCTATGCCGAGCACCGCGAACTGCTGCTGGCCGCTGGCGCGCAGGTGGTGGTGTTCGATCCGCTGCGGGACGAATTGCCCAGCGGGACGGCAGGTTTGGTGCTGCCCGGTGGGTTCCCGGAGGAGCATGCGCCGGAGCTGGCGGCGAACACGGAGCTGCTGACCGCCGTGGCGGCGCACGCTCGGTGCGGCCTGCCCGTGCACGCGGAATGCGCCGGATTGCTCTACCTGACACGCTCACTCGACGGACATCCGATGGCCGGGGTGATCGACGCCGACACGGAGTTCGGCCCACGACTCACCCTCGGTTACCGGGATGCGGTGGCGCTGGCGGATTCCCCGCTGTGGCGTGCCGGGGAACGCGTCCGTGGGCACGAGTTTCATCGGACCCGCCTCACGGTCGCATCCTCGGCTACCCCGGCCTGGGGCTGGCACGGCAGCGACGGCGCACGCATGCTCGAGGGTGCGCTCGTCCACCAGGTGCATGCCTCTTACCTGCACACCCACCCTGCCGGAAACCCCCAAGCCACAACACGTTTCGTCGAAGTCGCGGCCGAGTACGCGGGTGCTCGTGCCAGCCGGTGAACGGACTGCTGCTCGTCGGCCGGAAATCCTGGAGCCACAAGTCTTTTCGCAGCGGCGTCGTCCGCGTATGAGGTTGTTCGGGTCAGTGGTTGGCTGATTCGCGCCCGGCAGTGCGACTGCTGCCGCAATTCCGTTTGTCGCACGCGTGCGACTTCTGGACTCTCCGCTCCACTGAGCTCGAAGGTGATGATGGCTGAATTGATCGTTGGACTGGGACTGCGTCCCGGTACTTCTGCTGACCGCATCGTGGTGGTGGTGCGTAAAGTGCTGGCTTTCAACGAGATAACCTGTTTGGCGACCATCGATCGACGTGCTGCCGAGCCCGGCCTGCTCGACGCGGCCGCTGTGCTCGGCGTGCCGATTCGGACCTTCACCGCCGCCGAACTGGCCGAAGTGTCGGTGCCCAACCCGGACTCGCGAACGGTGGCCGCGGTGGGCACCGCGAGTGTCGCCGAGGCGGCCGCCATCCTCGCCGCCGGGGGCGGCACCCTCGTGGTCCCCAAACGCACCGTGCACGGCGTCGTCATCGCTGCGGCACGACGTGACGTACCCCCGGCAGGGCGGCGGGGGCGGGTGTCCTGAACCAGGTGAGCCGACCGGCATCGAGTGGTTTGATGACGGAGTGGATATCCGAGGGATCGATAACGTGCTGGTTCCCGTTGGGGACCTGGCCGCAGCAGTGGAGTTCTACGAGAACCAGCTCGGGCTCTCGCTGCGGTTCACGGTGCCAGAGCGCGGGATCGCCCTGTTCGGGGTCGCGGCGGAAACGCCGGGCATCATGGCGATGGTCGACCCGGCCGCCGGGCAGGGCGCACCGCCCGCGATGCGGGTCTGGCTGGAGGTGCCGGACGCGCAGGCCGCCGCAGCCGAACTCGAAGAGCGCGGTGCCGAAATGCTCACCGCGCCCTTCGAAGTCGGAACCGGGTGGAGCGTGGAAGTCGCCGACCCGTGGGGCAATGTGATCGGGCTGACCGACTACAGCAAGCGCCCGGAACTGGCCCGCCCCGAGCTCTGACCTACGGCGCGACCGAACCCCAGTCGGCGAAGCCGGTGGGATCGTGCCGGCCGAGGCTGGCGTGTTCGAACAGCCCCCAGCCCTCGGCATCGCCGCAGCGGGCGCGGGCCACGTGGTCGATGACGCCATAGGGCGCGCGCGCGACGATGGCCGGATCGGTGAGGTCGTACCTGCTGGACAACGACCAGTCGCGCCCCTTCCACTGGCCGTGCTGCCAGTCCGGATCGCCGCCGTACCCGCAACCGACATGCAGCGGCACATTGGTGCCCGTGGTCACCTCGATCTCCAGCGGCTTGCCGTCCGGCGTGGTCAGCTCCAGCCGTGCGCCCACGGGATGCCTTGTGCCGGAACGGTAGTCGATCGAGATGCGCGGCCAGCCGAGCTGCTCGGTGCGCCCGTCCGGCCAGATCCGCACGGCGTCGTTGAGCGTGCGCTTGCCGTCCGGCTCCTCCTGCACGATGACCACGACCGCGAAATCGTCGAACCGCAGCGGCACATACATCCACCAGAAGCCGCCGGACGGCTCACTGGCGGTCCGGCCGGGCGGCTCGCTCTCGCCGACCGGGCGGATGCCCCACGACCGATCCCTGGTCCCGGTCCACACCGCCGGATCGACGGTGAGGTCGTCCCCGTCGACGTGCAGCGTGCCCGCCCACGAGCCGAGCTGGGCGAACCGGCTCGCCTCGATGATCGGCCGATTGCCCGACAGGATCAGATGCGGCTGCTCCTGCACGGTCGGGAAGGCGCCCTCCCAGGTGAGATCGAAGGACAGGTCGTCGTGCTCGCAGATCACCCGGATCCGCCGCAGCGGCTCGACCACCTCGATGCGATAGCCGCCCACCTTTTGCTCCAGGCTGCGGTCACCGAGCGCGTCGGAGAAGCGGACGGACCGCTGCGTATCACCGCGCCGGACCAGGGCGTAGGCATCGGTCACCCCGAGGTTCGGGTAGACACCGAACCCGGTGATGAAGAAGGTGCCGCCGTCGCGGTTGTGACCGTTGAAATAGCTTCGGTCATAGAAGTTTCGGTCGCTGCTGGCCACCCGGGCCAGCGATAGGCCGGTCTGGTGAATCGGGTACTCGTCCAACGGAACTGGCATGACTGAATCTCAATCCCACTCGTAGGTTCCATCGAGCAGCCGTTCCAGGCTCGCTCGGTGCATCACATAGTCGTCTCGGTCCGGAGTGTCGGTGTCCTCGCCGAAATGGATCATCCGGCGTTTCACCCTGGCCATCACGATGCCGTGCCGCAGTGCGGCGTAGACGATGTGCCAATCCAGGTTCCGCACCGTATGACCGGTCAGTTCTTCGTATTTCGCGACGACGTCGGCGCGGCGCAGGAAGTCGGGCAGGCCCGGCTGATCGAACCGGGTGGCGATGTCCTGGAAGAACCGGTGGATGAAGATCACCCAGGCGACGTCGAGTTCGCGCGGGCCCAGCGCGGCCATCTCCCAGTCCAGCACCGCGGCGGGCTCGAATTCGCGGAAGATGATGTTGCCGGGGCGCGCGTCGCCCCAGCTGAGGACATCAGGTCCGGGGTCCGCGGGCCAGTGCTCGTCCAGCCAGGCGAAAGTCCGCTCCAGCAACGGGATCTCGAAGCCGTCGTCGGCCAGAGCCCAGCGATACCACGCCTTCTGGGCCTCGACATGCCTGCGCAGCGACTGGCCGGGCCCGCGCAGGGCCGGGAAGCGGATCGCCGGATCGGGGATGGCATGCACCTTCGAGATCACCTCGACGGTGTTCGCGGTGAGCAGCGCGCGCTCCTCGGCGCTCGCGTCGAACAGCCAGCCGATGAACACGTACGGCGGATTGTCCGTCGGCACCCGTCCGTCGACCCGTTTCATCACGAAAAACGGTGTGCCGAGCGGCTTCTCGTCCTCCTCCAGCCAGCACAGGCCCGGCACCGGCACGTCGGTGGTCTCGGCGACACCGGCCATCACCTTGTACTGGGTGGCCAGATCGTAGGTCTCGAACACCGGGAACGACCCGGCCTCCGGCGCCATCCTGGCGACGAACGACCCGCTCTCGTGCCGCCCGTCCACGCTCCACTCGGCGTCGAAAAGGATGGACGTGCTCGACATCCCACCCGCCTGCGGGCGCGACAGATTGGCGACCGTCGGCGGATGATCGGCGGAGACCCTCGAATCCAGCCAGCGCGCCAAGTCCTCGGCGAGCACGTCGAGATCCCGCTCGCTGACGGTCAGCTGCTGCCGCTTAGCGGGATCCGGATCTTCGGCCATCGTTGTCCTCCTGACGCCATGACGCGCGGGCCTGCCTGCGCACAGCCCACATCAGCGGCGGTGCCGCGATACGCGACAGTAACGCGTTCCAGTCCGCCCGTGGGTGGAAAACGATCGAGGTTCTCGAACCCGCTCACTGGTCGGAACCGGGCCTTGACATGGGAGTACTCGGCGGTGCCCGGGCTGGCACGAGTGCCTGGGTGTGGGTAGCACGTACGACTGATTACCTAGGGAAAGACCGGGGATTTCCTGGAGGTTCGCGACTCGTCGCCGCAATACCGTTGCCTGCACGCGGAGATTGTCGGATTGAGGGGTTCGTTGTGAGTGCTGTCAGCACGGCGTCGGTTGATCGGGACAGTGGAGCGTTGGATGTCGGCCCGGACTCGCGGTGGAATCTGTTGACCCGCATCGCATTCCGGTTCTGCTTCACCTATTTCGGCCTGTTCTGCCTGATATTTCCGCAGTTCCTGTTCGTGTACAGCGGAGTGCTCGGGCCGAAGCTGCCCGAGCGGGCGATCAATGGACTTCTGGATCCGCTGAGTCCGATCTGGGAGTGGGTCGGTCGGCACGTCTTCGGCGCTGACGTCCAGTTGCATCTGGATTCCGGCAGCGGCGACCAGGCGATCATCTGGGTTTTCCTGTTCTGCGACCTCGTGGTCGCCGTACTGGCCACCGTGGTGTGGTCCGTACTGGATCGGCACCGCCCGAACTATCAGCGGCTGAACGCCTGGTTCATGCTCTTCATACGGCTCTGCCTCGCCGGGCAGATGCTGTTCTACGGCATGGCCAAGGTCATTCCCACCCAGATGCCGGAGCCGGCACTGACCACCCTGCTCACCCAGTACGGCGACTTCACGCCGGCGGCGGTGCTCTGGACGCAGGTGGGTAGTTCGCCCGTCTACGAAATCCTGCTCGGCTCAGCGGAAGTGCTCGGCGGCCTGCTGCTGTTCCTGCCGCGGACCGCAACGCTGGGCGCGATGCTCAGCCTGGTGAGCTTGGCCCAGGTGTTCGTGCTGAACATGACCTTCGATGTGCCGGTGAAGATCCTGGCCGGACACCTCATGCTGATTTCGCTGGTGCTGCTCGCGCCGCAAGCCCGGAGGCTGGCGAATGTGCTTGTGCTGCAACGTTCATCGGAGCCCGCTACACAGCCCGAACCGTTCCGTTCGCGTCGCATCCGGTGGATCGCGGTCGGTGTGCAGGCCGTGCTCGCCGTGTGGGTGCTACTCGGTCTAGTGCAACAAGACATGAAGTTCTGGAACGAAGGTGGCGGCGGCACCGAAAAGCCTGTTCTGTACGGGATTTGGACGGTATCGGAGTTCACTCAGGACGGTCGGCCGCTGGCGCCGTTGACCACCGACCAGGATCGTTGGCAGCGTGTGATTTTCGACATCGGCGGCATGACTTACCAGAAGATGGACGGCAGCCTGGTGCCCGTCGTCGGTGCGGTCGACACCGAGGCACACACCGTGATGGTGTCGAAGGCAGCAGACGATGCTTTGCCGGGCCAGATCGCCCAGGCTCAGCCAACCCGAATCGGCAACTTCACCTTCACCCAACCCGCACCGGATCGGCTGCGGCTGGACGGTCAACTCAACGGCCACCAGGTGACGCTGACGCTCGAGCAGGTGGACCTGAACTCATTCCCCTTGCGCAGCACCGGTTTCAAGTGGGTCCAGGACTACCCGCACTTCAACTGATCGACGCACGCCTTCCGATTGGCTGGGTTCAGCCGATGGTGATGGTGCCGAGGCGGGAGGGATATGGCTTCCGGTTGCCTTCGGTGCAGATCTCGACAGAAAAGCGAATGCACACATAGCGACCGGCTTGTTCAGCCCTCGAATGTTATTTCATATACACCTCAGCAGAATCCGGGGGCAGTGCGCAAGGCATCCGGATCGAAGTGCAAGGGCGGCCGCAGAGAATTGATCACCGGTCAGGATTTGTCGTAGGGTTAGACCGCAATAACCAGTTCGAGGCCGTCGATACAAGTGACTCCTTCTGGCAGAGAACGTCCATTCAGCAGCAAAGGTCTACGAATGTCTGCGACTAGTGAGTCCGCACTCAGGGCCGGAACACTTCGGCGATTCCGACGGTTTGCCGACGTCGTCTGGGATACGCGACCGGATATGAATTCAGTAGCTCGAATCATATCTGCCGGGAATGAGTTCGACGATGATACGACCGGGCGAGGCGACTCCTATCGGGAGGCGCAGCGGCGTATCGGCGTGCGCGCCAAGGGGATGCGGAACCTATTGGCGTTGGCCATGCCCGGAATATCGCTCCGGGAGGCGCCAGCGGATTTCCGATTGCTCGACGTGCTCGGCGGCGACGGCACCGTCGCCAAGACCGCGAGTCGGCTCTGGGGTGTCGACCCCATGGATACCTGGATCCTGACGGCAGATGTCTCCCTGCGGATGATCGACCGAGCCATAGCCGACGGACTGCCCGCGCTCTGCCAGCCGGCGCAGCGAATGATATTGCGAGACAGCACATTCGACGCGGTGCTCCTCGCCTATGGTACCCACCACATCCCGCTTGCCGAGCGGGCGATGGTCTATCGAGAGGCGTACCGCGTGCTCAAACCCGGCGGGCGGCTCGTGGTGCACGATTTCGAGGTGGGCGGACCGGTCGATCGCTGGTTCGCGGAAGTGGTCCACCACTACGCGACGGTCGGCCATCCGTATCCGCATTTCCAACGGAACAACCTGCACAGTGACCTCATTTCCGCGGGATTCTCCGAAGTCACTGTCCAAGATATATACGACCCCTTCGAAATTCACGGCGAGACCGAGTACGAGGCGCGGTCGGCGCTTTGCGACTATGTGTTCGACATGTACGGGCTGGTCAAGATCCGGGAGGAATGCGCGGGCCAGGCCGAGGTGCGGCACCGAACCGAACAGCTCATCACCAAACACTTGCGATACGGCTCGGACGGCCCGGCTGCGGTTGCGGCACTGACTGTGCGCCGCAACCACAACGGCGTGGTGGCGATCATGCCCCGGGTCGCGTTGGTCGGGGTCGGTGTCAAATGAGCGGATTCGCTGCCGGACGGGTGTGAATACGCACCATGGCCGCGCCCCGGTCGGCCGCCTTCGCCGCGGCCGCCGGGTTCTCGCCCACCGCGATCACGTGTGCTTTCCTGGCCAGCGCACTGGTCAACGGTTCCATCACATCGCCGACCCTGGTCTCAACCGCGACACCGACGACCCCGGCTACCCGTCTGGCCTCGGCGACTCCACTGATCTCGGTGACCACTCCGGGCGGCCCGGAACAAAACCGAATAGCCGCCGCACCCATCGGCCGGCTCGACACGCTCACCGGCTCGCCGCTCAACACCGAGACCAGGGCCTTGGTGATGTCTACTCCATAGACCAACCCGATCAGGAACATGAACCTGGCCCCGGGCGGGCGCGCGGCGCAGTCCACCACCACCGGTCCGGCCTCGGTGCGGATCCAGTCGCTGGTCATGATCGCGGTGCGCAGGCCGGTGCTGTCCACCAGGTGCCGCATCGCGGACAGCAGCTCGGCCTGGATCTCCTCGGTGATCGGGGCGGGAATCGTGTGGCCGCGCTCCAGCGGATACGCACCCGGATACAGCAGAGTTTCGCCTATCTTGTGGAACACCACCGCGCCGTCGCGTACTAGCAGGCCCACGGTGTACTCCGGTCCACGCATCCGCTGCTCCACCAGGAATCGGCGGTGCAGCGGTCGGGTGGGGATCAGCGGGTCGGAATCATCGCCGAGGGCGTGCACCCAGGCCTGCTCCAGATCGCTGTCCTGGTCGAGCAGTTGGACCCCGTGGCTACCCGCCCGATCGGCCGGCTTCAGCACGAAGTCACCCGCCACTTCGGCGGCGAATCGGGCCACATCCCGGACGCCGTGCACTTCCGCCCAACGGGGGGACGGCAGACCAGCGCGGTCGACGGCCTGGCGGAGCAGGATCTTGTCGCGGAAAATCGGCGCGACCGAGGCGCCGGCGCCCGGGAGGCCGAGGCGCTCGGCCAGCAGCGCCGCCGCCGGAACGGTGTACTCGCCGCCGGGAAGCACGGCGGTGAAGGGGCACCTCGCGTGTTCGGCGAGCGCTACCTCGAGGAATTCCTCGGATTGGATGTAGTCCGCACACACGACCTTCTCGACACATCGATAGTCCCCGTTCGGGCCGCTGAGCCCGCCCACCTGGCCGGTCCGGCGGTGCAGTACGCACTCCCGCGCGGCAAGCACACCCGGCTCTTCGAGCACCACGACGCTGCCCGGGGGCAGGAATTCGTTCATTGCCTCGAGCACTGTGGGATTCACGCTGAACAGCAGCACTCGCACGGCTCAGCCTCCTTGCCGTAGTTCCGCGGTGATCTGGGCCGCCGACATCGCCGCGATGTCGGCCACCACCCGCGCTTCGATGGCCGAGCCGAACAGAGCCACGGTGCGGTGGTCGAACAGCTCGCGCAGGGAGAGTTCGATATCGAAGGTGGCCCTGATCCTGGCCAGTAGCTTGGCCGCGATCATCGAGTTGCCGCCGAGCGCGAAGAAGTCGTCGCTGACACCGACCGAGTCGATGCCGAGCACCTCGCCCCACAAGTCGCAGAGCACGCACTCCACCTCGGTCCGTGGCGCGACACGGCCGTGCTGACCGGAATCGGCCGCAGGCAACCGCTTTCGATCCACTTTGCCACTCGTGGTCATCGGAAGGGAGTCGAGAACCACGACCACCTGCGGCACCAGATAGGCAGGCAGGACGGACGACAGTCCGGCCAGGAGCCGTTCGACGTCGAGCGATTCGGAGGCCGGCACCACGTAACCAACGAGCACCGGCTGTCCCGCTCGACTCTGGCCGGCCACCACGACCGCCTGGGCCACGCACGAGTCGGCCAAGAGGGCGGTCTCCACCTCGGTGGGCTCGACACGATAGCCCCGCACCTCGATCTGGTTGTCCGATCGGCCGAGGAACTGCAGCGTGCCGTCCGGCCGCCAGCGGGCCAGATCGCCGGTCCGGTACATCCTCGCTCCCGGCTCGCCGATGAACGGGTCGGGGAGAAACCGCTCGGCGGTCTGACCCGGTTTTCGCCAGTAGCCCATGGCCACCGAGTGCCCACCGAGGCACAGTTCTCCCACTGCGCCACGGGGCGCCAGGCGGAGTCGGCGGTCGACCAGATAGGCGCATACCCCGGTGATCGGCCGCCCTAGAGAACTCCCTGTCCACGGTGCGCGCAGCGACCGGGTCGCCGTGGCCACCACCACGTTCTCGGTAGGACCGTAGTGATCGACCACGGGGACTCCGGGGTCGGTGGTGGAGGTCGGCCGGAACACATCGCCCCCGGTGCGCAAGATCCGCAGCGCGGTGCGTTCACTGAGTGGCAGGCGGATCAGCTGCTCGGCGAGCGGGGTTGGCACGAATGTCTGGGTGCAGCCACGCTGGCCTAGCCAGGTCACCAACGCATCGGGGTTGCGCACGACCTGATCCGGACAGATCTCCAGTCGCGCGCCCGACAGCAAGGTCGGCCAGACCTCCCAGCCTGCTGCGTCGAAGGAACTGCTGGCGACCTGGCCGATCCGGTCGCCGGGACCGGTCGGGTAGCGGTCCAGATGCCAGCGGACCAGCGTGCCGAAGGCGGCGTGACTCACGACGACGCCTTTGGGTCGGCCGGTCGAGCCGGAGGTGTAGACCAGGTAGAGCGCGGCCCCGGCAACGGGGGGCGCCGGCTGCGAGACCGGGCCCGGATCGTCTTCCTCCTCGATGAGAAGCAGCTGGGCGGCTTCCGCGCCGAGCTTGTGGCTGGACGCACTGTCGGTGAGGACGACGCAGACTCCGGAGTCGCTGAGCAGATAATCGACACGCGCCGTGGGCAATTCGGTGTCGATCGGGAGGTACGCCGCGCCGGCCTTGACTACACCCAAAAGCGCCAGCACCCAGTCCACACCCCGAGGCAGGAAGATGCCGACCACACTCGCCGGACCGACCCCCGCCTTGCGTAGCCGCCCGGCCAGCCGCGCCGCCCGGTCGGCCAGTTCCCGGTAGGTCATCTCGGTTGCGGAATCGGCCACGGCGACGCTATCCGGAGAGCGTGCGGCCTGGCGGTCGAACCAGGCCCCGATCGTCGGCGCGTCCGCGGGGGCGTCGGCGCGCTCGCCGGCCAGTTGCCGGAGTTCGGCGCGCTCGGCCGCGCCGACCAGGGCGACATCGTCGAGCCGGACGCCCGGCTCCACCGTGACATGAGCGAGGAACCTCAGATAGCAGCCGAGAAACCGGTCCATCGTGGACTCATCGAACAGTTCGGCGGCATAGACCAGGGTTGCGGTCAGCTCTTCGCCGGTCAGCGCGAGTTCGAGCTCGGTGTCGAAGCGGCACAGAGTGTCGAAAACCTCCACCGGCCCGCACTCGATCCCCGGCAGTCGCAGCCCTGCCTCGGCTAGGTCGCCGTCGACCAGGCTGAACCAATGCTGCGCCAGCGGATTGCGGTCGGCGTCACGGTCGGGCCGTACGAGGTCCACGATCCGTTCGAACGGCAGATCCTGGTAGTCCATGCTCTCCAGCACCCGGTTCCGCACCAGCCGGAGCAGGTCGCGAAACGTCGTGGCCCCGGCCACCTCCGCTCGGATCACCACCGTGTTGACGAACAACCCGACCGTCCGCTCGAACTCGGGAATGGGACGGCCGGCGACCGGGATTGCAATGAGCACATCGCGGGCGTCGGCGAAGCGGCCGAGCACCGCATGGTAGGCCGCCAGCGCCACTACGAATGCGCTGGTGCGCTCCTGCCTCGCGAGGACGAGCATGTTCGCGCTCACCTCGCGGGCAACGGGCAAACGCAACCGCGCCCCGCGCAGCGTGGGGACCGCAGGCCGTTGGCTGTCGGCCGGCAGTTGCAGCATCGCGGGAGCCCCGGCCAACCGATCACGCCAGTACCGCTCCTGTTCCTCCCATTCGGCGTCGCCGACCTGGGCGTGCTGCCATTCGGCATAGTCGGCATATCGCAGGGGCAGCGGGTCGAGACCGGGTGGCCGACCGGCGGCGAATGCGGCGTACGCGACGCCGAGTTCCTCCTCGAACACCACTCGGGACACACCGTCGAAGGCGATGTGATGCACGGTGTAGTGGAACAGGTACGCATCCTCGGCCACCCGCAGCAGCGCGGCGCGCAGCAGCGGACCGGCGGCGAGATCACAGGGCTGCACCACCAATTCGGCGATACACCGCAGCGCCGCTCGCCACGGTTGCGCGTCCGCGCTCAGATCGATCCGCCGCAGGCGCACGATGTTGTCGGCGTCGAACACCGGGTACGGTTCGCCGTCGCGCACCGATATCCGGGACAGCAGGACATCGTGGCGACGCGCCACCCAGCGCAGTGCGCGCTCGATGAGGTCGGGGTCAAGTGATCCGGTCAGCGCACAGGTGCGCTGACTCAGGTAGGCGGCATGGTTATCGGTGAGCTGGTCGAGGAACCACAGTCGCCGCTGCGCGAAGGACAGCGCCGGCGCCATCGCCGCTATCCCTGCTCCGCCATGGCCCGGCGCAGCTCGACCGCGAGCGCTTCGACGGTCGGCCGCTGGAACAGCGAACTGAGCGGCAGTTCGACCCGCAGTGTCTCCCTGATCTGATACACCACCCGCGTCACCAGCAGCGAATGGCCGCCGAGCCAGAAGAAGTTGTGCCGCACACCGACCCGGTCCATGCCGAGCGCCTCCGCCCAGATGCCCGCAATGGCCGACTCGAGTTCGTCCCGGGGCGCGACGAACTCCGGTTCGACGGCCTCAGGCCGCGGCAGCCGGGCCCGGTCCACCTTGCCGGTTCCGGTGAGCGGCAACCGATCGATGGGCACGATGGCCTGCGGCACCATGTGAGCGGGCAGGTGCGCGGCCAAGTAGTCGCGCAGCGGCTCGGTGTGCAGTACTTCCCCGGGAGGCAGGGGTGCGGGGACCACGTACGCCGCCAGCAGCGGCTCGCCCCCCGCATCAGGCTCGGGGCGCACCAGGGTGACCGCGGCCTTGGCCACCTCGTCCCGTTCGGCCAGCCGCGCCTCGATCTCACCGGGCTCGATTCGGTAGCCCCGCAGCTTGATCTGGAAGTCGGCCCGGCCGAGAAACTCGAGCATGCCGCCGGCTCGCCACCTGCCGAGATCCCCGGTGCGGTACAGCCGAGCGCCCGGAATCCGACCGAACGGATCAGGGATGAAGGACTCCGCAGTGAGCGCCCCGCGGCCGGAGTAGCCCCAGGCGAGAGGGCCGCCGCCGACGTAGATCTCGCCGGACACGTTCTTGGGCACCGGGTTCAGATCAAGGTCGAGGACATAGAGCCGAGCCAGCGGTAGGGGCCGACCGAGTACCGGGTGATCCGGCCAACTCGCCGCGGGGGCCGACAGACGCGGTGCGTTGACGACGTTGACCTCGGTGGAGCCGTAGTGGTCATCGAACACCGCTTCGGGGAGCCGATCGCACATCAGCCGAATCTCGGGAGTAATCGCCAGCCGGTCACCCGTGGTAATCAGCTCGCGCAGGCTCGCGACGTCCTCCGGATGCGCGACCGCGTGCCGCGCCAGCTGCTGCATGGCCACCACGGGGAGCAGGATCTTGGTGATCCGATGTTCCCGGATCAGCCTGGCTATCGCCGTGATGTCGTACCGATCGCGTTCGGTGGCGATCACCACGCAGCCGCCGGACCACCACGCCGACAGCAGCTCCAGGGCGGCGACGTCGGCCGTGATGGGAAAGTATTGGAGGGCACGCGGCCCCTCTGCATACTGCGTGCGACTCCAGTCGAGGAGGCGGACCTGCGGCCCGTGCTGCATCGCGATGCCCTTGGGCTTGCCGGTCGAGCCCGAGGTGTAGATCACGTAGAGCAGGTCGTCGTTCCCGGTTTCGGACGGGACAGGCTGCGCGGGAAAGGATTCCATGCTGTCGTCGGTGAACAGCACCGGTACGGTCCCGGCGAGCTCGGTTTCGGCGGGCAGCACCGACCGGTCCGCCAGCAATAGCATCGCCGCGGAATCGACGAGCGCCGCGCGGATCCGGTCGACCGGATACTCCGGCTCCAGCGGCAGGTACGCCGCGCCGGCTTTGATCACCGCCGACACCGCGACAGCCAACCCGACATCCCGGCGCAGGCACAGGCCGACGACGGCGCCCGGGCCCACCCCGCGCCCGCGCAGCGCCCACGCCATCCGATTGGCCATCCGGTCGAGCTCGAGGTAGGTCAGGCTGGTCTCACCTGCGATCACGCAGAGATCATCCGGGGCCTTCGCCACCCAGTCGTCGAATCCGCCGAGCACGCCTCGGTGGTGTCCGGTCGGGATCGCACTGTCTTCCACTACCTGCCGCACAGGTCCTCCAGTTTCTCGCTGTTCGCTCTACCCGTCTCGCCTCATCGACCGACGATCACCTCGAGCTCGCGCGGCCCGCGCAGCATCGGTCCGTACGCCCAGACCACGTCCGCCGGCGCGCCGACCAGTCGGAGGTCGGGCAGCCTGCGGAAGAGGGCGTCCAGGGCCACTGCGCCTTCGAGGCGGGCGAGGTGCGCGCCGAGGCATAAATGCGCGCCGTGCCCGAAGGCAAGGTTCGACTGGATGGTCCGATCGAGGGCGAAGCGCTCGGGATCGCCGAACCGCTGCGGATCACGGTTCGCAGCGGCCAGCGAAATCAGCACGGCGTCCCCCTTTGCCACCGCGACCTCGCCGATCTGCATGTCCGCCAACGCATATCGGTAGACGCTGGCCTGGATCGGCGAGTCGTAGCGCAGCACCTCGTTCACCGTGTCCGCCCAGCCCACCCGCGCTGCCATCAGGTCGGCCAGCTGTTCGGGGTGCTCGAGCAGACGGAACACGGCACAACCCAGGAACTGCACCGTGGTCACATGCCCGGCTCCGAGCAAGGCGAGCAGCATGGTGCGTAACTCTCGCCGGTCACGCAGTCGGCCGGACCGCAGATGGTCCAACAGCGCGGTGGTGATGTCGTCGCCGGGATGGCCCCGCTTGTACTCGGCGATGTGGTCGACGTAGTCGATCAGCTCGTCGATACAGCTGGAGTCGGGTGGCTTGGCCAACCCGGCCCGGTAGAACAAATCGAAGCACCGGGCGGGGTCCTTTCGCTCGGACTCCGGTACGCCGAGCACCTCGTGGATGATCGCCACCGGAACAGGAAGGGCATATTCCGCAACGAGATCCGCTGTTGCTCGATCGGCGAACCGGTCGACCGCGGCCTGGCACAACCGCTCCATCATTGGCCGGAATCGCTCGGCGGCGATCGGGCTGAAGGCGTTGGAAACCAGCTTGCGCAGTCGAGTGTGCTCCGGTCGATCCAGGTCGAGCAGGCCGCGCGCGGTGGTGGTACTGCGTTCCTCCCCGAGTTGCTCGGCGTGCCCCATAGGCCTGCGTTTGTCGTTGCTGAGCCGCGAATCGGCAAGACAGGCCCGGGCAAGTTCGTACGAGGTGACGAACCAGGTCCGGCCAGCGCCATGCGGACTGTACACAGCGCTCACCGGAGCCTGCTTGCGCAACCATGCGTAATTCGGATAGGGATCTGGATCGCCACGCCGGATTTGTCCGGAGATCATTCAATCCCCTTTCCATGAATTCGAACGGCGACAAGTGCGCGCTGTCCCGCCGGCGGGACGGCGTGTGGACATTTCGGATGTTACGGAATGGACTCCGGTCGAGGAAAGGTTTGCCGCCTTCCGACGCAAACACCAAGGGGGACAAGCGAAGTAGGCGATATTCGTTGACAAGCTCGATTGCGCCGTGTTTCAGTTGAGCATGGTCTTTCGGCGACGGCCGCCCGCTAGTCGACCCAGTCGCTTCGCCCCGTTTCGGCACGGCAGATTCGGGCTGTTTTTCGCCACCTATTCGATATCGTTGTTCGGTACCTCGATGGCCGCCGTCGCATTGTCTTTCGGTGTACTGGAGAACAATGGTTCGGCGGCTGACCTCGGGTACGTAAACGCGGCACGAATCGTGCCCATGGTGTTATTCCTGCTCGGCGGTGGAGTGGTCGGCGACTGGCTCCCGCGCCGCTGGGTGATGCTCACCGCCGACTGCATCAGAACGGTGAGTCAGGCATCGATCGCCCTGCTGTTCGCCCTCGGCCACGCACCGCTGTGGGCATTGCTGCTGCTGGCCGCGACCGGCGGGCTGAGCGAGGCGTTCTTCAATCCCGCGCTGAGCGGCATGATCCCGACCCTCGCCCCGAAAGACCAACTCCAGGAGGCCAACGCGCTACTGAGCCTGTCCCGCTCCGCCACCAACGTGGCCGGTCCCGCCCTGGCGGGGGTCCTGGTCGCCGTCGTGGGAGCGCAGACCGTGTTGGCCATCGACGCCGCGAGCTACGCGGTCAGCGTCGTCGGCCTGCTCCTACTACGGCTGCCGACACCCGCGCTCCGCCCGCGCCCGTCGATGATCACGCAATTGCGGGAGGGCTGGACGATCTTCCGCTCGCGCACCTGGCTGTGGATCGTCACCGTGCAGTTCTCCCTGTTCAACCTCATCGTGTGGGCCCCCTATTTGATCCTCGGCCCGGTAACGGCGTATCGGAGCTACGGCGGAGCCTCGGCGTGGGGCGCGATAATGGCCGGATACGGAGCCGGCTCCATCCTCGGCGGCCTTGCACTGCTCGGGCGCCGTCCGGCACGGCCGCTGCTCGTCGCGGTCGCAGCCACCTTCCTGTGGGCGGCGCCCTCGGCGTGCCTGCTGCTCGGCACGCCGGTGGCTGTGGTCGTGGTCGGGGCGGCCTGCGCAGGCACAGCGAGCGCGGTTTTCAACACATTGTGGTCGACGACCATGCAGCAGCAGATTCCCGCCGAGGCACTGTCGCGGATCAGCTCGTATGTGTCGCTGGGGGCATATGCGGCGGGCCCGCTCGGATTCGCTATCGCGGGTCCGATCGCGCAGCTGGTCGGCACCGCGCCCGTGCTCGCGGTCGGCGTGGGGTGGCAGCTGGTCGCCAGCGCTGTGGTCCTCGCTCTGCCTGCGATCCGCGCCGTCCGCCAACCGGCGAAGCTCGGCGAGAGTGCCGCGGTGGGAGTCTGAATGGGGGACAGCCGATGTTGACAGCACAGGGTGCCCAATCTGCCCGGTATCTGCTGCGCAAACCGTCCGAGGACGCGCGGGCGCGCATCTTCTGCTTCCCCTACTCGGGAGTGGGCGCCTCGATGTTCAACCAGTGGCCGCGTTGGATAGATGAGGTGGAGATCTGTCCGGTACAGCTGCCTGCGCGGGAGAATCGCATCCGCGAACCGCATTTCGGCACGTTCCAGGCGCTCGCCGCGGAACTGGCCCCGGCCCTCGCGCCGCATCTCGACCGGCCGTTCGCCTTCTTCGGACACTGCGCGGGAGCGCTGCCCGCGTTCGAGACCGTGCGCCGCCTCGCGGACCTCGGGGCGCCCGCCCCGCGCCGTCTCGTGATGTCCGCACAGGTCGCTCCACACGACTGCCCGCATGATCGCTTCCTCGAACTCAGCGACGCGGAGCTCACCGATGAGCTGGCGCGGTTGACGATCGCCAGGGGCGGCCGGCCGCATCCCACGCTCATCGAACTCACGCTGGCCGTACTGCGCCAGGATCTCGCGGCGAACAGGGCCTACCACCTGGACCGCCCGACATCCTTGGCGGTCGGCATCACCGTTCTGCATTGGCGACAGGACACCGAGGTCACGCCGGCCGAGCTCGCGGGCTGGCGGCACTACTCGCCGGATGTTCGCTTCGTGGCACTCGACGGTGGCCATTACGGATTTCTCTCGGCTCCACCACCGCTGATGAGCGAACTTGCTCGTGCAGCGGGCTCCTAGACAGGTGAAAGGCATGGCGGCGCAGACGATTTGCACGGCATTCGGCCGATATGGCGCGACGTCTCCCGACGCGGTGGCGGTGTCCGATGCCGAAGGCGAGCTGACGTACGCGCAACTCGCGGCCCGAGCCAACCAGTTGGCCAGACAGCTGCGCCGAGTCGGCGTCACTCCTGGCGCCATCGTGGGCATCTGGGCGGAACGTTCGGCCGCCACCGTCGTGATGGTGCTGGCCGTGCTCAAGGCCGGGGCTGCCTATCTCGCGCTGGACCAGCGGCAGCCGGCCGAGTACAGGGAACTGATCCTGCGCGACGCCGCCGTCAGGGTCGTGCTGACGCAGGAGCAGCTGGCCGCTGACCTGCCTGAGACGGTACAGAAGATCTGTGTCGACCGGGATTGGCCTGCGATCTCTCGTCATCCGGCAACCCCGCTGGACGTGGTCGACACCCCGGATGCCCTTGCGTATGTCGCCTACACCTCCGGCTCCACCGGCCGTCCGAAGGGGGTGTGTGTGCCGCACCGGGCAGTGCTGCGCTTGGTAGTGGACTCCGACATGCTCGCTGTCCGGGCCGATGATGTCTTCCTCCAGTTCGCGCCGATCGCCTTCGACGCGTCGACACTGGAGATCTGGGGGCCACTGCTCAACGGGGCTCGCCTGGTGGTCGCGCCGCCGGGGGACCAGTCACCCGGCGCGCTGGCGAAACTGGTTCGCCGCGAGCGTGTCACGATCCTCTGGTTGACCGCAGGGCTGTTCCACCAGCTCGCGGATACCGACCTCGACGAGCTGCGCGGGCTGCGCTATCTGCTGGCCGGTGGGGATGTGCTGTCACCGCCGCGGGTCAACCGCGCGGTCCTCGCGTTACCTCGGACCATCCTGATCAACGGCTACGGCCCCACCGAGAACACGACATTCACCTGTTGCATGCCGGTCACCGAGACGGTGGGCAAGGACACCGTGCCGATCGGGCGGGCGATCCGGGGCACCGGGGTGTACCTGCTCGACGAGCAGCTGGGCCTGGTGACCCCCGGTGCCGTTGGCGAGATATACGCGACCGGGGACGGACTGGCCCACGGATATCTGAACAGCCCGGGCTGCACCGCCACGCGATTCGTGCCGAATCCCTTCGCGGACACCGACAGCGCACGCATGTACCGCACCGGAGACCTGGCGCGGGAAGACCCCGCAGGTGACCTGGTCTTCCTCGGCCGCGCCGATAGCCAGGTCAAGATCCGTGGCTTCCGAGTGGAGCTGGGCGAGGTGGAGGCGCTGATCGCCGGACTCCCCAGCGTCGCCCGGGTTGCCGTGGTGGCGCAGCGACACTCACCGGGTGGTGTCCGTCTGATCGCCCATGTGGTCGGCTCCACCGCGGCGATCTCCGCGTTGGCGATCCGACAACAGTTGGCACGGTTGTTGCCCTCCTATGCGGTGCCTGCGCTGGTGCGGGTCGTCGACATCCTGCCGTTGACCTCCAGCGGCAAGGTGGACCGGTCCGCGCTGGAGAATGTGCCCGTCGAGACGCGGCCGGAGGTACATGCCGACTATCGTGTCGCCGAATTTCCGCTGGAGCAGGAGGTGATCGACATGTGGACCGATCATCTCGGCATCGTCGGCATCGGCGCGGACGACGACTTCTTCGAACTCGGCGGGCATTCGCTGCTGGCCGTGTCGGTCCTGGAGGAGCTGCGCGCGACTTTTGCGGTGGAGATCTCCCCGCTGTCGTTTTACCTCGATCCCAGCCCGGCCGGATTGGCGCGAGCCCTGCACAAGGCGACGATCGAGGCCGCGTCGTGAAGATCGCCGCCGGGGTGGAGCACGACCCGGTGGACCTGGATACGGTCGATCTCTTCGACGCGGAGTTCTATGCGACCGGCGATCCACATCGGGTCTGGGCTCAGATGCGCGCCCACGCCCCGCTACATCGGCAGGTGCTCGCGGATGGCCGGGCCTTCTGGTCGGTCACTCGATATTCCGACGCCTGCCGGGTGCTCGGAGACCATCGAGAGTTCACCTCGGAACGCGGCAGCCTGCTGAACCAGCTCGGCCACGGCGATGCGGCGGCGGGCAAGATGCTGGTTGCCACCGACCCCCCTCGGCACGGCGAGCTACGTCGTCCGCTGCACCGGATGTTCACAGGTAGGGCGCTCGCCGGTTCGATCGAGCGGATTCGGGACGCGGTGCGGGCGGTGTTGGCCGCGGCGGGCGACGGCGGGGCATGGGATCTTGCCCAGCATGCCGCGATGCTGCCCATGGCGGTGGCGGCCGGGCTCATGGATCTGCCCGAATCGGACTGGGCACAGCTGGTCCGCTTGACCGGAATGGCCGCTGCCCCAGAGGATCCCGCGTTTCGGGTGGGCAGCAGCGGGGCGACTCTTGCCATCGCGCACCACGAGCTGTTCGAGTACTTCTCCCGGTGTCATCGGGACCGGGCGGGAACGGCGGGGAGCGACCTGATCCGTCATCTCATGACCATGTCCGTCGCGGGGGAGGCACTGACCCGCGAGGAGGTCGTGTTCAACTGCTACAGCCTGTTGCTCGGCGCGAACGCGACGACACCGCACACCGTCTCCGGCACGGTACTCGCGCTGATGGAACACGGTGACCAGTACCGAGCCGCCGCCGACCCGTCGTTGATTCGGTCCCTGGTCGAAGAGGGGCTGCGTTGGACATCGCCGGCGAACAGTTTCCTGCGGCACACGACATCCAGGGTCCGACTCGGTGACGGTTGGGTCGACGAGGGTGCGGCGGTTGTTGTCTGGATCGGCTCGGCCAATCGAGACGAGAACGTCTTCCACGATCCGTACCGCTTCGACATCACCCGCGCGGACAATCGGCACATCGCGTTCGGCCACGGGCCGCATTACTGCCTCGGGGCGGCCCTGGCCCGGCTGACGCTCCGGGTGTTCTTCGAGGAGGCCATCGGGTTGTTCGAGGAAATCGACATGTCCGGCCCGCCAATCCATCTGCGGTCCAACTTCATCGCCGGGCTCACCAGTCTCCCCGTCCGAACCACGCGGCGGAGCGCGGCGGGCTCGTTCACCGCCGGGTGAGCGTGAACTGCTCCCCGTCCGCCCCCACGAAGTCGAAGGACAGCTCCGACAGCGCACTCGCGAGGATCTCGAACATTGCGCGATGGTCCTCGGCCACTCCGTAGAGCTGGCCGATCTGCCGTGTTCCGACCCCGCCGGGAACCAGGTCGCCGGGACGTACCGCCGCGCGGTACGTCGTGATCCCGGCCACCTCCCGGAGGTTCTCGACCCCGTGCGCCGCCACCATCCGGCACGGCCGGATCGGCGTCAAGAACATGTACTGGAAGTAGACCTTGTCCGGCTGGGCCGGTGCGATTCGGACCGGCTCGCCCAACGCGGCAAGTCCGCAGACCCGAACCAGGTCGGCGGCCCTGGAACGCAGGGCCAGATCTTGGATGTTGCCGCCGAGGCGCCCGTTGACCTCGATGATGCGGGGTTCGGCCGTGGTGAGCTTGACTTCCGTGTGAGCCATGCCGATCCGCATATCGAGCGCGGCGAGCGCCCGGGTGACCAGGTCGACCACCTGGGCCTGCTCGGCGGCAGGCAGCGCGGCGGGCCAGAACTGCCCACACTCGCGAAACGGTGGCTCTAGCGGGAACTTGCCGGTCAACGCGACGTGCACGGGCCCATGCGGCCCGCAGAAACTCTCCACGGAAACGTAGTCACCATAGGGATGACCAGGCCTGCCTTGGAGATACTCCTCCACCACCCACCCACGCCGAGAGCTCAGCCGATCGGAAAGCTCGGCGAGCACCCGTCGGGCCGCGGCGGCGTCCGGTAGGAAATGGGTGTCCTCGCTGCCTCCGCCCCAAGCCGGCTTGACTACCGCGGGCATGCCGACCCGCGCCAAGGCGGGCCACCAGTCCGACTCCTTATCGATCCGTGCGGACCGTACCGAATCCACTCCCGCCGAACGCAACCGCGCCCGCTGTGCGAACTTGTCGGTGAGCAACCACGTTGTCTCCGGCTGGTGGAAAGGGAGGCCGAGCTCGGCCGCCACACCGGAGGCGAAGCGCAGCATGGGCTCGCTGAAGGTCACCACTGCGCGAGGTGCGAATGCGCGGATCGCGGCGGCATCGGTGGCGATGTCACCGGTCACCGGCACGCATCGACCGAACTCGGCAAGCACCGGACGAACTTCTCGGGTGTGCTCGGAGTCGGCGACCAGGAACACCAGCTCGGCCACGTCTCCCAGGCTCGCCGCGATCTCGGTGGCCGAGGCCGCGCCCAGGTCGTACGCCACGGCAAGCACCTGCCCGCGCGGCATACTCACTCCGCCTCGACGGCCAGGTCCAGACCCTCGTCCAGTAGCGCTGTGAGCACGTCGATCCGCTCGTAGGCCACCATCGTCGGATCGAACGCGATCTGCACCCCGGTACCGAATTCCGGCGCGTCCACGACGAAGTTCACCAGCAGCGGAAAACTGGCCCTGTCGTAGGCCCACCAGCCGTCGACCCGGACTCGACGAAGGTCGGCCAACTCTCGGTAGACGTGGAAATGGGTGAAGTTGAACGACACGTCGAAGGCCGGTCGGCCCAGCGTGTGCTCGATCCGCGCGAGTGGGTAGCGCCGGTGCGGCATGGCGTGCTGCTCGGCCGCCAGGGCCTGCGCGGCGAGTTCGCGGAGGGGACCGGTGACCGAGCGCAGCCGCAGTGGCACTGTATTCAGGAAGAGACCGACCAGCAGATCGGAGCCCTCGATCTCCGGACGCCCGTTGACGACGAGTCCGGTCACCACGTCGTGTGCCCGCCCCACCCAGCGTCCGAGCGCCCAGCCATGCACCGCGAGCAGCAGGCTCTTCAACGGAACCCCGGCTGCCGCGGCGGCCCGCCGCAGAGCCGCGGCTCGTCCGGGATGGAGCGGCAGCGCGCGCTCGGCCGAGGGGTCGGCCGAGCCGGCGAAACGGGGGCGCGCAAACAGCAGCGGGCGCGCATCAGCCTGCTCCTGCCAAAATCGCGCTGAATCCGCCGACTCGGCGGCAGCATGTTCGAGGGCGCGGAACTCGCGGTGGCCCGCCGACGGGGCCGGTGCCAGCCGGGCGGGTCGGCCGGCCAGTTCCGCGTCGTAGAGGCTCAGCAGGTCGACGAGCAGTCGGGCGAAACTCCATCCGTCGATGATCGAATGGTGAATCCCGATGGTCAGCCGGAACCAGTCGGGGCCGGCGACCACGTGGCATCGGAACAGTGGCGCACTCGCCCAGTCGAATCCCTCGGCCAGGCGGCGGGACCGCCAGTGCGCGACCAGGTCGTCCGCGTCGCGCTCCGCCGCACTGGATTCGACAGTGAGTGGATCGTCGATGTCGAACCAGATGAGCTGCGCGGCCGAATCATAGGAGGCGAGGTCGAAGGAGCTGCGCAGCGCGGCGTGTCTGCGGCACACACCGTGCAGCGCCGAGCGGAACAGCGGCTCAACGAAGTCGGCGGCCACGCGGATCCCGAGGAAATCGTGATACAGGCCGGGATTGTCGGCGGCCATCTCGCACAGATAGATGAGTCCGGACTGCAGTGCGCTGGCCTGCCAGCGGTCCGCGACGCCCGCGGGCAGGTCGATCGGTGCTGCGCTGTCCGGCCCGGCAAGCGGCTCGTCGGCCACGGACTCGGCCGCCGCCGCTAACACTCCGGCCAGCTCGCCCACGGTCGGCTGGAGCAGCAGATCCGCCAGCCCGATGTCCAGGCCGTGCTCCTGGGCCGCGGCCACCACCCGCAGCGCGATGATCGAGTCCCCGCCCTTGGTGTAGAAGTTGTCCTCGAGTTCGATGTCGTCGTCCACGAACGCCCGCAGGACGAGCAGCAGGGTCTTTTCCACCTCGGTCACGTCCGGCACTGCGCGTTCTCCTATCCCGCCCGGCGGATGTACTCGGCCAGCGCCTGGTGCACCGCGCACTGACTGGCGGCGAAGGACGCCGCGACCCGGTTCCGCACCTGGGGCTGCTGTTCCTGGCTGAGCTTGAACATCCCGTCCACCGTGTGCACGGTGAACTGGAAGGCGCCGACGCCGGGGAGTAGGCGCCCGAAGTATCGGAGAGATTCGGTCATATCCCACCCGGAGCCGAGGTCATGCTCGAACGTGGTCACCGTCTGCCGCACGATTTCGAGCGTCCGCTCGGCATCCTCGATCGGATCGAGGGTTCCCCGGATATGCACCGAGGTGAAATCCCAAGTCGGCGCGGCCGGTGTGGTCTGGTACACGGTCGGCGACACGTAGCCGTTCGGCCCCTGAAAAACCAGCAGCGCCGACTGTTGCGCACGCAGGGTCCGCCAATGCGGGTTACCCCGGTTCAGGTGACCGAGCAGCCGCGCCCCGACGAGTCCGGCGGGGTCGTCGGTGTCCACCGGTCCGGTGGGGTCGACAATGATCGGCACGTGTGTGGCCAGCGGCCACGGCTCCCCGTTGGTCACCAGGCAGGCCAGTGCGTGCTGGCGGATCAGCTGGGCCGTCCAGGAGGGGTCCGTTCGGCGATACTCCTTGGGTACGAACATCATCCGGCCGCTCTGTCCGGCTCCGCGGCCCGCAGGACCGAGGCGAGGATATCGCCGGCTCGACCGGCCAGGTTGGACAGCAGCAGTGAGGAGATCCCGTGCGTGTGCTCGGTGTCGCCCTGGAGGTAGATCCCACACTGCACGTCCGTTCCGCTGATCACGCGGTAATCGCGTTCCACCCGCAGCCGTCCTCTGCTGTCTCGTTTGGCCAGTTCCGCTGCCGCCCCGAGGATCTGGATCGGATCGGCAGGCCGGTATCCGGTCGCGTATACCAACTGATCGAGTTCCAGAGTGCGGATATCGCCATCCGCAAGGGACCGGACGGCCGCGCGTAACCCGTCCCCCCGCTCGTCGATGTCGGCCACCGTAGACAGCGGATGGATGTGCAACCGCCGCCGCCCGGTCACCGACTCCCGATACACCCGTGCGTACAGGTCCTCGATGAGCGCGATGTCCACCACCGAGTAGTTGGTGTTGGCGTGATAGTCGAAGAGTTTTTCCTGCACCGAGGGTGGCGCATGGAAGAAGTGGTCGACGGCGTCCGGATCGAATATCCGGTTGGCGAACGGTGTGTCGTCGGCGGGGCTGTAGCCGTAGCGAGAAAAGATCGCGTGCACCTCGGCCATCGGATAGGCGCGATGCAGATAGGCGGTCACCTCGGCGGCGCTCTGGCCCGCACCGATCACGCCGAAACGCAACGGCCGGTCTGTCGGCAGATCGGAGGTGCGGCTGAGCAGTTCGGCGCTGTGCCACACCTTGGTCGACACGGTCACCCCGGCGGGGAGTTTCGGAACCAGTCCGGGAGCGACCACCACGTGGCGGGTTCGCCGGGTGATCACGGCCGAGCCGACCCTGCCCACGACGTCGAGCCAGGCGACCGTACCGTTTTCCAGCACCGGCCGGACGTCGACCACCTCGGTGGCGTAATCGACCCGATCGGCGAGCCGGTGGGCGGCCCACTCCAGATAGTCGTGGTATTCCACCCTGGTGGGGTACAACGTCTTGTGATTGACGAAGTCGACCAGACGGCCGCGTTCCCCGAGATAGGCCAGGAAGCTGAACGTACTGGTCGGATTCCGCAGGGTCGCCAGGTCTTTGAGGAAGCTGACCTGCATCGTCGCATCGTCGATCAACATGTCCTCGTGCCAGCCGAATCGGCGCCTGCGCTCCAAGAAGCGCGTCGACAACCGTTTGCCGCCCGCCCCGTGGTGCTCCTCGAGCGCGACGGCCAGGGCCAGGTTGGCCGGACCGAATCCGATGCCGACCAGATCATCCGATGCCGTACTCGTCATGAGGCCGCTCCCCAAGTGTCGAGTATGCGGCTCAGTTCGGCCGGTTCGAGGATGGGAATCCGCGCGAGACGAAGTCCGGGATCGTGGGCCACCGCGGTCAGCAGACTTTGGTAGTGCCCCACCAACTCCTGCGCCGTGGTGGAGTCGAAAAGGTCTGTCGCGTACAGCAATCGACCGGACAGGGTCCCCGCCGCCGTCTCGACCAGATGCAATTCCAGATCGAAGCGGGTGCGCGCGCATCCGGTCGGGAACGGTTCCACCTGACAGCCGGGCAGAAGCAGGCCGGGACCCGCGGCGGCACCGCCCGCCGATCCGGTCAGATCGAACCACACCTGGAACACCGGATTGTGGCTGAGATCCCGTGGTGGCGCGAGTTCGACCACGATCTCCTCGAACGGCAGGTCCTGGTGCTCATGCGCCTCGAGCATGGCCTCGCGCGTCGCGTCGACCATCGCGGTGAACGGCGGATTCGCCGACAGGTCGACGAGGATCGGCAGCGAATTGGCGAAAAAACCCAGCACACCCTCGAATTCGAGCCTGCTGCGCCCGTTGAATCCACAGCCGACCACCACCGGCTCCTCGGCCCCACGGTACCTGGCGAGCAGGCCCTGGAAGCCGGCGAGCGCGACCGTGAACAGCGTGGTGCCGCGCTCTCGCGCGAGCCGGCCTAGGCAGGCTACGGCCTCGGCCGGCAGCGAGACCGCCACCTCGCCGGCCCGATACGACGGCTGAGCGGGTCGTGACCGATCCGCAGGCAGCTCGAGGAAAACCGGTGCCGACATCAGCCGCTCCCGCCAGTACCGGCGATGGGCGGCGAAACCATTCGCCTCGGACCGGCGAATCTGCCACAGTGCGAAATCGGTGTACTGGGCCGGTATTTCGCCCAGTTCCGGCGCCCTGCCCTGTTCGCGCTCGGCGTAGGCCTGGCCGAGCTCGTCGACCAGTATCGCCAGCGACTCGTGATCGAAGATCAGGTGGTGTGCACCGATCCCGAAGACGTGATCACGCTCGCCCAGCCGGGCCAGCCACGCACGGAACAGGGGGTCATCGGTGAGCGAGTACGGCGTGTCCGCCACCCGTGCCGCCAACGTCACGGTGCTGCCGATCGGATCGGGTTCGCTGGACATATCGTGCAGTGCCAGAACTTTCTCCGCTTGCCGCGCCACCACCTGGAACGGCTCTCCGTCGACCATCTCGAACCGGGTGCGCAATGCCTCGTGCCGGCGAACCATGTCCTGGACCGCCGCGCCGAGCGCGTCGTGGTCGAGCGGGCCGCGGATTCGATAGGCCGCATCGACGTTGTAGGCCAGAATATCCGGGGCCATCTGGCTGATGAACCAGAGCCTGCGTTGGACGAGTGAAATCGGAATACGGTCGGGCTTCTTTTCTTCCCGCGCGGCCGAGGACTTTCGGCCTGGACGACCGGAGAGACGTAACTCGAGAAGTCTTCGACCCTCGGCAGAAAGGGATGGTGGATATTCTTGCGCCACTGCGAAATTCTTTCGTTGACGGCTGTGCGCTGAACGAATTTCCACGTTACCGACGTCCGGGGATGTTGGCAATGAGTTCACACCGCTCTCGACGGCGCGCGAATCAGATCGCTATGCTCCTCCAACGGAGGGAGTTCCGACACTATTCTATTGAAATTCGTGGAGGCATACGCAATGACTTCCGAAGAGACCGACGCCCTTTCCGCTCAGCGTTATCGCGTCGTCGTCAATCATGAGGAGCAGTACTCGATCTGGCCGAGTGACCGGGAGATCCCACTCGGCTGGCGCGCCGCCGGGACGACCGGGAGCAAGGAGGAATGCCTGAGTTATATCGACCAGGTGTGGACAGATATCACGCCACTCAGCGTCCGCACGAGACTGGCCGAGACGAACACGAAATGACCGACAGGCTCGCCGATGCCGGGGTGGTGCTGTCCCGCTGGCGGGACAGCACCACCCCGGCCCGTTTCCGCGCGGCTGCGGTCCGCTTCGCCGATCAGGTCGCGGTTCGCGACGACACACGCGCGCTGACCTATGCCGAACTGGCGCGCCGGGTGGGGTGCGCGGCGAACGCCTTGCGCCACCGGGGAATCGGGCGGGGCGACCTGGTCGCGCTCTACGCAACCCGCTCGGCCGATCTGGTCGTCGCCGTGCTCGGGGTCATGGCCGCCGGCGGCGCCCCCGCTCCGTTGGACGTGAGCCAGGCGGGTTCGAGCGCCAGGGACGCCCGCACGGAGCTCCGTCCGAAGCTGACACTGGCGGACCGGGACGCCCTTTCCGTCGTGCCGGCGGCGACCCCACTCGCCGATCTGGTCGACTCCGCAGGCGAACCAGCCGAGCACACCACGCCGAACGCGCGGGATCTGGCTTATGTGCTGCACACCTCCGGCTCTACCGGCCGCCCCCGGCCGGTCTACGTCCCCCACGGTGCACTGGCCAACCGCATCGCCTGGGCGCAAGCGACCTATCCGCTCGGCCCGGGCGACGCCATCCTGCACGCGGGCTCGATGATCTATGACTTCTCCTTCTGGGATGTCCTCGCGCCGCTGTGCACCGGAGCGGCCGTGGTCATCGCGCCCGAAGGAATCGAAGCCGAGCCGACGGCACTGGCCGACTTCATCGTTCGTCAGCAGGTGACGGCCGCCCATTTCATCCCGACCCTGCTTGCCGAATTCCTGGCAGGCACCGATGGTGCCGCACTGCGTGGCCTGCGTCTGGTCTTCTGCGGCGGCGAAGCCCTGTCCATCGACCTCGCGCGGCGGCTGCGGGCGGCGACCTCGGGGCGGATCTTCAACCAGTACGGCCCCACGGAGGCCTGCATAGACGTGCTGGCCTGGGAGTTGTGCGACGAGGACCTCGCGAGGGAGTCCGTCCCGGTGGGCAAGCCCCTCTCGGGGGTCACCGCCTGTCTGCTCGATGCCGCCGCCAGACCGGTCTCGCCCGGCCAACCGGGCGTGCTTTATGTCGGCGGCGAATGCCTGGCCTGGGGGTACGGCAATATGGGTGCCGCGACGGCCGCCGCGTTCGTTCCCGATCCGACCGGCCGGGACCGCGGTGCACGCCTGTACCGCACCGGCGACTTGATGCGCATGCGGCCCGATGGGGTATTCGAGTTCATCGGCCGAGCCGATAGCCAGGTGAAGATCCGCGGGGTGCGGGTGGAGCCCGGCGAGGTGGAGACGGCCCTGCAGACCCATCCTCAGGTACGACAGGCCGCGGTGGTACCGATGACCGGCCGCCACGGCACGGTGACCCTCACCGCGCACGTCGTCGGCGCCGACGGCCCCGTGGATCCGAGTGAGCTGCGCAGATTCCTTGCCGAGCGGCTGCCCGCCGCCGCACTGCCCAGTGCCTACCGGCACCATCGGAGCCTGCCGAAACTGGCAAGCGGCAAGGTCGACCGTTCGGAACTTGTCGGCCTCCCCGGCGAGTCGGGCAGGCCCGGTGAAGAGGAGAACAACGAGCCGCAGACCCCGACGCAGGCTCGGCTGGTCGCGCTCTGGGCCGAGGTGCTCGGGGTGCGGACCTGCGGTCGTTCCGCCGATTTCTTCGAGCTCGGCGGGCATTCCTTGCACGCGTTGCGCCTCATCGCCCGAGTGCGCAGGCAATTCGGGATTCGGATACCGGCACGCGCCCTGTTCGATGCCCCGACACCGGAGAGTTTCGGCGCACTACTCGATGCGGAGGTCTCCGCCCGGCAATCGGATCAGACCATCCGCCAATAGCTGAAGGCTTGTCGGTCCCATCGGCGGTGCAGCGGATCGCGAATCAGGCGCAAGAGCAATCCCAGCGGCGTGACCAGAAGAAAGTAGATCGGCGCGAGCAGCGGTGTGCGCATCATGACTCCAGGGGTCGAATTCGGGCTCAGTCCGCGGGAATGGCGTCGCGCCATCTGCCCGCCTCCTGCCACTTCGGCTGGTCTGTCTTGTCCAGCAGGAAATTACCGATTGCCAACATATCGATACCGGTACGCATGAAGCAGGTGTAGGCATCCCGCGGGGAGTGCACGATCGGCTCCCCGCGAACGTTGAACGAGGTGTTCACCAGCACCGGGCAACCGGTGGCCTTCTCGAATGCCGACAGCAACCGGTGGTAGCGGGGATTGCTGTGCTCGGCGACCGTCTGCACCCTTGCCGAGTAGTCGACATGGGTGACGGCGGGGATGCTCGACCGGCACACCCGCAACAGGTCCAGTCCCGTTTGCCGGTCCTGTCCATCGACCTGTCGCCGCTGGCTGTCGGCCACGTCGGCCACCACCAGCATGTACGGACTCTCGCCGCGCAGGCCGAAGTATTCCGGCGCCCGCTCGGCAAGCACCGACGGAGCGAACGGGCGGAAGGACTCCCGGAACTTGATCTTGAGGTTCATCGTGGACTGCATCGCCGGATCGCGCGGATCACCGAGAATCGACCGTGCGCCCAGCGCGCGAGGTCCGAATTCCATTCTGCCCTGGAACCATCCGACGACTTTGCCCACGGCGAGCGCGCCGACCACCCTCTCGATCAGATCGTCCTGATCCAGTCGGCGGTACACCGCTGCGACACTGTCGAGATAGGACCGGATCTGCTCATCGCGGAAACTCGGCCCGAGCAAGGCGCCGGCCATCGCGTCCGTACCTTGCGCCACATGGGCCCGGCCAGCGCCCCGGTCCATGGCCAGGGCGAGCGCCGCCCCGACCGCGCCGCCCGCGTCACCAGCCGCAGGCTGAATCCACAGCTCGTCCACCAGGCCCTCGCCGAGTATTTTGCCGTTCGCCACGCAATTCAGCGCGACACCGCCGGCGAGGCAGAGCTTCCGCTCTCCGGTCAGTCGCAATGCGGTGCCGACCAGTCGGCGCAGCACGTCCTCGGTGACCTGCTGCACCGAGGCGGCCAGATCGAATTCCCGTTCGGTGAGCGTGCCTTCCGGCTCCCGTCGCGGCCCGCCGAACAGCTGCTCGAATCCGCGACCGGTCATGACCTGCCCGCGCGGGAACGCGAAGTACTTCATGTTCAGCCGGAAGGATCCGTCCGGCTTCACATCGATGAGCCGCTCGCGGATCAGCCGCGCATACTTCGGCGTCCCGTATGGGGCGAGCCCCATCAGCTTGTACTCGCCCGAATCCACTTTGAAGCCACAGAAATACGTGAAGGCCGAGTACAGCAGGCCGAGCGAGTGCGGGTACCGCAGCTCGCACAGTTGCCGCAGCGTGGTGCCCCGACCGTGCCAGATCGTGGTGGTCGCCCATTCGCCCACCCCGTCGACGCAGAGCACGGCCGCGCTGGAGTACGGGCTGGGGTAGAACGCGGAGGCCGCATGGGATTCGTGATGCCTACGGGAAACGACGGGCGGCACTTCGCCCTGCCCCAACCCCGCGAGCTCGTTGCGTACCGTCCGCTCCATCGTTGCCTTCCAGGACAGCCATTGCGGCAGGGTGTCGCGGAAGGAGGCGAAGCCGGTCGGTGCCGCGCCCAGATAGTTCGCCAGCACGCGCCGAAACTTCAGCGCCGAATCCTCGTAGAAGGCGACCCGCGCCACGTCACCCGGCGAAAGCCCTGCCTCCCGCAGGCAGTATCGCGCCGCGTCGATCGGGAAGGCCGGATCATGCCGGATTCGGCTGAACCGCTCCTGCTGCGCGGCGGCAACCAATCGGCCGTCCTGGACGAGGGCTGCCGCGCTGTCGTGATAGAACGCCGACACCCCGAGAATAACTTCGGACATCACTGCGCCCTTTCCGAGGTTGCCGTGCTGCGACGCGTTTCCCTGCGACCGGCGAGCCGTGCCCGCCAGCCGCTCGGTGGGTTCAGCGACCGATAGCCGGCGCGGATCCGGTCCCATACCAGCTGTCGGTCCGGGGAGCCCGGCGAGCCGGTAGCCGAGGCCAGGTATGCGCCGATCGCGTCCGCCGCCCAGGCGGCGTGTCCGGTAGCCACATTGTCGATCGTGTTGTGGACGTCCACGAATTTCGTGCTGAAACCGTTGGCCGCCAGCGAGATATGAGCCCTGCGATAGCTGCCACCGACCCCCGACAGCTCCATCGCGAGATTCAGGCCTAACACCTCAGGCAGGAAGGTGCGCGGAAAGCGGCCGATGCACAACCAGTACACCGGCAACGCGAAGGACTGCTCCCGGAATCCCGGCCACCTGGCGAATTCCAGGGAGGCCGTCGGCGGCAGCGTCACCCCCATCTCCAGGAGCAGTTCGCGATAGATCAGGGGATGATTCAGCCCGGCCTCGCCATTGCCCAGTTCGTCCCAGTAGGTGTCGAACAGCGAGAACCCGATTTCCGAGCAGGCTTGCCGGTAGTCGGTGAACCCCTGCAACCACGTCCCGTCGATCAGCGTCAGCGGGGCCAACTGCACCGTGGAATCGATCAACTCCCGGCGGGTCTGCACGTCGCCGCCTGCATTGTCCTCGAACTCCTTCGCGTGGCGGTCGTGCTGCTCCGCCAGCCAGGGGCGCAGCCCGGCCGCAGGACACGTGGCAGGCAGGGGCGTGTCGTCCCGGTCTATGCCGTATCGCGCACGGCCGAGCCAGCCCCGTGCGTAAGTCAGGGCGTAGCGCCGTGCTGCAGGGGTATGTTCGCGCACCTGCAGCCGGTGGTATGCCTCCCGCAGGTCCGCAGGAGCACTGTCGGCTGCGGGGGCGGACTCTGCGAGGGATGGATGGAACGGCGAGGGGCTCGCCGGCAGTGCCGGGGTCTGGCTCGTCGGCGACCTGGCCGGTAGCGAGTCGATCCAGCGCCTGATCACGGCGAGATCGGCGGGGTCGAAGATCCGGAACATCGGGCCGTGCTCGCTGACCAATCCCGTGACCAAGGGGCTCGCCGATGAGCGCCCCGGCCGGACCACAGGGCTCCCGGCCAGGGCGTCCAACAGCGGCCACGGGTCTGATCGGCATTCGGTCAGCCAGTGGGCCAACGTCTTTCCGGCGATCCGATACTTCCCGTGATATATCGCGCCTTGGCTGCCCCGCAGCCGCAACAGCTCGGCCATCTCGAAGGCCGGATCGCGGGCGGCCGCCACTTCCGCGTAGAGCTCCGCATGCGAAGCTCGCAATGTCGCCAGCGCCCACCGAAACCCTGCGATCAGTCGTTGTGCGACATCCGAGGGCTGGGCGACCAAGAAGGCGGCCACCGCCGCTCGGCACACGTCTACTGCGGCGGCCTCTCCCGTAACCCGGGCCGCACCGAAGTCGATCGAATGCCAGTCCACCGCCGACGGCATGACCTCGGCGACCGGGGCAAGCGCGGGCAGCAGCCCCACCACCCGTAGACACAGATCGGCGCCGAGGATCTCCGGGCGGAACTCATCGGGACGACGGCTCATCGCGAGCAGCACAGCCGGCAGGGCGAACGCCTGGTCGGCGATCCGCTGCTCGAGCGCGATCATGGTGGTCGGCGCCGCGCGCCCGGCCAAACGCAGTCGATCCAGCAACGCCAAGTACGCGCTGCCCCGCGAGGCGCGTGGTCGTCCGACGCCGACATCGGCGGCATACACGGCCAATACGCGCATTACAGCCGGATCGTCGGCATTGCCGGGTGCACTGAACCACTGCAGCCACGCCCCGGACACCAGACCCAACGGCGCGCACCCGAGCACCGCTCTGCGCACCAGGACGTCGGCCTCCGCCGCGGTGGCCGCCCGCGTCAACGCCACAAAGCGGGCGGCCTCGGCCGCCGACCATTGCGCTGCCTGCCGTTCGCACTCCGTCAATCGGCCCGGCTCGTCCCCGGCCGAACGCCGGATCTCGGCACGAATCTCGGCTGTCAACGCGCTCCCGGGAAGCACGCACTCCGGATCCAGGAACTGTCGATACGCCGATCGGGCATCATGATGGGGCACCGTGCCTCCCCGTCAGAACATCGGGTAGACGGAGTTGTCACGCGGCGGCTTAGGCTTACGCCGAAACACTTTGTCGATGAACTGCTTCAACCATGTCACGGGGAACAACCTTTCTCCTCCGCGGATCAGCGGAGACCGAGCCGATCGGCCAGCAAAGCGGCAACGATGTCATATCCGTTGTCGGTGAAATGCGCTCGGTCCACGAACAACCATTCGTCGGAGGCCACGGACTCACCGAGCACGGTGTTCATATCGAGAAACGGAACGGATATCTTCTCGCAGCCGGCTCGAAGCGTGTCCGCGTACGATCGGCCCACGTCCCGCGGCGTGACGTCCCCGAAGGTGGAGCCGAAATCGAATTTGGCGTCCAGCTCGTCGAACAGCAGCTGCTCCTGATGCGCCGGGCGCTCACGCACCCAGGGCGCCAGCGGTTGCAGGACGAACGATAATCGCGCTCCCAGCCCAGCGGCGAGCACCCGCCAGGCGTCGAGGTGCCGAACGGTCAATTCGGCGGCGACAGCGATCTGGTCGGCGGCCGAGGGCGCAGCGTCGCCGTCCGGCTCGATCAGTTCCGGACGGGGGCGCTTGCGCAATTCCTCGGTTTTCGCGAAGTACGAATTGCACAGGTAGAACGCGCCGTGGTCACCCCGCTTCGCCTCCGGCAGCCTGGCCAACCCGAGGTTGTTGAAGCCGGAGAAGACGATGATCTCCTCGACCTCCGGTATCAGGTGGCGGTAGAGCAGGAACAGCAATAGTTCCTGCGCAGAATTATGGCTTCGCCCACCGAAATTCAGCCACGGCCGAGAAGGGGCGTGCCGCGACCACAGCCGTGAGGGCAGGGTCGCTTCGTCGCCGGTCGCACCGACACCGAAAACTACAGAGCTGCCGACTACCAATCGCACTGGCCCGCTCGGCACGCCCGCGCCCGGCGCGGACCGCGTACCGGCACCGTGGGAGTAACGAAATCCGTAACGGTCCGTATTCGCGATATCAGATCGATGGTCCGCAGGATGGAAATACATCAGATAAGGGAGCCATCGAACATCGCCGTTCTCGTACAACTTCTCGGTGTACTCGACCATTTGAGGCGTTAGGGCGGCGCGCTGAGATTGCACGGAGGAAACCTCCTGAATTCATGCTGAAATACTGCTCAGGGTGACGTTATCAAATCGGACTCGCCGGTGTCCCGCCGGCGAGACACCGGCTCAGTAGTCGAGAACTTCTGCCGCGGCACCGTCCAGGTGTGCCAGCACCCAATCCGCCAGGGGGCGCGTCTCCCGCTCGGCCGCGTCCATCCAGCGGGACAGCTGTTCCTTACTGACGGAGATCCCGCCGAGCACCTTGGCAGGAGACGGGAGGGGCCCTTTACCTTCTCCGCCACGGAGATAACCGCGCAGTTGATTCCTCGACCAGCCGAAGCGCTCGGCTCGCTCGAGCCAGAATTCCTGTTTCTCCGGGGGCAACGCGGCGACCTCCGCATGGTGCTGGAAGCTGAGGTTCGGCTTCCTGCGCTCCAGCGGGAACCGCCGGACGACCCACGCATAATTGCGCAGCGTCTGATAATCCAGCTTGACCTCGTTGATGGCTTTTCGATATCTGCCCTCGAACCTGTCTTCGCCGTATACGAGCCAGTCCCCGAGACACCATGCCGACGAATTGTGTGCGTCGGCCAGGCGAATTCCGGCATGTTCCCAGGTGCTGTACGAGAGAGGACTTCGTATCCGGAGCCCGACCCGAGTCACGTGCACGGTCGACTCCGGAACTGAAACAGAGCGGTCAATAGGAGCGGTAGCCTTACTTTCCCCCATAGCATCCTCAAGCTTTTCTGGAATAGGATTGAGTTTTCCGCAAGCGAGTTACTCGAAATTGCCCAAGAGTCCCCCTCGGTAATTCAAAACACTCAGCCGACTATTCGGAATTCGAGACCAGCTGGTACTGTATGGAAGCTTATCATGCGGTCGTTTTGCTGGGCGAGCTCTTGGGTCGAGCCAATTGGCCCCCTATATCTTCGGGCTTGCTAAAGCGCGGATCGCTACTACTGGCAGAAATGTGGCTTCGACTATGTATCCACGTCGAATAAGACATAACAGACTAAACGCCGGTCCCGCAGCGTCGCGAACTGCGGTTATAGCTGAATAGAATTTCCGGGCAATCGGTTCGGGGTGAGCGAGTACCGACGCGACAGCGTGGAAGTCGCACAACTCGTGGGTGCGCATATGTTGCCGCCTACGGCGGTCCAGCGGCGGATCACGGCGATGATCTCGGTCGATACTCGGCTGAGATGTCGGGGATAGGGCGTGCAGGTCCACAGATATTCATCAGGTAACCGTTCCGCAGCTGGGACAGGCCAGGTAGGGGTGCGGATTGTCGCGGTTTTGATGCGGCGCACCTGAATCGCATGCGATTACAGGTGCGGGAAATCGGCAGGGTGCGGCTGTGGTCAGCCGATGGTGATGGCGTCGAGGCGGGTGCGGAGGAAGTCGGCGGAGATGACCGGGGGTAGGCCGCTCACCTGTCCGATCGGTGGTTCGAGGGGGGTGACGACGGCGTCGTGGTCGAGTTCGTAGAAGTAGATCAGCGAGACCAAGTCTTCCTCTGGCGCTTCCGCTTGCGGTGGGAGCACCCGGTGCCGGCCGGACGGCCAGCGCTCGCCGCTCCAATAGGCAAGCAGGTCACCGATATTCACCGTCAGGGCGGTGGGGTCGTACGGGGCGTCGGCCCAGCCCTCGGCCTCGGTGAATATCTGTAGTCCGCCCGCGCCGGGCTCGCGGTCGAGCACGGTGACGGTGCCGAAATCGGTGTGTGGGCCAATGCGGAACTGGCCGGGCTCCGGAGTGCCGACGGCGGTCAGCGGTGGGTAGTGGTTGATGTTGCAGGTCCAGGTGGGGCGGGCGGCCAAATCCTGAAATGGGTTGGTGGGTAGGTGAAGTGCGGCCGCGAACAGGGCGAGTAGTTCGTCGGACAGGGTGTGTACGGCGTCGGTGTAGGCGATCGCCAGTTCGCGTAGCTCGATCACCTCGTCCGGCCAGACATTGGGCAGGAACCAGGCGTCGTCGATCTGTCGATCACCGGTCGCGGTGTCCGCGCCGACGGCGAAGGTCTCCTTCAGATCGGGCGGCGTCTCGGTGCCCTCCGCGTAGCCGTTGGCCTCCTTGCCCGGGCCGATCCACCCGCGGCCCCCGACCGTGACGGCGTACTTCTCCTTCACCGAGTCGGGTAGTGCGAAGAACCGCCGCGCCGCCGCGCGCACCTGACCGGCCAGTCCTTCCGGCACACCGTGGCCATGGACGAGTAGAAACCCGGCGCGACGCAACCCCTCGTCCACCTCGCGCTCGACCTCAGCGGCCCCGGCGCCACCGGCACGCCACTTGGCCAGATCGATCGAAGCGATCGCGTTCATGTCGACTCACTCTCTGCTGGAGGTGTTCACTTCGTCTGCGACCCCGATGTCTTCATTCCAGAGTGCGGGTTGCTCGGTGATGAACTTGGTCATCATCTCGACGCAACGATCGTCCTCCAACACGGTCACCGCGACGCCGTGCTCGGCCAGCCAGTCGTGGCCGCCGTAGAAGGTCTGGGATTCGCCGACGATGACCGAGCCGATGCCGAACTGGCGGACCAGGCCGCTGCAGTACCAGCACGGCGACAGGGTGGTCACCATGATCGTCGGCCCGTAGTCGCGGCGGCGGCCCGCGGCGCGGAAGGCGTCGGTTTCGGCGTGGATGCTGGGATCGCCGGACTGCACGCGCCGATTGTGGCCGCGGCCGAGTAGCGTGCCGTCGGCGGCGAACAGTGCCGCGCCGATCGGGATGCCGCCCTCGGCGAGCCCGAGCTGAGCCTCGTCGTACGCCACCTCGAGCAGTTCTCGTGCCGGTATCGACTGCGTCATCGCTCAAGCCTCCAAGGGAACCACTCTCACCGCAACGTACATATCGTCCGCACGGTCCTGGGCCGTGGATGACAGGATGACCGTATGTTGCCTACCGTGCGCGAATTGCTCGACGATCAGTTCGTCGCGGCCGATCCGCTCGTCTTGGCAGGTCACAGCGCGCTGCGGCGGGCGGTGCGCTGGGTGCATTCGAGCGAGATCTACGAGATCAGCCCGCTGCTGTCCGGTGGTGAACTGCTGCTCACCACCGGGCTCGGGCTGGCCGGGATGGACGCGGGGACGCGGCGGCACTACCTGCGGGAAATCGCCGGTCGCGAGGTCGCCGGGGTGGCCTTCGAGCTCGGCCGCACCTTCGACGCCATCCCGCCGGACATGGTGGCGGAGGCGTCGCGGGATGGGTTGCCATTGATCGCGCTGCGCAGCGTGGTGCCATTCATCGATCTGTGCCGGGCCGCGAACACCGAGATCGTGTCACGGGAGGTGCGTTCGTTGCGGCTGCTCAACGAGTTGGCGCGCGATCTCACCGGGGAGCTGGCGGCGGGCAATGGGCTTGCGCAGCTGCTCGCCCGGATCGGCGAGGTGACCGGTTGCGCGTTGATCGTGACGAGTGGCAACGGGGCGTTGATCGCCGCGCACGGCGTCGACGATGATCGATCAGCTTGGGCGGCAGTCGAATCCGCGGCTGCGTCGGCATCGATCCGGGCCAGGGAGAACACCTGGGGAACGCTCACAGCGGGGCCCGGCTCGTCACTGGATGGCGCTACCCTCGCCACCGTCCTCGATCAATCCGCGCCGAGTCTCGGCCTCGCGCTGGCCAACTCGGGCGCACCGACCGGTCGTCCGCAGCTCGCGGCGACGACATTGCTCGCGGATCTGCTGGACGGCAAGCCGATTCGGCAGGCCGATCTGAAGGTAAGGGCCGCTGGTGCCGGTGTGCCCGCGCTGGTGCGGCGCACCCTGGTGCCGGTCGCGGTCGACGCACCCGACGCCCGCATCGCGACCCGCCTGATCGACACCGCGGCAAAGGAACTCGGCAGACCCGGCCTGGTCGCCGAGGTGCACGCCACGACCTACGGGGTGCTCGCACTGGACGAGGCGACCGCGGACCCGGTCGGCGAGACTGTCCGGCTGCTACGAAACGCCTTCGCCACCAACACCGTCGAAGGCGTAACCCTCGTGGTCGGCGATCCCTGCGAGTTCACCTCCGCCGCGCTCACCGGATCACTGGACGCCACCAGGTCAGCACTACGCCTTGCCACCCGGCACCGCCGCGACTGGCTGGCGGGCAGCCCCATCTCCACCTGCCGCGAACTGGCCACCGAACTCGTCGTCGAATCCCTGGCGCCAGCCGAACGAAACCGCCTGATCGCCACCACCATCGCCCCGCTGATCGCCTGGGACACAACCCATCACAGCAACCTGACCCGCACCCTCGAGGTCTACCTACGCCACGGCGCCAGCCCCACCC
Source organism: Nocardia sp. NPDC060255 (assembly GCF_042727395.1). Lineage (NCBI taxonomy): Bacteria > Bacillati > Actinomycetota > Actinomycetes > Mycobacteriales > Nocardiaceae > Nocardia > Nocardia sp. NPDC060255. The sequence continues at coordinate 129,392 of NZ_JBHXAU010000003.1, read as the reverse complement.
GCTGCGCCACCGCCCTGCACATCGGCCGCCAATCCCTTTATCAGCGCCTGGACCGCATCCGCGACCTCCTGGGCTACGACCCCGCCAACCCCGCCCTCACCGGCACCCTCCTGCTGGCTTTGTGCGCCCACCGCCTCACCACCACCGCCTGACACCGCAGTCGCCAGCTGTGGTCCGCCGGACCTACCGCGGTGAGATCCCGCACCGGCTCTCGGGATCTGCACCGATTGGGGGCGTCCGCAGCGGGTGCAGATCCCGAGAGCGGGTGCGGCAGTTGCTTGCTGCGGCCCCTGCCCGATGGAACAGCAAGTCGTGAGGGATTGGCACCCTCAGCTGGCCGAGTAGTGCGGGTCCTGAGGAAGAGTGCGGCTGTTGGTGTTGGCGTTCAGGAGGAGGTGACGCGGCGGCGGGCGAGTGCGAGGTAGGCCGCGGCGGCGAGGACGAAGCCGACGAAGAAGGTGATGTCGCCCAGGTCGGGGAGTTCGCGGACGATGTAGCCGGTGAACTTGGCCTGGTTGGAGAACAGCAGGACCGAGATCGTCAAGCCGAGTAGGAAGGCCGCCACGCCTGGCCAATTGGTGTAGGCGCGGTTGTAGAGCAGGTCGTCGATCTTGCGGCCGCGGCGCAGATACTGGTCGACGAACATCACGCCGAGCCACGGGCCGATCCAGTACGCGACGATCAGCAGGAACGCCTCATAGCTGGCGGCGGCGTCGGGTAGTGCCCACCAGGCGACGAGAAAACCGATGGCGCCGAAGCAGATCGAGACGACGGCCCGTTGCATGCGGATCGGCAGCTTGATACCAATCGTCACGAATGCCATCGCACCCGAATACACGTTCAACGCGTTGGCCGCGACGGCACCGAGCGCGATGGCGAGCAGAGTCAGGTTCGCCAGTACGCCAGGCAGATTCGCGGTGAACACATCCGTCGGACTGCCCTGCACCGAGCCGACGATGGTGGCCGAGGCCGCGCCCAACGCGGACAACCACAGGCACGAGACGAACAGCCCGGCCCCGGCATAGCCGCCGGTGGCGACCCGCGACACGGTCTTGGGCAGGTAGCGGGAGTAGTCCGCCGCGTACGGATTCCAGCCGCCCGCATAGCCGAACGCGGTGCCGACCGTCAGCAGGAATCCGCCGATCCCGCCGACGCCACCCGACGGCGCGGCGGCACCGAGGTCCGCCTTGCTGAAGATCACCACGGTCACCACCAGGAACACGACCGCGAGCACCGGGAACACGAACCGCTCGAACGCATGCACCAGGTTGTGCCCGAACGCGGCAAAACCGGTCTGCACCAATACGATCAGGATCAGCGCGGTGAGCTTCGGCATGCCTGTCAGCGTGCTCAACGCGAACGCGCCGCTCACGCTGTTGGTGGCGAACCAGCCGACCCCGCACATGATCGACATGAACGCCGCGGGCAGCGCGTTGCCTCGATAGCCGAATGCCAAGCGCCCCAACACCATTTGCGGTACACCATGCGCGGGCCCACGCGCGGACAGCACGTAATGCGCTGCCGCGCCGAGCCCGACGCCGACCGCGAGACCGAGCGTCGCCTGCCAGAAGTTCATGCCGAACGCGGTGACCGACAGCACGCCGATGAAAATGGTGGCGAATTCCAGGTTCGGCGACATCCAGGTCCAGAACAGCTGGCGCGGGCCGCCGTGCCGGGCGTCGTCGGGGATGTGCTCATTGCCGCCCGGTTCGACCGCGATGACGCGGTCGGCGTATTCGGACGCCAACGGCGTGTCATCGGTTAAAGCCATACATGAACACTGGTCGGTGCTGGGCCGGTCGGCAACGGACGAACCGTACGCCCTTCGGCGCCGGGAAGTGGACAGTTCGCCCGCCCGGCGCGGCTCAGCCGATGGCGCTGACCTGGTTGCTCCAATTCGGTGACGGCGTGAAGAACTCACCGCCGGTACGGAAGGCGTCGCGCGCGGTGGCATCGCCTTGCAGCTGCGCCATCAACCACGCCGTCGGATAACCGAGATAGCCGTACACCCCGGTCGTGCACGGAATCGACGCGGACGCGCAGTCCGGCTGCCCCTGCACGTCGTTGTGATTCGGGCCGTTGAGCGTGCCCCAGACCTTCGGGAGATTCGCCGGAGTCGCCTCGTAGTAGCCCTGATTCGACTGCAAGCCCTCCGCCTGCCAGGGCAGCAGTTGCTGCGACGGCGAGATGAGACCATCGGACGACCCGTTCACCAGGAACACCGAACCCGTTGTCAGCGAACGAGTATCGGCGCAGGAGGCCGAGGTGGAGCAGAAGTGCTGCGCCGGAAGCTCCAGCGGCACCGCGGTTTTGATCGCCCCGCCCGAATCGCGCAGCGCGTTCAGCACCCCGGAAGCGCCTTGCGAATGTCCCATCGCGCCGACCGCCGCCTTGTCCAACTTCCCGTAGAACACGCTCGCCGGATCGTCGCCCTGCGCCAGCAGGTAGTCCAGGGACTTCCGAATGTCGGCTCCGGACCCGGTGTTCTGGTTCTCGGTGCCGATCACGACAAAGCCCCAGGACGCCAAATGCCGCAGCAGATAGGCGTATTGGCCCGGCACCGCACTGGTCCCGTCACCCCACAGCACAATCGGATGCCGACCGGCTCCCAGATCGGTCGGATACCAGACATCGAACTTCGCCCCGGTGGAGTCGCAGCACCCGAAGCCGAGCTGCTCGGTCACCGCCGCGGGACCCGGCTGGAAGTACTTCGACTCGACACCCTGCGTCGGCACATACGGTGCCGGATCAGCGTGTGCCACACCGGCTGTGGCGGGCACGAAGGCCAGCGCTATCGAGGCGACGACCATCTGCACTGTCCGGCTCCAGCGGTTCATCCGCCCGAGTATAGGAACGTTCGCCACCGTCTCGGCCGGTGGTCGACGCACGACCGTTTCCCGCTGGTCGAGTGCCGTCGCCGGGCCCGTCCCGGACCTCGGACCAGCGGTAACCGAGTCGATTGCCGTCGCGCCGAACCAAGGCCGTAGGCTCGAAAACTGTGCCGAACACGTCAGACCACACCGCCGACCAGGCGGTATCCGATACCGTCGCGCCGCATGAGGGCGACCCGAACTACCTGGTCGGGCTCGATCTCGATGGTCGCCGGGTCGTAGTGGTCGGCGGCGGCACGGTGGCGCAGCGCAGGCTCGGATTGCTGATCGCCTCCGGCGCGGAGGTGCACGTGGTGAGCCGCGAGGTCACGCCTGCGGTCGAGGGCATGGCGACCTCCGGGCAGATCACAGTCACGCTGCGGGCTTACGCGGACGGTGACCTGGACGGCGCTTGGTACGCGATCGCCTGCACCGACGAACCGGAGACCAACGCGGCCGTCGTCGAGGAGGCCACTCGCCGCCGGATCTTCTGCGTGCGCGCCGACAACGCGCGCCTCGGTACCGCGGTCACCCCGGCGACCGCCCGCTACGACGGCATGACCCTCGGCGTGCTGGCCGGCGGTCAGCACCGGCGCTCGGCCGCGGTGCGCAACGCGCTGCTGGAGGCGCTGCAATCCGGTGTGGTGACCGATGATTCGACCCCGATCACGCCGGGCGTGGCACTGGTCGGCGGCGGGCCCGGCGACCCGGACCTGATCACGGTGCGTGGTCGCCGCCTGCTCGGCCGCGCGAATCTGGTGGTCGCCGACCGCCTCGCCCCGCCGGAACTGCTGGCCGAACTCGGCCCCGACGTCGAGGTGATCGACGCGGCCAAGATCCCCTACGGGCGCGCGATGGCCCAGGACGCGATCAATGCCGCGCTCATCGAGGGCGCCAAGGCAGGCAAGTTCGTGGTGCGGCTCAAGGGCGGCGACCCGTACGTATTCGGCCGCGGCTTCGAAGAACTCGAGGCCTGCGTCGACGCGGGCATCCCGGTCACCGTCGTCCCCGGCATCACCAGCCCGATCTCGGTCCCCGCCGCCGCGGGCATCCCGGTCACCCACCGCGGCGTCACCCACGAATTCGTGGTGGTCAGCGGCCACGTCGCCCCCGACCACCCCGACTCCCTGGTCGACTGGCCCGCCCTCGCCCGCCTCCGCGGCACCATCGTCCTGATGATGGCCGTCGAACGCATAGAACAATTCGCCACCGTCCTCATCGACAACGGCCGCGCCCCAACCACACCCGCCACGGTCATCCAAGAAGGCACCATGCGCACCCAACGCGTCGTGCGCGCCGACCTCGGCACCGTCGCCGCCCGCGTCCGCGACGAAGGCATCCGCCCACCCGCCATCGTGGTCATCGGCCCCACTGCAGGATTCTCAGCGGACAGCTGAACAGGCGCGGAGCCCGCAGCCGCACGCCTTCTGATTCCCCGCACCCCGACTCGCCGCCCTAACACGCGTGCGTATGTCAGAAGTCGTGCAGCTATGTCCCGCCACCGGAGCCACCGCAGGATTCTCGGCGGACAGCGAAACGGAGTGCTGAAGGCAGCGCCGCACGGGTATTGATTCCCCGCACTCGGACTTGCCGCGCTGACACGCGTGCGTGTGTCAGAAGACGTGCGGCGGCGGGGTGAGGCTGGCAGGCTGCCGGTATCGCGGCGCGTGAGCGGGTCAGTACAGTGGCTCACTGTGCTCCAGAATCCCGCTGCGCGGATGCAGTATCCAGTGACAGACCGGGCTTTCGGGCTCGCGATTCTCGTGCTCAGCGGGATGCAGCTGATGAGCGTGCTGGACGGCACGGTCATGATTCTGGTGGTCCCGCGGTTGCAGGCGGATTTCGGGATGTCCGCGTCCAACGCGAACTGGGTGATCACGTCCTACGCGCTCACCTACGCCGGGCTCATGCTGCTCGGCGGGCGGGTCGGTGACGCGTTCGGGCGGAAGAAGATGTTCTTGCTCGGGGTCGGCCTGTTCACCTTGTCCTCGCTGCTGTGCGGTCTGGCGATCAACGGCGGGATGCTGATCGGTATGCGGGCCGTGCAGGGCGTCGGTGCGGCGTTCGCCTCACCTACAGCCCTGGCCTTGGTCGCGACGACCTTCGCGCCGGGCAAGGCGCGCAATCAGGCCATCGCGATCTTCGGTGCGATGGTCGGTGTCGGATCGGTCGGCGGCCTGGTGGTCGGCGGTGCGCTGGCCGATGTCTGGTGGCGCGGCATCTTCCTGATCAACGTGCCGATCGGCCTGCTGGTTTTCGTCGGCGCGCTGCGCTGCCTGCGCGATACCGAACATCATCGCCTCTCCCTCGACGTGCGCGGCGCCGTGCTGGCCACCATCGGCGTCGCCACCCTGGTGTTCGGCGGCATGGAGGGGCCCGTACTGGGTTGGGGGCACCCCGCGATCATCGGTTCGCTGGTGACCGGCGGCGTCCTGCTGATCACCTTCGTCCTGACCGAGCGCAACGTGGACAATCCGCTGCTGCCCTGGTCGCTGTTCAGCAGTCAGGATCGGGTGGCGACCTTCGTCGCGGTGCTGCTGGCCAGCGGGGTGATGGGCGGCATCTCGGTCTTCGGCGCGCAGTATGTGCAGAATGTGCTGGGCTACACCGCTTTACAGGCCGGTCTGATCTTCATTCCGTTCACCATCGGCATGGGCATCGGCGGTGCGCTGACCTCCAAACTGGTCATGCGGGTCGCGCCACGGATCCTGATCGGTGCCGGCGCGGGCCTGGCCGCCGCCGCCCTGCTGTTCAGCTCGACCCTGGACCGCACCGCGAACCTGCCCACGCTGCTCGTGTTGTTCCTGGTGATCGGCACCGGCGTCGGCATTGTGCTGGTCATCGTGCCGCTGTGCCTGATCGTGGGCGTCGAGGCCACCGAGATCGGCCCGCTGAGCGCGGTCGGCCAGATGTTGCTGGCGTTCGGACCGGCCTTGGCCCTGGGTTTCCTCGGCCCGGTCGTGATCTCGCGAAGCCTGGCGCTCGGCGGCAGCGACACCATCAAGCCCAGCGCGATGAACACGTCCCAGCTCGACGCATTGAGCAGTGGCTACACTCTGGCGCTGTTCCTGTGCGGCGTCGGCGTGCTGCTGACCCTGCTGATCGCGCTCGCCATCCGCTACACGGCTGCGCAGGTCGCGCAGGCGCAGCACGCGCAGGAAGAGACCCAGCAGGCCTGAACCTGCTGGGCCCGCTCGTTTTTCAGAGGCGACCCGCGACCTTGCGTGGTGTCACGCGGACGATCACCCGCGGGCCGTCGTTGACCGACGCGGGATTGAAGTCCCGGTACTTCTGACCGGTGTACTTCGATGACAATTCGTCCGGCAGTGTCTTGTCCGGATCCGCCGTGAGCGTCGCGGTGCCGCGGATCTCCGCGTACCTGTACGGCTCCTCCGGTGGGTTGATCATCACCGTGATTCGCGGATCGCGCGCCAGGTTCTTGCCCTGCTGGCGATCGGTGGTGGTGGAGAATACGAGGTCGTCGCCATCACGCTTGAGCCAGATGACGGTCAGGTGGGGTTGCCCATTGGGCCCGATGGTCGCCGCGGTCGCGAACACCTTGGACTCGTCCAGATACTTCTTCAGATCTTCGGAAAGCTCAGTGGTATCGGTCACGCACAAGTGGAACACCGGGTGAGCCAACGGCATTCCGGACCGGCGAAAGCCGGGACCGACCATGCGATCGGCCCCGGCCGTCGCCAGGACGTGTCGTCAGGAAGCGTGCTGGTCGGCCACGGTCAGCGTCTGGTCGAGAATGGCCAGCCCTTCCTTGGCTTCGGCCTCGCTGACAATGCACGGCGGCACCACGTGCAGCCGGTTGAAGTTGACGAACATCAGCAGCCCGGCGGCCTTGCACGCGGCGACGACCTCGTTCATCGCCGGACTCGTTCCGCCATAGGGTGCGAGGGGTTCGCGAGTCGTCCGATCGCGGACGAGTTCCAGCGCCCAGAACACCCCGGTGCCGCGCACCTCGCCGATGCTCGGGTGCCGATCGGCGAGCTCACGCAGGCCGGGACCGAGTACCCGGGCACCGATCTCGGCCGCGTTCTCGATGACGCGTTCGTCCGCCATCGCGTTGATCGTCGCGACCGCGGCGGCCGTGGCCAGCGGATGACCCGAGTAGGTGAGCCCGCCGGGGTAGGGGGTGTCGTCGAAGGTCGCGGCGATCGCCGGGCTGATCGCCACCCCGCCGAGCGGCACGTAGCCGGAGTTCACGCCCTTCGCGAAGGTGAGCAGATCGGGCACGACGCCCTCGAAATGCTCTATCGCGAACCACTTTCCGGTGCGGCCGAAGCCCGACATCACCTCGTCGGCGATGAAGATGATGCCGTACTTGTCACACAGCGCCCGAACACCCGCCATATAGCCGGGCGGCGGAACCATGATTCCCGCTGTGCCCGGGATGGATTCGAGCACGATCGCCGCGATGGTGTTCGGCCCCTCGAACGCGATGGTCTGCTCGAGATGCGCCAAAGCGCGTGCGGTTTCCTCGGTTTCGTCCGTCGAGTGGAACTGCGTCCGATAGAGGAACGGGCCGAAGAAGTGCACCACGCCGCTGTTGCCGTGATCGTTCGGCCAGCGCCGCGGATCACCGGTCAGGTTGACCGCGGTCTCGGTGCCGCCGTGATAGGAGCGGTAGCGCGCCAGCACTTTGTAGCGGCCGGTGTGCAGCCGGGCCATCCGCACCGCATGCTCGACGGCTTCCGCGCCACCGTTGGTGAAGAAGATCCTGTTCAGCTCACCGGGTGTCCGCTCGGCGATCAGCCGGGCCGCCTCCGAGCGGGCGTCGTTGACGTGCGGCGGTGCGATGGTGCACAGCTTGGCGGCCTGCTCCTGGATCGCCGCAACGACTTTCGGGTGCTGATGGCCGATATTGGTGTTCACCATCTGAGAGGAGAAGTCGAGCAGCCGGTTGCCCTCCCCGTCCCAGACGTAACAGCCCTGGGCGGCGCTGATCGTCATCGGGTGGAGATGCGCCTGGGCGGACCAGGAGTGGAAGACGTGGCGGCGATCGAGTTCGTACGCGCGGGCGGCCGCCGCGCGTACGGTCTCCGGTGTCGATCCGTTCGGGAGGGTCATCGGCGAGTTCTCCTGCGTCGCTGGGGTTGTCGGTTACTTGTGCGCTATTTGTTCTCGGGGAAACCGAGGTTGATCCCACCGTGGCTCGGGTCCAGCCACCGCGTCGTCACCGCTTTACCGCGGGTGAAGAAGTGCACCCCGTCGGCGCCGTGCGCGTGCGAGTCGCCGAACAGCGAGTTCTTCCAGCCGCCGAAGCTGTAGTAGGACATGGGCACCGGGATCGGCACGTTGATGCCGACCATGCCGACCTCGACCTCGTTGTGGAAGCGCCGCGCCGCGCCGCCGTCGTTGGTGAAGATGGCGGTGCCGTTGCCGTACGGGTTGGCGTTGATCAGCGCGAGCGCGTCGTCGTAACTGTCCACCCGCACCACCGAGAGGACGGGGCCGAAGATTTCGTCGGTGTAGACGCTCATCTCGGTGCCGACATGATCGAGAATCGTTGGCCCGAGCCAGAAGCCGTCCGCCGCGCCGTCGGCCTCGATCCCGCGACCGTCGAGTACCACACTGGCACCGGCGGATTCGCCCGCCGCGATGTACTCGGCGACCTTGTCGCGGTGCGCGCGGGTGACCAGCGGGCCCATGTCGGTACCGCGGGTGCCGTCGCCGGTCTTGATGGTGCCGGCCCGCTCGGTGATCTTGCCGACCAGCTCGTCGGCCGGGTCGCCGACCGCGACCACCACGCTGATCGCCATGCATCGCTCACCCGCGGAACCGAATCCGGCGTTCACCGCGGCGTCGGCGGCCAGATCCAGGTCGGCGTCCGGCAGCACCACCATGTGGTTCTTCGCGCCGCCGAGCGCCTGCACCCGCTTACCCGCGGTGGTTCCGCGCTGGTAGACGTACTTCGCGATCGGGGTCGAGCCGACGAACGAGACCGCCTTGATCGCCGGGTTGTCCAGCAGCTCGTCGACCGCGACCTTGTCGCCCTGCACCACGTTGAAAACGCCGGCAGGCAAACCCGCTTCGTCCCACAGCTCGGCCAGCCACAGCGACGCCGACGGATCCTTCTCACTCGGCTTGAGCACCACCGTATTGCCCGCCGCGATGGCCAGCGGGAAGAACCACATCGGCACCATCGCCGGGAAATTGAACGGCGAGATGACGGCCACCGGACCCAACGGCTGGCGGATGGAGAAGATGTCCACCTTCGTCGACGCGTTCTCGCTGTAGCCGCCCTTCAGCAGATGCGATACGCCGCAAGCGAATTCGACGACCTCCAGGCCGCGGCTCACCTCGCCCATCGCGTCCGCCAGCACCTTGCCGTGCTCCGCGGTGATCAGCTTCGCGAGGTCTTCCTTGCGCTCGTTCAGCAATTCGCGGAACCGGAACAGGATCTGCGTGCGCCGCGCCAGCGAGGTGTCCCGCCAGGCCGGGAAGGCGTCGGCGGCGGCGTCGATCGCCGCGCGGGTGTCCGCGACATTGGCGAGCGCGACCTGTCCGGTCACCACCCCGGTCGCCGGATTGGTCACCGGTGCGGTCGCCTCGCTGGTGCCTGCGAAAGCCTTGCCGTCGAGCCAGTGCGCGATAGTCCGCATCGCGTAGCGATTCCGTGGGGGGTGGCGGTCGGGTGACGGGTGGGCCTGCATGTCTCCTCGATTCGATCCGTGAGCGTCGCGGTGCGTCGGCGGGATGGACGCCTCCTCGGTACTACTCTCCGGCATCAACCTTCCTGGATGGCCCGACGATCTGTACGTGATTTCGGATTTCGTATTACGATTCGTCGGTGCTTCCCTCTGTGGCCGATGTGCTGGCGATGCCGGTGGTGCGCGCCGGGGAACCCGAGGTCGTCGCGGGCGGATCGCTTGATCGGCCGGTGCGCTGGGTGCACGTCAGCGATGTGGCGGATGTGGCGCAGCTGCTGGTCGGCGGCGAACTGATCCTCACCACCGGGCAGGCCATGAGCCACGGCGACATCGCGACGGTCGGCTATTTGACCGCGCTGGCCGCCGCCGGGGTCGCGGGGCTGGTCATCGAGCTGGGCGGCTACGTGCCGGAACTCGCGCCGGTCGTCGCCGCGACCGCGGACGCGCTCGGCCTGCCGTTGATCGTGCTGCACAGGATCACCCGGTTCGTCGAGATCACCGAGGCGGTGCACCGGGTGATCGTGGCCGAGCAGTACGCCGAACTCGAGTTCGCGCGCACCGTGCACGAGACCTTCACCGACCTCAGCGTGCGCCGCGCCTCGCTCGCCGAAATCGTGAAAACCGCTGCGGACATGCTCGATTCGTCGGTGGTGCTGGAGGACCTGTCGCACCGGGTGCTCACGCTCACCGCCAAGCACGCGTCCACCTCGGCGCTGCTCGACGACTGGGAGACTACCTCGCGGCTGCTGCCCGACGGCTGGGACGCGGTGGCCGTCGGCCCGCACACCCAGCGGTGGGGGCGGCTGATCCTGCCCGCCGGCGACGTGCCGACCGCCCGCGCCACGATGGTGCTGGAGCGGGCCGCCCAGACGCTCACCCTGCACCGGATGATCGAGAAGGATCGCTTCGGCCTGCACCGGCAGGCACAGACCGGCCTCATCGACGACATGGTCAACGGCCGGGTGCTGGACGAGCGGGACGCGGTGGCACGCGCCGCCGCGCTCGGCCTGGCCCGCCGCGCCGCCTACGTGCCCCTGGCGATCGATATCGCCGCGGTCGCGGAGACCGATCCGGTGGCCAGGCAGCGCCGCGCCGCGGGCATCCTGGACGCGGTCACGCACGGCCTCGGGCTGGCGAAGCTGACCGCGCTCGCCGCCGCCGACCAGGGCGATCGGGTCGGCATGATTCTGGCGCTGCCCCGCGGTGGCGAGCTCGACGCGAGCCTGACGGTCGCGTGCACCGCGATCACCGGCGAGGTGCGCCGGGTGGACGGCGTCGAGCGGGTGGTGATCGGCGTTGGCGCGGAATCGGATTCGCTGCTCGACACCGCGCACGAGCTGCCGCATGCCGCGCACGTCGCGGAAGTGGCACTGTCGCTGGCGACTTCGCCGCCGCGGCCGTTCTACCGCAGCGGCGATGTCCGGCTGCGCGGGCTGCTTTCGCTGATCCGCAACGAACCCGGCGTGCAACGCTTCGCCGAGACCGAGCTGAGTGCGTTGCTGCGCCACGACATTCGGCACACCGCCGACCTGACCCGCACCCTGCGCCAGTTCCTCGACCTGGCGGGCAACAAGACCGAACTCGCGCGCAGGCTCAACATCAGCAGACCCACGCTCTATGACCGGCTGGCCCGCATCGAACGCATCCTCGCCGTCGATCTGGAGGACGGTGAATCCCGCACGTCGCTGCATGCCGCGCTGCTCATCCGCGACCTCACCGCCACCGCCGACGTGCCGTAGCGCCCCGCGTGACGCCGCTCACGCCGCTGAGCTTGCCGGACCGCGCGCGGGAACATCGCAGGTCGTGGCGTCGTTCGACGGTGTATGACCATCGTTGGATTGATCGGTAGCGGAAACATCGGCAGTACCGTGGCGCGGCTCGCCATCGTTTCGGGACTGGATGTGGTGCTCAGCAACTCGCGTGGTCCGGAGACGCTGGCCGATCTCGTCGCGGAACTCGGCCCGCGGGCCCGGGCGGCGACCGCCGAGGAGGCGGGCGCGGCGGGCGACATCGTGGTGGTCACCGTGCCGTTGCGCAACTATCGGCAGGTGCCGGTGGCGCCGCTGGCGGGCAAGGTCGTGATCGACACCAACAATTACTACCCGGATCGGGACGGCACCTTCGCCGAGATCGAGGACGGGTCGACCACGAGCAGCGAACTGCTGCAGCGGCATCTGCCGACCTCGAAGGTCGTGAAGGCGTTCAACAACATCTATTTCGCGCATCTCGGCCAGCTGGCCCGGCCGGTCGGCGCGCCGGATCGCACGGCGCTGCCCATCGCGGGCGACGACGCGGCGGCGAAAGCCGCAGCGGCACAACTGCTCGACGTACTCGGGTACGACGTCGTCGATGTCGGCCCGTTGAGCGAGAGCTGGCGCTTCCAAGTGAACACGCCGGTGTACGGGGACGTGTACTCGTCGGCACTTCCGTTCTGGGAGAACGACGGTGCACCGGCCGGTGTCGAGAAGATTCGCGCATTGGTGGACGCGGCTCAGCGGTAGCGCCGGGCACTATCGGTTTACCTCGAACCCGGGAGCGATGCGGCGCTCCCGGGTTCAGTGGTGTCAAGGGGTGCTTTACCCTTTCGATGTCGTGTCAGGTTTCGCGGACGCGGCTGATCCGTTGCCGTGCAGGCGAACTCGGTGAGATCCGAGTAAGTGACCACTCAATTACCTCCGCCGCCGTTGCTGTGCTCATTGCCTAGTCCGCGCCGCCGCAAAGGCGTTGAGCTTTCATCGCTGACGAAATGCGCGGTGTCATGCCCCGAGAAATGGGGGACGACATTCCAAATGTTAAGGCGAGCAACAGATTTCGCTTTACTTCTGATGGTCCGCTGTTATTCTTGGGACGTCCGGAATCGGACATTTCCGTTAGCCGCTCGGCGTCAGCCCACCCAGCGGTTGGCGCATCAGCGCATGGTCCCCGAGGGGAGGTTCTGTCATGAAAATTCGTCGTACTTCGAAGGTTGTTGCTCTGACCGCAGTTCACCTCTGAGTTCGCAGCAGAGTAAAGGGTGGGGCGGCCCCCGCATCGGTGCGCCCCACCCGCCCCTTGAATTCCATGGCAGGAAAGGTCGACGGCGCGGTGACTCGAACAATCCCGGGCAAACCCCAGCTCTTGGCGGAGGTATCGGACACCTCCGCCGACACTCTCGAATTGCGCAGTGGGGAGGTGACATTCGAGGTCGAGCCGGAAGGCGACATCACCGCCGAGCAGCTCGGCGCGGTGCTGCGCTCGACCGATGGTTCCACTTCCCTGGCGGAGATCTCGGCGAAGACGGGCGTCGCGCCGGACCAGCTCGCGACGATTCTGCTCCCCGCGCAGATCGCCGGCCTGCTCGCCGACCGCTCGGTGCCCGCGGCCGAATCGCCGATGGCCGTGCTCAGCGCCGTCGAACACGTGGTGAATCGGCTGCTCGAAGAACTGATCTACGACGGCCCGTTCTGGCGTGCGATCCTCGATCATCCGGAGCAGGTCGAGCCGAACGTGTATTACGGGTTCGGCCTGGAGAATTGGTTCTTCCTTTCTCGGGAAAGCGAATTCGACTCCGCGATCCTGTCCTACCCGAGCAGCGACGCGATCCGCACCATGGCGAACGACTTCTATCACGAGGAGCACCGCCACGACGACATCGTGGTCCGGGCCTTCGAAGGCTTGGGCATCAGCCGCCAGGACCTGGTGGCCGCCCGACCGCTGTCCACCACGTCGGGTTTGATCAAATTGCTGTCCTGGTGGGCGCGGACCGATCCACTGTTCTTCATCGCCACCATCGGCATTCTCGAAGGACGCCTCGAAAAGGCCGAAGACGAAGGCGCCTACTACGATTCGTTCCTGCGCGCGTGCGCCACCGCGGGTATCGCGCCGCATTTCGTCGAGCCGCTGCGGCAGCACGCGAAAGTCAACGCCGGTCATGATCACGGCAGTGTCAGCCGGGAATTCTTCGCGGCGCTGCCGCCCCTGCCCGTCGGCACCGAAGCGCGTCTGGTCGGTAAGGCGCATCTGTTCGTCGAGGCCTATGCCGAGTTCTTCAACGGAATCCTCGACTATTACGGCGATCCCGGTCGGCCGCTGGTGCGCACGATCGGCTCGTCACCCGTTCCTACTACCGCAGGAGTTGACGATGGCCGGTCATGACATGTTGCGGCGCCCGACCTTGCGCCGCGAGGTCGAACGGACCGAAACGGCCGACGGTATCCGGCTGTCCTATCTGGCGGACAAGCATTGGATCGAACTCGAATACCTCGAGGGACGCGCCGACGAATCCCGAAAGTTCTTTCTGTCGTTGGCATCCGGTGCCCGGTCGGCCGACGATCTCGCCGCCGAATTCCCCGGGAGCCGGGAAGAATTCGACGCGGTACTGGCGGCACTCGACGAACAGGGCATGCTGGCCGACTCGGATGCGGTCGATCCGGCGAGCGGAACCACCGGCGTCGGTGCTTACGCGCACCTCAAGCGCGCCGCCGACGCGGCGCGGGCGACCATCAACAGCCCGTTCAGCGACGCTCTCGTTTCCGGCGAGCTGAGCAGGGAGCAGATCATCGGCTATGCCATCGAATACTGGCACGTCACGCATCTGTGCCCGCGCGCATTGGCCCCGCTGTTGGCGCGCGACGATATCGGCATCGAGGTCTGGCAGCAGTTCATGGCGTTCTATCAAGCCGAACGCAACCACGACCGCATGCTGGAAAAGTCACTGAAAGCGGTGGGCATTACCCGTGATCAGCTGCTGCGCATGCAGCCGTTGCCCGCGACCATGTCGATCATGGCGACGATGGGCGTGCACGCCTGCCAATTCCCGCTCGGCATCATCAGCACGCTGTTCCCGATGGAGGAACCCGAGCCCGACTTCCTCGACCTGTTCCTCACGCGCTGCCGGGAACATGATCTGTCAGAAGAGTTTTCCAAGCCGATCGCCGCGCATTCCGGGGTCAACGAGGACGAGGAACACGAGGCGGTCACCCTCGATCTACTCGCCGAATTCTCGTTCGTCGGCCACGAAGAACTCAACGAATGCGCCAAGGCGGTCGTCGACATCATCGAGCTGCGGGCGCGGCTGGATGGCCAGATCATGTCCTGGTACGCCGACGGTGGGCTGCGCATCTTCACCGACGACTATCCGGTGGCGTCGGGAAGGGCGCTCACGTGCACGCCGCTGGCCGCCTTGCTCTGATCGCACTCGCGGCCATCTGGGGATCCAACTTCCTGCTGGTCGACGTGGCACTGGGTGGCGCCGATCCGGCGCAGATCGTGGCGGCACGACTGTGGCTGGGCGGGGCCATCCTGCTGGCCATTTGCGTGGCGATGCGGCGGCAGTTGCCGCGTGGGTGGGGTATCTGGGCGCGGCTGTTGCTGATGGGGGTGCTCGGGCAGGCCTTGCCGTGGATGCTGTTTGCCTGGGGTCAGCAGAACGTGTCGGTGAGCATGGCGGGCATCTACAACAGTGTGACGCCGTTGGCGTCGCTGCCTGTTGTCTGGTTGCTGTTGCGGCACAAGGGGAGTCGTGGCGAGGTGGTCGCGTCGGTGCTGGGATTCGGTGGGATCATCGTGCTGATGGCGCCGTGGGGTGAGCAGTCCCGGTCGTCGTTGACAGGGCAGCTCGCGTGCCTTGGCGGCGCTGTCTGTTACGCCGTCGCCTATGCGTACGCGAAGCACTTGATCAGCACGCTCGGCTATTCCAAGGTCGCGCTGGCGGCCAGTCAGGCGATGGTCGCCGGGCTCCTGATGCTCGTGGTCACCGCGCCGCAGTTGCTGGAAAAGATGAATCCCACACCCGCGGTGACTGGTTCGCTGATCGCGATGGGCATCGGGACGGCGGTGGCGTTCCTGCTCAACTACTGGTTGATCGGTGCGGTCGGGCCGTTGCAAGCCGGGCTGGCCTTTTATCTGATGCCGCTGGTTGCCGTGGCGCTCGGGGTGGGAGTGCGCGGCGATGTGCTCTACGGGCATCAGATTGCCGGTGCCGTAATCGTATTCGGCGCGCTGGCGCTGCAATACGCGCTCGATCGACGGGAGTCGCTCGAGGAGGGACAAGACCACCAAGTGTCGGAGGGCATCGTGGTCGATCAGGGAGAACCGTCGGCGGGGCGCGGCTCGGGGTGAGCAACGGCGCATTGTCGGCGGACGGGTGGCTCGGCAGACTGTCTGGATGGGGAGACCGACAGAGACAGACCTGCTAGAGCGTTGGGCGGAACTTGCGGGGGCGGAAGCCGGCGCTGTTGGAGCTGACCTGGTCCGCCGCTATCAGGAAGAGCATCGGCGGTACCACACGGTTGATCACCTGGCTGCGATGTTGGGCGTCATCGATGAGCTGGCCGGGGATGCCGAGGATGTCGATGCGGTTCGGTACGCCGCGTACACCGCTGCGGTCAGAGCCGAGTACCGGCACGTGCCCGACGATCTGTTCCGTGCCGGGCGTGCGGCCGTACTCCAGAGCTTGGCCGGGCAGCCGATACTCTTCCGAACCCCCACCGCCCGAACACGATTCGAGGCTGCGGCACGGGCCAACCTCCACCGGGAACTGGCGACGCTAACGGCGTAGGCGAGCTCGTCCTGTCGTCGGGCGAGCTCGGTTTGATGGACAGCCGCCGACGTTCGCTCAGGTGATGATCAACAGCTCGGTGGGCGAGGCGATTTCGGTGCGCAATCCAGCCTTGTCCGCGACCTTGGCGAGGCCGCGGACGTCGGTGGGCTCGGCGCGGGTGAGGACCAGGGCACGGGCGAGCAGCCCTTTGTGATGCTTGTTGAAATGGCTCACCACGGTGCGTGATCCGTCGGCATGCTCGGTGAGCACATTGGCGGTGACGGCCCCCGGAACACGACCGAGCTGCTGATACGTGCCCGAGCGCAGGTCGACAACGAGGTCACCTGCGGCCTCGGCGAGCAGCGCATCCGCGAGCGAGTCCCGCCAGACGGCCGAAAGGGTCGGCAGCCCGGGCAGTTTCGAGCCGCCGGACAGCCGGTAGGCCGGAATCGGGTCGCTCGCGCGAACCGCACCGAACAGCGCGGAGCCGATACCGAGCCGCGCGTACGCCTTGGCGCGCTGCGGTTTGGTGAACGAGCTCGCGTCCAGCGCGTCGTAGAGCACGCCGGTGTAGCGCTCCAGCGCGGGGCGAGTGGGGGAGGTGCGCAGGGTCGCGTTCCGGGCGATCTCACTGTCAGCCCCCTTGCCGAGGCCGAGCACGGCGCGGGAGGCGTCCGGGTCGGTCGCTAACTTGGTGACCTCATCGATGAGCCGGTCGCGCACCGCCGTGAGCTGCGGCATCGACAGCTCGCCGAGGTCGAGCGGAACGTCCGTACCACCGTCGGACTTGGTTTCGGAGGGAGGCAGCAGCACCAGCACGAGCGATAACGGTAATGCGCTGTGAACATCGCTCGGCCAGCGACTACCCTGTGCATCCGTGATCACCCGCCTCTCTCGCCTTTTCCTGCGTACCCTGCGCGACGATCCCGCCGACGCCGAGGTGCCCAGCCACAAACTGCTCGTCCGCGCCGGATACGTGCGGCGCATCGCGCCGGGCGTCTACTCCTGGCTGCCGCTCGGCCTGCGGGTGCTGCGCCGGGTGGAGAACGTGGTGCGCGAGGAGATGGACGCGATCGGCGCCCAGGAGATCTCGCTGCCCGCGCTGCTGCCGCGCGACCCGTACGAGACCACCAACCGCTGGACCGAGTACGGCGACAGCCTGTTCCGCCTGCAGGACCGCAAGGGCGCGGACTACCTGCTCGGCCCGACGCACGAGGAGCTGTTCGCGCTCACCGTGAAGGGCGAATACAACTCGTACAAGGACCTGCCGGTCACGCTGTACCAGATCCAGAACAAGTACCGCGACGAGGAACGGCCCCGCGCCGGCATCCTGCGCGGACGCGAATTCATCATGAAGGACTCCTACTCGTTCGACCTGAACGAGGACGGCCTGAAGGCGAGCTACGCCGCGCATCGCGAGGCCTATCAGCGGATCTTCGACCGGCTGCAGGTCAAGTACGTCATCGTGGCGGCCACGTCCGGCGCGATGGGCGGTAGCGCGTCCGAGGAGTTCCTCGCCGACAGCCCGGTCGGCGAGGACACCTATGTGCGCTGCCTCGAATCCGGCTACGCGGCCAACGTGGAGGCCGTGATCACGCCCGCGCCCGCGCCGCTGCCCCTCGAGGGACAGGCCGAGGCCGTCGTGCACGACACCCCGGACGCCCCCACCATCGCGACGCTGGTCGACTGGGCCAACAGTGCCGGGATCGCGGAGCAGTTCGGTCGTCCGGTGACCGCCGCCGACACCTTGAAGAACGTGATGGTGAAGCTGCACCACCCGGACGGCAAGTCCGAGATCGTCGGCATCGGCCTCCCCGGCGACCGCGAGGTCGATGACAAGCGCCTCGGTGCTTCGGTCGAACCCGCCGAGGTCGAGTTGCTCACCGAGGCCGACTTCGCCGCCAACCCGTTCCTGGTGAAGGGCTACATCGGTCCGAAGGCGTTGCAGGCCAACGGTGTTCGCTATCTGGTCGATCCGCGTGTGGTCACCGGCACCGCCTGGATCACCGGCGCGGACGCGAAGGGCAAGCATGTCGTCGGCCTCGTCGCAGGCCGTGACTTCACCCCCGACGGCACCATCGAGGCCGCCGAGGTCCGCGACGGCGATCCTTCGCCGGACGGTCGTGGCTCGCTGGTCGCGTCCCGCGGCATCGAGATCGGCCACATCTTCCAGCTCGGCCAGAAGTACACCGACGCGTTCGACGTCGACGTGCTCGGCGAGAACGGCAAGCCGGTGCGCCTGACCATGGGCTCCTACGGCGTCGGCGTCTCCCGCATGGTCGCGGTGATCGCCGAGCAGCAGCACGACGACAAGGGCCTGCGCTGGCCCGCCGAGGTCGCGCCCTACGACGTGCACGTCGTCATCGCGAACAAGGACGACGCCGCCCGCGCCGGTGCCGAGGAGGTCGTGGCCGGCCTCAACGCCCAAGGCCTCGACGTCCTCTTCGACGACCGCACCGCATCCCCGGGCGTGAAGTTCAAGGACGCCGAATTGCTCGGCATGCCACTGGTTCTCGTGGTCGGCCGCGGCTGGGCCGAGGGCAAGGTCGAACTCCGCGACCGCTTCACCGGCGCAGCCGACGAGATCCCCGCCGACTCGGCCGTCGCCGCCGTCGTCGCCAAGGTCCGCGGCTAGCCGCCAACCACTCTGCGCGGCCCCGATGGACTATCCATCGGGGCCGCACTGTTTGCCGGGTGTAACAGACCGGGGGACCTACGGTCGCGTAGGGGAGATTTGCTGTGTGAAGTACGACAGACCCGCTCCGGACTGCGATTACCCGCTGGTAAGTTAACGGCATGACGAGCACCGACGCGTTGTTGTTCAACCCGGCCACCTACGACCCGCAGCAGTTCGATGCCGAGACTCGGCGGCTGCTGCGCGCGACCATCGAGTGGTTCGAGTCGCGGGGTAAGCAGCAGCTGCTGGCCGATGATGCGGACGCGGTGTGGACGGCGGACTTCCTGGACTTCGTCGCGAAGGAGAAGCTGTTCGCGACCTTCCTGACCCCGGCCGCGTACGCCGACGGTGATGAGAACCGGCGCTGGGACGCGGCGCGCAACGCGGCGCTGTCGGAGATCTTCGGCTTCTACGGTCTGGCGTACTGGTACGCCGAGCAGGTGACCATCCTCGGCCTCGGCCCGATCTGGCAGAGCGAGAACAAGGAAGCCAAGCAGCGGGCGGCCGCGGACCTGGCCGACGGACAGGTGATGGCGTTCGGGCTGTCCGAGCGCGAGCACGGCGCCGACATCTACAACACCGACCTCGTGCTCACCCCGAGCGAGCCGGGCAGCGCCGACGCCGAGGCCGGAATCCTGTTCCGCGCCAACGGCGAGAAGTACTACATCGGCAACGGCAATGTGGCGAGCATGGTTTCGGTGTTCTCCCGGCGCGACGACATCGAGGGCGCGGACGGCTACGTCTGGTTCGCCGCGGACAGCAGGCACGAGAACTACCGGCTGCTCGGCAACGTGGTGCACCAGCAGATGTACGTCAGCACTTTCCGTTTGGAGAACTACCCGGTGCGCGCGCAGGACATCCTGCACACCGGACCCGAGGCGTTCTCGGCGGCGCTGAACACCGTCAACGTCGGCAAGTTCAACCTCTGCCACGGCGGCATCGGCATGGTCGAGCACTCCTTCTACGAGGCGATCACGCACGCCAACAACCGCATCCTCTACGGCAACCCGGTCACCGAGTTCCCGCACGTGCGAACGAATTTCGTCGACGCCTACGCCCGCATCGTGGCGATGAAGCTGTTCAGCGACCGCGCCGTGGACTACTTCCGCAGCGCGAGCCTGGAGGACCGGCGCTACCTGCTGTTCAACCCGATGACGAAGTCCAAGGTGACCTCCGAGGGCGAGACCGTGATGACGCTGCTGCTGGATGTGCTGGCGGCCAAGGGCTTCGAGAAGAACACCTACTTCGCCGAGGTGGCCCGGCTGATCAACACGCTGCCCCGGCTCGAGGGCACCGTGCACGTGAACGTCGGGCAGATCCTGAAGTTCATGCCGAACTACCTGTTCAACCCGAAGGACTACCCGGAGATCGGCACCCGCCAGGATGCCGCCGACGACGAGTTCTTCTGGCAGCAGGGCCCGGCGCGCGGCGCGGGCAAGGTGCAGTTCGCCGACTGGACCCCCGCCTACCAGCAGCACGCCGACATCCCGAACGTCGGTCGCTTCTTCGAGCAGGCCCAGGCGCTGCGCACGCTGCTGAGCACCGCCGCCCCGAGTGCTGATCAGCAGAAGGACCTGGACTTCATGCTGACCATCGGCCACCTGTTCTCCCTGGTGGTCTACGGCCAGTTGATCCTGGAGCAGGCGGCGATCACCGGCCTGGATCGCGATCTGCTCGACCAGATCTTCGACTTCCAGATCCGCGACTTCAACGCCTACGCCACCGCGCTGTACGGCAAGCCGACCGCCACCCCTGACCAACAGGGTTGGGCCGCTTCGGCTTTGCGTCCGCCGGTCGCCGACCGTCCTCGTTTCGACCGCGTGTGGGCCGAGGTCGCGTCCTACGACGGTGCGTACGCGATGCGCCCGTAGCCATCGACGCGAAAAGGCCGGTCCCGCAGCGGGACCGGCCTTTTGTGCGTAGTGGGTCAGGCTTTGCCCGGAAAGGCGATCGTCGGTGGGTTGGTGCCCAGGATCGACTGCCAAGTGGCAAGCCGCACAGCACTTTCCGTCAATGCCTCGACGCCCATCCGCCGGACGGGTTCGGAGTCACCACGTTCGACCACCGAACGCCACGCGACGGCGGTATCGGTTTCGACCGTCGCGGCCAGGTGCGCGGCCGGAATCGGGTCGTTGACCGGAAACGGGACCGTGTAGGCGGCGTCCGACGGCGGCGCGGTGACACCGGCGGCCGTTAGGGCGTCGATCGTGGCGTCCCGGCGGGCGCGGTGCGCAGCGGTGTTCTCGGCGACAAGGCGACCACGTTCCGGCGAGGCGTACGCGGCGATCACCCCGTAGGCATACACCGCCCCGTATTCGGCACGCAGCGCATCGAGCAGCGCTTGACGTTCGGCATCGGTCATGCGAGCAACACTCCTGCCTGAACGGCGCACGCCGCGCTGATCGAGGCGAGCAACCCCGCCCGATAGCCGGACTGACTGTGTGCCAGCTCGGCGGCCGACTGCTGCGATTTGGTGAGCTGAGCGCGCAGCACCTCGACCGACGGCGGCGGGCTGGGCGGAATCGCCGTCCCGGATGCCACCGCGGACGGTCCGGAAGCCTGCCCGGGCCCGTTCGTCCTGGTGCGATGGACCGGCTTGGTGCCGTCACCGTAAACGCCGATCAGCCGATCGACCTCGGCCTTCAAAGCGTCTGCGTGCGCGGTCCTTTCGGTCGCGATCGCGGTCAACGCACTGTGCCGCTGCGGTGCCAACGCGATGGCCGCGGTCGCCGCCGCGGCATCGGTGCGGGCTTGAACCTCTTGGGCGGCAAGCGGATCCGGCTCGTACACCGTGTCATCGCTGCAACCGGTCACCGCGCCGAGCGCGAGCACGCCGACCGCGCCGCCACCGGCGAGCCGTAACATGCCGCGACGGTCCATGGCGAACCGGGAAGCGTGCCGGTCGGAGGGGATGCCGGAGGTGCACAGGACGATCGGCTGCGCGGGAAGGCGGATGGGCACGGCACCATCGTGCCAGATTCGCGAGGCGCCCCTGGACCAGGCATAGACGTGGCGCGCGTAGTGCCTGCCCGTTGGTCCTTTACACTCTCTGGGCGCGTTACGCTAGACCTTCGGTAGAAAATTCCCACCGCTAGCGACTGCTTGCAGGTCGCTCGAAACAACACAGCGTGCGACTGCTTGCAGGTCGCTCGAAACGACACCGCCGTGACAACTGAACCAGGAGCCGCCCCATATGCCGATGCCGACCGAGGAAAGGCTGAGCCAGCTGGTAGCTGGACTCGTCGAACGCCGAGGATTCGACCTCGAGGGCGTCGAGATCTCGACGACCGGCAAGCATGCGGACGCGCAGGCTCGATTGAAGGTGACCGTCGACAGCGACGGCCCTTCCGATTTGGACACCATCGCCACTCTCAGCACCGAACTTTCGGAGTTGCTGGACGAGGCAGGCGATTTCGGCGAGACGCCGTATCTGCTGGAAGTCACCACACCGGGCGTGGACCGTCCGCTCACCGCCGACCGGCACTGGCGTCGCGCGCGCGGGCGCAAGGTGCGCGTCCACCTACGCGAGGGTGCGCAGGCTCCCGAACCGGGCGGCTCGGCGAAGTTCGAGGCGAGGGTGGGTGAGCTGAGCGGCGATACAGTTGCCCTGGTACTCGGCGGCAAGCACAAACCCCACGTGGTGCAGGTCTCGCTCGCAGATATCGCGGAGGCCGTAGTGCAAGTGGAATTCTCCAAGCCGGGCGCCAAGGAATTGGAACTCGCCGGGGGCATCATCCCCGGCCGCCCGGTACCTGGCCAGCAAGATGATGAGCCGGCGGTCGACGCCGCGGATGTTCGAGGATCAACACCATTACTACCCGAATCAGTAACAGCGTCCGATTCGCCGACCGAAGGGATCGTGGAATGAACATCGAAATCGAAGCCCTGCGCGCGATCGTCGCCGACAAGGGGATCTCGATCGAGACCGTGATCTCCGCGATCGAGTCGGCGCTGCTCACCGCATACCGGCACACCGAGGGCCATCAGCCCAACGCGCGCATCGACATCAACCAGAAGACCGGCACGGTCCGGGTGATGGCGCGCGAGCTGGACGCCGACGGCAACATGGTCTCCGAATGGGACGACACCCCAGAGGGTTTCGGCCGGATCGCGGCGACCACCGCCCGCCAGGTGGTGCTGCAGCGACTGCGCGACGCCGAGAACGAGAAGTCCTTCGGCGAGTTCTCCACGCACGAGGGCGACATCGTCGGCGGCGTGGTGCAACGCGATGCCAGAGCCAACGCCC
This sequence comes from Nocardia sp. NPDC060255, assembly GCF_042727395.1. Lineage (NCBI taxonomy): Bacteria > Bacillati > Actinomycetota > Actinomycetes > Mycobacteriales > Nocardiaceae > Nocardia > Nocardia sp. NPDC060255. The sequence goes on along the minus strand of NZ_JBHXAU010000003.1, from coordinate 106,417 downwards.
GCGGCACCATCGTGGTCCGCATCGGCAGCGAGATCAACGGCGCCGAGGGTCTGATCCCGCCCGCCGAGCAGGTGCCCGGTGAGACCTACGAGCACGGCGACCGGATCAAGTGCTACGTCGTCGGCGTCTCGCGTGGCCCGCGTGGCCCGCAGATCACCCTCTCGCGCACCCACCCCAACCTGGTGCGCCGGCTGTTCGCCCTCGAGGTACCCGAAATCGCCGACGGCTCTGTCGAAATCGTCGCGGTGGCCCGCGAGGCCGGGCACCGCTCCAAGATCGCGGTGCGCAGCACCGTGTCCGGCGTCAACGCCAAGGGCGCCTGCATCGGCCCGATGGGGCAGCGGGTGCGCAACGTGATGAGCGAACTGGCCGGCGAGAAGATCGACATCATCGATTACGCGGAGGATCCGGCGACGTTCGTCGGCAATGCGCTGTCGCCGTCGAAAGTGGTGTCGGTCACCATCGTCGATCCCGAGGCGCGCGCCGCGCGGGTCGTGGTGCCGGACTTCCAGCTATCGCTGGCCATCGGCAAGGAGGGGCAGAACGCCCGCCTGGCCGCCCGGCTGACCGGCTGGCGGATCGATATCCGCAGCGACGCCGCCCCGGACATGGGCGGCGGCTCGGTGCGGACGGAGGCGCACCGGAGTTGACCGGAACCGACGCGGCACACCGTCCGTTGGATGTCCCGAGTCGGGAATCGGACCGTCGGGATGACATGTTGGTAACTTCCGCAGGGGAGCGGTTCGTTGATCCGACCGGGTCGGCGGTAGAGTGGACACAGGTTCAGCACGCGCAACCGATTCGGACCTGTATCGGGTGCCGGAAGCGCGAGTTGGCCGCCGATCTGTTGCGGATCGTCGCACGGGAAACGGATACCGGAAACGGTCCGCCTTCCGTCACGATCCTTCCCGATCCGCGGCGCAGACTTCCCGGACGGGGTGCCTGGTTGCACCCCGTCTCGGCTTGTCTGACCGCGGCAGAACGGCGCCGAGCATTCGGCAGAGCACTAAGAGTGTCCGGAAATCTGGATATCTCAGCCCTGGAGCAGTACCTCGAGAACAGGCACGAGCACTCATGAGCACACCGTGAAGCACCAACGATGAACGTCCATCGGAGATAACCCGAGGTCGTGCGGGCCCCGTCCCTGAACAACGGGTGCACCTGCTCGACCTCTCAGTGAGGAGAGCAGTGGCAGGCAAGGCCCGCGTGCACGAGTTGGCCAAAGAACTCGGTGTCACCAGCAAGGAACTACTCGCACAGCTCAAGGAGCAGGGCGAGTTCGTGAAGTCGGCGTCCTCGACGGTGGAAGCACCCGTCGCGCGCCGGCTGCGTGAGTCGTTCGCATCCAAATCAGCCCCCGCGAACGGCACCAAGTCGGGATCACGCCCCGGCCCGTCCTCGTCGGCCCGTCCGGCCGCGAAGCCCGCAGGAAACGGTCCCCGTCCGGGGCCGCGTCCGCCGGCTCCCGCGCCCGCCCCGGCAGCGGCGGCTCAGCAGGAAACCGTCCGCGAAGCCCCGCGGACCAGCGAGGGACCGGCCGTGAAGCCGGGACCCGCAGCACGTCCGACCCCGGCTCCGGCCCCCAAGCCCGCCGCCGCCCAGGAAGTCGCACCGGCACCCGCCGCGGCGGCGTCTACCGAGGCGACCGCGAGCGCCGCGCCCGCGGCACCGGCCGGGCCGCGCCCGACGCCGAACGCCGCGCGTCCGGGTCAGCAGCAGCAGCGTCCCGGTGCTCCGGCACAGGGTTCGCCGCGTCCCGGTGGTTCGGGTCCGCGTCCGGGGCCGAAGACCCCGCGCGTCGGCAACAATCCTTATTCGTCGGCTCCCGAGCGTCCCGCGCCGCGTCCGGCCCCCGGTCAGGGTGGCCCGCGTCCGGGTCCGGCCCAGGGCGGTCCCCGTCCGGGTCCGGCTCAGGGTTCGCCCCGTCCGGGTACTCCGGCACAGGGTGGCTCGCGTCCGGCTCCCGGCCAGGGCGGTCCCCGTCCCGGCGGTCCGCGGCCGAGCCCCGGCTCGATGCCGCCTCGTCCTAACCCGGGTGCGATGCCGTCTCGTGCGGCACGTCCGGGCGGTGCCGGTGGACCCGGTGCCGGTCGTCCGGGTGGTCCCGGCGGTCGTCCCGGCGGCGGTGGCGGCGCGGGTCGTCCCGGTGGCGGCGGCGGTGGCGGTGGCTACCGCGGCGGCGGCGCTCCCGGTGGTGGCGCGGGTGCCGGCACGGGTGCGCCCGGTGCCGGTGGCGCTCCCGGTGGTTTCCGCGGTCGCCCCGGTGGCGGTGGCGGCGGTCGTCCGGGTGGTCCCGGTGGTCGTGGCGGAGCGGCCGGCGCGTTCGGTCGTCCCGGTGGCGCACCGCGTCGTGGCCGTAAGTCGAAGCGGGCGAAGCGCGCCGAGTACGAGAGCATGCAAGCGCCCGCCATCGGCGGCGTCCGGCTGCCTCGTGGCAACGGCGAGATCATCCGTCTCGCCCGCGGCGCCTCGCTCTCGGACTTCGCGGAGAAGATCGACGCGAACCCGGCTGCCTTGGTACAAGCCTTGTTCAACCTCGGCGAAATGGTCACCGCGACCCAGTCGGTGAACGACGAGACCCTCGAGCTGCTCGGCAGCGAGATGAACTACGTCGTGCACGTGGTCAGCCCGGAGGACGAGGACCGCGAGCTGCTGGAATCGTTCGACCTGACCTACGGCGAAGACGCGGGCGGCGAAGACGATCTCGAGCAGCGTCCGCCGGTGGTGACCGTCATGGGTCACGTCGACCACGGTAAGACCCGACTGCTGGACACGATCCGTAAGGCCAACGTCCGTGAGGGCGAGGCCGGCGGCATCACCCAGCACATCGGTGCCTACCAGGTGATGACCCACCTCGGCGAGAACGACCGCCTGATCACCTTCATCGACACCCCGGGTCACGAGGCGTTCACCGCCATGCGTGCCCGTGGTGCGAAGGCCACCGATATCGCGATCCTGGTGGTCGCCGCCGACGACGGCGTCATGCCGCAGACGGTGGAGGCGATCAACCACGCGCAGGCGGCCGACGTGCCGATCGTGGTGGCGGTCAACAAGATCGACAAGGAAGGCGCGAACCCGGACAAGATCCGGCAGCAGCTGACCGAATACAACCTGGTGGCCGAGGAATACGGTGGCGACACCATGTTCGTCGACATCTCCGCGCGGGAGAACATCAACATCGATGCGCTCCTCGAGGCCGTCCTGCTCACCGCGGACGCGGCGCTGGACCTGCGGGCGAACCCGGACATGGACGCGCAGGGTGTGGCCATCGAGGCGCACCTCGACCGCGGCCGTGGCCCGGTGGCGACCGTGCTCATCCAGCGCGGCACGCTGCGCGTCGGCGACTCGATCGTGGCGGGCGACGCCTACGGTCGCGTCCGGCGCATGGTCGACGAGCACGGCGAGGATGTCATCGCGGCGCTGCCGTCGCGGCCGGTCCAGGTCATCGGCTTCACGTCGGTGCCCGGTGCCGGTGACAACCTGCTGGTTGTCGACGAGGACCGGATCGCTCGCCAGATCGCCGACCGCCGCAACGCACGCAAGCGCAACGCGCTGGCCGCACGCAGCCGCAAGCGGATCAGCCTGGAAGATCTGGATGCCGCACTGAAGGAGACTTCGGAGCTCAACCTGATCCTCAAGGGCGACAACTCGGGTACCGTCGAGGCCCTCGAAGAGGCGCTGCTCGGTATCCAGATCGACGACGAGGTGCGCCTGCGGGTCATCGACCGCGGTGTCGGTGGTGTCACCGAGACCAACGTCAACCTGGCGTCGGCGTCGAACGCGATCATCATCGGGTTCAACGTCCGGGCCGAGGGCAAGGCCACCGAGCTGGCCAACCGCGAAGGCGTGGACATCCGGTACTACTCGGTGATCTACCAGGCCATCGACGAGATCGAGAAGGCCCTCAAGGGCATGCTCAAGCCGATCTACGAAGAGGTCGACCTGGGCCGGGCGGAGATCCGCGCGATCTTCCGTTCGTCGAAGGTCGGCAACATCGCCGGCTGCATGGTGCTCGAGGGTTCGGTCAAGCGCAACGCCAAGGCGCGCTTGCTCCGCGACAACGTGGTGGTCGCCGAGACGGTCACGATCTCTTCCTTGAAGCGGGAAAAGGACGACGTCACCGAGGTCCGTGAGGGCTTCGAATGCGGTTTGACGTTGACCTACAACGACATCAAGGAAGGCGACATCATCCAGGCCTACGAGCTGCGCGAGAAGCCGCGCGACTGAGTTCACTCGCCGCACGTCACGCCGGGTACCCGCCCGGCGTGACGTGCGGGATGAGTTCTCGAAAGCTCGGGCCTGTTCGACACAAAGAGGTGCGTAGTTGTTCCTGGGGGCACTCGAGTTCGACCTCCTGCTCGGAGACGTGCACTCGCTCAAAGAGAAGCGTTCGGTGATCCGGCCCATCCTGGCCGAATTGCAGCGCTTCGGGGTGAGTGCCGCCGAGGGCGGAGAGCAAGACCGCCATCGTCGTTCACTGCTGGGGGTGGCCCTGGTCAGTTCCGGTATGGATCACCTGACCGAGGTGCTCGACCGCTGTGAGCGGCACGTCGCGGCACGTCCGGAGTTACAGTTGCTGGCAGTGCGCCGCAGGATCTTCGGACCCGAAGACTAACTATCTAGTGAGGAAGGTTCAGCCATGGTGGATCAAGCCAGGGCACGCCGACTCGCCAAGCGGATCTCCTCGATCGTGGCCACCGCGATCGAGTACGAGATCAAGGATCCGCGGCTGGGTTTCGTGACCATCACCGACGCCAAGGTCACCGGCGATCTGCGCGACGCGACGGTGTACTACACGGTGCTCGGCGAAACCCTGGACGCCGAACCGGACTATCCGGGCGCGGCCGCGGGCCTGGAGAAGGCCAAGGGGGTGCTGCGCTCGAAGGTGGGTGCGGGCACCGGCGTGAAGTTCACGCCGACCCTGGCGTTCGTGCTCGACAAGGTGCCCGAGGTAGCCAAGGACATGGAAGAGCTACTGGCCAGAGCCAAGGCCGCGGACGAAGAGGTGGCGAAGGTGGCCGCCAACGCCAGGCACGCCGGCGACGCCGACCCGTACAAGGTCGAACGCGACGACGCAGAGTGACATGCGGTAGACGATGACGACAATGCGGGACGCGGTCGACCTCGAATCTGCCGTCGAGGCGTTGAACGCCGCCCGTTCGGTCACCATCGTCTGCCATGTACAACCGGACGCCGACACCGTCGGCAGCGGTCTCGCGCTGGCGTTGATCCTGCATCGGCGCGGGGTGCCGGTGTGGGTATCGTTCGCCGAACCGGCCGAGCTGCCCGAATCGATGCGGTCGCTGCCGGGTGTGCATCACCTGGTGGCGCCGGCCGACGTGCCCGCCGAGGTCGACCTGCTGATCGCGGTCGATTGCGGTAGCGCCGGACGGCTCGGTGCGCTGGTCGATCGAATGGCCGGGGCGGCAAAGACTTTGGTGATCGATCACCATCGCTCCAATGATCGGTTCGGCACGATCAATGTCGTCGACGCCGGTGCGGAATCGACGACCAGCCTGATCGTGCGGTTGCTCGACGTGTGGGGCGTGGCGATCGATCCCGAAGTGGCGCATTGCCTTTACGCCGGTCTGGTGACCGACACCGGCTCGTTCCGGTGGGTCCGGCCCGGTACCCACGAGCTGGCCGAGCGGCTGTTGGCCACCGGCATCGACGGCGCCGAGATCGCCAGGGCGCTGCTGGACACCCATCCGTTCGGGTGGCTGACCATGCTGTCCCGGGTGCTCGGCACCGCGCAGCTCGTGCCGGGGGTGCGCGGCGGCATCGGGCTGGTGTACGCGTTCGTGCGGCTCGATGACATCGCCGGGGTGAGTTCGGAAGAGGCGGAGAGTGTTATCGACATCGTCCGCACCACCTCGGAGGCGGGGATTGCTGCGGTGTTCAAGGAATCCAGTGCCGGAGGGGACCGGTGGACGGTGTCGCTGCGTGCGCGCGACAGTCGGCCGGGGGCGGATGACGGGGTGGACGTAGCGGAGATCGCGGCCGCGCTCGGGGGTGGCGGGCATCGGTTCGCCGCCGGGTATACGGCCTACGGGGCTGCGGACGAGCTTGTTGCTACCTTGCTGGCCGCGCTGGGTTGAGTGCTATCCGCATCCACACGATCGGCTCTGCGTGCACGTCACGGCGGCTTGGCGTCCGGCGGCATATCGCTGACGCCGCGCGTCCGCCTAAGCGATCTGCGAACAGCGACGGGGTGTGTGAAGTCGCTGGTCTGTCGGTGCCGCATGGCAGGGTAGCGGGAGTAGTCGCTGTCCGGCTTGCGGTGCCGAGGCACGATGATCGCGACCCGGCCGCTGTGCCGGGCCGGCGACCTGTTCGCGTGGGATGCGTTGTGGTGAGGGAGGTTTCATGAGCGGCACGGTGTCGACCGAGGGCGACCCGGCGGAGGGTGCTGCGCCGTCGACGGTTGCCACCGGTAACGCCGGCCTGGCGGCCGAGGCCGGGCCGGGACGGATACTCCGGCTCGCGGTGCCGACCCTCGGCGTGCTCGTCGCCGAGCCGATCTATCTACTGTTCGACCTCGCCGTGGTCGGGCGGCTCGGCGCGCTCGCGCTGGCCGGGCTCGCGGTGGGCGGATTGATTCTGGCGCAAACGAGTTCGCAGTTGACGTTCCTGTCCTACGGCACCACCGCGCGGGCCGCGCGCAGGCACGGTGCGGGCGACGAGCGCGGTGCGGTGGCGGAGGGTGTGCAGGCGACCTGGCTGTCCGTCGTGGTCGGCCTGCTGATTCTGCTGCTGGTTCAGCTCTTCGCGGTGCCATTGACCAGCGCGATCGCCGGTGGTGGCGACATCGCCGCCGAGGCGCGCGACTGGGTTCGGATCGCGCTGTTCGGGGTGCCGCTGATCCTGATCTCCATGGCGGGCAACGGGTGGATGCGCGGGGTACAGGAAACTCGTCGTCCGCTCATCTATGTCGTTGCCGGGCTCGGTGTTTCGGGTGTGCTGTGTCCGGTGCTGGTGCACGGGCTGCTCGGTGCGCCACGATTGGAGTTGCCCGGCTCCGCCGTCGCGAACGTGGCCGGTCAGCTGGTGATGGCCGGATTGTTCCTGAATGCTCTGGTGCGTGAGCGGGTTTCGCTCGCCCCACACTGGTCGGTGATGCGCGCGCAACTGGTCCTCGGCCGGGACCTGATTGTCCGCAGCCTCGCGTTCCAGGCCTGCTTCGTCTCCGCCGCCGCGGTTGCCGCTCGGTTCGGCGCCGCGTCGGTCGCCGCGCATCAACTGGTGCTGCAGCTCTGGAATTTCCTTGCGTTGACCCTGGATGCGCTCGCCATCGCCGCGCAGACCCTGGTCGGCGCGGCCCTCGGCGCGGGTGACGCACCCGGTGCCCGCGCGCTGGCCCGTCGTGTCACCGGCTGGTCCGAGATCTTCGCCCTCGGACTTGCCGCGTGCTTCGCCGCGGGCGCGGGACTGATCCCGAAACTGTTCACCGACGACCCCGCTGTGTTGGACCGCACCCACGTCACGTGGTGGTTCTTCGTGTGCATCATCCCGGTGGCAGGCATCGTGTTCGCCCTCGACGGCGTCCTGCTCGGCGCGGGTGACGCCGCCTACCTGCGCACCACCACGCTCGGTTCGGCCCTGCTCGGCTTCCTCCCGGCCATCTGGCTGTCGCTGGTCTTCGACTGGGGGATCGCCGGAATCTGGTCCGGCCTGGTCGCTTTCATGCTCCTCCGCCTGGTCGCCGTTTCCTGGCGAGCCTGGTCCGGCCGGTGGGCTCGCGTCGGCGCGGAGGTCCCCGGACACCTTCGAAGCTCCGGATAACTGACGAAACCCCGGACAGCGCCCGGGGTTTCGTGTGCAGCGAATCAGCTGTTGGTCAGGAAGCACTGGTCGTTCGGCAACGACTCGATCGTCGCGGCGGGCACCGTCACCTTGGCGCAGGCCAGCGTCGGGTACGAGCTCGGCGTATCGGAGCCGAGCGGGAAGTCGGCGCAGTAGGTGAGGGCCAGATGCTCGCCCGCGGCCAGCTGGCGGGTCAACGTGAAATCGGCGGGTGCGGGCTGCCTGGGGGACAGGATGTTCTGCCGCGGGTCGCCGTCGACCAGCAGCGTGCACTGCACGGTGCCGCCGATCAGGTCGGTGCTGATCCGGCTCGGCGTCGCGGTGAGGGTCTCCCCGGCTACCCGCAACGATGCGGTACTCGGCGGACTGATGGTTGCCCCGGCCAGACCTGGAACGGTGAGGCAGGCTGCCGCAGCCGATGATGCCACGACAATCCCTCGGAATGTGTTGCGTGCGATCATGTTCGAACAACATAGTGGGTCGTGCGCGCAGATTTGCGCGGGTTGCCTGTTCCGAGATAAATGCCTCATTGCAGTTTGGCCGAGCTCTTGATGGTTACTCGCAGCTGCGACGAACTCTCGTCGGCGGGCGACGCGCGGCGGGGTGGCGGGCGCGGATCGGGTCGGGTGTGCCAAGGTAGGTGTGGTGATACCCAAGTTGATGGCGGTGAGCGACATTCACGTCGGGCACCAGGGGAATCGGCCGGTGGTCGAGCAGATTCATGCCGACTCGCCGGAGGACTGGCTGATCGTGGCCGGGGACGTGGGGGAGAAGACCGACGACATCCGGTGGGCGCTCGAGCTGCTGCGCGGCCGGTTCGCCAAGGTGATCTGGGTGCCCGGCAACCACGAGCTGTGGACGACGGCGAAGGACCCGGTGCAGATGACCGGCGTCGCGCGCTACGACTACCTCGTGTCGATCTGCCGGGATCTGGACGTGCTGACCCCGGAGGATCCGTTCCCGGTGTGGGAGGGCGCGGGCGCCGAGCAGCACGGCGGCGCGGTGACGGTGGCCCCGCTGTTCCTGCTGTACGACTACTCGTTCCTGCCGAAGGGCGCCACCACCAAGGCGGAGGGGCTCGCCATCGCGCGGGACCGCAACGTGGTGGCCACCGACGAATACCTGCTCTCCTCGGACCCCTACCTCACCCGTGATGCCTGGTGCCATGCCCGCGTGCAGGTCACCAAGCGCAAGCTGGATGCGCTGCCGGAAGGCACGCCGCTGGTGCTGATCAACCATTTCCCGATGGTCCGCCAGCCCACCGACGTGCTGTTCTATCCCGAGTTCGCGCTCTGGTGCGGCACCGAACTGACCGCTGACTGGCACACCCGCTACAACGTGCTCTGCTCGGTCTACGGCCACCTGCACATCCCGCGCACCTCGCACTACGACGGCGTCCGCTTCGAAGAGGTCTCCCTCGGCTACCCCCGCGAATGGCAACGCCGCGGCCTCCCCGAACGCCTCCTGCGCCAAATCCTCCCCGCCCCGGAGTACCCGCCCGGCTCCCTGAACGACTGGGGAGGCCACTTCAAGGTCACCCCCGAAATGGAAGCCGCCGCCGCCGAGATGCGCGCCAAAGCCGAGCGGCGCCGCGGGGTCTGATCAAGCAGCGCCTTGGCAGGGGCGTGCGCGTTTCGTCTAGGCTCGTCGTCAATGATCGAGACAATTTTGCCCGCGGGTGTCGCGTCGGCTGAGCTGCTGGAGTATCCGGAGGACCTGAAGGCGCATCCGGCGGAGGAGCATCTCATCGCGAAGGCGGTGGAGAAGCGGCGCCGGGACTTCATCGGGGCCAGGCATTGCGCGCGGCTGGCGCTGGCCGAACTCGGTGAGCCGCCGGTGGCGATCGGCAAGGGCGAGCGCGGCGCGCCGATCTGGCCGCGCGGGATCGTCGGCAGCATGACGCACTGCGACGGATATCGGGCCGCGGCGCTGGGGCACAAGATGCGCTTCCGCTCGATCGGGATCGACGCCGAGCCGCATGCGGCGCTGCCCGAGGGTGTGCTGGATTCGGTGAGTCTGCCGCCGGAGCGGGAGTGGTTGAACACCACCTACTCCGGGCTGCACCTGGACCGGTTGCTGTTCTGCGCCAAGGAAGCCACCTTCAAGGCGTGGTGGCCGCTGACCGATCGCTGGCTCGGCTTCGAGGACGCGCACATCACCTTCGAGATCGAGGACAGCACCGAGCGGTCCGGCCACGGCACCTTCCACAGCGAGCTGCTGGTGCCGGGGCAGACCAATGACGGTGGGGTGCCGCTGGTTTCGTTCGACGGCCGGTGGCGGATCGCCGACGGGTTCATTCTCACCGCGATCGTGCACGTCTGATGGACGGTCTCGGCGGATTGCTGATCGTCGACAAGGGCAGTGGCATGACCAGCCACGACGTCGTCGCGAAGTGCCGGAAGCTGCTGCACACCAAGAAGGTCGGGCACGCGGGCACGCTCGACCCGATGGCGACCGGTGTGCTCGTGCTCGGCGTGGAACGGGCCACCAAACTACTCGGCCTGCTCACCCTGACCACCAAGGCGTACACCGCGACCATCCGCCTCGGCCAGGCCACCACCACCGACGACGCCGAGGGCGAGGTGCTCGCGACCGCTCCGGCCCTGCAGCTCGCGGATGCCGAAATCGCCGCGCACACAGCGAAACTCACCGGCGACATCGAGCAGGTGCCCGCGACCGTGAGCGCGATCAAGGTGAACGGCGAACGCGCCTACGCCCGGCACCGCGCGGGCGAAGAAGTGCAGCTGGCCGCCCGCCCGGTCACCGTGTCCCGCTTCGACATCCTCGCCCGCCGCGACGTCGCCGACGGCGAATTCGTCGACCTGGACGTGATCGTCGAATGCACCTCCGGCACCTACGTCCGCGCCCTGGCCCGCGACCTCGGCGCCGCCCTCGGCGTCGGCGGCCACCTGACGGCCTTGCGCCGCACCAGAGTCGGCCCGTTCACCCTCGAACACGCCCGCACCCTAGCCGAATTGGCGACAGCCGCCGACTCCGCCGCCCCCATGCTCAGCCTCGACATGGACGAGGCGGTACGAACCGCGTTCCCGCACAGGGAGATCGACGAATCCCAGGTCGACGACCTCCGCAACGGCCGCTGGCTCGACCCCATCGGCCTCCCCGGCATCTACGCCGCCCTAGCCCCCGACGGCCGAGCCATCGCGCTACTCCAGGAAACCGGCAAACGAGCCGCCTCCGTCATGGTCGTCCGCCCGTCGAACCTGTAGGCACCGTCGCGCATCGAGTCGAGTCAAATGGTTGCTATCGAAGATCAATCAGCGACCATATGACTCTATGCGTCTAGTGGGCCGTAGGTGCACGCTGCGCAGGGTGGGCTATGGCGTTGTTCCGGGTGGGAGAGTGCGGCGCGTCTGTGCTGGGCGTCCGCCGTCAACTGGGGAACTGAGCTTGATCGTGCAAAATCTGTTGCAGCACCGCGTTGTTCGACCGGACGGGTGGTGGTTTCGTGCATTAGTGGGAATGGGCCGTTGCTCGTGCGCACGCGTTCGGTGTCGTTGGCGATGATCGGGAGTGAAGTCACTGTCGGCAATTGTGGGTCGGGGCATGCGGTCGGATCGGATAGAGCGGTGACTACTGCGGGGTGGCAGTTGGTGGGAAGTCGGGGCCGAGGATGGGCTGTAGGGCGCCGAGTAGTGAGCCGATGCTTATGGCGAGGAGTTCGGGGCGGGAATAGTGGTGGTTTTCCAGCCATTCGACGGTCAGTATGCGCACGAAGGTGAGCCAGCTCATCAGGATCGAGGAGACCTGGGTTCGGGTGGTTCCTTCGACGCCGAGGGCATCGAGGAGGCGACGGCGCAGCTCGCCGAGTTCGCCGGCGATGATGGCCTGGATGGTGGGATCGCCCGCGAGGACTCGGTTTGCCGCGAGCACCCTGTTGGCGTTGGCCTCGAAGTAGTCGAAGTGGGTGTTGAGCCCGGCGGTCAGTTGCTCGGCGAGCGGGCTGTCGTTGTCGAGTGGCGTGGCGACCAATAGTTGTTCTGCCGCCTGCTCGTAGACCCCGGCGAAGAGGTCGCGCTTGCTCGGGAAATGGCGGTAGAGCAGGGCCCTCGACACTCCGGCTGCCGCGGCGACGTCCTCCATCAGTACCGCGTCGTAGGCGCGCTCGGCGAATAGTCGCGCGCCAGCTTCCAGCAGCACCTGACGGCGCTCGTCGGGGGACAGGCGGCGGCGAGTGCTCATCCCGAAAACTTTAGTTGACGTCTGTCTACTAAGCATCGTAGGGTCTTTTAGTAGACAAACGTCAACTTGCGCGCGGCAGCTGGTTGGAGTGGCGAATTCGCTGTCCGCCAGTAGGATTCGTCGCACACTGCGGAGGGGCAGCATGGCAACCGCACTCAAATGGCTTTCCATGACAATGGGTGTCGCCTGCGTCGCGATCGGCATCTTCCACCTGGCGGCGGGCATCGACGGCATCCCCGACATGGGCGACTCCGGCGTCACCGCCGACAGTCAAACCCGCTTCTTCGGCGCCATCTTCCTCGGCTACGGCGTCGCCTGGATCTGGGCGGGCCGCCAATCTCCGATCCCGTCCACCGTCATCCGCTGGCTCGCGGCCATCTTCCTGCTCGGCGCCGTCGGCCGCTTCATCTCCGTGGCCGTCTACGGCTGGCCGCACTGGTTCCAAATCGTCCTCACCGCCATCGAAGTAGTTCTCCCGCCGATCTACTTCTGGCTCGCCACTGCCGACGAAAAGCGCACCGCCACAACCCCGATGGCCGCCGGAACCACCGGCTGAGTCCCGCGGCGCGAGCGGTTCGGCGCCTGCGCGGTCGGCCAGCCGACTGCGCTGAACGGGCCCGGCGTTCGCGAAGTGCGGTTAGGGCGTCGGTCACGTCCCACTCGCGCGTCCGATGACAGCTGTGCTGCTGGGCGGCAACGGAATCCGTACAGTGTGGATTGGCCGTTCGAAGGGGCGGCAGTGGGAGGCAGTGGCAATGGGTGAACGACCGGTCGACACGTTCGAGCTGTGGGATCGGGACGGAGACGGGCTCGTCTCGGTCGCCGACATCACCGAGGGCATCCGGTCGCTCGGCCTCGAGGTCGATGACGAGGCCGTGGAACGAATGGTCGCCGCCGCCGACACCAACGGCGACTTCCTCGTCTCCCGAGTGGAATTCGATGCCGCGCTGGTCGGCGGCCGCATCGAGGTCACCGATGCCGACGCCGCCTTCAAGGTCTTCGACACCAACCAGGACGGCCGCATCTCCGTCGAAGAACTCGAATCCCTCATCCGCCACGTCGGCGAAGGCCGCATCGACGAACCCGCCGCCGACCTCCTGTCCGCCGCCGACGAAGACAACGACGGCTACCTCTCCCTCCCCGAATTCCGCACCCTCCTGACCTTCCTCTCCCGCTGACCGTCATCGAACGGGACATAGCGGCGGCGACACGCCGATTCGCCCGCCCTCATCTCCCGTTGGGCGATGGTGGGGTGTGCGTCGTCGTGGGATCGCTTGGCCGCCAGGTGAATCGGTTCGCCGAACGGGACGTGGTGGCGGCGACATGCCGGTAGCCGCGCCCTCATGTCCCGTTGGCGAGGTTCAGGGCTCGGTGGGTATGGAGAGCTGGGTGGTTCGGTCGGCGGCTATGGCGCGGACGGCGTCCTGCATGTGGTCGGTCAGTAGCTTGCGGGCGCGGGCGGCGGGGCCGGAGCCGATGGCGGTGCGCAGGTCGACGTGCTCGCGGGCTTGGTCGGTCAAGTCCGGGTTTGTTGTTTGCAAGGCGCCCAGGCACATTCGGGTCTCGATCAGTAGAGTGCGGGCGGCGCGGGCCAGGCGGGGACTGCCTGCGCTGTCTACCAGCGCGACGTGGAAAGCCTGGTCGGCGTCGGAAAGTCCAGCGGCGTCGCCTATTTCGGCGGCCGCGCACATCTGGGTGACGCTGTCGGCGAGTGCCGCGTAGGCGATCTCGCGGCGGCCGTCCAGGATCAGTTCCAGCGCACCGCCTTCGATGGCGGTCCTGGCCTGGTAGATGTCGACGACGTCGTCGATGGTGAGGTCGATGACGAAGATGCCGCGGTGGCGAATGCTGTGCAGCAGGCCCTCGGACACGAGTCGCTGCATCGCCTCGCGCACCGGCCCGCGCGACACGTCGAAGCGGGCCGCGAGGTCGGCCTCGCCGAGCTGGTCGCCCGGCGCGAAGCTGCCGCGCATGATCGCCTCGCGGAGCCGATCGGCGATCACCTCGGCCGTCGATTGTCTACTGACCGGCTCGATCTCAACGAGCGGCATGCGCGTGCCTTTCTGTGAACAGGGTGCCGAGGGCCGGGCAGGTCGCGGCGACGCCGGCCAGCCGCAGCCCCGCCCAGATGGTGACCTGGTTGGCGGTCAGTACCGGCTTGCCGAGGGCCGCCTCGAGTTCCGGCAGCACGGCAAGCGTATGCATGGCGGTATCGGGGATGAGCAGCGCCTCGGCCTCGGGGTGATCGTTGGCGATGGCCAGCTGCCGAACCTGGTCGGCGTCCAAGGTGCCGACCTCGGCGGCGGTGTCGATCCCCGCGCTGCGCATCGAGACCACCCGGATCCCGGCGTCGGCGAGGAATTCGACGAACAGTTCCGCGACGTCGTCGGGATAGCTGGCCGCGATGGCGACGGTGTGCACGCCGAGCGCGCGCACCGCGTCGACGAACGCGAGGCTGGTGCTGGTCGCGGGCACACCCGCGGCCGCGGCCAGCGCGTCGACCTGGTCACGCGCGCCGCGCGGCCCGTAGACGAAACTGCCTGAGGTGCAGGCCCATACGACGGCCTCGGGCGCATGCGGTGCGAGCAGTTCGGCCCCGTGTCGCAGCTTGTCCGGGCTGCCCAGGTCCAGCAGTTCGGGGATGGCGTGTAGATCGGTGCCATAAATATGCGCCACCGGCAGGCCCGCGCCGAGCGCGGCGGCGGCCAGCGGGTAGTCGTCCTCGGCCGCGTGATCCGGGTAGATGAAACCGATGGTGGGTGTCCGCATGTGTTGTTCTCCCGATCAGAAGACGTTCAGTAGCCACTTGCCCGGCCCCATCATCGGCAGCTTCATCCGGCCGAGGCAGGCCCACATGGTGAGCTGGTTCGCGGTGAGCACGGGTTTGCCGAGTGCCTGTTCCAGCGGCTCGATGACGTCGTAGGTTGGCAGGTTGGTACAGCTGACGAAAATGGCTTGGGCGGCCGGATCATCGGCGCCGACGATGCGTTCGGCGATGGTGCGGTAGTTGACTTTCCAGATGCCGCCGCCCAGCCCGAGATGGTCGGAGCGGATGACGCTGCAGCCCGCTTCGCCGAGGAAGTCGTGCAGCTTGTTGGTCAGGATCTCGTCGTACGGGGTGAGCACCGAGACCCGGCTGATGTCGAGATGCCGGATCGCCTCGATCAGCGCACCCGAGGTGGTGACCGCGTCCAAAGCCCCTGCCGCACAGATTGTTTCGCGCAACGATCGCTCATACTCAAGGCCCTTGATGAAGCTGCCCGAAGTACACAGGTAGGCAACCACTTCCGGTTCCACGTGCAGCACGTCGCGCGTCGCGGTGGTCAAATGCGCGGGGTTGGAGACCAGTTCGGCCATCGCCAAGGAGACCGGAACCGGTTCGTACGGCGTTCGGGCCAGATGGAGGCTGACCTCCATCGGCGCCCAACGCCAGAGCTCACGTTCGAGCGCGAGGTCGAACGGAGCGATGATGCCGATGCCCCGTTGTGCGACGGGGCCCTCGATATCCGGGAAGCTGAGTTCCACTACGGCCCCTCTCGCACTCAGCCGGGCAGACCTCCGAGCGGAGTCGGATTGTTGACAATCATACGATGCGATCTTAGTGTGTCAATGTGGAAACGGGCCCCATTGTCACCGTCCTGCACAGTGACCGCGTGCCCGAGGCGGAGCTGCTGGCCGCCGTGTCAGCTCGGGCGACTGTGCGCTACACCGAGGCCGCCGGTCTCGCGGTGGCGCTGCGCGGTGCCGACGTGCTGTTCGTCTACGACTTTTTGACCCGCGCGATCCCCGGCGCGTGGCCATCGGCCGACCGCCTGCAATGGTTGCACATGGGATCGACCGGGGTGGACCCGGCGATGTTCCCCGAACTGCGGGCCAGCGACGTCGTCGTCACCAACACGCGTGGCCTATTCGATACGGCCATCGCGGAATACGTGCTCGGGCAGATCCTCGGTTTCGCCAAGGACCTGCCCGGATCGCTGCGCAGGCAGCTGCGCCACGAGTGGGAGCATCGCGAGAACGAACGGGTCGCGGGCAGCACGGTTCTCATCGTCGGCACCGGCTCGATCGGACGTGCCATCGCGCGACTGCTGCGCGCGGCCGGGATGAACATTCGCGCGGTCGGGCGCCGAATGCGCTCGGCCGACCCCGATTTCGGCACGGTGGGCACCGACCTGCACGCCGAGCTACCGATGGCCGACTATGTGGTGGCGATCGCCCCGCTGACGCCGCAGACCCGGAACATGTTCGGTACCAGCGAATTCGCCGCGATGAAGCCGCACGCGAGGTTTGTCAACGTGGGCCGCGGGGAACTCGTAGTTACCGACGATCTGGTCGCCGCACTCGGCGCCGGATCGATCGCGGGGGCGGCGCTCGATGTGGTCGACCCCGAGCCGCTGCCGCCCGGCCATCCGCTGTGGGATCTGCCGAATGTGTCGATCACACCGCACAATTCGGGCGATTTCCGCGGCTGGCGGACCGATATCGTCACCGCGTTCGCCGAGAACTTCGACAACTGGATCACCGGCCGGCCATTACAGAACGTGGTCGACAAGGAGCTGGGGTACGTGCCCGGCTGAAGGAGCCCGTCTCATGAGCGAGCGTCAGCGAGCGAATCAACAACACAGCGCCCCGCGGGGCATGACGGAACCGAGCGCCAGCGAGGTGCAGGCATGAGCTACCCCGACATCACCATTCCCACCGATCCGGCGGCGATGACCGCCGTCCAGCTGGTCTCGGCGTACGCGGCGGGCGCGCTGTCCCCGGTCGAGGCGACCGAGGCCGTCCTCGACGCCATCGCGACCCGCGATCCGGACGTGAACGCGTACTGCCTGGTCGACCCCGACCGGGCGCTGGTGCAGGCGAAAGAGGCTGAGGCGCGCTGGCATTCGGGCCACGCCCGCGGGCTGCTCGACGGCGTGCCGATCTCTATCAAGGACATCTTCCTCACCGAGGGCTGGCCGACCAGGCGCGGATCCACCTCGGTGGATCCTGCCGGCCCGTGGACGGTGGACAGCCCGGTCGCGGCCCGGCTGCGCGAGGACGGCATGGTGTTCCTCGGCAAGACGACGACGCCCGAGATCGCTTGGAAGGCCGTCACGGACAGCTCGCTGACCGGCATCACTCGGAACCCGGTTGACCCGACGACGACGGCGGGTGGCTCCTCCGGCGGGAGCGCGGCCGCTGTCGCGGGCGGTATGGGCCCCGTCTCGGTGGGCACCGACGGTGGTGGCAGCATCCGTATTCCGGCATCCTTCTGCGGCATCGTCGGTTTCAAGCCCACGCACGGCCGGATCCCGCTGTACCCGGCGAGCCCGTTCGGTCCACTCGCACATGCCGGGCCGATGACGCGAACCGTCGAGGACGCCGCGCTACTGATGGACATCCTGTCCCTGCCCGACCCTCGCGACCCGACCAGCCTCGCCCCGACCCTTACGACCTTCCGCGGACAGGTGGTGCGCGAGGTCCGCGGCCTCACCGTCGCCTACTCACCGACACTCGGCTATGCCACAGTTGATCCCGAGGTCGCCGAACTCGTCGATGCGGCCGTACAGCAGCTAGCCGACGCCGAATTACGCGTAGTCGCAGCCGATCCCGGCTTCACCGATCCCCGCGAGGCCTTCGAACTATTGTGGGCCGCGGGTGCCGCCACCATGCTGTCGAAGTTCCCCGAGGGTTCGCGCGAACGAGTAGATCCAGCACTACGCGAGGTCTGGGCCCAAGGCGACGCCATCCGCGCCGTCGACTACCTCCACGCCCGCAACGTAGCCGCCGAAATCGGAATCACCATGGGCGCCTTCCACACCGCCTACGACGTCCTCATCACCCCGACAATGCCGATCACCGCCTTCGAAGCGGGCCACAACGTCCCACCCGGCAGTGGCCAGACAACCTGGCCCCAATGGACCCCATTCACCTACCCGTTCAACATGACTCAGCAACCAGCCATCAGCATCCCCGTCGGCACCACGAAAGACGGCCTCCCCGTTGGCATGCAAATCATCGGCCCCCGCCACTCCGACGACCTGGTCCTCGCCGTTGCCCGCTACGCCGAACACATACTGACCCCGTAACCGACCGAAGGCGCCCTTCACCCGCCCACACGGGTTGAAGGGCGCCTTCGGCCGGGGTGCGGTTAGGCGCGGGCGAAGGCGAGAGTTTCGCCGGACACTCCGTGTAGCCAGAGGTCGTTGCAGGCGGTGGCGATGTCGGCCAGGCCCTCTTCGATGGTGGCGAAGACGTTGCCGGGGACCCAGCCCATGTCGCCGTTGATGAGTAAGTTGTTGCGGCCGTAGAAGATTGCGAGGTCGGTGGCGCCCTGGTCGTGGTGGGCGGTTGAGCCGGGGTCGTAGCCGTAGGCGGGGTTGCCGATCTCCCAGGGTTCGAAGTCGAAGAGGCAGACGTCGCCGGGGATGGGGGTGACGGTTGGGTTTTCGCGGTGAGGAGCCGCGGTGAGGCGGGGGACCAGGGTGTACACCTCGTTGCGGGCGTACTTGGCGTGGAAGGCGTCCCCTTCCTGGGGGAGCGCGTCCCACACTGCGGCGCAGGTGTGCGGTGCTTCCGTGTCGAGTAGCCGGGCGCGGCAGGTGACGGCGGCCTTGGTCAGGGTGATGGTGATGTAGCGGGCCATCGGTTTCTGCTTTCTGGTCGTCGGTCGGGGTGGGCAGAGCTACGGGGGTCAGAGTTCGGCCAGTACTTCGGTCCAGATCGCGAGCGCGTCCTCGATCTGAGTATCGGTCACGATCAGCGGCGGGATCATTCGCACCACGTTCATGTGCGCGCCGCAGGTGAGCAGCAGCAGCCCCTTCTCGACCGCGCGCCGTTGCGCGGCACTCGCCGTCTCGGTGTCGGGTTCGCCTGTCGCGGTGGTGAATTCGGCACCGGCCAGCAGCCCGAGGCCGCGTACGTCACCGATCGCCTTGGTGGCACTCGCCTTCAGCCCGTTCAGCAGTTGCTCTCCGCGTGCCGCCGCGTTGTCCACCAGATGCTCGGATTCGATGACCTCGAGCGTCGCCACCGCCGCCGCACAGGCCACGGCATTGCCACCATAGGTGCCGCCCTGCGAGCCGGGCCAGGCCTTCGCCATCAGTTCGCGGGAGGCCGCGATACCGGACAGCGGGAACCCGCTGGCGAGCCCCTTCGCGATGGTGATGATGTCCGGCCGCACCTCGAAGTGCTGATGCCCGAAGAACTTTCCGGTCCGCCCGAAGCCGGTCTGGATCTCGTCGATGACGAGCAGGATGCCGTGCCGATCGGCTCGTTCGCGCAGCCCACGGAAGAACGCGGTGTTGCCCGGAATGTATCCACCTTCGCCGAGCATCGGCTCGACCACGAACGCGGCGGTTTCGGCGGGCGAGGTGATGGTGGCGAAGAGGTAGTCGAGCTCGCGCAGCGCGAACGTGGTCGCCTCTTCTTCGGTCCAGCCGTAGCGGTAAGCGGTCGGGAAGGGGGCAACGTGCACACCGGACATCAGCGGACTGAATCCGGCCGAGAATCGGGTGCCCGAGGTCGTCATGGTCGCCGCCGCGACGGTGCGGCCGTGGAAACCGCCGTGGAAGACCACCACATTCGGCCGTCCGGTCGCCTGGCGGGCCAGCCGCAGCGCCGCCTCGATCGCCTCGCTGCCGGAGTTGGCGAAGAACAGCGTGTCCAAGCCGTCCGGCAGCACCGTGCCGAGGCGTTCGATGAGCTGCAGCATCGGCCGGTGCATGACGGTGGTGTATTGCCCGTGAATCAGGCTCGCCACCTGGGCCTGCGCCGCCGCGACCACGTGCGGATGGCAGTGGCCCGTGCTGGTCACGCCGATGCCCGCGGTGAAGTCGAGGTAGCGGCGCCCGTCGGTGCCGTAGAGGTAGCAGCCGGATCCGTGGTCGACGGTCACCGGGGTGGCCTGCCGCAGAACGGGCGAAAGTTCGGTCATGGTGATCCGCCTCTCGGAAAGTGGTGCGCTCGCAACATCCGCAGATTGTCTATTGTCGGATTGTTGACAATATGCATAACATGGCGACAGAGGCCGCAGCAATAGCCCGCGGCCCGCGTCCGGTAGCGAAAGGAGGCCCGCGCCGATGCTCACCGAGACCTTGTCCGCCGCGGAGCGAGCCGTAATCGACACTGTGCCAACGGGTTTGTACATCGACGGCCAGTGGTGCGAGACGAACGCCGAGCTGCCCGTCCACGATCCGGCCACCGGCCAACCGCTGTGCGCGGTCGCCGACGCGAGCTCGCGGGACGGACTCGATGCGTTGGCCGCGGCACACGCGGCCCAATCGGCTTGGGCGGCGACACCGCCCAGGGCGCGCGCCGATGTCCTCATGCGCGCACACCACGCGCTACTCGACGACACCGACCGGCTCGCGCTGATCATGACACTCGAAATGGGCAAGCCGCTCACCGAGGCACGCGGCGAAATCGCCTATGCAGCAGAGTTTTTCCGCTGGTTCGCCGAAGAGGCGGTCCGTCTCGACGGCGGCTACCTGCCCGCGCCGACCGGTGGCGCCCGGTTCCTGGTGACCAAACAGCCGGTGGGCCCAAGCCTCCTGATCACGCCGTGGAACTTCCCGATGGCCATGGGCGCCCGCAAAATCGCGCCCGCCCTGGCAGCCGGATGTACCTCTGTCGTGAAACCCGCTGAGCAGACACCCTTGTCGATGCTCGCGCTGGCCGACCTGCTCGATCGGGTCGGGGTACCGCGCGGGGTCGTCAACGTGCTCACCACCGCCGACCCCGGCGCGCTGATGACACCACTCATCCTCGACACCCGCTCCCGCAAGCTGTCTTTCACCGGCTCGACCGCGGTCGGCAAGCGACTGCTCGAACAGTGCGCGCAGACAGTGATGCGCACCTCGATGGAGCTCGGCGGCAACGCCGCATTCATCGTGTTCGACGACGCGGACCTGGACGAGGCCGTCGAGGGCGCACTCGCGGCGAAGATGCGCAACATCGGCCAGGCCTGCACCGCCGCGAACCGAATCTTCGTGCAGCGCGCCATCATCGACGAGTTCTCGCCCCGCCTCGCCACCCGGATGGCCGCCTTGCCGATGGGCCGGGGCACCGAGCCGGGGATCGTCGTCGGTCCGCTCATCGACGCGGACGCGGTGACCAAGGTGACCGAACTGGTCGCCGACGCACGCCGCCGCGGCGCGCAGGTGCTGACCGGCGGCACCGCGATCGAGGGACCGGGCAACTTCTATCCCGCAACAGTGCTGACCGGCGTGCCCGACGACGCGGCGATGTGCCACACCGAAATCTTCGGCCCGGTCGCCTCGCTCGCCGTCTTCGACACCGAGGACGAGGTCGTCGCGCGCGCCAACAACACCCCGTACGGACTGGTCGGCTACGTCTTCACCGAGCACCTCCGCCGCGGCCTGCGGGTCTGCGAGGCCTTGGAAACCGGCATGGTCGGCCTCAACCAGGGCGTCGTGTCCAACCCCGCCGCCCCCTTCGGCGGCGTCAAAGAATCCGGGCTCGGCCGCGAGGGCGGAGCGATCGGCATCGACGAGTTCCTGGAGACCAAATACATCGGAGTGCGCCTGTGAACGACCCCCGCTACCGCATCGCGACGATTCCCGGCGACGGCATCGGCGTCGATGTCACCGCGGCGGCCGTCCTGGTGCTCGACACCGTGCTGCCCGGCATCGAGTGGACCGAATTCGATTGGTCCTGCGCGAATTACCTGCGCACCGGCCAGATGATGCCCCCGGACGGTCCCGATCTGCTGGCCGGTTTCGACGCGATCCTGCTCGGCGCCGTCGGCTTTCCCGGTGTGCCCGACCATGTTTCGCTGTGGGGGCTGCTGATCCCGTTGCGGCGCGCCTTCAGTCAGTACGTCAACCTCCGGCCGGTCCGATTGCTGCCCGGCACCGAGTCGGCATTGCGCGACCGGACCGCCGCGGACCTGGACATCCTCATCGTGCGGGAGAACTCCGAGGGCGAATACTCCGAGATCGGCGGCAAGCACAATCCCGGCCGGTACGACGAATTCGTGCTGCAGGAGTCGGTTTTCACCCGGGTCGGCTGCGAACGGATCATCCGGTACGCCTTCGAGCGCGCCCGCGAACGCGGCGGCCGCCTGTGCTCGGCCACCAAGTCGAACGGCCTCATCCACTCGATGCCGTACTGGGACAGCGTGTTCGACCAGATCGCCGTCGAATACCCCGACGTGCGGACCCGGCAGATGCACGTCGACGCGCTGGCCGCGGAGATCGTGCTGCACCCGGACCGCCTGGATGTGATCGTCGGCTCGAACTTGTTCGGCGACATCCTGTCCGACCTGGCCGCCGCGGTGACCGGCGGGCTCGGGCTGGCACCGTCGGGCAACATCAATCCCGAGGGCGCCGCGCCGTCGATGTTCGAGGCGGTACACGGCAGCGCCCCCGATATCGCCGGGCAGGGCATCGCCGACCCGGTCGCGCAGATTCTCGCGGGCGCGATGCTGCTCGAGCACCTCGGCGAACACACCGCGGCCGCAGCGGTCGACCGTGCCGTCTGTGACGTACTCGGCGCGGGCCACGTACTGACACCGGACCTGGGCGGCACTGCGACGACCACGGACCTCGCCACGGCAATCGCAAGTCGTGCAGCCGAATTGGTAGGCGCGATAGGTGCCGATTCGCACTGATGCTCGCGCCTGACGCGAGCCGCATGGCGGTGCGCCGCACACTCGAGCGATGAGCCGCCCGACTATGCGGTAAGTCGAATGGTCAGGCGAGGTGCCCCGTCCTCACGCGGTGCGCCGCACCGTCAACCGATTAGCCGCCCCCGCAACCGGTGAGCCGCCCCCGTAACCGGTGAGCCGCCCCCTCAGCTGGTGCGCCGCACCCTCAGGTGGTGAGCCAGATCGCTTCGGCGGCGGGACTCCCCAGGTCAGTAGGCGTTTCAGCGGTCCCGATGCGAATCGCGATGGTACCCGCGAAGTCTCGGCGTTCCACCACGGTGATCGCGGTGTCCAACGCGATACCGACCGAGTCGAAGTACCGCAGCATGTCGGGATCCGAGTCGGAGATGCGCGCCACCCGGCCGGACTCGCCCGCGTGGAAGTCGCTGAGCTGCCGTGCCGGCGGGGTCGGCACCGCGCCGTCGACCGACGGGATCGGGTCGCCGTGCGGATCACGGTCGGGGTAGCCGAGTTTGGCGTCGATCCGGGCCATCAGCAGTTCGGAGACCGCGTGCTCGAGCACCTCGGCCTCGTCGTGCACCTCGTCCCACCCGTAGCCGAGCTCGTTCACCAGGAACGTCTCGATCAGCCGATGCCTGCGCACCATCGCGATCGCGGCCAGGCGCCCACCTTCGGTGAGGGTGATCGAGCCATACCGGGCGTGCTCGACCAGCCCTTGATCGGCGAGCTTGCGCACGGCCTCGGAGACGGTGGACGCGGACACCCCGATTCGCTCGGCGAGCAGCTTGGTCGACACCTTCTCCTGCGACCACTCCTGTGCGGTCCAGATCACCTTCAGATAGTCCTGGGCTACCGAGGAGAGCACGGGCGCGATCGTCGCGGTGCCGCCGGTGGCTTGTCTCGGCGCAGCAGCGTCGGCTAGCTCACGGCGGGTGGCGATGTCTCGTTTACCGGGCACATACTCGAGCTTAAGCACATGCCTCCCGAATGACACAGCTCGCCGCACAGTGGAACCAGGGATTCACCACCCGTACACAACACCGGAAGCGTTGCGTGACATCGCAGGCTTCGGTCGAACCCCGTTCAGCTGCGCGATATAAGCTGCCGACTGTGCAGAGATGGCGAGGTCTGGACGATGTGCCCGCGGACTGGGGCCGATGTGTGCTCACGATCGGCGTCTTCGACGGCGTGCACCGCGGTCACGCGCAGCTGATCAGCAGAGCGGTGAAATCGGCGGCCGCGCGCGGTGTTCCCGCGGTGCTGATGACCTTCGATCCGCATCCGATGGAGGTGGTGCGGCCCGGCTCGCATCCGGCGCAGCTGACCACGCTGACCCGGCGGGCGGAATTGGCCGAGGAATTGGGCATCGACGTGTTCTGCGTGATGCCTTTCACACAGGCTTTCATGAAGCTGACCCCCGCGCGCTACGTGCACGATCTGCTGGTCGAGCGGCTGCACGTGGTCGAGGTCGTGGTCGGCGACAACTTCACCTTCGGCAAGAAGGCCGCGGGCACCATCGACACCATGCGTGAGCTCGGCGGACGCTGGGGCTTCGAGGTCGACGGCGTGAAACTGCTCGGCGAACACGCGGTCACCTTCTCCTCCACCTACATCCGCGCCTGCGTCGACGCGGGCGACATGGCCGCCGCGGCCGAGGCGCTCGGCCGCCCGCATCGGGTCGAGGGCGTGGTGGTGCACGGCGACGGCCGCGGCCGCCAGCTCGGCTTCCCGACCGCGAACGTCGCGCCGCCGATGCACGCCGCGATCCCGGCCGACGGCGTGTACGCGGGCTGGTTCACGGTGCTCGGCCCCGGCCCGACCATCGGCACCGTCACGCCGGGTCAGCGGGCGATGGCCGCCATCTCGGTCGGCACCAACCCCACCTTCTCGGGCCGCGCCCGCACTGTCGAGGCGTATGTGCTCGACGGTGAGGCCGACCTCTACGGCCAGCACGTCGCGGTCGATTTCGTCGACCACGTGCGCGGTCAGCGCAAGTTCGATTCGATCGACGAACTCATCGAACACATGGGCCGCGACGTGGAGACCACGCGCAAGATCCTCGCCGCCGCGGACGACCGATAAACCTGCCGCGCCGATCCCTTTTGTCCGCTCGATAATTGGCTCGAATTCGGACAAAGCCCGGCCGATTCGGTCGGCAGAATCCGATCCGGTAAGGTAGATCCTCGGGTTTGCTGCGGTCCGCGGTGGCACCCGGCCCGGGTAACCGGAACTTCGAGCGCGGGACTGAAATAGGGAGTGGATGCCGCATGGCTCTGACCACTGAGCAGAAGTCGACGATTCTCAAGGAATACGGCCTGCACGAGAAGGACACCGGCTCGCCGGAGGCCCAGATCGCGCTGCTGTCCAAGCGGATCTCCGACCTCACCGAGCACCTGAAGGTGCACAAGCATGATCACCACACCCGGCACGGCCTGCTCGCGCTGATCGGTCGCCGTCGTCGGCTGTCGAAGTACCTGGCCGCCAACGACATCCAGCGCTACCGTTCGCTGATCGAGCGTCTCGGCCTGCGCCGCTGATAGCTCCACACGCCGGCTACCCGAGGTAGCCGGAGACCCGGCCAGCGGGGAGACGTACAATCTCCCCGTTGGCTATTCGTGTATGCGGGCCGCAGTCTTTTGCGTGGGCCCGAAATACGACGACATTGCACAGCCGTGAGCACCCGCCTGCGTGGCGTCGGTCTTCGGTAGTGGCCTCCCGGCAGGGCAGATACCGCCGGCGGGCTTCGATCGATGACCGCCTCCGCGTCGCCGTGATCCAAGGGGATTCGGCCGGGTGCACGTGCCGCAGCCAGGATGGTTGCCGCGCGTCCGTACCAGGTACGGCTGACGAAGAGCCGGATCGCGCCAGATGGCGCTCGATCCGGCGAAGACGAGAGGTTGAGAGCAGAGAATGACCGAAACAACAGAACGCAAGTCCTCGGCCGTAGAGGTCGAGCCCGGTGTGTTCGAATCCGTCGCGCTGATCGACAACGGCAGCTACGGCACCCGCACCGTCCGCTTCGAGACCGGCCGCCTGGCCCGTCAGGCCGCCGGCGCGGTCGTGGCCTACCTGGACGACGAGACCATGCTGCTGTCCGCGACCACCGCGGGCAAGCACCCGAAAGACCAGTTCGACTTCTTCCCGCTGACGGTCGATGTCGAAGAGCGCATGTACGCTGCGGGCCGCATCCCCGGCTCGTTCTTCCGTCGTGAGGGCCGTCCGTCCACCGACGCGATCCTGACCTGCCGCCTGATCGACCGTCCGCTGCGCCCGTCGTTCGTCGACGGCCTGCGCAACGAGATCCAGGTCGTCGTCACGATCATGAGCCTGGACCCGAACGACCTGTACGACGTCGTCGCGATCAACGCCGCGTCCGCGTCCACCCAGATCTCCGGTCTGCCGTTCTCCGGCCCCATCGGCGGCGTGCGGGTCGCGCTCATCGAGGGCCAGTGGGTCGCGTTCCCGACCGTGGAGCAGCTCGAGGGCGCCGTGTTCGACATGGTCGTCGCGGGCCGCGTGGTCGAGTCCGGTGACGTCGCGATCATGATGGTCGAGGCCGAGGCCACCCTGAAGGTCATCTCGCTGATCGACGGCGGCGCACAGGCGCCGACCGAGGCTGTCGTGGCCGAGGGCCTGGAGGCCGCCAAGCCGTTCATCGCCCGTCTGTGCAAGGCACAGCAGGATCTGGCCGAGCTGGCCGCCAAGCCGGTCGGCGAGTTCCCGCTGTTCCCGCCGTACCAGGCCGATGTCTACGAGGCCGTCGAGGGCACCGCCAAGCGTGAGCTGGGCGAGGCGCTCGGCATCGCCGACAAGCAGGAGCGCGAAGCGAAGATCGACGAGATCAAGCTCGACGTGCTGTCCCGCCTGGGCGACGACTTCGTCGGCCGGGAGAAGGAACTGGGTGCCGCGTTCCGCTCGGTCACCAAGAAGCTGGTGCGCCAGCGCATCCTGACCGACGGCTTCCGCATCGACGGCCGCGGTCTCGCGGACATCCGTGCGCTGTCCGCGGAGGTCGCCGTTATCCCGCGCGCCCACGGTTCCGCGCTGTTCGAGCGTGGCGAGACCCAGATCCTGGGCGTCACCACCCTCGACATGGTGAAGATGGCCCAGCAGGTCGACTCGCTCGGCCCGGAGACCAGCAAGCGCTACATGCACCACTACAACTTCCCGCCGTACTCGACCGGTGAGACCGGCCGCGTCGGTTCGCCGAAGCGTCGCGAGATCGGCCACGGCGCGCTCGCCGAGCGGGCCCTGATGCCGGTGCTGCCGAGCCAGGAAGAGTTCCCGTACGCCATCCGTCAGGTGTCGGAGGCGTTGTCCTCCAACGGTTCCACCTCGATGGGCTCGGTCTGCGCCTCGACCCTGTCGCTGCTGAACGCCGGTGTGCCGCTGCGGGCGCCGGTCGCCGGCATCGCGATGGGCCTGGTGTCCGACACGATCAAGAACGACAAGGGTGAGGACGAGGTGCGCTACGTCGCCCTCACCGACATCCTCGGCGCCGAAGATGCCTTCGGCGACATGGACTTCAAGGTCGCCGGTACTCGCGAGTTCGTCACCGCGCTGCAACTCGACACCAAGCTGGACGGCATCCCCTCGCAGGTGCTTGCCGGTGCGCTGAGCCAGGCGTACGACGCACGCACCGCCATCCTGGAGGTCATGGCCGAGGCCATCGACACCCCGGACGAGATGAGCCAGTACGCGCCGCGCGTCACCGCGATCAAGATCCCGGTCGACAAGATCGGCGAGGTGATCGGGCCCAAGGGCAAGGTGATCAACCAGATCACCGAGGAGACCGGCGCCAACATCTCCATCGAGGACGACGGCACGGTTTACGTCGGTGCGACCAATGGCCCCGCGGCGCAGGCAGCGATCGACATGATCAACGCCATCGCGAACCCGCAGCTGCCGAAGGTCGGCGAGCGCTTCCTGGGCACGGTCGTCAAGACGACCGCCTTCGGCGCGTTCGTCTCGCTGCTGCCCGGCCGCGACGGCCTGGTGCACATCTCCAAGCTCGGCAACGGCAAGCGCGTCGCCAAGGTCGAAGATGTGGTGAACGTCGGCGACAAGCTGCGCGTCGAGATCGCCGATATCGACAACCGCGGCAAGATTTCGCTGGTCCCGGTCGAGGAGAACGCCGAAGAGCCGGCCGAAGCCGAGACCGTTGATGCGGGCGCGGCAGCGACCGAGTAGTACTTGTCTTTGTGACGACGAAGAAGACGACAGCCCCTCTGCTCCGACGCGAGCAGGGGGGTTCGTCACTGGAGCTGCGAGCCAACATGATCGATCCCGGCGTACAACGCACCGTGCTACCCGGCGGGCTGCGTGTGGTGACCGAGCATGTCCCCGGCGTGCGCTCGGCCTCGATCGGCGTCTGGGTGGGTGTCGGCTCGCGCGACGAAGGCCCCACCGTCGCCGGTGCGGCGCACTTCCTCGAACACCTGCTGTTCAAGGCGACCCCGACGCGCACGGCACTGGATATCGCACAGGCGATGGACGCTGTCGGCGGCGAGCTCAACGCGTTCACCGCGAAGGAGCAGACCTGCTACTACGCGCACGTGCTCGACGAGGACCTGCCGCTGGCCGTGGACATGGTCTCCGACGTGGTGCTCAACGGGCTGTGCCGGGCCGAGGACGTCGACCTGGAACGTCAGGTGGTGCTCGAGGAGATCGCCATGCGCGACGACGATCCCGAGGACCTGGTCGGCGACGCGTTCCTGTCCGCGCTGTTCGGTGACCATCCGATCGGGCGGCCGGTGATCGGTTCCATCGAATCCATCGAGTCGATGCACGCGGCGCAGCTGCGCGGCTTCCATTCGCGGCGGTACCGGCCGGACCGGATGGTCGTCGCGGTCGCGGGCAATGTCGAACACGATCACACGGTGGAACTGGTGCACCGCGCGTTCGAGAATCGGCTCGATCCCGCGGCCACCCCGGCCAAGCGGCGCGAGGGCCGGTTTCGGCCCGCCAGCGAGCCGGAGCTGCACTGGAGCCACCGCGACAGTGAACAGGCGCATCTGGCGTTCGGCGTGCGGGCCTTCGGGCGGCATGAAGGGGAGCGGCGCTGGCCGCTCTCGGTGCTCAACACCGTGGTCGGTGGCGGGCTGAGTTCCCGGCTGTTCCAACGGATTCGGGAGGAGCGCGGGCTGGCGTACTCGGTGTACTCCAGTGTGGACACCTTCGCCGATACCGGCGCGTTCTCGGTGTACATCGGCTGCCAGCCGGAAAACCTCGGCAAGGTGGCTACTTTGGCGCGTGGCGTGCTCGAAGAGGTTGCGGCGAACGGCATTACGGATGCCGAATGTGCTCGCGCCAAGGGATCGTTGCGTGGTGGGCTGGTGCTCGGCCTGGAGGATTCCGCGTCGCGGATGAACCGCATCGGGCGCAGTGAGCTCAGCTACGGCAATCACCGCAGCGTCTCGGAGACGTTGGCGCGGATCGACGCGGTCACTACCGACGAGGTCTGCGCCATCGCGAATACGCTGCTGTCGCGGCCGTTCGCGGCGTCGATTGCCGGGCCGTATCAGCGAACTCGCGAACTGCCCGCCGCGGTGCGCAGGCTCGTCGAGGGCTGACGCATCAGTTCTCTGCGCTGAAATTCGCTGGGGCGCACGGCGTTACGGATGCGCACCCGCGAATTTCAGTGCGGCTCAGGCGTCGCTGGCGCGGTTGGCGTTGTCGACCACCGAGGCGAGCAGGCCGGGCAGGGCGGTTTCGACGTCCGCGGCGCGCAGGCGCTGCCAGATCTGGCCGTCCACGATCACCCGCTCGATCACGCCCGCCTCGCGCAGGATCTTGAAGTGATGCGTCGCGGTCGACTTGTTGATCACCTCGTAGAGCTCGTTGCAGCGGACCGCGGTGCCCGCGTTGCTCAGGCGGCGCACCATCTCCAGGCGGATGGGGTCCTGGATCGCGCCGAGCACGGTGGACAGCGGGGCCACCGGCGGGGCCTCGGCCGCCGCCTCCTTAGCTTCGGTCATGATCTACCTCACTCCGGGGTTTGATGATCGTCATACTAACTGTACTGTCGTACGAGGTTCGATCATTATCAAACTTACCTGATCGGAGTTTCGATGGCAGCGACGATAGCGGTGCCCGCCGCTGACGAGCGGACATCACAACGCTGGGCCTACGGGCTCATCTTGGCTGCGGGTGGGGTCGCGCTGGGGGTTTCCGGGGTACCTGCCCCGCTGTATGGCATGTATCAGAAGGAGTGGCACTTCTCGCCGCTGACCACGACCTTCGTGTTCGCGGTGTACGCGTTCGCAGCCCTCGGCGCGGTGCTGGTGTCCGGCAAGATCTCCGATGTGGTCGGGCGCAAGCCGGTGCTGCTCGGTGCGTTTGTGACGATGATCGCCGGGCTTGCGGTGTTCCTGCTGGCCGACAACGTGGTGATGTTGCTGATAGCGCGCGCGTTGCACGGCTTCGCGGTCGGTGCGACGGTGGTCGCCGGTGCGGCGGCGCTGCTGGATCTGCGGCCCAAGCACGGCGCGCGGTCCGGTCAGCTCACCGGTGTCGCGTTCAATATCGGTATGGCCGTGGCTATTCTGGGTTCGGCGCTGCTCGCGCAGTACGCGCCGCATCCACTGCGCACGCCGTACGTCGTCATCACCGTCGTGTGCCTGCTGATCGGTATCGGCGTCATCGCGCTGGAGGAGCCGCACACCGGTCGAATCCCCGGTCGCATCCGGATCGCGAAACCGTCTGTGCCGTCGGAGATTCGGGGCGACTTCTGGTTCTCCGCGCTCGGCGTGATGGCGGCCTGGTCGGTGCTCGGCGTGCTGCTGTCGCTCTACCCGTCGCTCGCCTCGGCCGAAACCGGTATCCACAACTTGGTTTTCGGCGGCGCGGTAGTCGCGTCGACCGCACTGGCCGGCGCTACCTCGCAGCTGTTCGCGACCAAGATCCCGGCCCGGCGCGCGGCCATCGGCGGCGACACCGGCATGGCGGTGGCGCTGTTGCTCACGGTGCCCGCGTTGCACACCGGTAACTGGGTCGTGGTGTTGCTGGCCGGTGTGCTGCTCGGCGCCACCTTCGGGCTCGGCTTCGGCGGTTCGCTGCGCCACCTGTCCGAGGTTGTGCCGCAACACAAGCGGGGCGAAACCATGTCGGCGTACTACCTGCTCGCCTACACCGCGATGGCGCTGCCGACCATCCTGGCCGGTTGGGCCGCCACCACCTGGGGCCTGAGCACGGTGTTCCCCTGGTTCGTCGTGGTCGTCTCGCTGGCCTGCCTGAGCGCCGCCGGACTCGGATTGCGCAGCACCCGCGCGGCCGCCGAACAGGGCGCCTGAGCACGGATTGGCATTTTCCGCCGCCGATCGGCTAAAGTTTTCAACGCATCACGGAGTCACCCGGGATGCGCACGCGGATGTAGCGCAGTGGTAGCGCATCACCTTGCCAAGGTGAGGGTCGCGGGTTCAAATCCCGTCATCCGCTCTTATTTCAGCACTGGTCTGGTCATTCGGATCAGTAGTTCTGCGAGGTGCCTGCCGAATCTTCCCCGCGGCACCGAACTTCCGAAGCGGCGGCCTCGTGGCTGCGAGTTCCGTTCCGCCGCAAGGCGACTCAGCGCGCGAAGTCGGGGGCCGAAATTCGATGCGTGTTGGCCACCAGGATGTCGGTCGTCCGGTCGATCCAATCGCTGATCGCCTGCAGTTCCGCGGGGGAGTACCTGGACATCAGTTCCGTCATCTCCGCGCCGAACGGGACGAACACCGCGGCCAATAGCGCGTCGACCCGCTCGTTGGGCACGAGCTCGACGAGGACCTTGCGTCTGTCCTGCGGATCACGGGTGCGCTTCGCGTAACCGGCCTTCTCCAGCCGATCCACCAGGCCGGTCACCGCGCCGGTGGTCAAGCCGGTGTGCTCGGCGATGGTTCCCGCGGGCACCGGGCCGAGGATGCGCAGCGTGTCCATGCACTTGCGCTCGACCGCGCTGAGACCGAGCAGCTTGCCGGTCGCGGCATGGAAGTTCACCATGGCCGATGCGAATTCGCGGCCGAGCAGGGTCGGGTCCGGGGCTTCCGCTGGTGGTACCTCTTGCGTCATGTCACCAACTTACCTTAGTCTCTCGTTATCTTAGAAACTAAGATGATTATCGACTGAGATATTCTGAAGAGATGGGTGGGCTGCATGGATGGCGCGATCGAGAAGCGGAAGAAGGCACGGTGGCTGCTGCTGACGGTCGCGAACGCGGCCATCGATCTGTTCCTGCCGACGGTGGTGTTCGCGCTGCTCGCGCCGACCGGGTTGCCCGCCGCGATCCGCTTGTCCATCGGCGGGACATTGCTGGCCGCCAAGGCCATCGGCGGTGGACTGCAGGCCGGCGAATTCCGGTGGCGATTCGCCATTGTCCTGACCGCGGTGTCCACCGCGGTGCTCGTCGGGTGCTACCTCGGCGGGCTGGGGGACACGATGAGCATGGTGGTGGGTGCGGTTGTCGCCGGGCTGATCGTCATCGGCGATCTCCTGCGAACCCGGTTGCGGGGCAGTGGAACACGCCCGGTCGACCGGTTCGCGGTGTTGGTGCTTGCCGAAGTCGTGGCCGGTGTCGTGTTGACCTCGATCAGCGGCGATGCGCGATTTGTGCTGGCCCGCAGTTCGCTGTACATCGCGGTCGGTGGGATCGTCGTGCTCGCCAGTACCTGGACGGATCATCCGTTCATGCGGGACGCACTCAAACCCGTTGCCGCGAAGGGGGATCCGCTGCGGGCCGCGGGATTCGACCGAACGTGGTCGAAGTCGGCGCGGTTTCGGATGATCTACCGGTTCGTCACCGCGACATTGGGTTCGGTGTTGCTGGCCGACGCGATATTGCGGGTCGTGGTGATCTACAGTTACCCGCCCGACGAGGCAGGGGAGTCGTCGCTGGTGTCCGGTCTGCCGTTGATTGTGCTGGTCGGGTTGTGGCTCTTCATCAATCGCACCTTCGTGGTGCCTCGGGCCGAGCGGTTGCTCGATCTGGAAATGGCTCAGGCGCAGCGGATGCCGGATGCCGAGCTCAGCGCAGGGTGATCGGGCGCGGTACTCCGGCGGGTGGTGTCGCGGTGTGGATCATCGCGGGCACCCGCAGTGCTCCGTCATCGAAAGCCTTACGGATACGGTCGGTTTCGGTTGTCGGGTCGCGGAGTAGGTCGCTCAGGGTGTCCATTTCGGTAATCGTTTCTGCCGCGACTTCGGTGGAGAGGTCGAGTGGTCCCCAGAGGTCCCAGAGGATCATCTCGTGCTTGTTCAGTGCGGCGAGATCGAGCACGAGGTTGTGCAGCAGGTAGGGCCAGCCGCGCAGGAATGGTGCGGGCTGGTCGGGGGAGACGACGCAGCGGGCCGGGTCGGATTCGCCGTTGCGGCAACGGGTCCAGGCGTCGGCGGCGACGAGGAAGCGGTCCTTCGGGACGTCGAGCACGTCCAGGGGTGCGCCATCGGTGGGATCCTGATAGCCGGGCGGGAACTGTGGGTCCATGAGTCGCCAACGGCGCTGCCCGGCATCCCAGACTTCGGCGATTGTGTGGTCCACCGCCCAGCCCGGCATCAGGTACGTGGCGAAACCGGTGCGGCTCCGGGCCGGAATCCCGTGCTGGCGGGCCATGGCGACGAACAGCAGTGTGAAGTCCCGGCAGCACCCGACCACCCGCTCGGTCGGCGCGCGTTCCGCGTCGAGCGGTGCCGGATTCAGGTCGTGGAGCCTGGCGAAGATGTCCTCGGCATAGCGGAGGTCGATCTCCTCGCGTCGCTGCGGGGCGAAACCGTGCTCGGTGATGTCGCCGTTGCCCCAGAAGTGGAACACCAGCCCGGCGGCGACCTCGCGCAGTGCTGCCGGGTCAGGGTCGAGCGCGGCGACCCACTCCGCGAACGTGCCTGGATCGGTGAACGTGCTCTGCGTCGTGTACCAGCTGATATCGGGTTCGGTGCTGTTCATGGACGTGGCCCTCCGGTCGAAGTGGTGACCACCTACGTCTATGGCCTGACACGGTGTCAGAGTCAACGAATCTGCCGGAGTTCCCCGACCGCTCAGTCGGCGAGCATGCCCGCGACCGCGCGCGCACTGCCCCACGAGAGGCTGACGCCCAGCCCGTCGTGGCCGTAGTTGTGCACGACCCTGGACTCGCCGATCCGTTCTTCGTCGACCCTGGCCTCCGTGCGGCCCGGCCGGAGACCGACCTCGTGGCCGACCACCTCCGCATCGGCGAGCTTCGGCTCGACCGCGATGCAGCGGCGCAGAATCTGGTCGGCCACTTCGGGATCGGGGTCCAGACTCCACTGCCCGCGCTGCCGCACGCCGCCGAGGATCAGGCGATCGCCGTGCGGGAAGAAGCCCGCCCACTCACACTCGCCGCCGATCTCGACATAGAAGTCGACGAGGCCGGGATTGCGCACGATCACATGCTGTCCGCGCACCGGTTGCACGGCCTCGTCGTCGGCGAGTTTGCCCGCCGCCACGCCGGTGCAGTTCACCACGACCGGTGCGGCGGCCGCGGCCTCGGCGAGGTCGCGCACCGTCCGCTGCTCGATCTCGACGTGCTGCGCCGCCAGCCGTTGGGTCAGGTACCGCAGGTAGCGCGGCAGATCGATGAGCGGTGCCGTGCACCAGAAGCCGAACAGCATGCCATCGGGCAGTTCGTCCGGGGCGCACATGTCCACGTCGACGAAATCGTGCACCCAAGAAGGCGGTTCGGGCCAGGAGCTCGAAACCTGAAGTCCGCGTTCGAAATGCAACCCGGACGCGGGATCGTCGGCCAGCCGCGAGAATTCGTCGAACGTGACCCGGCTCCACGCCGAATCCCTTGGCGTAGTGCCAGGCCCCCACAACCCACTGGCCACCGCCGAGGTCGTCCGCTCCGGCAACCGCTCCGCCCAAACCCGGACCCGATGACCTTCCTCCGCCAGGCACACCGCAGTGGTCAGCCCGATAACGCCCGCCCCGAGTACCAACACATCATTAGCCATATTCGGACGGTACTCACGAATCCCGTTCTCCGGCTTGGAAAGAACGAATGAGCACGGCTCGAGACCCGAGTAGTAGCCGCACGTGTCCATCGGCTACGTGCAGGATGCCGGCGGTCACGAATCGCCTTGACGTTCAGTCGCTTCGGCGGCGCCGGTGATATTGCGGACCATACCGCCGAAGACGACCTCGTGGAACGGGGAGATCGCCTTCCAGTACGCATGCCCGGACAGACCACGCGGCTCGAAGACCGCCCGTTGCCGATACATCGTGCCGCCGCCCGGCTCAGGCTCCGCGGACAGTTCCAGCCAAGCATCTCCCGGCACTCGCATCTCCGCACGCAACCGAAGCAGTCGCGGCCGCTCGATATGTTCGACCCGCCACCAGTCCAGCGCCTCACCAGCCCGCAGCCGGTGCGGATCACGCCGCCCCCGCCGCAGTCCGGCGCCGCCCGCGAGCCGATCGATCCAGCCACGGATCGACCAGGCCAGCGGGAACGAATACCAGCCGTGCTCGCCGCCGATGGCTTCGATGACCTGCCAGACGGTTTCCGGTGCGGCGTCGGTGTGTCGTTCGCGGACATCCTGATACAGCGTGCCGCCGGACCAGTCCGGGTCGCTGGGCAGCGGATCCGACGGCGCACCCGGAGTGTCGGCGTCGGACCAGCGCGTCGGCACATCGAAGTCGCGGATCTTGGCGAGCGCGAGTTCCACCGCACGCTCGAAGCCGGTCAGCCCTTCCGGTGGGTCCGGGATGTACTCGGCGATGTCGTGGTCGCCGCAGACGACCTCGTGCACCAGCGACTCGATCAACGGCACGGCGATCGCCCGCGGCACCGGGGTGACCAGGTTGACCCACTGTGCCGACAACCACGGCGTCAGCACCGGGACCGGCACCACCGCGCGCCGCGGCAGCTTGGCGATCACCGAGTACCTGCGCAGCATGTCGAGGTAGGTCAGGACGTCGGGCCCGCCGATATCGAAGGAACGGTTCACCTGTGGTCCGAGTGCGCCTGCGTGCGTCAGGTAATGGAGCACGTCGCGGATCGCGATCGGCTGTATGCGGTTGTGCACCCAGCGTGGCGTGATCATCGCGGGTAGTCGTTCGGACAGGTAGCGCAGCATCTCGAAGCTCGCCGAGCCGGATCCGATGATCACCGCGGCACGAAACTCGACGGTGGGAACGCCGGAGCCGAGCAGGATTTCGCCGACCTCGGCCCGGGAGGACAGATGCGGCGACAGCCGCTCACCCTTCGGGATGATGCCGCCCAGATAGACGATCCTGGACAGCCCGGCCGTCAAAGTCGCGGTCGCCACGATGCGCGCCGCGCGGCGATCGATGTCGACGAAGTCGCGTTGCGTCAAGGAATGAACCAGGTAATAGAGGACTTCCTGGTTTTCCAGCGCGGCGGTCACTGTCGTCGGATCGGTGACATCACCCGTGACGATCTCGACGTCGTCGTGCCACGGCACCTCGTCGAGCTTGCCCGGGTTGCGCACCATCACCCGCACCGAGTGGCCGGCGGCCACGAGTTCCGGGACCAATCGTCCGCCGATGTAGCCGGTCGCGCCGAACACCACACATTTCATGGACAGCCTCCGAGTCGCGGTGCGCTGGGACAGTCCGGTGCGCGGACCGCTGAGTGCCGCACGTTTGCTGCACCCTTTCTACCGGACGGGAGCGGTACGGCCGTGGATCAGTCGCCGGGGGCGTCGGTCTCGTGCAGTACCCGCCAGCTGTAGCGAGGCGGGCTGGACTCGGTGGTCAGCACCGCCGTCGTCCAGCGGTCGGCGTGCTTTCCGGAGAAGTGGTGTCGTTCCATGAAGCGAACAACGGTCACCTTGCCCTCGGTGAACAGCACCTCTACCTCGGAGATCTCGATATCGAGGCCGGGCCGGGAATGGCGCGCGCGGCGCAGTCCCGACAGCAGCTCGGAACGACTCAACCGTGCGCCGGACGTGGTCACCATGGACATCGTGTCGTGCTGGGTCGCGGCGAATCGTTCCAGGATGTCCGGTTCCGCGTCGGTCCCCAGCCAGGTGGCGAGCAGCGCGTGCACGGCCTCGACCTCGGCGACCGGGTCGAGCGAATCGGAAGCAGACATGTCCGCAGACTACTCGAGCGAGCCGTCCGAGTAGCCCAGCGACGCGGCCGCCCGCTGTCCGTATTGGGCCACTCGGCGCCTACGCGTCGCACTCGGCAATAGCGCCGCTGCCACGCATGGATAGAGGACATTTGAAAGCGTTTGGGGCGCAGCGATAGCCGATCTTGTCCGGTAGTCGACGGGCGGCAATGCGGCTACCATGCGCTAATGCGATGGGGGAGGTTGGGCGACCGACTGCACCGCGCGGCGTTGCTGCTCGCGGTGCTGGTGGCGGTTGTCTGCGGCCTCGGTATCGCAGCGCTCACCTGGTGGCTGCTGTGGCTGGCGCTCGGGGCCAAGGCCGAGACGCCGAATCAGCTGGACCTCACCAAGATCGCGTTGGCGGTCGCCGCGGGCGTCGGCGCCGCGGTCGCCCTGGTGGTGGCCTACCGGCGGCAGCGCGACCTCGAACGCGGGCGCTTCGCCGAACTGTTCGGGGCGGCCTCGCGGCAACTGGGCGATGCCGATGTGGCGGTGCGGATCGCCGGGGTCTACGCGATGACCGGGATCGCCGACGAGTTCCGTTCGCCGAGCCGCCGCCAGCAGTGCGTCGACGTGCTCTGCGCCTACCTGCGACTGCCCTACGACCCGGTCGCCGGCGCGAATCACCTTGTCTCGCAGGCGGAGACGGTGGACGAGTCCGGCCTGAAGGTCGAACGGGTCTATCAGTTCCGGCAGAACGATCGGGAGGTGCGCCGCACCATCGTGCAGGTGATCGCCGATCATCTGCAGCGCTCGGCCGACACCTCCTGGTCGGATTGCGAATTCACCTTCAACAACGCCGTCCTCGAACGCGCGGACTTCCGGCACGCGGTGTTCACCGGGCGCAACATCTCGTTCGCCCGCGCGGTGTTCATCGGCCGCACCACCTTCGAGCACGCGATCTTCGCGGGTCCGCACGTCACGTTCCGCGACGCGGTCTTCGAAGACGGTCCCGTGCTGTTCGAGCACGCGCAGTTCGGTTCGACCCGACCGGAGAAGGCCGAACGTGCCAGTTACGGCACCACTTTCGACGGCGCGACGTTCGACGGTTCGGTGTCGTTCGAGAAGGCCAGCTTCGTCGGGGCGCGAACGACTTTCAACGGCGTGCGAACCAACGGTGCGCGAACATCGTTCCAGGACACGAAGTTCCACGCCGAACTCACGTCGTTCGAGCGTGCGACCCTGGACGGTCAGCACCTCGCCTTCACCGGTGCCGACCTCACCAGCCCGCGAATCACCTTCGCGGGCGCCCAGTTCGAAGCGGGCACCGTCGACTTCGACGACACCCGCATCGGCGCACCCGCGCGCATGCGCAACCGCGGCACCCGCGAAACCGACTTCAGCCGAGCCGAATTCCACGGCACGACCACCTTCACTGGCACCACCTTCGCCGGCCGCGCCGTCGATTTCACCGAGGGCGACTTCTTCGGCGACATCTCCTTCGTCGACGCGCGCTTCACCGCAGGCGAAGTCACCTTCGATCGCCCGCGGGCCTGGGTCGGTACCCATTTCGACTGGGACGACATCCCGACTCGTAAGCCGGGCAACGTGAAGCCCAACCCGTGGCCGCCGGAGTTACTCGCCGACTGACGGATTATCCGTTCGCCCTGAATACACACCGCGACAGTCGAATAGCAACTGGAAAGCGATCAGCCGGTCTATCCGTAAATTCCCACCGAACTCGACCGGAGTGGGAGATGGCGAGGGGCGGCATCCGGATGGACGCCGCCCCAAGGTTTATCAGCTCGGCCAACCGCCGTACGGAACGGTGATCAATTCCATGAAGTGCCCGTTGGGATCCAGGAAGTAGACGCCGCGGCCGCCGTCATTGTGGTTGATCTCATTGACGCCCTGCTGACGTGGGTCGGCCCAGTGGTCCAGCTGGTAGCGCTGGATCTTGGCGTAGGCCACGTCGAATTCGGGTTCGGAGATCAGGAAGGCGTAGTGCTGCGGCGCGATTTCGGTGACGTGCGGTGGCACGTTCGCGAAATCGAAAGTCACCGAGTTATCCAGTGGCAGCGGAATGAATGGGCCCCATTCGGGGCCGAGTTCCGTGCCGAGGATGTCTGACCAGAATTCTGCGGTTACTCGACTATCGCGGCAACCGACAATGGTGTGATTGAACTGTACTGACAGGGGATTTCTCCTTGTGCCGTGACGGTCCCGACCCCGGGCTCGGTACAAGGCGGCCAACGGGAGCACCGTCACAGTCATCGACGCTAGCAAACGTCCCATGGATTTCGCCACTATCCAGTGACGCAGACCATGTTTCGGCTCAGCGGGGCAGGCGCAGCACCGCGCGATAGCCGCGCTCGGTGGTCGGCCCGGATTCGAAACTGCCGCCGAGCAGTTCGGCCCGTTCGGCGAGGCCGACCAGTCCGTGTCGCGAGCTGGGCAGCGACACCGCGGGACGGGTCGGCTCGGTGTTGGTGACGGTGACGCCGAAGTGGTCGCTGTCGTGCCACAGCGACACCGTCGCGGTCGCGCCGGGCGCGTGCTTGCGGACGTTGGTGAGCGCCTCCTGCACCGTCCGATAGATGGTGCGCTGGCCGGGCGCGGCCAGTTCGTCGGGCAGTTCGCCGCGCAGTTCGACCTGAATACCGCTGGAGTCGAGCAGCTTTCGCAGGTCGGCGAGCGTCGGCTGCGGCGTGAGCTCGGTGCTCTGGCCGCCCGCGGCGCGCAGCAGCGTGACCATGTGGCGGAGCTCGTCCAAGGTGTCGACACTGAGCCGGCGGATGGTGCGCGCGGCCTCGGCGGCGTCGGGATCGGTGGCCGCGACCTGGAGTGCGCCCGCGCGCACGGCGATCAAACTGACCTGATGCGCGACCACGTCGTGCATTTCGCGGCCGATCTGCGCGCGTTCGCGGGCCAGCACCGCCTGCGCGTGCAGTTGCCGTTCGTGGTCGCGTGCCTCCTCGATCTCGACCAACCGGGCGGACAGGTCTCGGCGGGTCCGCACCAACTGGCCGAGCAGCACCGGGGCACCCGCCCAGGCCAGCGAGTACGCGAACGTGACGAGCGAGCCGCGCTGGTCGAGGGCATGCCCGGGTGGCCACGGGGCGGACGCGGCGATCGAGGTGGCGAGTACTGAACCCCACAGCAGCGGGCGATTGCTGGTGCGTTGGGCCAGGGTGTACAGCGCGATCGCCGGGGCGGCGAGGTTGGCAAGCATCCAGCTCGCGGGCAGCGTCAACGCGAAGGCGAGCAACGGGTAGCGGCGGCGCAGCAGCAAAGCGGCGCACGCGATACCACCTGCGATCAACTCGACGCGA
Organism: Nocardia sp. NPDC060255; assembly: GCF_042727395.1. NCBI lineage: Bacteria > Bacillati > Actinomycetota > Actinomycetes > Mycobacteriales > Nocardiaceae > Nocardia > Nocardia sp. NPDC060255. The sequence continues at coordinate 66,464 of NZ_JBHXAU010000003.1, read as the reverse complement.
GAGTTGTCCTCGCCGTCGACGAGCACATCGGCGACGGCCACCGCGACCAGCGCGAGGTCGATCAGCCACGGCGGAAGCCGGTTCACGGCAGGATTCCGGCCCGCTGCGCGAGCAACGCCGCTTGCACGCGGCTGGTCACCCGCAATTTGGTGAAGATCCCGCTGACATGGTCCTTCACCGTGCCGACACTCAGGTGGATCCGCTGACCGATCTCGGCATTCGACAGGCCGGTGGCGATCAGCACGAGCACCGCGCGTTCCCGCTCGGTCAGCCGCTCGACCCGCGCGGCGTCGGCGTCGATCTCCGCCGTGGTGGCGGGCTCGGCGTTGCGCAGCAGGGTGGCCGACACTTTCGGCGACAGCACGACACCGCCCGACGCGAGGGTGCGCGTCAGCTGGGCGAGCTGCTCGGGCTCGGTGTCCTTGAGCACGAAACCCGCTGCGCCGGAACGTAATGCGGACAGAATGTAGTCGTCGGTGTCGAACGTCGTCAGCATCGCCACCACCGGCGGGTCCGGCAGCGCGCGCAGCAGCCGCAGCACGGTCAGGCCGTCGACGTCGGGCATCCTGATATCCAGCAGCACCACGTCCGGCCGCGTCGTCTCGACCGCCGACAGCGCCGCCGACCCGGTCGCCGTAGCCACCACCTCGATGTCGGCGGCCGCATTCAAGATCAACTCGAACCCGGAGCGCACCAGCGCCTCGTCGTCGACGACCACCACCCGGATCACCCGCCACACCTCCAACACATTCGCCGTTTCCGCACGTGAGCCTAGATCCGGCAGGTAAGCCAACCTGTCGGCGAGGCGGTCGGACGGCCGATCGGCGGGGATGATCCAGCCAACCGGCGGGTCACCGGCCGCCGATGAGCGGAGGCGGACCGGACGCGTGCCGGATACCGGATAGATCAAGCTTTGTCGACGCTGAACGTATGGGACACAACGGACTTCCGGCATCCGGCGGTGTCGGTCAGCCGACTGAGGTCGATGGTGATGACGGCGAGGTGCGAGTTGATGGGCACACGCGGACCGGTGATGCGGTGCGGATTGGCGAGGCAGCGGGGGCGGGTGACGTTGAGCGGGCGGGTGGCACCGTGCGGGTTGATGACGCAGCGCGTACTGGTCATGCCGCGCTGACGGCTGCTGTGATGCAGGCCGATGATGCAATGCGAATCGATGATGTGGTGCGCGCCAGCGATGCGGCACGGGCCGGTGATGCGGTGCTGACCGATGCCGCAACGCTGTCCGGCCCTGCAATACGGAGCGGTAATGCACGGGTCGGCGATCCGGTGCGGAGGGGTAATGCTGTGCTCGCCGGTGACACCGAGCAGGTTGTCGACGTGGCGCGTACCGGCGACGCCGTGCTGACATGTGTTGCAACGCCGTCCGGCGCTGCAGTGCGGAGCGATGATGCGGCGGGGGTTGGTGATGCGGTGCGTCCCGGCGACGCAGTGCGTATTGGTCATGCTGCGCTGATTGGTGCTGCAACGGGGGCCGACGCTGCGATGCGGGCCGATGGTGTGGCGCGGGCCAGCGATGCGGCACGGGCCGGTGATGCAGTGCTGACCGGTGCCGCCATGCTGTCCGGCCCTGCAATACGGACCGATGATGCACGGCTCGGTGATCCGGTGCGGAGTGTGCTCACCGGTGACGCCGAGCAGGTTGTCGACGTGGCGCGTACCGGCGACGCCGTGCTGACAGGTGTTGCCGCGCGGGCCGGCGCTGCAGTGCGGAGCGATGACGCGGTGGGGGTTGGTGATGCGGTGCGTCTCGGCGACGCAGTGCGTACTGGTCATGCTGCGCTGATTGGTGCTGCGATGCGGGCCGATGATGTGGCGCGGGCCAGCGACGCGGCGCGGGGCGATGACGCCGTGCGGGCCGGTGATGTAGTGCGTTCCGGGGCGCGGTTGCTCGGCGTGGATCTTGCGCGTGGGCTTGCGGTGCTCGGGATGTATGCGGCGCATGTGGGGCCGAATCCGGATGAGGGTGGGGTGATCGGGTTCGTGATGGAGGTGACGCATGGGCGGTCGTCGGCGTTGTTCGCGTTCCTTGCGGGGTTTTCGATTCTGCTGATCACGGGGCGGCGGGTGCCGAGGATGGGGCAGGCCGGTCGGCAGGCTCGGGTGAAGATATTGATCCGGGCGGGCATCTTGCTGGTGGTGGGTACCGCGTTGACCGCGTCCGGGACGAAGGTCGAGGTGATCCTGGCCTACTACGGGTTGTACTTCCTGCTGGCGTTGCCGCTGGCTCGGTTGCGCGCCGGCACGTTGGCCGTGCTCGCGGCGGTGAGTGCGGTGGTGTTGCCGCAGATTGTGTTTGCGGTGATCGCGACGGATTCCGGCTGGACCGCGGCCGTCAATCGGTTCGATCCGCTGGCGTGGCTGAGTGGGCGCGGCGATCCGAGCTCGAGCAGCAACGGGTTGGTCGGGCTGCTGCTCAACGGTAGTTATCCGGCACTCTGCTGGCTGCCGTTCGTGCTCGCGGGTATGGCGGTCGCTCGACTCGACTTGTCCGCCAACGTGATTCGCGTTCGTCTGGCGGTGACTGGCATCGGCCTGGCGGCGCTCGGTTACGGCGGCTCCGCGCTGGCCCTGCATCTCGCGCCCGGTGTGTCGGCGCGGCCCGAAATCATGTACGCGCCGTGGTGGTCCGACATGGCCGAGGATCCGTCCGGCTGGCGATACCTGCTGGTGGCGATGCCGCACAGCGAAACCACGTTGTCGATCATCGCGAACACAGGTGTCGCCCTCACGGTGCTCGTCGCCTGCCTGGCCGCATGCGCCGAATCCCAGCGGTTCCAACGGCTGGCCACGCCACTGATCGCAGTCGGCAGCATGTCATTGACCGCCTACGTATTCCACGTATTCGCGATCGCAGTGCTCGGCTTCGACGTCCTCCCCGCCGGTTCGCTCCCCGTCCTGCTGAGCCTGAGCGCAATCATCATGATGTTCGCCTACTGCTGGACCCGCTTCTTCCCCCGCGGCCCCCTCGAATGGGTGCTGTACCGCGCAACATCCGTCGCCGACCGCGTGCGATAGCCACGCTCAGCGTCGTCGGGGCCCACTCGCCCGTCACACACGAATTCACAGCCCACGTACGAACCTGTCGGCCGCATCCACCCCCACTGAGCCAAGCCACGCGCCCCGAGCGCACGCCGCGCGCGAATTGTCGAGCTGCGCATGGAACTGCCAGCTATGTCGTGCGCGGCAGGCCAGCATGGGCGCGGCTGGCTGTTTCGTGCGGGCAGCGAGCTTGTGCGTGGCGGTACGAGTACTGAAACGTAGCTTTGCCGGTCGCGGTAGGTGCAGCCCCGCGCGCGAATTGGTGGCTGCGTGCGGAATTGCTGACTGTTTTGTGCGCGGCAGGCCAGCATGGGCGCGGCTGGCTGTTTCGTGCGCGGCAGCGAGCATGTGCGTGGCGGTACGAGTACTGGATCGTAGCTTTGCGGGTCGCGATGGGTGCGCTCCGCGCGCGAAGTGGTGGATTGCGTGCGGAATTGCTGGCTGTTTCGTGCGGGCAGCGAGCTTGTGCGTGGCGGTACGAGTACTGGAACGTAGCTTTGCGGGTCGCGGTAAGTGCAGCCCCGCGCGCGAATTGGTGGGCTGCGTGCGGAATTGCTGACTGTTTTGTGCGCGGCAGGCCAGCATAGGCGCGGCTGGCTGTTTCGTGCGCGGCAGCGAGGATGTGCGTGGCGGTACGGGTACTGGATCGCAGCTTTGCCGGTCGCGGTGGGTGCAGCCCCGCGCGCGAATTGTCGAGCTGCGCATGGAACTGCCAGCTATGTCGTGCGCGGCAGGCCAGCATGGGCGCGGCTGGCTGTTTCGTGCGAGGGCAGCGAGGATGTGCGTGGCGGTACGGGTACTGGATCGTAGTTTTGCCGGTCGCGGTGGGTGCAGCCCCGCGCGTGAATTGGTGGGCTGCGTGCGGAATTGCTGGCTGTTTCGTGCGCGGCAGCTGAAGTTGAGGGCGAGGGCGGGTGATCTCTGTGCCTGGGACAGTGTGGACGGTAGCGTCGGCGGAATGAAGATTCGTGGGGCGGTCCTGGAGCGGATCGCGGCGCCCGTGCCGTTCGCCGAGTCGGCGCCGATCAGTGTCGGTGAGTTGGAGCTCGGGGAGCCGGGGGCGGGGGAGCTGCTGGTTCGGATCGAGGCGGCGGGGCTGTGTCATTCGGACCTGTCGGTGGTCGACGGGAATCGGGTGCGGCCGGTGCCGATGCTGCTCGGTCACGAGGCGGCGGGGCGCGTCGAGGGGATCGGGCCGGGCGGCAGCGATCTCGCGATCGGGCAGCGCGTGGTGATGACCTTCCTGCCGCGTTGCGGCGAATGCGCGGGCTGCGCCACCGATGGGCGGACGCCGTGCGTGCCGGGCAGTGTCGCAAACAACGCGGGTGAATTGCTGGGCGGTGGGCGGCGGCTGAGCCGGGACGGCGCGGAGGTGCACCACCATCTCGGCGTGTCCGCCTTCGCGACGCATGCGGTGGTGGACCGCAGGTCGGTGGTTCCGGTGGACGACGACGTGCCGCCCGAGGTGGCGGCTGTCCTCGGGTGCGCTGTCTTGACCGGCGGTGGCGCACTGTTGAATTCGGCCAAGCCGGGGCCGGGGGATCGGATCATGGTGGTCGGGCTCGGCGGTGTCGGCATGGCAGCGGTACTGGTCGCGGTGTCATTGGCGGCCGATGGTCACGAGGTAATCGCCGTCGACACCGTTCCGGAAAAGCTCACCCTGGCAAAGGAATTGGGCGCGACTGCGGCCTACGCCCCGGCGCAGGTGGCCGAGTTGGGTGTCCAGGCGGAGATCGTTGTCGAGGCCGCAGGCAACATTCGCGCCTTCGAAACCGCCGTAGCCGCGACAGCTCCCGGCGGCACCACGGTCACCGTCGGCCTGCCCGCCCCCGATGCTCGCGCCAGCATCTCCCCGCTCGCCCTTGTCGCACAAGGCCGTTCGATCATCGGCAGCTATCTGGGCTCGGCAGTCCCGGCCCGCGACATTCCCACCTACGTCCGAATGTGGCGTGAGGGCCGCCTCCCCGTCGAACGCCTGGTCTCCGCCCACATCGGCCTCGACGAAATCAACCACGCCATGGACGAACTCGCCGCAGGCCACGCCCTCCGCCAGGTGATCGTCTTCGACTGACGACAGCCGCCACCGCGACCGACACCTGGTCAACCAACGCCGAGTACCCGTACCGCGGCACGTCGCTAACGCTCAGCTGCAGCAAGCGCCGCGAACGGATTTGCATGCCGCGCGCAGATTTGCCGATTGTTTCGTGCGCGGCGGGCGGAAACATGCGCGCGGTGAGCTTGGGGCCGGTGCGTCACCGCGTCAACGAAACGCTGTAGCGGGCAGGCAAACTCGCCTTGGGTCGCGCATGTGACAGGCATTCAGCCTTCGACTGACGAGAGGCGCGCGGATTCGTGTGGCGCGCGCGGATTAGTCGACTATTTCGTGCGCGGCGGGCGGGAAGGTGCGCGCGACGGACGTGGTCCGGCGCATCGACCACATCGACGAAACGCTTTAGCAGACAGGTGATCTCGTCGTGGGAACGCCCTATAACCTGTGATCGGCCTTCGACTAATGAGGAGCGCTCGGGCCCGCGCGCGGATTCGTGTGGTGCGCGTGGATTTGCCTCCTGTTTCGTGCGCGGCGGGCCGGAAGGTACGCGCGGCGGGTATGGGGCGGGCGCGTCGCCAACGTCTACGAAACGCGTTGGTAGGCAGTTGAACTTGCCGTGGATCAGGCGCTGCGACAGGCGATCGGCCTTTGACTGGTAGGTGCGCACAGTCCCGCGCGGATTCGTGTGGTGCGCGTAGATTTGCCTACTGCTCCGTGCGCGGCAGGTGGGAAGGTGCGCGGTGGTCAGTGTGTCGGTGCGTCCATGGCGTCGACGAAACGTTGGAGTAGGCGGGCGAATTCGCTGCGTTCGGTGGCGGTCCAGTCGGACATGGCGGCGGCCATGGCGGTGCGGCGGCCGGTGCTGGCGGCGGTGATGGCCTGCTGGCCGTTGTTGGTGAGGCGGAGGACGGCGCGGCGGCCGTCTTGTTGGTCGGCGACTCGTTCCAGTAGGCCGTGCGAAACAGCCTGGGCGACAAGACGACTGGCTCGTGGCTGGTCAACGCCCAGGGTGGGGGCCAGGGTGCTGACGGTGGGGGATTCGGTGGCGGCGACGGCGTCGAGGACTTGGTGCAGGGCGATCGGGAACGGGGAGTCGCCGGCGAGTGCCCCTCGGGTCTGTCTGCGCCGGATCCGGACCATCGCCGCTTCGACGGCCTCGGTGATCGCGTCGTGCTCGTGCATCGGGTCTCCTATCGTGCGCTCTTCCATCCGCCAGAGTTTCATGTAATAGTACATGTAGTTGTTGATATACATGCTTTGGAGGACATCATGGCCGTTCGACGCCACATCGGTTACTGGCTCGTCGAGCTCGATCGACTGATCACCGAGCGCTTCGACGAGGACCTCGCCGCCTGCGAACTGAGCCGCAGGCACTGGCAGATCCTGCACTCGCTCTCGGACGGTCCGCAGCAGGCGAGCGAGCTGCACGCCGCGCTCGACACTTTCCTGAACGGTCAGTCGGAGTGGGAGACCGAACTGGCCGCGGTCGCCGCCCGGGGGTTGGTGGTCGACGAGTCGGGCACGCTCTCGCTGACCGACGCGGGCCGAGAGGTCCACGATCAGGCGTGGATTCGGATCGGCGCGCGGCGCAGGCAGATGACCGAGGGCGTCACCGACGAGCAGTTCGCCGAGACCATGCGGGTGCTGGAAAAGATGGCCGCGAATATGGCTGGCGCCGAGCCGGTCGGGTAGGTAACCTGATCTGGTCAGAGTAGTCAAAATGGTCGAAACGGGTGATCAGATGGCTAGAAAGCGATCGGAGCGGCCGGATGTCGCATGGCCCCTTGCCGACGCGAAGGCCAGATTGTCCGAGTTGATCGACACGGTGGATCGGGAGGGACCGCAGGTGATCAGCAAGCACGGGCGTGAAGTCGCCGTCGTCGTAGCCATCGATGAATGGCGACGCCGGAACGCGCGGCAGGGGAGCCTGGCCGAATTCTTCGCCGACTCGCCACTACGGGATTCCGGTCTAGTGGTCGAGCGTGACAGAACGGATCCGCAGCACCGCGACGTGACCCTGTGATGGCGCTGGAGGTCGAGCCCGCAGGCTATCTCCTGGACACCAACGCCGTCTCGGAGTGGATCAAGCCGCGACCCGACCCCGGCCTGATCGGCTGGTTGCACGAAGCGGACGAGGAACGAATGTTCCTGAGCGTCATCACGATCGGCGAGATCCGCCACGGCGTCGATCGGTTGTCCGACGGACGGAAGAAGGCTCGCCTGACCACGTGGCTGACGGATCAGGTCGCCGACAGATTCGACGAGCGACTACTGTCAGTGGATTTCGGCGTCGCACAGGCGTGGGGGCGCGTCCGCGCCCGAGCCGAAGGTATCGGCCAGCGCGTAGAAGCTGTGGACGCCCTCATCGCCGCGACAGCCGAAGCGCACGGACTCGCCGTTGTCACGCGCAACCGCAGGGACTTCCGCGGGACCGGGGTGCCGCTACTGTGCCCGTGGGCTGAATAGCTATGCGCGGGTGAGGGACTCGGTCACCACCTCGATGTAGTCGGCGGTTCGACTGATCAACAAGGAATGACCGCCCTCGGTAAAGGTGCGGAAATCGCAGCCGGGATGCAGGTCGCGCAGGCGCCCGGTGTGGGTGGTGGTGATCAGCGGATCGTCGTCCGCGCGGAAGATCAGGGTGGGGCCGTCCCCGGCGGGACCCCGGAGGAGTTCATCGACACCCTCGGCGAGCTCGAGCAACAGACGAGACGAATTGGCGGCACCGGCGCTCCCGCCCGCGTCGGTGGCCGTCACCACCTGCTCGATCCAGAACTCGGCTTCCTCGGAGTCCGGCCAGGTGCTCCGCAACGCGGTACGAATCGCCTCCTGCGTCTCCGGCCACGGCGTCGCCAAGGTGGTCTCGACCCGCATCCGCAACCGATCGACATCCTCCGGTCCGTACAACCCGGTGCTCGACAAGGTAAGCGACCGAACCCGATCCGGCGCACGACGTGAAAGGAGCTCCGCATACATGCCACCCGCCGACTGACCGACCACATGGGCCCGATCGATCCCCTCCGCATCGAGCACCGCGACAAAACCGTCGACCAACTCGGCACAGGACCCGACACTCGACGGGTAGTCGGGCGCGATCGTGCGGAACCGCGGCACCAACGCATCCGCCAAATCCAGCCAGCCGATACCGATCCCCGACCCGCCGCTGAGCAGCAACACCGGATCGCCGGTGCCGCCCGCGTAGTACTGCCAATCATGCTGCCCGGCAGCAAGTTTCTTGCGTTCGTGCTGTCGTAGGAAGATCGCTGCCCGTTCCCGAATCGAAGTCACGCCCGCGACGGTAGGGGAGAGATCACCCGCGCGCAAACATGCGCATGTAGCAATGTGAATCACAGAGGTCAGCGGACCGCCGCCCCGGCACGGTCGATAGGCTGACACCGACAAAAGCGGAAAGAGGAGGTGCGGTGACCATACGGGTCGGAGTGCTCGGAGCACGCGGCAAAGTCGGACAGGCCATCATCGCGGCGGTAGACGCGGCGGCCGATCTGGAACTGGTCGCCGCCGTCGACAAGGACGATTCGCTCGACGCGTTCACCGCGGCGAACACGCAGGTCGTCGTGGACTTCACCCACCCGGACGTGGTGATGGGTAACCTGAAGTTCCTGGTGCAGAACGGCATCCACGCGGTGGTCGGCACCACCGGCTTCGACGCCGCCCGCCTCGACGAGGTACGCGGCTGGCTCACCGACCGCCCCGGCACCGGCGTGCTGATCGCACCGAACTTCGCCATCGGCGCGGTGCTGTCCATGCGTTTCGCCGAACAGGCCGCCCGGTTCTTCGACTCGGTCGAGGTGATCGAACTGCACCACCCGAACAAGGCCGATGCACCCTCCGGCACCGCCTACCGCACCGCGGGCTTGATCGCCGCCGCCCGCGACAAGGCGGGCGTCGGCCGTAGCCCCGACGCCACCACCACCGAACTGGACGGTGCCCGCGGCGCGGATGTCGACGGCGTGCGGGTGCACTCGGTGCGGCTGGCCGGACTGGTCGCCCATCAAGAGGTGCTGTTCGGCACCCAGGGCGAAACCCTCACCATCCGGCACGACTCCATCGACCGATCCTCCTTCGCGCCCGGCGTGCTGCTCGGCGTGCGCGAGATCGCCAACCGCCCCGGCCTCACCGTCGGGCTCGACCCCTTCCTCGACCTGTGAACGAGGTGCGGGCGTGAACGCCGCGGGATCGGCTGCGGACGGGGCCAAGCAGAACCGGGAAGTCGTCAAGGTCGTTGCGTTCCTCGCGGTCCTGGTCCTCGTGCTCGGCTTCTACTTCCTGCTCCTCGGCCGAATCGCGTTCAGCCTCATCGGCACCGGCAATGTCGCCGCCATCCTCATCGGCATCGGCGTGCTGATCCTGCCGTTCGTCGGCGTCTGGGTGGTCGCCGCCACCGTGCGCGCGGCCCTGGCCCACCAGCGCCTGGCCCGCCGCATCCACGAGGAGGGCCGCGAACTCGACACCTCCGAGCTACCGCACCGCCCCTCCGGCCGCATCGAACGCGACGCGGCCGACGAACTCTTCGCCCAGGTCAAAACCGAATGGGAAGCAGACCCCGACAACTGGCGCGTCTCCTACCGCCTGGCCCGCGCCTACGACTACGCCGGCGACCGCACCCGCGCCCGCGCCACCATGCGCCGCGCGGTCGCACTGGAAAAACTCGAACGGGATCAAGCAGGGTAGAACCTGCCCGTTGCACAATTCGGAACGGTCCCATCGATATTGACCGACACGCCGTCGCCGACGACAACTCGACACGGCGATAGCCGATTTCTACTACGCACTAGACCCGGCCCTGGCCGAATCGACCGGGGTAAGCGCCGGAAGGTGAGTGAATTCGCTCTCATCGGAGGATATTTCGCCGAGCAAGCACGCATTGCGTACTGGACGGCCTGCGTCGACCGCGCACCGCATCACGCACACTAAGCTCGTCCCGTGACGCAGTTGCTGATCATCCACCACACCCCGTCCCCGCACATGCAGGCCATGTTCGAGGCGGTGGTCTCCGGCGCGACCGACCCGGAGATCGAGGGAGTGCAGGTCGTGCGCCGCGCGGCCCTCGCCGTCACGGCCTCGGATGTGTTGGCCGCCAACGGATATCTGCTCGGCAGCCCTGCCAACCTCGGCTACATGTCCGGCGCACTCAAGCACGCCTTCGACACGTTCTACTATCCTTGTCTCGACTCGACCACCGGTCGGCCCTTCGGTTTCTACTTGCACGGCAACGAAGGCACCGAGGGCGCCGAACGGGGTGTGGAACGCGTCACCACCGGCCTCGGCTGGCAACAGGCGGCCGCACCGGTGATCGTGTCGGGACCGCCGACGAAGGACGACATCCAGCGCTGCTGGGAGCTCGGTGCGACCATTGCCGCGCAACTAATGGGCGACTGACAGTTTTTGTCCCCGAAATAGCTGGCAGTGACAATCTCTGCCGGAAGCGATTTGGGGTCGGCCCCGATTTCTGGTGTCTGACCATTCGGTGCTTCGGCCCGGCATACTGACAGAACGTTGTTGCGGTGGGGATGTGACGAGTTTGCTCGGGAATGGAGATTTCAGGTGACGTTGGCCGAAGGGGGCAATAACGCACCGCGCCGGATCGGAGTGGTCGAAGACCACGAATCAGTAGCGATCGGACTGGCCGCCATGCTTGCGCCGGAACCCGATCTCGACCTGGTGTTGACCGCGGGCACGGTACCGGAGTTATTGGCTGCCGCTCAGGATCTACCGCAACTGGATCTGGTCGTGCTCGACCTGCGTTTGGCCGACGGGTCGACGCCCGAAGACAACGTGCGTGCGCTGCGCGATCGCGGCATCGAGGTGCTGATCTTCACCGGCGCGGACAACGCGTTCCTGGTGCGGTCCGCCGCGCGGGCCGGGGTGCTCGGCGTGGTGCGCAAATCCGAGGACGTGCAGACCGTGGTCGCGGCCGTGCGCCGCGCGGGTTCCGGCGAACAGGTGGTGACCACCGACTGGGCCGCCGCCATCGACGGCGACCCGCAGCTGTCCGACGTCGGGCTCAGTCCGCGTCAGGAAGAGGTGCTCACGCTGTATGCGTCTGGTGAGAAGGCTTCTCGGGTGGCGCGTTTGACCGGCCTGTCCGAACAGACGGTCAACGACTACCTCGGCCGCATCCGGCAGAAGTACGCCGACGCGGGACGCCCGGCGCCGACCAAGACCGACCTGTACAAGCGGGCAGTGGAGGACGGGTGGCTTCCGGTGCCCGAGCGGCATCCACGCGGATGAACGAGCGCAGCGAGGCGCGGTCATGATCGCGTCCAGCATGCTGGACACCACCGCTGCTCCCGTGTCGCTCGATCACATCGCACCGAGCCGTTGGCGCAGGGGAGCCGCTCCGGTGTCCAAGAAGAGTGGGTACGAGGGCGCGTCCGATCGAATTCTGCGTCGCTTCGGGTTGGCGATCGGGATCGCCGGGGTGATCGTCGCGGTGGTCGAGCTGCCGGAGATCGCGGACCAGAGCCGGCTTATCGCGGGCGGTTGGACGGTCCTCACGGTGGTGCTGGCTTTCGGGCTGTTCCCGGTGCTGGCCGCGGTGTCGATCGCGTCGAGCAGGCAGCTCATCCAGCTGGTGTCCGGTGCGGCGGCGGTGAGCTTTCTCGCGGCGATGGCCGTGATCCCGTTCGCGTATCCGGATCCGGTGCCGCAGACCTCCTCGGTGTGGCTGTATCGCGTGCTCGCGCTCGGTGTGCTCGCGGCGGTGCTGGCGTGGCGTCCGGTCTATGCGGTCGTCTATCTCGTGATCGGTGCCGCGCTGTCGGCGTTCGCCAACGCTTTCGTGCTGCCCGACGCGACGCCCGTGGTGTGGGCCGGTGACTTCGTTCGCGCAGCCGGTTTGTGTGCACTGTTCCTCTGGTGCGCGATCTACGCCAAAGCTGCTGCGGATCGAGTGGATCGGGAGTCGGCGATCGAGAGCAGGCGCGCGGCGGCGGTGGCCGGTGCCGCGGCCCGCGACCGCGAACGGGCGCGATTCGCCGCGCTGATCCACGACGCGGTGCTGTCCACCCTGTTGGACGCGTCCCGGGCGGGTACCGATTCGCCGGTGCTGCGCCGGCAAGCCGAGCGGACGCTCGAGCAGCTCGACGAATGCCGCGTCGGCGACGTGGAACCGAACCGGCTGGACGCGCAGTCCGCCACCGGGTTCCTGCGTTCGGCCGTGCACGAAGTCAACCCCGGTATCCGGTTCACCGCCCGGCGCTGGTCCGGCTTCGACGACCTCCGGCTGCCGGTGGACGCGGCGGGCACCATCGCCGCGGCACTCACCGAGGCGGTGCGCAACAGTTTGCGCCACGCCACCGTGCCGGGCCGTGAGGTGCAGCGCACCGTCACGGTAACCATCAGCGCGGGCGGCATCCGGGTCGTATTCCGTGATGACGGTGCGGGTTTCGAGATGGGGCAGGTGCCCGCCGATCGCCTCGGCATCTCGGTCAGCATTCTCGGCCGGATGCGGCAGCTGGCCGGCGGCGCGGGCTTCGTGGAATCCCAACCGGGCGAGGGCACCACGGTGACCTTGGTGTGGGGCAGCGATGGCTGACACCGATACCGAATTCGGGCTCCGCGATCTGCTCGGCCTGCGGGACCCGGCGGCCGGGCTGTTCCTGCTCATCCTGCAGGCGACCATCGTGCTGTACATGGTCCGCAACTTCGGCGATTCGCCGCTGATCGCGGCGGTGGCCGCGCTGGTGCTGCTGGCCGCGGCCGGGGTACTGGTGCTGGTGATCCCGGTCGATCCGCTGCCGTTGCCCGCGACGATATTCATCGCCGCCTCCGGACCGCTGGCGACCGCGCTCACCTCGTTCGATGTCGAGCACGGTTGGTCGAGGCAGGTGTGGACCGCGTTCGCGTCGTCGTATGTGCTCGCGGTGCTCGTGCTGCGCGGCCGGTTGGGCGCGGCCTGGCTCGGGGTCTGTGGTGTCGCGGTCGTGATCGCGGCCGTCGGCGTGGTGAACGGCCTGAGCGGCGGCGTGATCGCCGGATCGATCGTGCCGATCTCCACGGTGGCCGGCGTCTCGCTCTTCGCGGTGATCATGCGACCCACCCAGCGCTCGCTGCGGTTGCTGCGAGAGGAGTCGACGATGCGCGCCGCCGCCGAGGCCACCATGGCCGCGGAGAACGGCGAACGCAACCGGCAGCTGGCCCGCCTCGACAAGGTGGCCAGGCCCATCCTGGAACGCATCGCCGACGGTGTCGAACTCACCGCCACCGAACGCGAACAATGCCGCCTGCTGGAGGCCGAACTACGCGATGGCCTGCGTGCCCCGCAACTGGTCACCGACGAACTCAGCAGCGCCGCCCGCGGCGCCCGCAGCCGCGGCGTCGAGGTGGTCCTCCTCGACGACGGCGGCTTCGCCGGGGTCCCCCGCTGGGTCCGCCAACAGGTAATCGAGGCCGCCACAAAGGAATTGGACGCCGCCAACGCAGGCTCGGTCACCGTCCGCGTCCTCCCGATGGGCCGCCGCATCCTCGCCACGGTTCTCGCCAACGCCCCCCATCAGGACCGCCGCACCGAGATAGACGCCGCAGGCAGCATCAAAGTCTCCACCTAGGGATCAACCGAAGCCCATCCGTCGACGCGCACAGTTCGCGAGCGGGACATGACGGCGGCGAATGTCGAGTGGCGCCGCCATCATGTCCCGGTGGGCGGGTGTCAATGTCGGACCCTCGTGGCATTGTGCGGGTATGCGGAAGGTCAGTGTTGGGGTGGCGCGGCGGGTTGCGCTGGCGGCGCAGGGGTTTGCGGCGCGGAAGCCGGTGCGGACGACCCGGCGGTCGGTGCTCGGGGTGGTCGAGAAAACGCAACTGTTGCAGTTGGATTCGGTGTCGGCGGTGGTGCGGGCGCATTATGCGCCGGTGTTCAGCCGGATCGGGGCCTACGATCGGGCGCTGCTGGACGAGGCGGCGTGGAGTCACAATGCCCGGCGGCCGCGGCGGCTGGTGGAGTATTGGGCGCACGAGGCGGCATTGATCCCGGTCGAGGATTGGCCGCTGATGCGATGGCGGATGACGCAATTCGAGAACGGCCGATGGGCCGGTGTGCGCAAGGTGGTGGAGCGCAATCCCACCCTGGGCAACGACATCCTGGATGTGTTCGCCGAGGTCGGTGCGTGTACGGCCGGTGAGGTGGAGCGGCATCTGGAACTGGACAAGCCGCGCGCCAAGGGCTCCTGGTGGAATCTCAGCGACACCAAGATGATCTGCGAGCAGCTGTTCGCCGCCGGCGCACTCTCGGTGGACAAGCGCGTCAGTTTCGCGCGGCATTACGACCTCGCCGAGCGCGTGATCCCGCCGGACATCTTGGCGCGCACCGTTTCCGAGGAGGACGCGGTGCGCGAACTGGTGCTCCGCGCGGCCACCGCCCACGGCATCGGCACCGAAACCGACCTGCGCGACTACTACCGACTACATCGTCGCCAAACCGAACCCGCCATCGCCGACCTCGTCGACGCGGGCGAACTCCTCCCGGTCGAGGTCGAGGGCTGGGACAAACCGGCGTACCTGCGCGCGGGCACGCCCATCCCGCGCCGCGTCGAAGGCGCCGCCCTGCTGTGCCCGTTCGACCCGCTGATCTTCTTCCGCGCCCGCACCGAACGCCTCTTCGACTTCCACTACCGCATCGAGATCTACACCCCGGAACCCAAACGGGTACACGGCTATTACGTTTTCCCGTTCCTGCTCAACGGTGAACTGGTCGGCCGCGTCGACCTACGCGCCGAGCGCGCCGCAGGCCGCCTCTCCGTCCCCGCAGCCTTCGCTGAGCCCGGCTACGACACCCCCGGAACCGCGCACGCCCTAACAGAAGCATTGCGCGACATGGCCGACTGGCTCGAACTGGACAAGGTCGTCATCGGCTCTCGCGGAAACCTCGCTCCGCTGTTGTAACTCATCAACCGCTACTGCCAAGATCTGCACCCACTCTCGGGATCTGCACCGACTTCGGGCGTCCATAGTGGGTGCAGATCCCGAGAAAAAGTGCGGCTGTCGATCAGACGTCCCGCTTCTGCCCGTACCCGCGCATCTGGTCGCGCAGCGCTCCCGAAACCGCACCGGACAACCACGAATTCAGCGACTGATTGCTCTGCGCGGCCGCCTCTTCCGCCTTCGACTTCAACGTTTCGACCAGTCGCAGGGTGACTCGGCTGATATCGCCGGTCATTTCCTCGAAGGTCGCGTGGTCGTCGGCGGACGACTGCTTGCGCAGGTCGACCTTGGCCTCGGTGCCGTCGAAGGAGAGGTGCACCGTGCGGTCACCCAGTTCGGTGTTGAGCTCGGTGGCGAGTTCGGACAGCGCGGCAAGTAGCACCAGCCGGGCCGAGCTCTCGGTCGCCGCGGCCAGCGCCGCCGCGGTGGCCTGGGTCTTTTCGTCGCCGAGGGCGGCGGCCGCGATCAGGTCCTCGCGCAGGCGGGCGGTGTACTTGTTCAGATCCATGACATCAGTGTGACGCCATTTTTGATGTCACGCAAGGACGCGAATGACATCATGATCGCGCGGTAGCTGACCGCGCACCCGACCGGCCGGTCCATTCAGTGGCGACGGTGTCGAGGGCGTTCCGCCGACCGGGTAGCCTTTCTGACCATGACGAACGGTGAATCGACGGCAACCCACGGAGCGAGCGTGGAGCCCGAGGGCGGCAGCGTGCGTAACCGCGGCGTGGCAGCGAGCACCGCGAGTCCGACCGAGCTGCGTGCGTCCGGCACGGTGGGTGTCGCGATGGTGACCCCGTTCAGTGCCGACGGCAAGCTCGACATCGATGCCGGTGTCGCGCTGGCCGCCCGCCTGGTGGATCGAGGCGTCGACCTACTCGCCATCTCCGGCACCACCGGCGAGTCGCCGACCACCAGCGAGCAGGAAAAGGCGGACCTGCTCCGCGCCGTCGTCGACGCCGTCGGCGACCGCGCCACCGTGATCGCGGGCGCGGGCACCTACGACACCGCGCATTCCATCGAACTCGCCCGCAACGCCCAGCGCGCGGGCGCACACGGCCTGCTGGTGGTGACGCCGTACTACTCGCGTCCCTCGCAGGAGGGCCTGCTCGCGCACTTCACCGCGGTCGCCGACGCCACCGACCTGCCGGTCACCCTCTACGACATTCCGCCGCGCTCGGTGGTGCCGATCGCCAGCGACACCATCCGCCGGCTGGCCGAGCACCCGCGCATCGTCGCGGTGAAGGACGCCAAGGGCGACATGAACGCGGGTGCCGACCTGATCGCGAACACCGGCCTGGCCTTCTACTCCGGCGACGACACGCTGAACCTGCCGTGGCTGTCGATCGGCGCGACCGGATTCATCAGCGTCATCGGACATCTCGTGCCCGAACGGTTGCGCGAGTTGCTTACTGCTTACACCTCCGGCGCGGTGGCACGCGCCAGAGAGATCAACGCGGCCCTGGTGCCGTTGAACTCGGCAATGTTCCGTTTGGGCGGTGTCGCGATGAGCAAAGGCGGCCTCCGTCTGCTCGGGATCGATGCGGGTGAACCGCGATTGCCGCAGTTGATGCCGAATCCTGAACAACTCGAGCTCCTTGCCGCTGATCTACGGGCGGCGGGGGTGCTCGGATGAGAGAGCGGAGCGAGCGAATCACCACACAGCAGAGCGAGCTAAATACCCAGAGCGCCGAGCGCGTCACGGCTAGCGAGGTACGGGCATGACAGAGCCTGTCGCACGTCGTCCCCGCAGAACCGCGTCCCGCGCCGCGGGAGCACCGCCGCCTGTTCCGGCCGAACGGCCTGCGCGCATCGAGAAGCCGAAAGTCGCGGCGCAGCCCGAGGTTTCGGTGCAGTCCGACGTGACCGCACCGGCTGAGCAGCCTGCGAAGACCTCGCAGCCGAGGAAGGCCACCGCGGCGAAGAAGTCCGCGCCCGCGAAGAAGTCGGCCCCGCGCGCCGAGGCGCCGCAAAACGGCCAGCAGGCACGGAAATCCGGCCGTGGCCGCCAGCAGTCCGGCCGTGGCCGGGCCGAACAGTCTGCGCCCCAACAGGATCCGCGTGCCGCATCCCTCGCGCACGAGCGATTGGGCGCCCCGCCTAAGCTCCCCAAGAACGGCCTGCGCATCTTCGCGCTCGGCGGCATCGGCGAAATCGGCCGCAACATGACCGTTTTCGAGTACGGCGGCAAGCTGCTCATCGTCGACTGTGGCGTGCTGTTCCCCGAGGACCAGCAGCCCGGCGTCGACCTGATCCTGCCCGACTTCCGGCCCATCGAGCACCGGATCAACGATGTCGTCGCGGTCGTGCTCACGCACGGTCACGAGGATCACATCGGCGCCATCCCGTTCCTGCTGCGGCTGCGCGCCGACATCCCGGTGGTCGGCTCCAAGTTCACCCTCGCGCTGGTCGCGGCGAAGTGCCGCGAGCACCGCCAGCAGCCGAAGCTGATCGAGGTCATCGAGGGCCAGCACACCGAACACGGCCCGTTCGACTGCGAGTACTTCGCGGTCAACCACTCCATCCCGGACGCGCTGGCCGTCGCCATCCGCACCCCGGCGGGCGTCGTGCTGCACACCGGTGACATCAAGCTCGACCAGCTGCCCCTCGATGGTCGCCTCACCGATCTGGCCGGTTTCTCCCGGCTCGGCGACGAGGGCGTCGACCTGTTCCTGGTGGACTCCACCAATGCCGAGGTGCCCGGCTTCGTCACGCCGGAACGCGAAATCGGCGGCGTGCTCGACACGGTGATCGGCAAGGCCCGCAACCGGGTGATCGTCGCCTCGTTCGCCAGCCACGTGCATCGCATCCAGCAGGTCGTCGACGTCGCCCAGAAGTACAACAGGCGAATCTGTTTCGTCGGCCGCTCGATGGTCCGCAACATGCAGATCGCGCAGGACCTCGGCTACCTGACGGTGCCGGAGAGCGTGGTCGTCGACCTCGACCAGGCCGCGACGCTGCCCGGCGATCGACTGGTGCTGATCTCGACCGGTTCGCAGGGCGAGCCGCTGTCGGCGCTGTCCAGGATGGCCCGCGGCGATCACCGCCAGATCAACATCCGCGAGGACGATCTCGTGGTGCTGGCCTCCTCGCTCATCCCCGGCAACGAGAACTCGGTGTTCGCGGTGGTGAACGGCCTGGCCAGGCTCGGCGCCACGGTGATCACCCAGCAGAACGCCAAGGTGCACGTCTCCGGGCACGCGTCCGCGGGCGAGCTGCTGTACCTGTACAACGCGGTGCGGCCCACCAATGCCATGCCGGTGCACGGCGAATGGCGGCACCTGCGCGCCAATGCCGCGCTCGCCATCGCGACCGGTGTGCCGGAGGACCGGGTCATGCTCGCCGAGGACGGCGTCGTGGTCGACCTGGTCGACGGCATCGCCTCGATCGTCGGGCGGGTGCCGGTCGGGCACGTGTACGTCGACGGCCTGTCGGTCGGTGACGTCGGCGAGTCGACGCTGTCGGATCGTCTGGTGCTCGGCGAGGGTGGTTTCATCTCGATCACCGTCGCGATCGACGAGACCACCGGTAAGGCGGTGAGTGCGCCGGAGGTCAGCGGACGCGGCTTCTCCGACGATCCGTCGGCGCTCACCGTCGCGGCCGAACTGGTCGAGGCGGAGTTGCAGCGGCTGGCCACGGAGGGTGTCACCGACATCCACCGGATCGCGCAGAGCGTGCGGCGCGTCGTCGGCCGCTGGGTCGCCGACACCTACCGTCGCCGCCCGATGATCGTGCCGACGGTGATCGGCGTCTGATCGACGGATACTGAAAAGCGCCGGGAGCCAATGGCTTCCGGCGCTTTTTCGTAGCTGCCAGTGGCTCGGTACGCATCGTCGACCAAGCTGCGGCGTGGGTCGGCGCACCGGCAAGGGGGCTCTCGCAGTACCTGTATCACCAGGCTCTCCCAGACGTCCAGCATGCCTGTCAACGTGGTGTCGGCGAATTCTTCCACGACACAAGGGGCAGAGATCTATGAAGGACAACCAATTCACCACTCACACAGAACTTTTCGATCTGAGTGGGAAGTACGCCCTTGTCACTGGCGGCACCAGGGGGATCGGGATGATGATCGCGCGCGGCCTGCTCCAGGCGGGCGCCCGCGTCGTCATCAGCTCACGCAACGCGGACACGTGCACGGAGGCACAACGTCTACTGTCCGAGTTCGGCGACGTTCGAGCGATCCCTGCCGACTTGTCCAGGCACGACGAGTGTCAGCGCCTCGCTGATCTTGTCGAGGCCGACTCGGAACGCCTGGACATCCTCGTCAACAACGCGGGAGCGATGTGGCGCGAGCCGCTGGCGACGTTCCCGGACGAGGCCTGGGACTCAGTGCTCGACCTCAACCTCAAGTCGCCGTTCTGGCTGACGCAGGCGCTGCTCCCCGCACTTCGCAAGGCGGGCACCGCCGATGATCCCGCGCGAATCATCAATATCGGCAGTATCGCCGCCGTCCACGTCGCCCAGTCGCCCAACTACTCGTACGCCAGCAGCAAAGCGGCACTCCATCAGCTCACCAGAGTGCTTGCCAGAGAGCTGGGCCCACAGCACGTGACGGTGAACGCGGTAGCACCGGGAGTGTTCCCGTCGCAGATGATGGCGTCCACGCTCGATGCCGTCGGCGACACGATCGCGGCGGCGGCCCCGCTGCGCCGGCTCGGCCGCGACGACGACATGGCGGGTATCGCCGTGTTTCTCGCCAGCCGGGCCGGGTCCTACCTCACGGGCACCATCATCCCGGTAGACGGCGGCATCGCGACGACCGCATCGGGTACCCCCTAGGCGCCGGCGCGAGGTTTTGCCAGCGGACACGGCGATCGGCGGCTGCTCGACGGATACCGGAAAGCGCCGGGAGCCAATGGCTTCCGGCGCTTTCGTCGCTGCTAGCTCATTCCTGGCAGGCCGCGGATTCGATCTTCGCGCTCTTGACGATGTTGCAGGCGAAGGTGTGATCGACCTTCCATTCGCCGCCCTCGGAGACGAAGGAGACGAACGCGTCGTCGACCGGGCTGCCGTTGATGGTGACCTTGGCGTCGGCCTTCAGCTTGCCGTCGCTGGGGTCGTTCACCTTGGTGATCTCGACCTTGACGCCCTGCTTCTTGGCGGCGTCGACCAGGTTGGCGACCAGGTACGGATCCTGTTCCGCCGCTTGGATCCAGCTGATCTTCTCCTTGTTCGGCACTGCGGGATCGAACGCCTTGGTCAGGCGGTCGTTCAGCTGCTGTGTCGACGGCTTCGCCAGCACCGGCGAGGACGGCGTGGTCGGCGCGGAGCCGGTTTCCTTGTCGCCCTTGTCACTTCCGCCCTGGAGCTCGCCGGGCTTGGTGTCGGCGTTGGCGGTGGTGCTCGGCGACGAGGACGCCTTGTCGCCGGAGGCGCACGCGGTGAGTGTGCACGCGGCGGCGGTCAGCACGACGGCCACGGCGGTCCGGAAAGTGCGGTGTTTCACGATGTTTCCCCTGAATCGATTCGCGGACATCAGCCGTGGTTGGACGTGCAGTTCCAGTGCACGATGTAGGCGTCGGAGGAGTTGTTCGCCCGCGCCTTGCTCTGTGCGCCGCTGCGCGAGGCCGCGTAGCCCCAGCTGTAAGAGCCGGTGCGGCTGGAATAGGCTACCGCCCCACAGCCATTGGCGAACCAGACCACCGTCTCGCAGTCGTCGGCCCCGCAGCTGCGGATCGCGCGCGCCTGCGCCGCCCCCGAATCGGGGTAGTCGTAGGAGTAGCCGATCAGTCCGGTAGAGGTGGACAACGCGATCGCACCGTAGTTGTACGCCTTGGCTTGTGCGACAGGCGCGCTGATAGCCAGCGCGCAACCGGCGGCGGCCACGATGGCTGCACCAGTAACAAACTTCTTCACAGGGAATTTGCCCTTCTTGTAATTAGGCCCACGACCCGATGGACCGAGTGACAAGGTACATAGCGAACACCCATTGCGCTACCCAAGAATTCGGGGCTTCGGGTGTCGCAACTGGAGACAATCGCGCACCTTTTCCCGTGCCGCAGACGCACTCACTCGCGATTCGGTATTCGAGAACCAGAAGGTGTGGGGGGATGGGCTGGTCGGTATGTTCAGAGGGTGAGCATCGCGCAGCGGGAACGTCAGAAGCTCGTCGAGACGATGACGGCCGTCGGGCCGGAGGCGCCGACGCTCTGTGGGACGTGGACGGTCCGGGACCTCGCCGCGCATCTGGTGGTTCGGGAGCGGCGCATCGACGCCGCGCCGGGCATCATGTTGCCGCCGTTCGCCGGGTATCTCGAACGCGTGCAGGCGAAGGTGGCCGGCCAGCCGTTTCCCGAGCTGCTGGAACAGGTCCGGACCGGGCCGCCGTGGTGGTCGCCGCTGCGCCCGGTCGACGCGCTGGCGAATCTGACCGAGATGTTCGTGCACCACGAGGACGTGCGCCGCGGCAGCCCCGGCTGGATGCCGCGCGAGATCTCGCAGGCCGACGAGGACAAGTACTGGTCGCTGGTCAGCAAGATGGCGCGCCGGTCCTACCGGAAATCACCGGTCACGGTCGTGTTGGAGTCGCTGGACGGCAAACGGGCCGTTGTTCGTTCGCGGCCGGGCGACGAGGTGACGTTGACCGGCGCGCCGTCGGAGCTGCTGCTGCACGCGTTCGGTCGCGACGAGGTCCGCATCGAGACCACGGGTGAACCCGACGCCGTCAGCACGGTATTGGGTCTCGACCGCTCCGTTTGACCGCTTCTTCGCAGACCTGCCTGATTCCTGGGCCTTGGGCGAAGACTCGTTTGCCGGGGGAAATCAGACCCGACCGGTCGGGTCCGACACGCAGGATCAGCGGCTGGGGGCGCGCGACCCGGATCCCTGGCGACCTGGGCATCTGCACAGTTCGGCACTCCTGAGACGGGCGATACCAGTGTTGCGGATGGTCTGGAAGGGGCGTTTGCGGCTAGCCTGGGTCCATGGCAGGTAAGTCCCGCAGCACCACGACTACTCGGGCGCGGGCGGGATCGGCGCGGGGCAGGACCACGGCGGCTCGGTCCCGCGCGGCGACGCCCCGCACCACGGCGACCACGCCCCGCACCACGACGACTCCGCGCGGCCGCCGCCCAGCGGCCCGCAGGCCGGTTCGGCGCAAGTCGAACACCGCGCCGCTCGCGGTGCTGACTCGCGGCATCAGCAGCGGCTGGAACATGCTCGCGCGCGGCCTCGGCGCCACCACCCGGACCCTGAGCAAGGCCGGCGAGATCGAGCACGGCCACCGTCGCGACGGTATCGCGCTGGCCCTCATCGCGTTGAGCGCGGTGATCGCCGCCGCCGTGTGGCTGTCGGCGGGTGGGCCGGTGGGGCACTGGGTGGGCGAAGCCATCCGGGCCGTGTCCGGGTCGGCGTCGGCCGGGCTGCCGTTCGTCGCCACCGCGATCGCGGTCATTCTCATGCGCACCGAGGCACATCCGGAGATCCGGCCGCGGCTGGTGCTCGGCGGACTGCTGGTCGGTCTGCCGATTCTCGGACTGTGGCATGTCATCGCGGGAGCGCCGACCGATCCGCACGGCCGTTCGCGCGCCGCGGGTTTCGTCGGTTTCGTAGTGGGCGGGCCGCTCACCAACGGCCTCACCGCCTGGCTGTCGGTGCCGATCCTGTTGCTGGCCATCGTCTTCGGCGTGCTGCTGCTCACCGGCACCACGGTCCGCGAGGTGCCCGCCCGGCTGCGCGAGTACTTCGGCACCGGCAGCGGCGGCGACGAATACGGTGAATACGACGGCGAATTCGGCTACGACCCGGCCAAGTACGACGCCGACGGGTTCCCGCTGCACTCCGCCAAGGCGAAGCGGCGCGGCCGCACGCCCGTGGAGAACTATCCCGCCGACGAATTCGGCGATCCCGACGCGGTGACCGAGGTGATCGGCGAGCCGCCGCTGCAGGACGCCAAGCCGATCGCGACGGAAGAGCCTGCCGCCAAGCCGAAACCGAAGAAGCAGCGCCCGGTGGCGAAGGTTGAGGACCAGACCCCGCCGCCGCCGAAGCAGCTCGAGTTCGTCGCCGACCGGGAGGTCGAGGGCGACTACGTGCTGCCGCCGATGTCGCTGCTGACCGACGGCGATCCGCCCAAGAAGCGCAGTGCCGCCAACGAATCGATGATCGAGGCGATCACCGAGGTGCTGGTGCAGTTCAAGATCGACGCGGCCGTCACCGGTTTCGTGCGCGGCCCGACGGTCACCCGCTACGAGGTGGAGCTCGGACCCGGCGTGAAGGTCGAGAAGATCACCGCGCTGGCCCGCAATATCGCGTATGCCGTTGCCACCGAGAACGTTCGGCTGCTCGCCCCGATCCCCGGCAAGTCCGCCGTCGGCATCGAGGTGCCCAACTCCGACCGCGAACTGGTCCGGCTCGCCGACGTGCTCAAGGCGCCGTCGACCCGGAACGACCACCATCCGTTGGTGATCGGGCTCGGCAAGAACATCGAGGGCGATTACCTCGCCGCGAACCTGGCCAAGATGCCGCACCTGCTGGTCGCCGGCTCCACCGGTTCGGGTAAGTCGAGTTTCGTGAATTCGATGCTGGTCTCGCTGCTGCACCGGGCCACCCCGGACGAGGTCAGGATGATCCTGATCGACCCGAAAATGGTGGAACTCACCCCGTACGAGGGCATTCCGCACCTGATCACGCCCATCATCACCCAGCCGAAGAAGGCGGCCGCCGCGCTGACCTGGCTGGTGGAGGAGATGGAGCAGCGCTATCAGGACATGCAGGCCAACAAGGTTCGCCACATCGACGACTTCAACAAGAAGGTCAAGTCCGGCGCGATCACCGCGCCGCTGGGCAGCGAACGGGTGTACCGCCCCTACCCGTACATCCTCGCCATCGTCGACGAGCTCGCCGACCTGATGATGACCGCGCCCCGCGACGTCGAGGACGCGATCGTGCGGATCACCCAAAAGGCCCGCGCCGCAGGCATTCACCTGGTGCTGGCCACCCAGCGCCCGTCGGTCGACGTGGTCACCGGCCTGATCAAGACCAACGTGCCGTCCCGATTGGCCTTCGCCACTTCGTCGTTGACCGACTCGCGCGTCATCCTGGACCAACCCGGCGCCGAGAAACTGATCGGCATGGGCGACGGCCTGTTCCTGCCGATGGGCGCGAACAAGCCGACCCGCCTGCAGGGCGCGTTCATCAGCGACGAGGAAATCCACGCCGTCGTCGACTTCGCCAAGAACCAGGCCGAGCCCGAATACCAAGAGGGCGTCACCGCCGCCAAACAGGGCGAGAAGAAAGACGTCGACCCCGACATCGGCGACGACCTCGACGTCTTCATCCAAGCCGTCGAACTCGTCGTCACCTCCCAATTCGGTTCCACCTCAATGCTGCAACGCAAACTCCGCGTCGGCTTCGCCAAAGCGGGCCGTCTCATGGACCTCATGGAAACCCGCGGCGTAGTCGGCCCCAGCGAAGGCTCCAAAGCCCGCGACGTCCTCATCAAGCCCGACGAGCTGGACGGTTTGCTGTGGACCATCCGCGGCGGCGGGGACGAGCCACCCCCGGAGGAGACCGACTAGGCCGCCACGGTCGCACAGCTATTCTGGCCGCAATGTCACGTGCTCCTGGAGCTCAGACTCATCGGTGGGATCGCCCGTGAAACGAAATCTTTTGCGGCCGTCCCACTGCGATGTCGTCGGATCGAGCTGGCCGGCGAAGGCCAGCGCCATCGACTGCGTTCCGGTCGGAACAGGCCAAGTGCTGCGACAGGTCAGCGTGCTCGGCCGACTGAGGCCGCCGTTCAACTGGCAGTTCATGATTCGTTTTCCGTTCGGGCGGAAGTCCACGCTGACGAACTGGAATCCGTCACTGGTCCGGGTGAGGCCACCTACCCACACCGAACCCTGGCGTGATTCCAGGATCCAGTTGCCCGACAGATCCGAATCGGCGGACTGCTGGACGCGCTCGCTGTAGTCGCGCTCGCCGTTGGTGCCGATCGGGCGTTGGAACACCTGATCAGACTTGTTCGGATCGCTCAGATCGCGCAGTCGTAACGTTGGAACGGCGGCACCAGACGGTTGTACGGCGACCACGGAAGCCGCGTCGAAATCCTGCCACCGACTACCCGAGTAAGTGAGTTGTGTGGGATCGAGTTGGTCGAGAACGGTCAGCGGTGATCCGCTGAGATTCCGGAGGCGCGGTACGCCGTGCGTATCCACCATCACCGTCGTTCCTGCTTGGAGAATCGCAGGGGAGGACTCGAATTGGCCGTTGCGGTATACGTGATACCGAACCATCGTGTCGGCCGTCAGCACGACGGACGTCAGTTCGCGAAGGTAGTCATCGAGGTTGTCCGCCTCGAGCTTTGCGCCTCTCGCCCAGCGCAGTGTCTGATCGAGCTCGAGGGTCGCGGCGACAAGGGTGGCGGCATTCACATCATTCTGAAAGTGACTGATCATTTCATCACCTCCACCGATCGGTTGCTTCGGCTTCCCGCCGTACAGTGCGGCCTCATCCCCGGTGGGTCGCGACCGCCACCGCACCGTGGGCGGGGTCACCGCGACGAATCCGGCACTGGCCGGCCTGTTCGGCAGCACCGGCCCGACGCCCATCTCGCTGGCAGGCACGAGCTGGACTGTGTCCTGCGAACGTGTCCAATGTGCATAGCCGAGTACATGTTTCGTGATCAGCCAGCCGACCAGCACGAGAATGATCAACGCGGCGGCGGCTCCACCGAAGATGGCCTTGCGCGACGCCTGCCACAAGGATGGGATTCTCCGATGGTGTGGCGGCCGCACATCGTCGGCCTCGATCCCGTTCAGCGCGGCGGAATCCATCACTACCGCCGCGCTCACTTGGGGTGGTTGTCACCACCTGCCTTCGAGCTGCTGGTAGGCCTATTTTGTGGCCACTCTTGCTCGATCGTGGTGAGCGCGAGTTTGACGGCCACGTCCTCGGGCTCGAACCAAGCGATCACCCCCTCGATCAGCGCTTCGCGACCGTCACTGCCGAACCTCCCGCACACCCGAACCAGTCCGCCCAGGTCGAGTTTCGGATTGATACCGACGCCGACCTCCGCGTACTGCCTGATGTACTTCGGCATCATCCGGACAAAGTTCTGTCTGCCCAAAACCTGCTGCAGGTCATCGATCTCCGAAAGGGCAAGCGCGATCTTCCGTACGGCGGCGTCGGTCAACAGTTCGTCTCTGGATATGTCGAGTTCCGCCGCTCGGCGTTCGGCCGAGAACTCATCCGGTTCAACGGGTTCCATCGTCGCGGCACCGGAATCCGCAGTGCCCGAGCGAGATGCGTCGTGCAACAGTCGCGATTTGAGAATCTGATACACCCGCGACTCGCGCGAATCGGGTCTGATGATTGTCGAGTGGTCACCCTCCAGTGTGCCGCCCTCGCGGAACACGAATCTGGCCGACGCGCGTTTGACAATGTTGTCCGACGCACCGGCGTAGGCCTCGATCGGTATGGGCACGCTGTTCGCCGATGTCTCGGTAGCATTCACGACCCTGTTGACGATGACCTGTTGTGTCTCGAGGATTTGCTCGGCGATCGGCCGAAGTTCGAGTTCCTGATCGTTTCGAATAAGCCGGCCGAGGAGACGTCGCCACGTGAGCGCGAATTCGGACCCCGAATTGGGCGTGGCAAACATCAGGACGCGCCGGACCCGCTGCAGTTCAATGCCTTTGCCGGCATCGAGCTGTTGGGCCAGGTACCGCTGCACAATCAGTCCGCCCTGACTGTGCGCGGCGAAGATGATCGGCTGATCTGCCGGGATCTCCTCGGCAATGATGGTACCCAGGTATTCCGCGACGGTGTTGAAGTCTGGCACGCGTCGTCTGGGGTCCGGCTCGAGAATCCGGGAGGGGTAGTCGAAGTTGATAACGCGGACCCGATCGGCCAGATCTGGATCACCCTCGATGAGCTTCATCAAAGGTTCCCAGGCATCCTCGCCGGACCGTATGCCGTGTACTAGTACCAATGCAACCTGCGCTGCCAAATTGGTCGCCTCATTAGTAGTGGCCGGTTGAAGCCCTATCGCACGGTTATCGTACGGCACGACCGCTGATCGAAGGTTGGTGTGCCCGGAGGGATTTGAACCTCCGACCTCCCGCTTCGTAGGCAGTCGCTCTCCCCGCTGAGCTACGGGCACGCGGCCCCGTACGGGGGCCGGAAGCAGGGCGCCTTCGGCGAGATTCGAACAGCATCCACACCAACGCCTATCCGTCTTGAACTGCACTTTTCTGCCGAAATTGAGGTGATTCGACGTCGTCGCCGTCGAAACGGTGAATCGTCATGAACCTCCGGGCTCTCGAAGTGTGTGGCGGTCGGCTGGTTGAACTTGGTCGCTGGTCGGTACGTCGGCGAGGATCCAGCCATTTGTGCGTGTTGCGGTGTGGCCTGCCTTCTTGCCATAGCCGCGGCAACCTTCGCGGCCCGGGCCGCCGAGGCGAACACCGATGCGTGGAGCTATACCTGCGACACGCTCCCGGAATTCTCGGGAGCCGTCACCGCTACCGGGCACTGCACCGCGCACGGCGGCGCACCCAAGTCCGGGAAGATCAAGCAGGGGTTCACGATCAAAAATCAAAACGGCAGTAACGGATTCGAATGCAACGAGACAGGCGGTGAAGCCACACTCCCTGCCAAGGTCCACGGAAACAGCTGCAATGGGGCACCCATGTGATCCGGCTGCCGAGCCGGATAACGGCTACAGCGACGTCGATCCTCCCCGGCAGCCACGCTGCGACTCCGCGAAGTCAATCGACCATGGGTTTGGCAATGTAGAACGGCGCATACGAGCCGGTATGCCACACAGCATCAGGCCAACCCAGATGCACCTGGGTGGTGATCACAGAGCCCTGTTCAGGTCCACCGGACAGAAATGCCTCCAGATCGCCAACGATCTCGACGAGATCCTCCGCCAGCGCTGACGTCTCGCGCGTGACCGCCACATGGATCACAACCTCACCGGGCCGAGGTTCGACCGCCATGCCGACAACCTCACGACCGAGGAGACCCAACGCAGCCTGACTGACCGCGAGAAGCAAATAGTTCCGACGCAGCAGCGCGTCTCTCTCGTCCGGAGTCAAGTCCGGGTTGTAGTACTGCGAACCGGGATACGCCACCCCGACCACGATATCCGGACCGATCGACCAACCCCACCCGCCACCACCATGACGATCTACGGCTGGAAGTGCTGGTCCCCAAACGAACGTCCGGAAATCTATGCCGCGACCCGCGCGATTCCAACCGGCTGCGGGACGTGACGAACACACGCCTTCAGCGGGCAGGCATGATGCCTGACATGGTCATCGAAACCCCGGACGGTGAGCAGTTTCGGTTTCTCATCGAGGCAGCTTTCACCGTCACAGGTCGCGGGACCGCTGTCGTTGGATACGTAGAGTCCGGCGTAACGTCCGTCGGCGATCGGCTGCATCTAGTGCGAGCCGACGGCCGACTAGGGCCGTCGGATATCTGCTGGGCCATAGAGGCCGTGATCAACGCCGGGCAGCAACCGGATCAGCCCGCGCCGATCGGTCTGGTCTTCCGAACGCTTAGAAAATCGGACTTCGAGCCTGGCGATGTCATCGTCGGTGATGTCGAGGGGTCGTAGCCGCAGCCCTCTTGACATCCGCTATGCCGCGGAGCGCGCGTTTCGGGCGGATAGTGGCCGGCCTCGGACTGGACTGGCCCTCAACGCTTCTGAAACATCCGGATCTGCCGATTACCGTGCGTGTGCGGACACTGTAGTTAACCCACTTCGCAGACATGCCTGCGATCAAAGGTTCAATGAGGTCGCGGGCCCCTGTGCGTGTTCTCGGCTGCTCGAGCTTCGGTCTTGTTGAAACGTGTTTGGCACCGACCTGTTCGGCACGACACCGAGCGGCTGATCACCTGCTCAACGACCCCGGGGGAGTGGCTGGGTCGGGTGGCCAGGTGTTCAGGAAATCGGTGATCAGCGGGTTGGTATCGGACGCGCGGGTTGCCAGGACGACGCGGACCGGGTCGATGCCTTCGATGGGCACGGTGGTCAGTTCGGGGCGCAGTTGGGGTCGCCGGTCGCCGGCAGCCAGGATCAGTACGGTCCGCTCTTCGGCGACGAGGTCTAGCTTGTCTTCGAACGATTCGTAGCCGATCGGCGCGCTGCGAGCCGGAACGCCATCCGGGCGGGGCTCCAGGCGGGCGAAGTCGCTCCATTGCGGGACCGCGTTCGGGCATTGCGGGAGAACTTCGTCGCCGAGGTCGTCGACGGTCACCGACTCCTTTCCGGCTAGGCGGTGGTCTATGGGGACGACCAGGACCCGTGGCTCGGCCCAGAGCTGAGTGAGCCGCAGGCGGTCGGTGGGGAAGGGCAGTGGGGCACGGGCGACCAGGGCGTCCACGCGGCGGTCGGGGAGGGCGTTGGCGTCGTTCCAGTCCAGGTGGCGAGTTCGGATGCGGGCCTTGGGGTTTCGGTGCCGCAGCTGGCGCACAGCGTGCGTGATCACCAGGTCCTCGACGTAGCCGATGGTGAACTCGGGTGGGGTCGCGGCGTCGCGGGCGGTGCGCTCGGCACGATGCGCTGCTTGGAGCAGAGCCTGAGCCTGCGGCAGAAAAGCGCGACCGGCTTCGGTGAGCCGGCTGCCCTGCGGGGTGCGGTCGAACAGGCGCACGCCCAGATGTTGTTCCAGGCGCTGGATCTGGCGGCTCAGCGATGGCTGCGCGACGTGCAGCACCGCGGCGGCGCGGCCGAAGTTGGCGTGCTCCGCAACGACCGTGAAGTAGCCGACAAGCCGCATATCGAGGTCCGATCCGGGAACGCGCACGCTTCGAGCGTACCGACATGCAGTGCGTGCATGACGGGTTGCAGGTCAGGTCTTGGACGCCGTCGCGGGTCCGGGACTTGAATCGAGACATGGGAAAATATGACGGAAAGCGCGCCCTCGTCACCGGCGGCAGCAGCGGAATCGGACTGTCGATCGCACGTCTGCTGGCCGCCGATGGCGCTCGGGTAATGGTCACCGGACGCAACAAAGCCGCACTCGAAACGGCGAGCAAAGAGGGGCTGATCGCGGTTCGCAGCGACGCCACCGCACAAGCCGACATCGACGCCCTGGCGGGGAAGGTTGAGGAGACGTTCGGTCAACTGGACGCGGTGTTCCTCAATGCGGGCATCCCTGACAACGCCTCGTTCGAGGCGACGACCGAGCAGACATACGACGCCATCTTCGCGACCAACACCAAAGGGCCCTACTTCACCTTGCAGCGGCTGCTTCCGCTGCTCGCCGAGGGCAGCGGCGTGGTGTTGACCACCTCGGTCGCGGACGAACTGGGGCTGCCGGACCATAGTGTCTACTCGGCGAGCAAGGCGGCCCTGCGGTCGATGGCGCGAACCTGGGCTCGCGAACTGCTGTCGCGCGGTATACGTGTCAATGCCGTGAGCCCGGGGCCGATCGACACAGGCATTCTGCACAAAAGCCTGCCCGCTGAAGTAGCGGAGGAAATGTCGGCGGGTTTCGCCGCACAGATTCCGATGCTGCGCATAGGGACCCCGGAGGAGGTCGCGCGGGCCGCCATTTTCCTCGCCTTCGACGCGACCTACACCACCGGCGCCGAGCTCGCGGTCGACGGTGGCGGCACCCAGTTGTGACACCGCCGTTCAGGACGAGGCGGTATTCAAGTTCGACGGATGGGCGCGATCCGGTACATCTCCCGAATCCCTCATGCCGCGACCCGCCCGGTTCGGAGCGGCCAGCGCGGGTCGGTGGAAGATCAACGGGCAGAGATCATCTCAGCGCAGGAAACGCACGATATTGCCGAATATCGATCGATCCGAGGACCACTCGGCAACACCGGCTAACTGCGGCGCCTCCTCACCAACAGCTATGGCGGCGGCCGAACACGCTGATCGAAGCGGCCGGTTTCGCGATTTTCGAGCGGCGGAGCCATGATGGCCGTGAAAATGGCAGTGGCCCAACCGATCTCGATGTCAGGAGACCTCATGGTCGAGTATGTCAACCCGAACTACCCTGTCCCTGCTTACCGGTATCGCGTCTACTTCCGTGGCAGCGACGGCGAGAGTGAACTGCTCTGCTCGGGCGTGAGCGGCCTCGAATTGGGTGTCGAGACGATCGAGTACAAGGACGGGCTCGGCAACTGGTTCCAGATGCCCGGCCAGTCGCAAGCCGTCAACGTGACCCTGCAGCGCGGCGTACTCCGCAAGGACGGTCCGCTGTACCCGTGGCTGATGTCGGTCAGCGAGAACGCCGTGGATAAACGAGATCTCACGATCAGCCTGTCAGACGAGTCCGGTGCGACACCTCTGGTCACCTGGAACATCAGCGACGCTTTCCCCGTCAAGCTGACCGCGCCGAGTTTCGACTCCAGTTCCAACGAGGTCGCCATCGAGGAAGTGTCGCTGCTCGCTCTCCGCGTCACCCGTGGGGTCGGTTCGGCGGCGGCCTTGACGCACCAGCAGCTGCTGGGAGCGATCGGTCGGGAAGCCGAGTATGTCGCGGACAAGCAGGCGGGTCAGGCATCTAAGGCGCTCGAAGAACTCGCCCGCGCCTACGCCCTCACCCGGCGCATCGAAATCAGCAAGGAGAACACGACCATCATTGATGGCGCAGGCGAAGCGATAACGATCGAAGCTCGTTGACGCTTGTCGCTAAGGCACAGTCGGGCGGCAGGTTCTGCCCGACTGCGCCTTAGCGACGCGACTGAACGTCTTGCTATGCCGACTATGCAGCCAACAACCATTACCACCGATGCGATTGCCGAAAGCCATCTCATCGTGATTCCCCCTGCGCTGCAATTGGTCTCGATCCTTGCCCCCGATGATGTGTTCAGTCTGATCGAAGGGACAATCGCCAGCAAGCCCCGAACAACTGGGGAGCGGGCGGCGAATCGCTCGATCGCACTTACCAGTACGACGGCATGTTCTTGCACGTCGCACGGCCGGAGTGCGCCTACTGTGGGGGGCTGTCAAATGCGCGTTTCTCGATCGCGTGGAACAGCTCTTGGCGGACACCGTCCCCGGGCCTGCTACCAAGCTGATCCCCAGCGTCGGCAACGAAATCGGCATGGGTGCAACGCTGCTCACACCCAGGCCGGGTCTCGCCGAGCACACGGTCGAAGAACTGGTCACACTTCTGAGCCGGTTCTCCCGACCGTTCCTGATCACCGAGGACCAAGGACGCGCGGCCACCGACCTCACCTCCTGTGGCCAGCCCTACTGGCCGCTGCCACCCGATCGATGGTCGCCACTCAGCTCGGCCAAGGCAGTCCACTGTCGCCCGATCTGGCCGAACAGCTGGTGACCCAGAGCATCAACGCGGCAAGCCAGCCACTGGCCCAGGGTGCGCGCCTGGACAAGATCATCGACCGGGTCGCCGTACCCGGCGGAAACACCGCGGCCGCCATCGAAGCCGGCAGCCACGATCTGACGACAGCATGGCGGACGGACTTCGGAGCGACCGCCGACAATGAGCGTGGCAAGCCTCTACCTGCGTTGTGACTGCAAGGGCGCCCGACAGTGTGAGATCGGCTGTCTCCCAGCGTCGTTCGCTCATGACGATTGCGTGACAGGGTAGCGTTCGAACATCATGCGCCCTCTCGACGCCCCCGAGCGCGGGGAACTGCTGACCATGGATGTCGTTGCGCACTTGGCGACGATCGACTCGGACGGGTATCCGCACGTCACGCCGATCTGGTTTGTCTGGGAAGGCGGAAGCTTCTATCTGACCAGTGATCCGGGTCGCCCGCACCTGAGCCGAATCATGCGAAATCCCAAGGTCGGACTCGTGATCGACGTAGAGGCTGCGCTACGCGCCGACGGGGAACGGCCGAACAAACAGGTCCGGGTAATCGGTGATGCCACGGTCTCCCTTGATCCGGATGGGATATGGACCCAACGCATCCGAGCGAAGTACATCGATGGCTCGATCGCACCCGACGCGGTTGAGCGGCCTCCGGACCGGGAGAGAAAACTCATCACAGTCACCCCGCGCAAGATCACTACCGTCGCCAGTATCTGAAGACGAAGAACGCACCCGTGTTTCGGCCTTGCCACGCCGAGCAGTCGACGAATACGCCAGCGATAGAGCGGAAATCGATATGGTCGGCCGCGTGGATTTCACCGGATCGCTGGCGGAGTTGATCGAGGGCCTGATCGTGCAGCGCGAGCGGCGCGCCAGGCTGATGCCGGACCTTTATGCGCCGCCCACCTACCCCAATCCCGGCGCGTGCGAGTCAGACCTTGCCGCCGCTGAAGAACGCATCGGTCGCCCGCTCGACCCGATCCATCGGCGACTGCTCGAAGTCGCGGACGGCTGGAAAGAATACGACGGCAACCGGAACCTGCTGGGAACCAGGGATATTGGTCTTTCCGGCACGTGGCGTTCGGCGATCGAGATGATCGAGATTTACCACACCGAAGGTGCGGAGGCGATGTTCGGTTGGCCGACCGATATCGCCGACGTCGTGCCGCTGTGCGAATACTCCCATTCCACCGCGTTCGTCATCAGGTCGCAGCACAGGACTGTAGATAGATTCTGCGGCTGGGATAGCTGCCGCATTGACGCCTAGGTCGGCGGGCCGCCCGGATCGATCTGGTCGACCATGTCGCTTGGATACAGCCAGACGAGTCGCTTGCCCGGAAACATCTTCTCGCGCAGCGGAACCCATAGCATCCCTACTCGATGATCGAGGCTATCGCGCACGAGTCGCGCGGCGAGCAGCGTCATCCCGGCGAATTGATGTGCAGCGGCACCCTGCCGGGCGGCAGCGGTAGGGAACTGGGATGCTGGCTGTCACGGGCGACGAACTGCGCCTGGAATCGAAGGTATCGGCGTCATCGAACACCACATCGACTAGCAGTGAGGCATCCGTGAAAATCGATCAGGTTTCCGACTCCGTCTACGTGGTAGCCGGAACGAATGTCAACTGGGCGTTGGTCAGTGACGGCACGGCGGTCACCGTTATCGACGCGGGCTACCCTGCCGACACCGCCGATGTGCTCGACTCGGTCGCCCAGATAGGCCATCAACTCACCGACATCGCCGCCGTGCTGATCACCCACGCGCACCTCGACCACATCGGCGCGATTCCCACCCTCGTCGAACGTGTCGGCATGCCTGTCTACACCGGCGCCGAGGAGGTTCGGCACGCCAAACGTGAATACCTGCAACAGATCACCCCCGCGGGCATGATCAAGCAACTGGCCACCCGTCGTGGCCGCCGCTGGGTCGCCCACACGCTGGGCGCGATCCGCGGCAACATCGGCATGACCGTCCCGACAGCGACAACCGGCGAACCCGCCGTACTGGCAGCGCTGCCCGGCAAGCTCGTCGCGATACCGAGCCCCGGCCACACCACCGGTCATACCGCCTACCTCCTGCCCGCAGAAGGTGTCTTGTTCTCCGGTGACGCACTCGTCACCGGACACCCCCTGCTCGAACACACCGGACCGCAACTGTTGCCGACCGTGTTCAACTACGACGAAGCTCGCACCCGCACTACGGCCGTGGATCTGGGGAACCAGCCTGTGCGCACGTTGGTACCTGGCCACGGCCTGCCGATGACTGTCGAGGGCGACCAACTCGCACGTGCCCTACGCGCAGGTCGCCCTTGATGATCGCCCCGAATTCCGGCCGGAATTCTACGGCCGCTGCGCTCACGAACCCTTCCGGAATATCAAATAGAACGTCGCGAACACAAGGACGATTCCGACGTTCACCAACAGCCTCGCCCAGAACTGGTGCCGGAAGATCAGCACGTCCACGCCGACCACGACAGCCACCAGCGCGAGCACGTAGAGCACGATAACCGCCGGTCTGCCCATATGTTCTTTCTACTCCGTATGGGCAGAGCCGATAGGCATGCCTCAGTGATCGCTACCATCATTGTGGTAGCCACCATCCAAGTGATAACCACCCG
The DNA here is from genome assembly GCF_042727395.1 of Nocardia sp. NPDC060255. Lineage (NCBI taxonomy): Bacteria > Bacillati > Actinomycetota > Actinomycetes > Mycobacteriales > Nocardiaceae > Nocardia > Nocardia sp. NPDC060255. Next base: position 31,540 of record NZ_JBHXAU010000003.1, on the reverse strand, counting down.
CTACCAGGTCTGACTGATGGGACGCTTCCCAAGGCCCTGGAGCAGCTTGGGCCGCGGCCGAAGCCACCACCAGCGCCGCGCCGATCGCCGATATCCCGGCAAGAAGTCGCGTCACTACTTGCATGGCACTCTCACTTTCACTTCTCAGAGGTCGTGATCACGTCGATCACAGACGATCACCATCCACGCCCAGCCCACCTCTCCTGGGCACTCCTACAGCCAACCCGTCGGCACTGCGACGCACGAGACCCGAATCGCTTCGACAATCGTCCTGTCGGATTGACGCCCAGAGCATCACTGAGCTCTCCATTACCTGTTGCGGGAGTACGACTTCCATGCATCTCAAGGCGTCAGCGGTTTGCGCCTGGGAATCACCCGGCGGCGAGCGATGCGCCAGCCCTCAGCCGTGCGGCAAATCGTGTCTTCGTAGGTGACACTGCCGGTCGTACCATCGGCGTTCACAGCCAACCCCTTGGATACCGCCTGCACTTCGTCCACCTCGACGGCGGTAATCACGATATTGGTGACGTGGTGCGCGAGCGGGTTACGATCCCCGAGCTGGATCGCCATGTCACAGAGCGCAATTCGCCCCCGAACCACCCCGCGGCCGAACTCGGTCATGTCATAAACAATATCGTCGGCAAGCACCTCGGCCATCCGGTCGAAGGCACCGGCATCGCTGAGGTGACCATGCAATGCGATCACCTCGTGGATCGACATCCGGTCCGCAATCGAGATCGACACCAAGCCAGTCTCACATGACCGGAAATCTACCGCCACGCAATTTCCGACCCCACCCATCGCCGTCACCGCACGATGCCGGTCGGCAGCGAGCTCGACTGCGGCTGAGCCATGATTCGGCAGTAATGGTGCGCTCGGAAGGATTCGAACCTTCAACCCCCTGGCTCGTAACCAAGTGCTCTCTCCGTTGAGCTACGAACGCGTTGCTCGCGTACGCGAGCTGGTTCCCTCGGGGCGGTTCGAACAGCATCCACACAAACGCCTACCCGTCGTGAACTGCAGCTTTCCGCTGAAATCGGGATGATTCGACGTCGCGGGCGTCATCGAAATGGCGAATCGTCATGAACCTCCGGGCTGTCGAAAGAGGTGGTGGTCGACTGGTCGATCCTGGTCGTAGGTTCGGTCCGTCGGCGGATTCCCGGGTCTCAGCGCTGCGCGTGGTTCGATGACGCGCACCCGCGCGTTCTGAGCATCGGCCGGGAACCGAGCGACGCCTCGTCGGACGACCTGGCGCGGATCCTCGGACATCTCCGGCGAACCGGAGCATGGTCCCGGGACCAATACCGACGCGCCGCGCCTCGCGCCGACGGATACGCCGATGGCCAGGGCCTTCGCGCGATACTGAGATACGTGCCCATCTCAATACGGGAGTTGGCGGAACAGGTCGTCGCCTCTGGCTCTGAAGTCCTCGCGCTGCATCAACCGACCGTGGAGACCTATCGGGTCAACGCAAGTGCTACGGACACATGCAGCCAATCGGTTAGCGCCGAAGTTCGAGTGGCCCCATGGACTCCGGTCGATGCGTTGCGACGATCACGAAGACTTGCTCGCATGTTTGGCTATGAGCAGTCGTAACGGTAGGTGTACGGGTAGTAGGGGCAGGTGCGGCAGTCGAAGATGTAGATACCGCCGCCGTCTCCGAGGCTTAGGCCGTGGGGACTGACCTTGTCGGCGAAAGCGGGGTTTCTGAAGTCCATCTCGGTATCGGTGGCGGGGCGGTCTTCCAGCGGTAGCCAGATACGCCATGCATCACCGTTGAACTCCGTGCTGTTGATGGTGAGCAGGTGGTCCATCGGTTCATCGCATCCGGGACAGTTCGGCCAGTCCGGAGGCTGTGTCCAGGTCGGGTAGCCACCGACTTTCACGCCGCTGGACTCCGCCAGATCCTGCTCGTAATCCCATCCCGTCGTCTCGTAGAGCTGATCGAAGCGATCTTCTAGGGATTTGAACAGTTCCCGAGGCGTATCGCCCCTGGGATAGTCGACGACCCGCTCCGGATGAAGAACGCAAGGGTTCGGCAGATAGTCGGGCTGTGCATCGCGCGGGCGGGGCGGTTGTGGATGGTCATCGCCGCATCGAGAGCTGTTGCGCCAGTACAGTTGCGGTCGCGGCGCAAAACTCCGCAGATGGATGAAGGGGCACCACAACACTTGCAGCAGATCAGCTTCGGTCGGAAACGGCAATTCCGGGATGTCGTCAGCGAACAACTGCAGGACCGGCACGAATGGTGCCCCATCCGGGGTGGCCTGCCCCCAGGGAAGATGGCCTCTGTCCAGCCGGTTCTCGTGCATGTCGAAGCAACGAGGCCACGGTTCCCACTGCGGCCACAACAGCGGCCCACCCAGCGAACTGTCCCGCAGACCTGGTCGACCTGGTCGGGGATGTAACCGCACCGCCTCTCGTCGAAACGCAACAAGTTCGGGAAACAAGGCCTCTACATCGACCGGCCGTGGCGGAGTTGTACGCACCATCCACGAAGAGTACGAACCCGCCACCGGCGCCGTCCACCAAACCCACGGCGGCCCAGCCATTACCGAGCAGTTGCTGCGCTGACCCCGGGTGTAGCCAACACCAGATCAACGTGGTACCCGAACGCCGGTTTAGCTGGCGACGTATCAACATGTCGGCTTGCCAGCATTGTCTAACTCACTGACCGTGGCAGTCCCCGACTCACATGGGAATCTCGTCTACGCCAGCCACGTCGGCACCGGATTCAGCGCCGCAGCACTCGCTATTTGGAGTGCCGCGGCCAGGATGATGCGGTCCATGGCCCTTTTGCCGACACAGTAGGCAGGTTACCGACGGTGGGGTCGCTGGGTTCGCCGCCGCCAGCGGCCGACAGATCGTGACGGCGTCCTTGGTAGCAGCCAACGCCTTCTCCCGCCGACCCAGGTTCGCGCTATAGCGATCAGCAGTGCGACGAGACAGGTCAGCGCGCCGATGATCGCGACCCACCGGGTCAGCGGGTTCTGCGAACCGGCGGGTGGCGCCGCCGTCTGCACCGCATGCGCCTCTGCGTCGACCGGCCGATCCGGTAGCTGTGCGGTGAGCGCGGCGAGCGGATCGATGAGCCCGAAACCGACCCGCTCGTCGCGCCCGGAACCCGTCACGTGCGCCGTGCGAGTGATCCGGTCGATCACCTCGCGCGCGGTGAGCGTTGGAAAGCGGGACCGGACGAGCGCGGCGAGCCCCGCGACGTACGCGCTGGCGAAGCTCGTGCCGATCAAGATCACCTTTTGGGCGTTTCCTCGGGTGTCTGGTCGGGGCGTTCGAGCTTGCTGTTGTCGAAGCTGTGTGCGCGGCGCCGCTGCGCACGGTTCGACGGCCGAATGTCGAAGACCGTCCGCTGGCTCCGTGGTACCGGCGAAGGAACCATCAACCGAAAGGAACTCTCGTCATGAGTACCTCGATCTCCGACCTCGACTGTCTTGTCGGTACCTGGCGGGTGTCCGGCGGCGCCGAGGGCACCACGACCTACGCGTGGCTCGACGGCCGCGCGTTCTTGTCCCAGCGCGTGGACATGGACCACGATGGGCACCACGTCTCCGGACTCGAAGTCATCGGCCACGAACGGCCGTTCGACGGTGAGGCGAGTGAGGCGGTCACGTCACGCTTCTACTCGAGCGACGGCGAAACGCTCGACTACGAGTATGAACTCGACGGCGACGTGCTGACGATCTGGGGTGGCCGTAAGGGCTCGCCGGCGTACTGCCGGACCACGCTCAGCGCCGACGGCAACACGCTGTCCGGCGCGTGGGTGTGGCCCGGTGGCGGTTACGAGGCGACGATGACACGTGTCGGTGGATAGCGGGAGGATGGAGCCGTGAAGTACATCCTGCTGGCCTACACCAACACGGCGGACTGGGCGTCGGTCGACTACTCGAGTCCCGAGTTCGCCGCGATGTGCAAGTTCTACGAAGAGCTCGGTGCCGAGCTGACCGAGTCCGGCGAGTTGGTCACGACGATGGGGCTCGCCGATCCGTCGTTGACCTGGACCGTGCGGAAATCGGCTTCGGGTCCGGTCGCCAGCGACGGGCCGTACGCCGAGGTGAAGGAGGTCCTTGCGAGCTTCTCGGTCGTCGACGTCGACTCCCACGACCGCGCGATGGCAATCGCCGCACGGGTCGCCGACAACACCGGCGACACGGTCGAGGTCCGGCCGCTACCCGACGGACCGCCGCCCGACCTGTGATCGCCCGGGAGATCGAGGACCTGCTGCGCGACCTGGCGCCGCAGGTCCTCGGTGCGCTCGTCCGCCGGTACGGGCACTTCGACCTTGCCGAGGACGCGGTACAGGAGGCCTTGCTTGCGGCGACGACACAGTGGCCCCCGTTGCCGGACGAACCACGCACCTGGCTGATCCGGGTGGCCTCGCGGAAATTGATCGACCTGCTGCGCAGCGAGCAGGCCCGCCGTGAGCGGGAGGAAGTGCCGGTTGCACCGTCCGGACCCGTTCCGGCACAGGATGATTCGTTGATCCTGCTGTTCATGTGCTGCCATCCCGCGTTGCCGCGCACCGGTCAGATCGCGCTCACCCTGCGCGCGGTCGGCGGCCTCACGACGGGAGAGATCGCCCGCGCGCTGTTCGCGCCCGAAGCGACGATGGGGCAGCGGATCAGCCGGGCCAAGAAGACGATCAAGCAGTGCGGCGTGTCGTTCGCGATGCCGGCCGAGCACGCCGAACGCCTCGACGCCGTGCTGCAGGTGCTGTACCTGATCTTCAACGAGGGCTACACGAGCACCTCGGGGCCGGTGCTTGCGCGGGTCGAATTGTCGACCGAGGCCGTCAGACTCGCCCGGATGCTGCACCGCAGCCTGCCCGGCGACGGCGAGGTTGCCGGCCTGCTCGCGCTGATGCTGCTGACCGACGCCCGCCGTGCCGCGCGGACCGGGCCAGGTGACATGCTGATTCCGATGGCCGAGCAGGACCGGACGTTGTGGGACCGCGCGCAGATCGCCGAAGGGGCTGCGCTGGTAACTGCCGCGATGTCACGAAACAAGCCCGGTCCCTACCAGATTCAGGCAGCGATCGCGGCAGTCCACGACGAGGCGCCGACACCGGACGCGACCGACTGGGAGCAGATTCTCGCGCTCTACACCTTGCTCGACCAGATGTCGGACAATCCGATGGTGACGCTGAATCGTGTTGTCGCCCTGGCGATGGCACGTGGCGTGCCCACCGGGCTCACGTTGCTCGAGCAACTGCGGACCGACCGGATCCTTGCCGAGCATCATCGTTTCGCCGCAGTCGAAGCGCATCTCGCGGAACTCGCAGGCGATCTGGAACTGGCCGCCGAGCAATACCGTTCGGCAGCACATAGGACACTGAGCGAACCCGAGCGGCGCTATCTCGTCACGAAGGCAGCGCGGCTCGAATCATGACCCGCGGGCCTGAGCGGACTCGATCAGCTTGAACACCATCGCGATGCCGGCGGCGCGCGAGCCCGGCCCCTTGGTGACCTTGCTCCTCAATCGCACTGTCGCGAACGTGGATTCGATCGGATTCGTCGTGCGCAGGTGTACCCAATGGTCGGCCGGGTAGTTGTAGAATTCCAGCAGCACATCGGCGTCGTCGACGACCTTCGCCACGGCTTTGGGGAACTTCGCGCCGTAGTCTCGCTCGAACGCCTTGATCGCCGTGCGGGCCATGTCTGCGTCCTCGGCGTTGTAGATCTCCTTCCTCGCCGCGAGTGCGCCCGGATGCGCCGACTTCGGCAGCGCCGCAAGAACATTGCCCTGTTTGTGCCACCAGCAACGCTGCTCCTTCGTGGCGGGGAACACCTCGCGCAGCGCCTTCCAGAACCCCCAGCGCGCCGTCGCCGACGGCCAGGACCGGGGCACGCATGCCACGGCGGCGGGCATCGCGCAGCAGATCCGCCCACGACTCACTCGACTCTCGGAACCCGTCGGTCAAGGCGACGAGCTCCTTGCGGCCGTCGGCGCGCACCCCGATCATCACCAGTAGGCAGAGTTTCTCCTGCTCCGGGCGTATCTTCAGGTGGATGCCGTCGACCCACAGGTGCACGTAGTCCACACTCGACAGATCCCGCTGCCCGAAAGCGCGGGCCTCGTCCTGCCACTGCGCGGTCAACCGGGTGATCGAGGAGGTCGACAGGCCCGCGCCGGTGCCCAGGAACTGCTCGAGCGCGGGCGCGAAGTCACCCGAGGACAATCCGTGCAGGTATAGCAGCGGCAACACCTCGCTCATCTGCGGCGACTTCCGTGCCACGCTGGCAGGATCGCCGAGGAGAACCGCTTGCGCTCACCGGTTTCGATGTCCGTTCGCTTGTCGTTCACCCGCGGCGCCCTCACCTCGACCGCGCCCGCCCTGGTCACCACGGTCCGCGCGGCTCGTGGTAACCGTCACGCACCACCAACCGGTGGCCGTTCTCGTCGACCTGGCCGGCGAACTGCTCGACCTACGCCGCAACCTCGGCCTGCAACGCCGCCGCCAGCATCTGCCGCGCACCATCACGCACGATCTCACCGAGCAGCGACCGAAACCCGGCAGCACCGCCATTGGGCTCCTCGCCACCTTGGACTACCTTGAGCATCGGGACGTACCTTCCCACCCGGCGTTGGCGCGCCAGGCTGATCAAAACCGTTGATTTCTAGATCATCCGGGAAGGTACTCCCTCCCCGGTCATCCACAGGTTTTGATCATGGCTCTCAGGAAGCCGTTAGGCCGCCTTGCTTTTCAAGCATGGCGTAGAGGACGTCGCAGTGCGTCGGGCCAGGTAGATGAGGGCGACGTTGTGTTTCTTGCTTTCGGAGCGTTTTTCGGTCGCAGTAGGTGCGGCTGGCCGAGTCGTGTAGTGCGGCGCTCTCGGAACTCCTCCTCGCGTCCTAGCCAGGTGCCAGATTGCGTCGGGGACCATGCGACCGGGCTGTTGGCCATCGCTGGGCTATGTCCAGCTCCCCAGTGATCTTGGTGAATGCTCCCCATTTGATTTCGACTGTACCGTTGTTCAGGTGGGCGGCGGTCGCCTCGATATCGTTCGGTATCAAGAAAGTTCATGTCGGGGGAGCGTGTGTCGATCGATGATTCCTTGAAGAGAAGTTCTCGAAACGAGATACGTGGCAACGGCGTACGCCGTTGCAGCGGTCGGACGAGGTTGTGCATGGACAACCTCTTGAGTTTGCGGGACATCCCGCCTCTAGGTCGTTTCCCTGTTCGCTGCTGAATCGATGGCGTGTGCGCCCGACCTGAGGGGTTGAAACCTTCAGGGCTGCAAAGCTATTCGGGCTGTAATGACCAGCGTTGTCGTAGGTTGATCGGCAACCTCTTGCCTCCTGTTGAATTGGAGCATTGCTGCTTGATGGAAATATGAAGTAAGACACCGAGAGCTGTAACAGTGACGTCGTCGACGTCGTCTAATTCAGCTGAATCTGGTTCCGTCAGGAATTGGTCTGCCCGTGTTGTCGCGGCTTGCCTCGTGGCTGGTCGTCGATGGGCTCGTTATTGGGGAGTTTGATGAGTACTCACCGTCGGGGTGCCGCGCTGCGCTGGTTGCCCTCCTATTTACATGGTCTGAGCAGGATTGCGTGGGCGGCTGTATTGGTTGCCGCGCTGATTGCCACATTGGTACAGGTGGTTGTGTCGCCGGAGGCTGCCGCCGCACCGAAGCCGAAGAACTCGCACGATGTTCCGCTGATGTTGTCGAAGGCCGTTCCGAAGCCCCCACCAGCTAATGGACCAGCGGAGCCGGAGGCCGATTTCACACCGTTGCTCGCTGGCGGTGCAGCCGCAGCTCCGGCGAAGGGCGGCTTCGATCCGAAGACGTCGAAAGAGTCAGGGCGGTCAGAGGATTCGGTCGAGTTCACCAACGTCAATGGCACCAAGACGTTGGTGCTGTCGCAGGTACCGGTCAGTGTGCGTAACAGCAAAGGCGGCTGGGATCCGATCGACACCCGGCTCGTAGAGCAGAAGGATTCCAAGCGAGTCGCTGCCGCCCGCACCACCATTGGAATCGACCTGGCCGAGCTCGCCAACGACCCGAACTTGGTGCGGGTCAACCAGAACGGCACACCGCTCACCCTCGAGTTGAAGAGTGCGGGCAAGGCCAGCCGCAAGGTCGCTGGATCGACAGCCACGTATTCTGACGCGTTGCCGAACACTGACGTGACCTATGAAGTGTCTGCGGATGCGATCAAAGAATCGATCATTCTCAAGTCCGCTTCTGCTGTGGGCGAAGGGCGTTGGGTTTTCAAGTTGAATACCGGTGCGCTGACGCCGAAGGTGGACGGTAAGTCCGTCACGATCAGCGACAAGGCAGGCAAGGTGGTCGCCGCACTGCCCCCGATCAAGGTCTGGGACTCGTCAGGTAGCGAGAAGGACAAGAAGCCCTCGGCCCGTACCGGCGGTACTTACACCTTGACCCGTGACGGTGAAGCATGGCAGCTCACGGTAGCTGTCGACAAGAAATGGTTGTCAGACTCTGCCCGCAAGTTCCCGGTGGTGGTCGACCCGACCTACACCTTCGGTTTCGGTCAGCAAGCCGAGGCCATCGCGTATTTGAAAGGCGGGGCCCCGTGCGCGGCAGCGGACGACTGCGGCATCCGAACCGGCAACGCAAGGTCAGTGCTGGGGCAGGATGCCCTGTGGCGCTCAGCAATTCGCTACGACCTCGCACCACTGGCGGGCAAGACCATCACCGGCGCGCGCATGGACCTGAAACTGGCGACCCCGCTGACCGAGATGAAGCTCCCCTCCAAGGTGACCCTGTATCAGCCCACCACCCCCTTGAGCTATGCCGCGATCGGCCCGGAGCTGGCCTCGGCCAGCATCGGTGAATCGGGCTCGTTGACGGCACCCGCACTGACCGCCTACCTCGGTGATCGTGTCAAAGCCACAGACAAGAACACCTGGTTCATGCTCGGTGGCGCTGAGGGCACCACGTACACCTACAAACAACTACAAGCCGCGTTGGTCGTCGACTACGGTGACGGCACCAACCCGACCGACCCCACTCCGGGTCCACAAGTGAATATGATTGCACCGGTGCCGGATTCGGTGATCGCAACCGATCAACCGACGCTCGAGGTGAGCGCGGCAGCGTCCGGTACCAAGTACTGCTTCAAAATCTCCACCGGCTTCGACGGCCGCTCGGGCAGCGTGGTCGACTCCGGCTGTCTGAACACACCGAAGTGGACGGTCCCTCAGTACGTGCTCCACGACGGTGCCCGCTATAGCTGGACCGTAGCGACCGTGGCATCCGGTGCGACAACACCGACGCCCTCGAAGTGGGTGGGTAACTTTACCGTCGATAAGCGCATCGGTAATGCGGGGCCCGCGCCGACCGAGAAGGTCGGACCGGTCACCGTCAACCTGTTCAACGGCAACGCCAAGACCGAGGCCGCAGGTCCAGTGTTCGAGGCAGTCGGTGGTGCCGCCGGGGTGACGTTCTCCTACAACTCGCGACAGGGTGGAGAAGGGCATGGTGTGCGGGCGTCGTATTTCAACGACGCTGATCACAACGGTGGCGCGGATACGACGCCGGTACTGGTGCGCGACGAAGCTCAGGTGAACCTGGACTGGGGAAACATCTGGAGCAACGTGCCCGAGAACTCTCCGTTCAAGGAAGATCCGATGCCGGCCGCGCTGGATAAGCAGTGGTTCGTCGTGCGGTGGGAAGGTTACTTCCGGGCTCCGGTGACCGGTGACTTCAGCTTCGCGGGTTCCCATGTCGACGGCGCGAAAATCTGGATCGACGACAAGACCGTCTACGACAATCCGAATCCGGCTGCGGTCGGCACCGAGTTCTCCAAAGCTACTGCCAAGAAGGACACCGATGTGTCGCTGACCGCGGGGCAGCGGGTGCCGATCAAGGTCGAGTTGTATCACCGTTCGACCGAGAAACCGAAGATGGTGTTGTGGGCCAAGAGCACCACTGGTGCGAGTGCCTCGCGGACCCACAACTGGAATCCGCAGATCGTGACAACGGATTGGTTGTTCGCCCAGGACCCCTTGCCGTTGCCGGGTGGGTGGACGTTGGGGTTGATGGGCAGTGAGTACGTCGCGGCCGAGATGCTCGACGGCTCGGTAGTGCTCACCGACGCCTCGGGCGGAAAACACGGCTGGACCAAGGCCTCGGCCGGTGGATATTCCCCGCCGAAGGATGAGGACGGTGTGCTCGCTGTCGATGCCGGTGGCCGGATCTCGGTCACCAAAGACGGTGTGGTGTCGACATTCAACGTCGACGGCACCCTGGCAGAGGTGTCGAAGGTGGCCGACAGCAAAAAGCTTGCGTCACTGCAGTACGTCTACCGCGGCACACCGAGCCGGCTGACCGAGATCAAGGACCCGGTCTCGCTCCGAACACACACCCTCTACTACAACACCGACAACAGCAACAACTGCTACGGCGGGACATCGTTGCCGCCGGGGGCGTACTCGGCGCCACCACAGAAGCTGTGCCGAATAAAGTACTGGGACGGCACCGAAACCCGGCTGTGGTACATCGTTGGTGCTCTGGGGCGGATCGAGAATCCCGGTGCCGAAATCCGGGACTACAGCTACCTGAACCTGGCAGCTGCGAAACTCGACTACGACCAGGCAGGTAATAACGCCGAGAAAAAGCAGAAGGCTTTGGACGCTGTCGGGTCGCTGGACGAGGTCCGTGACAGTTTGGCTGTGGACTGGCGGGCAACGCTGCCGTCCTACAATTTGAACGCCGAACGCTATCTGATCGAGTACGACGCGTTCCAGGACAACCCTGAAATACCCCGGCCCCCGCATTCTCGGGCGGTCAAAATCACTGCACCTAAATGGGACGGCAGTGACATGGGGTTCCGGCAGACGTACGGCTACCGCTACGACATCGCCCGCAAGACCGCCTATGTCGACATCGCTGGCATCGACAAGGTGGGTGTTCGGACCACGACCTGGGACGATGCCGGCCGCCAGCTCACCTCGACGGACGCCGTCGGAGACACTGTCCGTGCCGAATGGAATGCCAAAGACAAACAGACTGCCAAGATCGACGCGACCGGTCGGCGCTCGACATTGATCTATGACCACGCCGATCGCCCGACAGACGAGTATGGTCCGGCACCTGCGGATTGCTTCGACGGGCAATTGCCCAAGCCCGAGTGCGCGCAGACCGTGCCGCACGTCAGCAAGGGGTATGACGAGAACCTGGTCGGGCTGGAGTCCGCGTTCTACGACAACCGGTTCTTGGCAGACGTCCCGAAGGAGTGGGGCACCGGTGTCGGCGCCGCTGATGGCACCCTGAAACGTAACTGGGGTTCGACTCCGCCGGTCGCGAACACTGACGGGTGGTCGGGCCGGTTCATGGGTGAGGTCAAGTTCCCTGAAGCCGGTGAGTACACGCTCGGGTTCACCGTCGTCGACGGAGTCCGGTTGTGGATCGATGACCTGTTGATCGTCGACAGCTGGACCGACAAAGCGGCCACCACCGTCACCGGCAAATACGCCAACACCACACCAGGTGGTTGGCATCGTGTCCGGGTCGACTACTACAACCGCAGCGGCACCACCGGTGCACTCGATTTCGTCTGGACACCACCAGGTTCCGGTAGCGCAGTGACCGTGCCAGGCCAGAACCTCCAGCCCCGTTACGGGTTGAAGACAAGCAACATCAGCCACAACGGTTCAGACCGCGCACCCTCGAAAAAGGTATCGACCGAGTTTTCAGACCCGACAAACGGGATCGACCCGGTGTTCGGTCTGGCCGTTTCGACCACCGGCGACCCGGGCGGAATCAACCTGACCGGCCGCAAGTTGTTCGAGAAGCCCGGCCAAGGGTTCCTGCGGCAACTCGCAGCCAACCTGCCGGCCGGCGACCTCGCCAACCCCGAAAAGCGAGGCACCTCGGTCTACTACGGAGACAACGAATCCCGCGCTAATCCGTGTGAGGCCGGCTCCGCAGCCGTCTATCAGGGCGGCCGGGTGAAAACAGCCACCGGAGCCAAGAACTCGAGTGGAGCGGCGAATGTCATCGAGACGGTGTACGACGCTCACGGCTCGATGGTTGCCACCCGTACCAACAACGAACCTTGGTCGTGTGTCAGTTATGACGCCCGCGGACGCATTGTCAAGAAGTCGTTTCCGGCGATGGGTGACCAACCGGCACGGACCGTCACATATGACCATGCTGTCGGCGGTGACCCGCTGAAGAAAAAGGTCAGCGACGCAAGTGGTTCCTCCACAACTGTCGTCGATCTCCTGCAGCGGTTGGTGTCCTACACCGACGCCAACGGCGCTACTACCGCCACTGGCTATGACCGAGCCGGTCGGAAGATCAGCGAGACCAGCACAATCAAGAACGCGAGTTCGACTGTGAACTATGCCTGGGACGACGCCTTCAGGTTGACCCAGGTCAAGCTCGACGGCACTGTAGTCGCAACTCCCGCTTACGCTGCTGGTGTGCTGGGGGGTGTCGCCTACGGCAATGGATCGAACCTTGCGCTCTCCTACAACGACGCGGGCTCGTCGGCCGCCCTTGCCTGGAAGGTGTCCGGATCCGAGGTCACCAGCACGGTAACCCGCTCGCAAGACCAACGCATCATCGACGAAAAGGTCACCGACACAGCCAATTCTGGCAAGACCTATGACTACGGCTATACCTACGACGGTGTGGGACGCCTGATCGGGGCCAACGTGCCGTTCCATCAGTTGACTTACCGTTTCGATGGCGACAACAGCTGTGGGCCGAACAAGAAGGCGGGATCGAACACCAACCGCACCTCCTTCTCCGACATCTTCAACGGCGCCCCCGCAGTCACCACCAACTACTGCTACGACGACGCCGACCGCCTCCTGTCCACCACAGGCGCTACCAACCTGTCGTTCGCCTACGACAGCTATGGCAACGCAACCAAGGTCGGCACCGACACCCTCGGCTACGACTCCACTCTGCGGCACGTATCCACCAGTACGACCGCTGGCCGCACCGTTACCTACACTCGCGAGGTCGATGACCGCATCGTGGCGCGGACGGTGAAGGACGGTAGCAAACCTGCAGAAGTCACCCGTTACGGTTTCACCTCGGACAAAGGTGGCCCCGATCTGATCCTCGATAGCTCGAGCAACCTTCGCCAACGAGTACTGAAACTGCCTGGTGGGTCGGTACTTACCAAGAACTACACCAATACCGGCGTCAACTGGTCCTACCCCAACATTCACGGCGATATCCTGTTCACCGCCGATGGGGCCGCTGTCCGAACCGGTGCCATCCGTTTGTATGACCCATATGGCCAAAACATCGACCCGGCCACCGGCGCCATCGGCGATATCCCCCTACCCGCCACCGCCGAAGGTGGCATGGACTTCGGGTGGCTCGGCCAAAACACCGTCCCGGTCGAGCACGTCGGCAGCCAGCAAGCACAGGAAATGGGCCTACGCACCTACATGCCCATCCTTGGTCGGTTCCTGCAGGTAGACCCAGTCCTCGGCGGATCTGCAAACAGCTACGACTATGTCAACGCTGACCCCGTCAACAGCTTCGACCTTGCGGGCACGACGGCCCAAGAAGATATCGAGCATGTGATACAGGCTGTAGTGTCCGCAGTCGCTGAAATCGGCGCGATGATCGGCGAAATATTCGGTGCTCAACCATCCGGCAGCGAGCGAGGTGACGAAATTGGCCGGTCACGGATCGAATTCGGCAACGGCAGCTACTACGAGACGTTGCGGTTCGGCGAACACTTGCACCTGGATCCCGGGTTGGTAGGAAAAATCAAACCCGGGTTGGATTTACAAACCGGATTACTCGGCCTTATGTTTATGAACGATATGCCGGTTCCGGTGAAACTAGCTGGCTTTCTAGTCGGAGTCCAAGTCGCCGTAATTATGCTAGGCAGAAACGACGACGGTTCCTCGGACCTATATAGAATCCCGGGGTACCCTTTCTGGGTGCCGGTTTTTGGCGGCGGCAAGATATACCAGTGAGGCGGTCGACGAAGGGGCTCGTCTTCCCGACGGTGCGCTCGCACGCCGCGACCCAGTTTGTGCAGCATCAATGAGTGTCGGCTCTCGAAAGAGCACTGGACGCCGAGTGTCATCGACTACCGGCAGTGCCCGCTCCTGTCATGAGCGGGCACTGCCGAGGTTTGATCGGCGGTCCGGCGGTGGGTCATTGATTGTCGTCGTCTGGCGTTCTCGTGCTGTATCGCCGACGTCACCTAGTCCCATACATAGTGCTAGTCTTATTGGCATCATGTTGTGGCATATTGATCAGGCGTCGAGGGTGTCGCTGCAAGACCAGATTGGCGGCGTGCGTCTGGCGTGCGGCCACCACGGGGGAGTTGGTGGTCAACGAACAGCTAGCTCCCGCAACAAAATTGGCGCACGCACTGGCTGTCGATCGCACTACCGTGCTGGTCGCGTGTCGGCGCCTACGAGAGGAGGGGATCGTGGATTTTCGACGCGACGCGACGCTGTGTCTGGGTCCCTGCGACGCACCCATCTCGGCGCCGGTGGAGCAGGCCGTGCGCCAGCTGATCGAGTCCGCACGTGCCAGTGGTTACAGCAAGGCCGAGGTGCTCGGCTTGATCGAGGAGTTGATGTGATGTCCGCTGCGGTGGTCTATACGTGCCGCGTCACCAATTGGGCGATGTTGTGGTTTGACATCTCCCTTCTAGTTCTCTGGACCTGCCTTCTTTGGGCGACAGGTTCCGGGGTGGTGGAGTTTCTGCTCACCGCGCTCATGATCATCGCGCTGGTGAAGGTGACAGTGCAGGCCAGTCAACGCGTCAGCGCCGGGCCTGGTGGCCTGGCGGTGCATTTCGGTGCTTTCGGCTTCCCCCGCGTCACCATTGCCCCAGCCGCTATCGCCCGCGCCGAGATCATCGATTTGCAGGACTCGTTTTGGAGTGGTCGGGGTACGTTCTGGAAGCGGAGACGCGGATGGTTCCTGACCCCGGCTTTGGGGCCTGCGCTGCGTTTGACCTTGTCCAGCGGTCGAAGGGTCACCGTCTCGATGCCCGAACCCGCGGCCGCGCTGGAGGCGATGGGTATCGCACCGTGCGCGTCGTCTGTTCCTGCCCGAGATGCCTGATTCGCTTTGCGCGCTGGGAGGTGGTGCGCCGTCGGTGGCGTCGGACGGCCAACTCGGTATCAACGGAGTCAGCAGTTCACGACGTGGGAAACTCGGCGTAGATGCTGTAGCCGCGCGGGGAGCACGGACCCGACACTTGCAGTGCTATTGCTGAGTCCGGATACCGGTGTTGCGTGGTGAGGCGCCGCGGAGTTGGAGTGCGGTGCGGATGGTGGTTTGTGCTACGCCGAGGCGTTTGCAGATTTGAACGCTCGTAGAAGGACTGCAGCGCATCGTGCGGATTCGCACCAAACACACCGGCCGACTACGACCCGGCGCGACTCAGCGAACCAGCCGAGCGGCAGCTGTCCGAGGCGGTGGGACTTTGATGAGGTGCCATCGCTGGTGCTTGCGCCACGCCGCTGACATCGCCGCGTCCCGTCAATAGTGCTAGGCTTATTAGCATCATGCTGTGGTATCTCGATCAGGCCTCCCGGGCGTCGCTGCAAGACCAGATCGCGGCGTGCGTCCGACGTGCGGTCATCACGGGGGAACTGGTGATCAACGAACAGCTGCCGCCTGCAACGGAATTAGGGCAGGCGCTGTCTGTCGATCGCAATACCGTGCTCGCCGCGTATCGGCGGCTGCGGGAGGAAGGGGTCGTGGACTTCCGGCGCGGGCGTGGCGTGCGGGTCACTGCGGCTGCTCCTACCTCGGCGCCGGTGGAGCAGGCGGTGCGCCAGCTGATCGAGTCCGCACGCGCGAATGGTTACAGCAAGGCCGAGGTGCTCGGCATGATCGAGGAGTTGATGTGACGCCCGCCGCGACGGTCTTCACCTGCCACGTCACCAATTAGCCGAGGTCTGCAACGGGGCCAGATCGACGAACCGGGCACTGTTGGGGGTGTCGAGGATTCGGCGTCGCTCCAGTGCGGTGAGCTTGTTGACCGGATCCGCCACCGGGACCGCTACGACCCCGGCCGCTGGTGCGGCCCGCGGTCGCCCCGTGCCCCCTTGACATTGACGGTCGGCACGATTCGCGCGGCCAGATCACAACCGCACCAACACTCGCGGAATCACCGCTGCGGACGAGCGCAACCAAACGACTCTCGAAGCGGCACAATGCAGTCTCGAATTGACGAACATCGCAGCCGAGCGCGCGCTTTGGCGGGGCTATGGCAGTTGTGGGTTGCTGTCGTCGTCGGTTTTGGCGATGCGGATGATGTGCAGGATGCGGCCGACTTCTCCGGGGTATCGGCGGGAGGTGATGTCGACTGTTTGCCATCCGGTGTCGGTGTTGGCTCGGATGCGGGCTCGGGTGGTCATTTCGATTGTGGGGCAGGCTGATTCGAGCAGGGCTTGGGTCCGCCTGAGTGCGGGCCAGGAGTCGGGGTGGATGAGGGCGGGGTCGCCGTCGCGCTGCCAGTCGATCCAGGTGGGCACCTTGCCGATCCAGGACGAGATGGTCGGTGGGCTCGATCGTGCGCCGAAGGCGAGCAGCGCCGCGGCGGGTCCGTCGGTGATGTCTTCGTTGGTAAGGCGCAGTGTTTCGAACGGGCCGACGACTGGAGGGTCGATGTCGGTGACGTCGTGGGTGAGGGCGCGGACTCCGACGTGGCGTTCGTCGTTGCGTCCGCGTGCCATGATCTGCCAGTATGTTCCCTCGGCGAGATTCGAACTCGCACCTCCCGGAATCTAGGTCCGGTGCCTCTACCGATTGGGCTACGAGGGATCGGGTTTCGTATCCGTGGGTGGAGTCGAACCACCGGCCTGCACCTTCGGAGGGTGCCGCTCTTCCACTGAGCTACACGGATTTGAAACACGGGTGGCAGCAGGAGGATTCGAACCTCCGGTGGTGAATACACCTGATTTACAGTCAGGCCCCTTCGGCCGCTCGGGCATACTGCCGTGATCGTCGCTATGGAGTTGTGGAGCACGGACGGCGGGACTCGAACCCACAACCGGCGGCTTTGGAGGTCGCTGCTCTTCCCATTGAGCTACGTCCGTATACACGAAAAAGGGGTCACCCCTTGGCGTTCGCCGCGGAGTGACCCCTTGCTCGGGTCTGTGAAAGACACGGGTCAGGGGCCGCTCCGGACGGTCAGCCGTCGATAGCTGACCGTCGATAGCACGACGTCGGCGCGCGACCGCCAGGCACCAGTGCGCGACCACTGTCGCTGCTGGGTCCCGGTCATCGTCTTCGCCTTCCTGGTGGGTGTGCCTACTGTGGTACCGACGTTAACATCCGAATTTCCAGATGGGAACTGAATTTCCGGGTTCAGAAGGTTCGGTTGGATGCCCGTGCGATCGTGAACCCGGCGCCGGTGCTGTCGTTCGTGCAGGTCACCCCGGCCTCGGTGGAGTCACAGGTGAACGGTCCGACGGTGAGCACCCCGCCGTACGGCAGTATCCGACCGCCGCCACGACTGCCGCCATCGATCGGCGCGCCGACGAACACACCCTGGTTCAAGCACCGTGCCCCTGAGTGCACGCCGACGGTGAGCGCGCTCGCCTGTGGATTCTTGCTCCAGCAGTCCTTGAACTCCGCGGGCGCGGGCGCGGTGGGCCCTTGACAGCCGACCTGAGCGTTGTCGTCGATCGGCTGGTCGAGGATCGCGCACAGGAACGATCCACTCGGTGACTGGAAGTAGTACCCCATCTGCTGCCGGTACTGCGCCGGATCGACCGGACCGGACACTGGTGGCCGAGTCGCGGTGGCGGCCGAGGAGGTTGTCGGAGTCGGCGCCGCCGGGGAGCTTGCCGCGGCCGAAATCGGCACCACCGAGGTGGACGTCGGTGTGGCCGGCCCCTCGTTGTCATTGCCACACCCGGCCAGCAACGCCAGCGCGACGGAGCACGGCACCACAGCGATACGAGCTCCTGGGATTTGCATGACGGCATTCTGTCGTGCGACACCGAGCTTTCGGTCAGGACGCGTCGTTCCGCGTGTCGCCCCGCCATCGTCCCAGGTGACGATCAGTTCTTGCGCGCCTGCAAGGTGTAGCTGAGCGGCAGCCGCTCCGGATGTGCGGTGAGATGCCACTCACCCCCGTCGCCGAGCGTCATCTGCCCGGGCAGCGCCTCCCAGGGCACGCTCCGATGCTCGGCCAGCCCGGTGATCGACAGGCCTGCGTTCAGCAGCGCGGTCACCAGGTCGCCGAAACCGTGGTTCCATTCGTGGGTTGTCGTCTGTTCGAACTCGGCGTCGTTCTCGACATAGGTGCCGCCGTCGGAAAACACCATCGGCTCAGGCGTTTCGAAGTACGGGTAACCGAGAACCATTCGGTCCGTGTGGGTTTCATCGGTCGCCCACAGCACCGGATGACCCTCTCGAATGAACAGCCGCCCGCCGGGCCGCAACAATCCGGCGACGGTCCGCGCCCAGCGCTCGACGCTCGGAAGCCAGCACAGCGCACCGATTCCGGTATACACCAGGTCGAATTGCGCAGCGCCGAGCGCGGATACCGCGTCGTAAACGTCCGACTCGACGAAATCGATACGCGCATCGGTCTTTTCGGCGAGCAACCGAGCCTGCTCCAGCGACGCGGGCGAGAAGTCCAACCCGGTCATGGTGGCGCCGAGCCGGGCCAGCGAGAGCGTGTCGGTGCCGATGTGGCATTGCAGGTGCACCCCGCGCAGCCCGCTGATGTCGCCGAGCAGCGGCTGATCGAATCGCACCACCTCGCTGAGAAAGTCCGGTTCCGCGAGGAATCGGTGCACCGCGTAGTCGCGCGACGCGGCGTGCACGGGTGCGCGCTCGTCCCAGTTGGCCCGGTTGAGGTGGAGGTAGTCGTCGGTCACGGTCGCCACTCTGGCATGGCGGCTGCGGTGAGCGCATGTGAAATTATGGTCAGCAACCACCCCGCTAGCCGACAAGAACGGACAAATCGGGCATGATGAACGCCATGACCTTCGCTATCGATCGACGCACCGCATGCAGGTAACCGCTGTCGAGTGGGTGATCACCATCGTGGTGATCCTCGGCTTGTTCGTCTTCGACTTCTTCGCCCATGTCCGCACGCCGCACGAACCGACCTTCCGGGAGTCCGGCTTCTGGTCCGCCGTCTACATCGGAATCGCCCTGGCCTTCGGCGGTTTCGTCGCCTGGCGGTGGGGTTCGACGTTCGCGGGGGAGTACTACGCGGGCTTCGTCACCGAGAAGGCGCTCTCGGTGGACAACCTGTTCGTCTTCCTCATCATCATGTCCACCTTCGCGGTACCGCGGATGTACCAGCAGAAGGCGCTGCTGATCGGCATCGTGATCGCGCTGGTGATGCGCGGCGCGTTCATCGCCGTCGGCGCGGCCGCGATCAACGCGTTCAGCTGGGTGTTCTATCTTTTCGGCGCCTTCCTCATCTACACGGCGGCCAAGCTGATCAAGGAGAGCGGCCACGAGGCCGAGCATGAGGAGAAGCGCGACAGTCGAGTCGTCGCGCTGGCCAAACGGCTGCTGCCGACCACCGACAGCTACGACGGCGACAAGCTGGTCACCCGCGTCGACGGACGTCGCGTGGTGACCCCGCTGCTGCTCGCCTTGCTGGCGATCGGCTTCGCCGACCTGCTGTTCGCCCTGGATTCGATCCCGGCGATCTACGGTCTGACGAACGAGCCGTACCTGGTATTCACCGCAAACGCGTTCGCGCTCATGGGTTTACGGCAGTTGTACTTCTTGATCGGCGGACTCCTCGATCGTCTGGTCTACCTGTCCTACGGTCTGTCGGCGATCCTCGCGTTCATCGGCGTGAAGCTGGTGCTGCACGCGTTGCACGAGAACACATTGCCGTTCATCAACGGCGGCGAGCATGTCAGCGTGCCGGAAATCTCCACCGGGGTATCGCTCGGGGTGATCCTCGGCATCTTGGTCATCGCGACGGTCGCCAGCCTGCTGCGCACCCGCAAGAACTGAGCGGGGCGAACTCAGAACACCCGGTTGCTGTCCGGCGCGATCTCGAACCCGTGCCCGTCTTCGTCGTTGCTGCAGATGACGCTGAAAGTCTCGGCCCGACAGGTGAATCCGTGCGCGCGCAGGGTGGATCCGGCGGGCAGCACCGGTCCGACACCGGTGCCGAACTCGCCCGCGGGCCCGGTGTAGAAACCCTGGTTCACGCAGAGATATCCGGCGTCCTGGCCGACCGCGACCGCGGCGGCCGTCGGATCGGTGCTCCAGCATTTCTGCATGTGCGGCGGCGCGGGACCGGTCGCGCCCTGACAACCGGCGGTGCGCCGAGGCTGGCCGGTCGGCTGGTCGAGGATGCCGCAGGTGAGCTGCCGGTCCGCCGTCTGGAAGTAATAGCCGTCGGCATTCCGGTACAGCACCGGGTCGGCCATGCCGGGCTGGGTCAGCGGACGGGCCGAGGAGGAAGTTGCTGGGTCCGATTTGTCCGGAACGCCCAGGTACGCATACAACAGGCCAGCGGTGGCAGCCGTCGACGCGAAAACCGCTACGTATGTGCGCATGGCCGCGAGTCTGCCGTGTGGCATAGGGGGTATGTCCGTATCACGCACGGTGTGTCGCCGCAAGTTAGCTGACTTCGACTAACTATCCGAGCTCGCCGCCTGATTCCCCGCAGGAAGAACCGGTAAAAGGGGAATCAGGACGGCGAGCCGGTGGCACGTTTCAGGACGCGAAAGCGCCGAGGATCGGCAGCCATTCGACGACGCGCACGTCATCGATCAGCTGCTCCTTCCCGAATGGATCCATCGCGAGCAGCGCGTGCAACGCATCGATGTTCTCGGCCTGGAACAGCAGCAATGCCCCGGACCCGTCCGGGTACGGCCCGCTGGTCAGCAGCGCGCCGGCCGCGAGCTGATCGGCTAGCCAGCCGCGGTGCGCCGGGCGATGGGTGTCCCGGCCCGGAACCGTGGCCTCGGAGTAGGTGTAATGAACGGCGAAGATCGGCACGACGAATCGCTTCCTGTCAGAGAGTAAGCAGCATCCGAGTATTGCCGAGCGTGTTCGGCTTCACGTAGCTCAGGTCCAGGAACTCCGCGACACCGGTGTCATAGGACCGGCACATCTCCGCATACACCTCGGCCGTCACCGGCGTCCCCTCGATCTCCGCGAATCCGTGCCGCGCGAAGAAATCCACCTCGAAGGTCAGCACGAACACCCGCCGCAGCTCCAGCTCGCGGGCCACCGCGATCAAATGCTCCACCACGACCCGGCCGACGCCGCTGCCCTTGACATCCGGATGCACCGCCACCGTGCGCACCTCGCCGAGATCGGCCCACAGCACATGCAGCGCACCACAGCCGACCACTCGGCCGTCGAGCTCGGCCACCCAGAATTCCTGCACCGCTTCATACAGCGTTACCAGGTTTTTTTCCAGCAGTATCCGGCCGGCGTAGACATCGACGAGGCGTTTGATCTCGGGCACGTCGGAGGTTCGCGCGCGTCGGACGACCAGTGCGGTGCTGTGCGCGCCATTAGGCACGCTGGGATGCGCGTCGCTGGTCGAACCACCTAGTGGTCCCCGAGAGTTCATGGGGTGCAGAGTAGTCGGGTGGGTTACCGATAGGCTTAACGTGTGCCACACATCCAGTCGTCCCGCTCGCCGCATAATGCCGGGCAGTGGGTCCGGCATGACGCGCGCCGGGTAGGCGCCGGTCATCGTCATGCCGCGCGTTGTCTGGAGTGTTCATGAGTGCCCAGCCGGAAGAGATCGAGCGACGCTGGTCCGCGGCCAGTCCGATCCGCTCCGGCATCGTCGCGCCGCACGCCGAACCCGTCGTGCCGCTGATGAATATCGCGAACATCCTGACCATGCTGCGCATCGCGCTGGTCCCGCTGTTCGTGGTCGCGCTGTTCGTCGACGGCGGGCACGAGCCGGTCTGGCGGATCGTCGCGGCCGCGCTGTTCGGCATCGCCGCGATCACCGATCGATTCGACGGGCAACTCGCGCGCAAATACGGTCTGGTCACCGATTTCGGCAAGCTCGCCGATCCCATCGCGGACAAGGCGCTGATCGGTTCCGCGGTGATCGGTTTGTCCGTGCTGGGCGATCTGGCCTGGTGGATCACCCTGGTCATCTGCGGCCGCGAGATCGGCGTGACGCTGCTGCGCCTGGCCGTGGTGCGCCGCGGCGTGATTCCCGCCGGACGCGGCGGCAAGCTGAAAACCCTTGTGCAGTCCCTCGCCATCGCGGTTCTGCTGCTGCCGCTGGGCGGCTGGCTCGCCTCGGCGGGCATGGTGCTGATGTATGTGGCCGTCGCGCTCACCGTGCTCACCGGCCTCGACTATGTCGGCCAGGCGCTGCGGGTGTGGTTCGCGGGCGGGCCGGGCCGAACGCGCGGCGCATGACGGCGACCGCCGCGGTGTCGACCGACCCGTTACTCGCGGGCGTGCCCGCCGCCGACCTGGTGCACGCGCTGACCGCGGCGGGCCAGACCGTCGCCACCGCCGAATCCCTCACCGCCGGGCTGTTATCCGCGACCATCGCCGGTGTGCCCGGCGCCAGCGCGGTGCTGCGCGGCGGCCTCGTGGTGTACGCCACAGACCTCAAACACAGCCTCGGCGGCGTCAGCGATGAAGTATTGAAGACGGAAGGTCCGGTCGCCGCCAGCACCGCCGAACAGCTTGCGGTCGGCGCTCGAACGAATTGCGGGGCAGACTGGGGAGTAGCGCTGACCGGTGTCGCCGGGCCCGATTCGCAGGATGGGCATGCGGTGGGCACCGTCTTCCTCGGTCTGGCCGGTCCGGGGCACACCGAGGTGATGCGGTTGAAACTCCTCGGGGACCGGTGGACGATCAGGATCAGTGCGACGCACATCGCCGTGCGCGAGTTACTGCGATGTGTACGACGGCCGGACCCGAGTCCGGCCGGGCAGGGCGGGCAAGGCGAGTGATTTCCGCCGGGCGGGAACCAACCGGCCCTTGTCCGACGTTGTGCCAGAAAGAACGGCGTGCGTGGCACTCGTGAGTGTCATGCAGGTCCCCTGACAGGGAGCGAAGGAGAACGAGATGACGCTGCTGCGAGAGGCCATCGGGGACAGTCTGCGGCGTGCTCGTCTCGCCCAGAGCCGGACCCTGCGCGAGGTGTCCACCTCGGCGCGCGTGAGCCTGGGCTATCTCTCCGAGGTCGAGCGGGGCCGCAAAGAAGCCTCCAGTGAGTTACTGGCCGCCATTTGCGCGGCCCTCGATGTGCCGCTGTCCCGGGTGCTCTGGGATGTGAGCACGATCATGGCCGGTGCCGACGGCCTGCCCACGCGTACCCCGGCCGATGCCGCGGCCGCACCGCTGCCGGTCGAGGCGGAGCAGTCCGCCGAGGCCGCGCCCGCCGCGGACGCACCCGCCGCCGAGCCCGCGCTCGCACCCGCGAGTGCCAGTCTGTCGGTGGCCGGCTCGGGCGGACGTCCGCTGCCGCTGGCCATGGACACCCGAATCGTCATTCCCGCACCCAAGGCCGACATGCTGGTCCTGGTGAAGGGCATGTGACACCCAGCAAAAGGTGGCTGCCGCGGCAACGCTGCGGACCGGCGCCCGAAGCGGATAGATTCTCACTAGGCGTCGGTTGGGCCGGGTATACCCGGCCCAACGGCCGCATGGTGGAGGATAGGCACATATCGAGTGCGTGACGGTCGCGCACTGGAGCCGCGTCGAGGGCGCGGCACGTCAGATGGAGGCGGGATCAATCGATGGCTAATCCGTTCGTCAAGGCCTGGAAATACCTGATGGCCCTCTTCGATTCGAAGATCGAGGAGCACGCGGATCCGAAGGTCCAGATTCAGCAGGCTATCGAGGAAGCTCAGCGCCAGCATCAGGCCCTTTCACAGCAGGCCGCATCGGTCATCGGCAACCAGCGTCAGCTGGAGATGAAGCTGAACCGGCAGCTCGACGAGGTCGAGAAGCTCAATGCCAACGCGCGCCAGGCGGTCACGCTGGCCGACCAGGCGGCGAACGCCGGCGATACCGAGAAGGCAATCCAGTACACCAACGCCGCCGAGGCGTTCGCCGCACAGCTGGTCACCGCAGAGCAGTCGGTCGAGGACCTCAAGGTGCTGCACGACCAGTCGCTGCAGGCGGCCACCCAGGCCAAGAAGGCGGTCGAGCAGAACGCGATGCTGTTGCAGCAGAAGGTCGCCGAGCGCACCAAGCTGCTCAGCCAGCTGGAGCAGGCCAAGATGCAGGAGCAGGTCTCCGCATCGCTGCAGCAGATGGATTCGACGCTGTCGGCGCCGGGCAGCACGCCGAGCCTGGACGCGGTGCGTGAGAAGATCGAGCGCCGCTACGCCAACGCGCTCGGTTCCGCCGAGCTCGCGCAGAACACCGTGCAGGGCCGCATGCTGGAGGTGCAGCAGGCCAGCATCCAGATGGCCGGGCACAGCAAGCTCGAGCAGATCCGCGCGTCGATGCGCGGCGATCAGCTGCCCGCGGGTGGCGCGGCCCAGCCCGCCGTCAATCCCGCACCGGCCCAGGCCAATCCGGCGCAGCCGCAGATGAACAAGGGCCAGGCCGCACAGCAGTAACGGTTGGCCGCTCGGCGAGGACTTTGTCGGTGGTAGGTGGTTCACTGGCAAGCACTGCACGGGTACCCGGCGGGCCGGCCGTCGGCCGCGTCGGGACCGTGCTGGTCCGATCCGCGCTACCAGTGGGAGAGATGGCATGACTCGGGATAAGGCGCTTCCGGGCCGCAGGCGCGATGCGGCGATCGTCCGGGCGCAAGCCGCGCTCGCTCCACAACCGGGAAGCCTGCCCGACAGTTTGCGCGAGGTCGGCGAGCACGCACTGGTCACCGTGCGCCGCTGGGCCGATCCGCGAGAGCGGGAACTGCGCCGTCGGCGCCGAGCCCGCCGCCGCAGCTTTCAGCTCGGCACCGCCTCCGGCATCACCACCGCGGGAGCGGTCGGACTCGTCGTCTTGACTGCCCCCGCTTGGATTGTCGTAGTGATCGGCGGCGGCGCGGTCGCACTGGTCACCGGCACCGCGCTCAGCGCCCGCCGCTACCTGCGGCTGCGCAACACCCCGCTGCCGCAGGCCACCTTCATCCCGCGCAAGCAGCCGCCCCTGTGGTCTCGTGCCCGCGGACCCATCGCTCGACTGGTCCGCGCCGAACGAGCCCTGCACGGCCTCGGCGCCCAGATCGCCCGCGGCAACCGCCTGCCCGACGACGAGCTCACCGACATGCTCGAAACCGCAGACTCCGGCTCCGCTGCCCTGCACGCCCTCGCCGCCGACATCACCGCCATGGAACAGGCCCTCGGCGCCATGGGCCGCACCAAATCCCCTGCGGCAGTGGGCCTTACCGACAACCTCCAGTTCGCCCTCGGGCGCCTCGATACCGGCGTCGAGGAATACGAACAGGTCGTCGCGGCCGCAGGCCGCATCCTCGCCGTCCCCGAAAGCGCCGTGCTACGCCACAATTTCGACGCGATCGTCGCCGACCTCCGCCACGCCGCCGACCGCCTGGACGGCTGGGCCCAGGCCCTCACCGAGGTCGCCGACCAGCAGGTGCCGCTCGGGCAGCCGGGCCAGCACTGAGGGGCGGGTCGCTCGCCGAGGTCGCCGGTCAGGCAGGCCCGGACTGCGGGCGCTGAATACCGCACTACTGCAACCACTTCCGCCGGTTCGGCGGCCTTCTGCTCAGGGTCTCCGTGGTCGAATCATGTTGCGTGTGATTACCTTCGGCGCCTCAGCCGACGTGCCAGCAGCAGGATGAGAACTGGGAGCGCGAGGAAGGCTGCCCGCAGCACAAGAAATGCTGCGGCAGTGATGGTTTCGGTGTGTGGCTCAGTCGCGCGTTGCGGTGCTGCGTATGGCGGACCTGGATACTGTTTCGTCAGGTACAGGGGCGCGGACTTTTCCGGTGTCGCGGAGGGCGGGTCCGGGCGCTGGCTCGTCGGAGCGGTGTTGTGCAGTGGGGTGCACGGATGCGGACACCACGGCACCGAGTACTCGGGCGTCGGCGAGGCCTCGTTCATCGCTTCATCGTCGTTGTTCGACGGACACCGCTGTATCAGTCGAACAATCGACAAGCGCGGCGTCCGTGAACCGTGGCGCCCTACCGGTTCAACGCAGCGTGTCCTTGCGGCGTAGTTCTTCCGCCCGGGCGCGCAGTGCGGCATTCACCAGTTCGCGGCCCTCGGCCATCAGGTCGAGCACCTCCCAGGAGGCTTTACGGGCGGCGCCGCCGACGATTCCGGCGATCGCTCCGCCGTGGCGACGGGCCGCCGCGGCGAGTTCCTGTGCGAGTTCGTTTTCCATCAGGCACCGACCGTCACGTGGGATTCAGTGAATGAGTGTGTGCCGAACATGGTGTGTACATAAGCCGACCATCCCTTCCTGACTGCGGCTATCCGGAAAGCTGCGCGCAAGATCAGAGTACAACCGTACACTGACCGACGGCGCGGCCGGGAGAGCGCAAAACCCAAGCCTTTCGCGAAGCGTAATAGGCGACGGGTCCGACCGGAACACCAACTTTGCCCGGGCCGTACTGTTCGCCCGTGACACATCGCCCGGTCCGAGGCCGATTTCGCCGACCGGGCGTTTGGTGCCGAGCACGCCGGGTAGTTGCCTGCATGTAGCTGATCGGCCGGATTCCATCTCTGGGATCGGGAACATTCACTACAAGGGCAGGAGCAGTCAGATGCTTGATATTGCCTACCGAAAATCCGCGATCGACCAGGACACGCAACGGCTGGATATCAGCAGATACCTGGCCTGGGGCAACGTCGATGATCCGGTCCGCCGCTCGCGGCAATCGCAGCGAATCGCCGAGGATCTCGACCAGTCCGAGCACAAGGCAAGTGCCTGAAGCACTCTCATCGAACGCAACGCGGAGGAATCGAATCATGACCGGAATGCTGGAAGAACTCATCGGAAGCGCGGTGTACGCCCCGGACGGCGACAAGATCGGCAAGGTCAAGCGGATCTACGTCGACAACACCTCCGGCGCACCGACCTGGGTGTCGGTGACCACCGGCATGTTCAGCGGTGACTCGCTGGTCCCGTTGGCCGGCGCACAGCTGCGGCACGACCCGGAGGCCCTGCAGGTGCGCGTCGAGAAGGAGGAGGTGAAGACCGCGCCGCACCTCGAGCACGACGGTCTGATCAGCCCCGAAGCCGAGCGTGAACTGTTCGACCACTACCACATCGACCCGAACCGGGCCGGCATGGAAATGGGCGGCAAGCAGCAGATGCGCGGTGGTCGCCGCCCCGACGACCAGGGCATGGTGCGCTCCGAGGAGCGCCTGGCGGTCAACAAGCAGAACGAGGAAGTCGGCCATGCCCGCCTGCACAAGTATGTGGTGACCGAGGAGCAGACCGTCACCGTGCCGACCACCCACGAGGAGGTCCGGATCGAGCGCGAGCCGATCACCGACCGCTCGCGGGTAGGTCGCGCCGACATCGGTGAGCAGGAAGCCGAGGTCACGCTGCATGAGGAGCGCGTCACTGTGCAGAAGGAAACGGTGCCGGTCGAGCGCGTCCGCCTCGCCGTCGACGAGGTCCAAGACGAGCAGACCGTGTCCGACACGGTCCGCAAGGAGCGGATCGAGACCGAGGGCGTAGACAACGACCGCCGCACCCCGCGCGGCAAGTAACTCAGTTCCTCGGCTGATATCACTGGGTGAGGATCGGGCCAACCTGATCCTCACCCAGAAATCTGCCACCCGCGGCACAAGTCGGCCAATCATCCAGGGCGGCAACGACCTCGATGGCGCGGTCGCTGTTCGGCGTCGATCAGAATCCCGGCTCCGGGCGGCGGAAGCGATGCGCGAGTGTTGCTACGTCGCGGTATCGGGTGATGCGTTGAACGGTTGAATATGCTGGGCCGCTTGGTTTTACGGTGGGGCGAGCGGGGTGCAGGGTGGGGTCGTGGCGGAGGATGCGGACCTCGAGGTCGACGGTTTCCGGGGCGAGGGCGGCGCCGAATTGTGCGGCGAGGGTAAGCCGCAGAACGCGCAGCCGATCGAGGGCATCGACTTGCCTGCCCGCCCGGTAGAGGGCCAGCGCGTGCAGTCGGGCGAGCGGCTCGTGCAATGGGTGTTCGCCCGCCAAAATGCTCATCTCCCTGAGGCATTCGACGCCGGAGCCGAGTCGCAGCGCGGCCGCCAATCCGGTGACGGTCAGTTCCAGCCGCCACGCGTCCAGCCGCGCGGCCTCCACTGCCGCGTACGGCGCCCACAGCAGGTCGGCCAGCGCGGGGCCGCGCCAGAGCCGCCGCGCCTGGTCGGCGGCCGAGCCGACCTCGGCGTATCGACCGGCGCGCTGCGCGGCCTGCAGTCGATCCGCGATGGATTCGGCGGCGAGCAGGTCGCCGACGACCATCGTCGTCCGGTAGCCCGCCGGAGTGCGCAGGATTGTCCCGCCGTGCGCGCCCAGTGCCGTCCGCAACCGCGACACGACAACGCGCAATCGTTCGACGGGACGCGACAATTCACCGTCACCCCACAGGTCGGCGGCAAGTCGCCGATCGGGGACAGGCACCCCGCCCGCGAGGGCCAGCCGGACCAGCACCGCCCGCTCCAGCGGACGGTCGACCCCGATCGTCCCCGCCCCGTCGGTGACCGACACCGGCCCGAGAATGCGCACCTGCGCGTACCCGGGGCCGGGTGCCCGGGTCGAGTAGACAATGCCTTGCGGCACGGTCATTTTCGCTCCTCCCGATGGTTCGATGGCGCGGGGCCGACGAGCGTGACCCCGTAGTGCGCGAATTCGGCCTCGACCTCCGCGTCCGAGGGTCGCGGGGTGCCGGCGGGCGGCAGCACGAGTTCGGTGGCCGTGGTGCCGAACGTCCGATGTGCTCGCTCCACACCCGCCGGGGTGTAGTGGTGCAGCACGCGGGCCGTGGCGGTGTGCACCGCGAACCCGTGCGGAATACCGCGCGGCAGCCACACCGAGGTACCGGGTCCGGCGTGGATACGCGCCAGCCCGCGATGCACGGTCAACTCGCCGTCGAGGACGAAGCACAGTTCGTCCTCCCGCGAATGCAGATGAACCGGCGGCTCGTCACCCTGCGGCAGCACGACCTCGGCCAGCGACAGCACCCCGCCGGTGGTTTCGGCGCGTTGATGCCAGATCATCAGGCACCCGAACGCCCATTCGGCGATCGGTTGATGCGGCCCGAGTTCGTGACGCTGTTCCGGCAAGTGAAGCTCCTCGATTCGATGACCCGCTGTGAACCATGCTCGATCCGCCGAGCCGAGAAGGGAAACACCGATCGGCTGTCGGATCTACAATCCGGAGTTGTGGATGTGGAACTGCGGCACCTGCGTGCTTTCCACGCACTGGCCACCGAGCTGAATTTCACCCGGGCGGCGGCGCGGCTGCACCTGACCCAGCAGGCGTTGAGCAATCAGATCAAGCAGCTCGAAACACGTATCGGCGCCACCCTTTTCCAGCGCAACAGCCGTCAGGTCACGCTCACCGACGCGGGCCGGACGCTGCTGGCCAGGGTGCCCGACATCCTGGACACCGTTGGTTCGGCGATCGCCGACACCCGCGACACGGAGTCCGGGCAGCGCACCGAGTTGATCGTCGGCATCCGCGGCGTCACCGGCCTGGACATCGCGCCCCGGGTGTTGCGTGCCTTCGCGGCCGAGTTCCCGCACGTCGCGGTGACCGTCGGCAAGGTCGAATTCGACGATTCGAGCGCGGGCCTGCTGGCCGGTGCGGCGGATGTCGGATTGATCTGGCTGCCTGCGCCGGACGGTCTCGACGTGACGCCGCTGCTGGCGGAGGAGCGGATCGCGCTGCTTCCCGCCGATCACCCGTTCGCCGCCGACGCCGCGGTCGCGCCCGAGAAACTGGCCGTCCAGCCGTTCGCGTGGTGGACCGACAACCGCGATGTGTTCGCGCGCGACTTCATGACGCTGGCCGACTATCGCGACGGCCCGGCGCTCATCGGCGCCGAGGTGGCCACGTTGGAAGACCTGCTGGCCGCGGTGGGCAGCGGGCAGGCGGTCGCGGTCTCGGTCGCCTCCGTCTCTCGCTTCTTCCCCTGGTCCGGCGTGATCACCCGGCCATTGGCCGATGTTCCGCCCGCGGTGCTGGCCGTCGCCTGCCGGGCGGGCGACACTCGTCCGCTGGTGGCCGCGTTCATTCGGACCGCGATCAAGGTCGGCGCCGAACTGGCCGCCGAGGGTGCGGCGACCGAGTCGCCGGGTACTACTCACGACGGGTAGGTAGTCAGGGTTCACCCTGATCTTCACCCGGATATCGCTGCTGACCTGGTGATTTATCGTCGCTCAGCTGTCAGAGTGGAACCTGTCGGATCGTGGGAGAGCGGTTCGCAGAGACTCTCGGAGGCTGGCACATGTTGTGGAAGATTATCGGCGTCGTCGCGGTTGTCTGGATCGCGCTGGCCATCATCGGTGCGCTGATCAAGGGCCTGTTCCCGATCCTGGTGATCAGCGCCATCGTGTTCGGGCTGTACCTGCTGTACAAGGCGGTGTCGGGCTCGGATTCCACGGTCAGCAAGCTGTAGCTCCCGCCAGCGGAGCTTCCGCGCGCCGGGTAGCGCTGCGGAGCCGTGCGGGCGGTAGTCGGACGGATCCAGGTGTGGCCGGGATGCCACCGGGAGGCGCGAGCGAAGTCGCGAACCGTCCGACCAGGGGCCGTGCGCTCCCCGATGAGGGGAAAGCGCACGGCCCCTTAGTCTTGCCTGAACACGCGAAATAGCGACAGAGAGGCAGGCAGTTGGTAGAGCGGCTTTCGGAGGAGTGGCAGCGCGGATTGGTGATTGTCGCGCATCCCGATGACATCGAGTACGGCGCTGCCGCGGCCGTCGCCCGTTGGACGGGGCAGGGCAAGGACATTCGTTACGTCCTGGTCACCAGCGGTGAGGCGGGAATCGCCGGATTGCCGCCCGCGGAATCGGGTCCGGTGCGTGAGGGCGAGGAGATTGCCTCCGCTAAAGCTGTTGGTGTGCACCAGGTGGAGTTCCTCGGCTATCCCGACGGGCGGGTCGAGGAGTCCTTGCCGCTGCGCCGCGACCTGGCTGCCGCGATCCGCCGGCATCAACCAGAACTGGTGGTGCTCTTCAACTTCGGCGATACCTGGGCCCCCGGCTATGCCAACAGCGCCGATCACCGCGCCGTCGGCCGTGCGGCGCTGGACGCTATTTCCGACGCGGGCAACGAGTGGATCTTCCCCGAGCTCACCGAGAAGCCGTGGTCGCCGAAGTGGGCAGCGGTGATGGGCCCCAGGGTAACTCACGCCGTCGACGTCTCCGCGAACATCGAGCAGGCCCGGGCGTCGTTGGCCGAGCATCGGCGCTACCTGGAGGTGATCAGCTCGGAACCGGTGGAAGAGCAGGTTCGTGCCATCGTGGAGAGGGCGACCGGCCCGATCGAGGGCTTCCCGGCCGAGCATGCCGTCGGCTTCGAGCTCTACTACTTCAGCTGAGATCCGTTGGCGCCCAGTCGAACCGTTGGTGTCGGGTCACCAACGGTGCGGGAACTGGCGCAGTCGCGTTATTCCGACACCAGTTGAACCGCCCCGACTTTCTGGCCGCTTCCTTCTTTGTGGAGGATGTGGGCTATGCCCAAGCGTTATCCGATCGAGCAGCGTGAGCGTGCGGTGAA